>NZ_CP090004.1:2595000-3195000 GCF_021390175.1 Flagellimonas sp. HMM57 | reverse complement strand
GTTCCATCGGACTCGAACAATATTTGGGGTTCATCATATTCCGCTTTTTGTAGTGTTCCTCCCAATTGGAATTGCCATCTGGGGTCTGGAGAAACCCCAAGCTCAAAATTGGTACCGTATACCTTCGCGCCAGAACCATTCCGTACTTCTTCCAAAATAGAACCATTGTCCAAAACCGCGCCAGTGCTCACTAATGTGAACGGGTCCTCCAAAATTGTATAGAATCCTTCAACCAAAAAATCCATTTGTAACAACCCGACTGATTTAGAGTAATTGAGAGAGCCTGTAAATGCATTGGAATACTCGGTATTCAGGTCATTGGAAAGAATGACGAACTGGGGTTCTCCTCCGACACTCGATATATGCAAATCTTCATTAAAGGCCTGTGGTGCACGAAATCCCCGAGCATAGCCACCTCTCAATTTTAATGCTTCTGTAAATTGATAAGAGAGCGTAACCCTGGGTGAAATTGCCGTTTGGTTGATATCCACTCCTCTATCAATTCCCCCGATGGAAAAATCACCATCGACGGTCACATTATCCAATCGAGTACCTATTAAGGCCCTTAATTTCTCAGTAGGCTTCCATTCATACTGAAAATACCCTCCTAAGGCGTTAACGCTTTGATCGATCAATCTGTCATAGCCCTCTATGATATCCTCTGTTTCATTATGGTTAAACTCACCCCCGACCGTTAGTACATCGTCATTTTTAAATGTCTTGGTATACTGTAACCCATTTACCCATGCCAAATCTTTCGTGTTGCCAAAGGCGTTGTTTGCCAAAATACTATCTTGACGGGTTCTTCCACCACCAAGCCCCCCGTAGTAACTATCCCTATTGGTGTAAGAAGCTGAAGTATAAATCTGGTATTTTGCTGTTTTGTCTTTACTATCCAACTCATAATCGACTCCTCCAATAAAGGTATCATGATCCAGTTCTTCCGTGATATCCGTAAATTGTGGAGCTAAATCCAAACGATCACCTCCCCTTCTATACTCTCGAATTGCATTTAGATTCACCGAAATCCTGCTACGGTCTGTAGGTCTTAAAAAGGCTTTAGCTCCAACAGTATTATTTCGTAGTTCAACAAGCTCTGAAAATCCATCATCATTCGCATCATAACTTTCGCGATTTCGATATGTTCCAAAAAGGGTAAAGCCGCTATTCAAATCATCCGCTACAACAGAAGTGTTGAAGGTAAGGATACGATCGGCTGTCTTACCATCCACAAGAGCTAAATTTGTAGCGATTTCCCAAGTATTCAGAATAGGGTCTTTAGTGATGATATTGACCGTTCCTGCAATGGCATTTGAACCATAAAGTGCAGAACCGCCGCTACGAACCACCTCTACCCGTTCAATGATATTGGTAGGAATCTGTTCCAAGCCATAGACCCCAACCAACGAACTGAATACGGGCCTACTGTTTAACAATACCTGTGTATACCCTCCATCAAGACCATTTAAGCGTACTTGGGTAAATCCGCAATTCTGACAGTTGGTCTCCAAGCGTATTCCAGGTGCATAATTGAGCCCATCGGCCAATGTAATGGATTGGGTTGCGGTCAACAGTCTTGGTTTTAAGGTAGAAACAACAACGGGAGCGCTTCTACGTTCCACACGATTTCTGGTGGCACTAATAACGACCTCATCCAACCCCAAGGCATCTTCAATAACCTCAAAATTTAGCGTGGCCTCTTCATTTGCTGCTACCACTATGGTTTTGGTCGTTTTTCTATAACCTTGAGAGCTGATTTGCAACGTAAGTTCACCTGGATTTACATTCAATTCGTAATAGCCTTCCCTATTAGTAGTAGTTCCTTCCGCACCATTTTTCACAAAAACGGTAGCAAAAGGTATGGCCTCATTACTAGAAGTGACGTGGCCTTTAATTATCGCCTGGTCAGTTTGGGCAGAAATACTTAAACTTGAAATAATAAAGCATAGCAAAAAGTATTTTTTTAGGCGCATATATTTAATTTTAACCTAATCATAAATTATTTTTAGACAAAACTAATAAAATATTTTTACACGGAAAATTAATTTATAATGAATCTTTATTAGTCATTATAAAGACGAAAAATTATAGCACAAATCTTCGTTTTGGACAAGCAAAAACTAGTTTAGCCCTCCAAGATCCTGTTTATAGATACATGAAAATTTGAGCTAATAGTTTCTTGAAGTACAAAAAAGTAACTGAATAGCTGCTAAAAAACTGACCCGAATTAGTTCTAAAATAATATAGAGAGATAGTAAAAATCATTGCACAAAAAAATCATATGCAGACTATACTATTTTGTGCAAGTTTGAAATTGAAGTAGTTTATTGCAATAAAAAAGGCCAGCTGTTCAAACTGACCTTCTTTCCAATGATTTTGTAGTTCTGTTTTAAGCTGAAGCCTGCCGTGGTGCCCATTGGTTACAGGACATTCCAGGAGCTGCTTTTTGTGGGTTTGCGCAATCACTCGCTTCAAAGCGAACACATGTTACACAATTCGTATCGTTCTTAAGTACCTGCTTCATTTCAAAGCTATCACAGGTATAACTATTGCCTACTTTAACACCGTGTACCTTACAGGTGTTCCCTTCAACTAAGTTTTCACAATTAATACAACTATTTCCTAATCTTATTGCCATAACAACCTATTTTAAGTTCATTATAAAATTAAGATTGGGCATTGTTAGAAACAATTTAAATAACTGGTTTTCAGCAATATCAATTTAGATTATTTTAAAATAGCCTTACTATATTAATCTATTTCATATCAATAAAATCTATTCATAATGTGAGGTAGTTGCCGTATAAAAACATCCTACAATATTTTAGGTTTTATGATATCATTCTAAAATAGAAATCCTTAAATTGTTGATTCTAAACTAACTCATGGGTTTTCCTTTATTTGCTGGTTTTTTTGCATCGTTACTGCACGTAGTTTCTGGACCTGATCATTTGGCGGCCGTTACACCATTGGCCATTGAAACTAGGCGAAAAGTTTGGAAAATCGGCTTGGTTTGGGGATTTGGCCATTTAGGAGGGATGTTGCTCATTGGCTTACTATTACTCTTGTTCAAAGAATTTATACCCATTGAGCAGATTTCTGAACATAGCGAACAATTGGTCGGGTTTGTTTTGGTTGCAGTTGGACTTTGGGCACTATTCCATATTTTCTATAAAAGCAAGCATCACAAGCATCCCCATATTCATGATGGTGAAGAACCTTATATCCACGTTCATGAGCATAAACATGGGGCAAACGAATTGAACCATAGCCATTCACACCAAAAAAAGGTCAAGCAAAACTTATGGTCTTCTTTTGGAATTGGGGTTTTACATGGCCTAGCCGGAATTGCACACTTTGTGCTATTGCTTCCCGTTTTAGGTTTTAAAAATCAGTTTGATAGCATCCAGTACATTTTGGGATTTGCACTAGGTACGGTTGTAGCCATGACCATCTATACATATGTATTGGGATTGCTTGCCAACTACTCAAAAAGCAAAAACGACCAATCCCTTTTTAGAACGGTTCGCCTGTCTGGAGGACTTTTTGCCATTGCAATAGGAATTTATTGGATATATCTTAGCTTCTAAAAATTCAAATCGGTAATTACTATACGATGGTTTCCCGTATCGGCAATAATAAGTTGTTTGTTGTTTGTTGTAATCGAAAAAGGCCAGTACAAAGAGCTAGATGTTCCCATTAAAGTCTCTTTATTTTCACTTCCTGTTTTAAAATCACGTTTTCCAATGACCGACGTAGCTTCTGCGTTATTTTTATCCGGAATTTCTTCAAACCAGAGAATTCTGCTATTACCTGTATCATTGACCAGTAACCCATTTTTATAGAAACAGGAATCGTACGTCCAATTCAAGGATTTGGATGAGGGAAACAAGCCAAATTGATTTTGTCCACAGGCGTCAAAATTCTGCTGACCAATAATTACCTCCGCCGGTTTTGAAAATGCGTCATCAGTATCATTCCAAAAGAGGTTGCGATAGAATTGGGTATCGGCAACGATCATTTGATTTTTTGCATTGACTTTAACAGAATACGGCCATACCGGTTCATTATTCTCATAGTCCCGTGTAGTAAAATCCAGTTTTCCTATAACCTGGTCTGCCGCAGAAAAGTTATCTTTTGGAATGTTCTCGTAGAACAGGATTCTTCGATTTCCCGTATCGGCAATCCATAACCTGTTTCCATCTGAAAAAACACCATACGGCCAATTTAAGGATTTTGCCGTGGGGTCTGTTCCAATACCATGCAAATTGGGCTGGTTGGATTCAAAATCGGGTTGACCCAACACCACATCGGCAGGTTGTCCATTCTGTGTTGGCATTGCATGCCAAATCAATACACGATGATTCCATGCATCACCAACAATCAATATAGTTCCATCGCTCCATATTCCAGAAGGATAATGCAAAGTTTGGGAAGTTACACCACTATCGGAATTTCGACCGGTTTCCAAAATATTCGATTGCCCTAGAATAACGTCTGGTTCTTGGTACTCTGTCTTTGGAACCTTGTGCCAAATAAAAACACGATTTCGACCTGTATCCGAAACAAACAAATGATTTTTAGCCGTAAACACCCCTCTTGGAGCTAAAAAAGGTATTTGTTCGGAACCCTTAAAAATATAGGAATTGCTAACATGGGGGCCAAGGGTTTCAAAATTCATACTAACAAATTCTAGGTAACTGCTCTCCAGGCAGCATGCTCACCACCCGTTTTCCACCAATGGCACTTTCCAAGATTACCTGTTTTGGGTGCGCATCGACCACGCTTCCTATAATCTTGGCATTTTTCCCCTTCTCATCTTCCTGCAACGTCTTCAATACAGCGTTTGCTTCCGATGCTGAGACAAATGCAATAAAAAGTCCTTCATTGGCAACATATAAAGGGTCTAAGCCCAATAATTCGCAGGCACTCGCCACTTGGTCATTAATGGGAAAATCTTTTTGAAAAATATCGATGCCCAATTCTGTGGATTGTGCAATTTCCTTTAAGACAGTTGCCACTCCTCCTCTAGTTGGATCAGTTAATAGATGGATAGCCGAACCAAACTTGTCGATAAGGTTGCTCACAGAATGATTGAGATTGGTGGTATCGCTTTGAATCTCGGAATCAAACTCCAGACCTTCACGAACCGACATAATGGCCATTCCATGGGAAGCCATGTTTCCACTGATAATGATTTTATCCCCAACCTTTATATTTCTTGAACCGATAAGGGCCTTGGGGTGTATCGTACCAATCCCCGAAGTATTGATGAAAATTTTGTCTCCCTTCCCTTTTTCAACAACTTTTGTGTCTCCAGTAACCACCTGAACCCCTGCATTTTCACAAGCGATTTTTATGGACACCAATATTTCCCAAAATTCCTTTACCGGAAGGCCTTCCTCAATAATAAAACTCAGTGATAAATATTTGGGTATTGCACCGCACATCGCCAAGTCATTTACGGTTCCATTAATAGCTAATTCTCCAATATTTCCACCGGGGAAAAAAATAGGAGAAACCAAAAAGCTATCTGTTGAAAACGCTGTCTTACCATTCAGTTCCAAAAAAGCACCATCATGGCGTTCCTCTAAAATATCATTTTTCAGTAAGTCAAAAACACCACTGTCCAAAAGTTTATTGGTGAGCACTCCCCCACTTCCATGTCCCAAGGTAATTACATCAAAATCCAGCTGGGGCATGGGACATTGCAGTTGCATGCGTAAATTTTTATTATCCGACATTTACAGTTCGATTAAGCTTCAACCATTCCCGAAAAGTGATAATAGGCCGCACAAGCGCCTTCACTACTTACCATGGGTGCACCAAGTGGATTGGTGGGTTTACAGGTTTTTCCAAATTGTGAGCATTCAAAAGGTTTCTTGATTCCTTTCATAATCTGACCCGAGATACACTTTGGGTTTTCAGGTGCTTCCTCAATATTGACCTCATATTTTTTGGTGGCATCGTATGCCTCATATTTTTTACGGACCGCATAACCGCTATCTGGAATTTCTCCTATACCTCGCCACATTTGATTACGAATCTCAAAAACTTCATTGATCACTTTTTGTGCCTCTGGGTTTCCTTCTTCGCGGACAATGCGCGCATATTGATTTTCCACTTCTGATTTACTTTGTTCCAGCTGGCGTATAACCATCAAAATCCCTTGAAGTACATCCAGCGGTTCAAAACCAGTCACAACAATAGGAACTTTATAGGTTGCCGAAATAGGATGGTACTCCGTATTTCCCATTATGGTACAAACGTGACCAGCAGCCAAAAATCCATCGATTTTACTTTCTTCATCATCGATAACTGCTTTTATTGCTGGTGGTACAAGAACATGGGATGCTAAAATAGCATAGTTTTTAACCCCGCTACGGTGTGCATGAACCACAGAAAGGGCGTTGGCAGGAGCCGTAGTTTCAAAACCAACCGCAAAAAATACCACTTCCTTATCTGGATTATCCTGTGCAATTTTTACTGCTTCCAACGGAGAATAGAGAACACGTACATCAGCACCTTCAGCTTTGGCTTCAAGTAAACTTTTTTGTGAACCGGGTACACGAAGCATATCACCAAAAGAACAAAGGATCACATTTTTTTCAAGAGCCAAAAAGACGGCTTTATCAATTAAATTAAGCGGTGTTACGCAAACAGGGCAGCCCGGGCCATGAATCATCGTGACTTTATCGGGCAGCATATCAATAATACCATTTTTGACCAGACTGTGCGTTTGTCCACCGCATACCTCCATAATCGACCAAGGCCTTGAGACCGTATTCTTGATTTCTTCCAAATATTTTTTCGCGAGTTCAGGGTCGCGGTATTCTGACATGTACTTCATAATTATTCCGATTTAGGCAGGTATTCATCCACATCTTCCAATTCGCCCAGCTCTCCAATTTCTTCCAAATATTTAAACGTTTTCTGTGCCTCTTCTTCATTGACCTTGCTTATGGCCACGCCCACATGTACCAACACATAATCGTCAACATCTGCATCTGGTAACATTTCAAGACTGGCTTCTTTGGTGATACCACCAAAAGAAACTTTTGCCATACGTACCAGACCATTGTATTTGGTCTCGATGCTCCTAATTCTTCCTGGAATTGCTAAACACATAACTTAGTTTTTAATATGTTGATAATAGCATAATTGACCGAACGAAATGTTCTCATCGTTACTAGACAATATACGATTAAATTTTAACTTAATTTCTTGTTTTTCAGCTAATACCGTAAGCTTGTCCACAAGAACCACATTCTGAAAAACACCTCCGCTACAGGCAATGGTGTTCAACCCATTTTTCTTGGCTACTTTAATAACGACCAATGCTAAAGTATGTATAAAGCTAGCTGCGATTTGCTCAATGGAAACACTCCTTTCCAGTTCACGGTAAATGCTTTGTATAATTTTTTTTGAAGGGACAGTGTCAAATTCCAAATCCTCCAAAAAATCAATATAAATACCGCCTGAATACGCATTTGCTTTGGTCTCTAAAAGCATTGCAGCTTCCCCTTCATAAGAACAGACATCTATAAGCTTAAGCAACGATGCCACTGCATCAAACAACCGTCCCACCGAAGAGGTCTTTAGCGTATTGCCAGCCAACATTGTATTGTAGACTTTCCATTCCGTTTTGGTAAATTTATTCTTGATTCTATTCTTTTCTTTTTCTGGAAGCAAGCTGAGTAAAGACAATCTAGGCTCTTTGGCCATTTTGTCGGCAGCCAACCAGTCCACATATTCAAAATGGGTCAAGCGTTCCATATTACAATTCTCGTAGGCAAAAAACTCCCCGCCCCAGATGGCATTATCTTCGCCAAGTCCCGTACCATCCCAAACAACACCAAGTATTTTCTCTTTAGTTTCGAACAACTTATGCTCACCCAAAACACTCGCAAAATGTGCTTTGTGATGTTGAATAGAAATGAGATTGGTATTCCATTTTTTGGATAATTCTTTGCCCAGAATACTGCTTTGATATTGTGGATGGGCATCAATTAAAATAGTTTCTGGTTTTGTTTGAAATAGCTGTTGAAACTGGTCAATACTTGTTTGAAACCTTTCCAAAACATCGAAACTATCCAGATTTCCAAAATATTGACTCACATACGTATGTGCATTTGGAACAAAAGTGAAGGTGCTTTTTAGATGCGCGCCCATCGCCAAAATCTTTTCACCACCACTATTACTTTCTAAATAGTTTGGAGCCAATCCACGGGAACGTCTTAGCGTAATTTGATGCTCTCCCGCAAAGCGCAGTACCGAATCATCTTGGGGAAATACAATTTCTAGATTATGATGCAAAAAATAGTCAGCCACGCCGGCCAGCTCTTCAATTGCTTTTTTCTCTTCTGAAATAATAGGTGAGCCGTGAATATTTCCACTTGTAGCAATTATTGGGATCTGTATACTATCAATTAAGAGTGTTAACAGTGCCGAAGAAGGCAGCATAACGCCAAGTTGATGCAATCTTGGGGCAATACTTTCCATTTTCAACTCCCTCGCCGCTTCCGTAGGGTTCAAAATTACGATTGGTGCAACAGCTGATTTCAAAGCGGTTTCTTCTTCAACATTTACTTCAAAATCAGTTTTAATTTTTTCTAGGGAAGGATATAACAGTGCGAACGGTTTGGAAGGACGTTGTTTTTTCGCTCTTAGACGTTCAATGGCTGTTTTATTTTTAGCATCGCAACACAGCAAATAGCCATTTGTATTCTTTAGTGCAACAATGGCCCCTTCCAAAATGAGTTTGCCCACTTTTTGAATTATCTTGGACTGATCCGATTCGATTTGTTCACCATTGACATTGGTCAATGTGAGTACTATGCCACAATCCATGCAGCTGTTCGTTTGTGAATGAAACCTCCGATGGGTAGCGTCCATGTATTCCGATTCACATGAAGAGCACATTTGAAATTCTGAAATGGTCGTATTTGCCCTTTCAAATGGGAATTTTGTTGTTATCGCAAACCTTGGCCCACAATTCGTGCATGTTGTAAAAGCATAACCAAATCGTCGATTGTCTTTATCCCTAATCTCTGTCTTACAGGCTTCACATATTGCAAAGTCTGGAGTAAGTGGAATGTTGATTTTATGGTTTAATGCTGAAGGAACTATCCGAAAGTCGATATATTCTTGAAACGAAATTTCAGCAAGAGAATGTGATTGAATATTTGAAATAACAGGAGGGTTCTCCAAGATACGTTGGAGAAAATCATTCGCTTGGTTTTGGGATGTATTGACTTGAATCTGCACTCCATTTTCGTTATTGCAAACTATACCTTTCAGCTTTAACTTCTGCGCAAGATTATAGACAAAAGGACGAAAACCAACCCCTTGTACTTGTCCAGAAATTATAATTTGGAAGGTTTGTTGCATTCAGGAATTATCCCCTTTTCTGTTGCACTCTTTCCAAAAGCCAATCGCACCAAGCATCAATGCCTTCTTCCGTTAAAGAAGACACTTGAATCACTTCCAATTCGTGGTTGACCTCTCTGGCATCTTTGGTTACTGCTTCTACGGAAAAAGGGACATAGGGCAATAAATCAGCCTTGGAAACCAGCATCATATCACTGGTCAAAAACATCTTTGGGTATTTTTTAGGCTTGTCATCACCTTCAGTGGTCGCCATAAGGGTCACTCTATAATCTTCTCCCAAATCGAAGGATGAAGGACATACCAAATTACCCACATTTTCTATAAACAACAGGTCAATGTTTTCCAAATCAAATTGGTCAAGTACTTGATGGACCATTTGAGCTTCTAAATGACATATTCCGCCCGTGACTATCTGCAAAGCCTGGATTCCCGTTTCCCGAATACGTTCTGCATCACGCTCGGTTTCCAAATCGCCCACCATAACAGCAATCTTAATTTTATCTTTCAACTTTTCGGCCGTTTTTTGCATTAAAGTAGTTTTTCCACTCCCTGCCGAAGAGGTGACATTAATGAGAAGGGTCTTGGTTTTTGCCATTTCCTTTTTAATGATGTCAGCAACAAAATCATTCGCCTTGAGCAAGTTGATATTTGTGTTCTCGCACTGTACGGTACCGCGCGCCGCCTTTGTTGATTTTTCTATCATAGTGTTTTTTTTAATCAATCTTCAAATTCTACTTTGTGAATCAGCATTTCCTCCCCTTGAATCACATTTTTACTGGGTCGGTCGCAGTGCTCACAAATAAATCTATAGTTTTTTACATCAGTAATATGGTTGCACACTTCACACTGAATTTTTAAATCGGTAGATTCAATGTGCAAGGCTACGTGATGGTACTCTGGGCGTGTCAAATGGTATGCACTATACGCATTGTGCAGAAGCCGTGGTTCAATATTGGATAAGATACCCACTTTTAAATGAATCGCTTTCATTTTGTTCAGCTTCTCAGCTTCAAACTCTTGTTCAAGCGTACGCATGATGCTATTTACGATGGAGGTTTCGTGCATAACTTTTACTGGATTAAACTTTTAACTTTTTCCAATTCTTTTAAATGTTCGTCGGCCTTTGCTATTAAATTCTCGTCACTTACCAAGCTTTTTATCTCTTCGGCCTTGGCCTTCATGATACCATACTTCTTTTGCTCCTCATCTCCGTTCGCATTATGGGTCAACCAGGCCAATTCCAATTGATTCAAAAGAGTCAATGCTCTTTCAAAAGGATATTTTAGTGCTGTCCTGATTTCAAGTGCATCATTGAACAATCCTGTAGCTTTTTCCAGATTATCATGGATTTTAGCTGGTGGAAAATGCATTAATGCCGTAGCGTAATTATGACTTACCATGGCATGTTCGTATGGATATTTTTCTTTGGTATAAAAAGCCAAAACCTCTTTGAACGAGGATGCACAAAAGGCTGTCCACATAGGTTTTTCTTCAGAACTTACAGGAATTTCCGAATAAATCAAGGCTAGATTATGGTGAATGTCCGCAAATTTCTGTGGATGTGTATCGCGTTTAAAAACTTTTAAAACATCTTGAAAAGCATTAATCGCTGCCTTGTAATACTGTGGACTCCCATTTTTTGACCAAGTGTACAGTAAAATCGCCTTTTTTAATCCAGCTTCCCCTAAAAACTCGGGAATATCTTCTTGCTTAAAGTATTGAATGGCACGATTGATCAACTCTTTTGATGCTATAAAATCTTCTTTGAAGTTGGCAACTTCTGCAGCTTCAATGAGCAACAGCCCCGCTTGTACGTTCAAACCCTTGGACTCATAAAAAGTAATGCATTCCATTTGTAAATCTTGAACCGCATCAAGTGCTTTTAAATCATAGGGTACTCTTAGCAACGCCATTAAAATTGCCGCCAAATGCGTTTTTATGGCATGGTTCGCATGTTCGGAAACAGTTACGGGCAAGTGTTGTTCCGCAAGTTGCTTTGCCTCTTGCAATTCTCCACCATCCAATAGAAGGTTTAAATAATGCTTTGCCGTAAATATTTTTATCTCCTCATTCTCAGCCTGATTCAAAGCTGCTATGAATAGCTTTTTGAGTCCAGAATACTCCAAGGAATTTTGAATAGTTCCATAATAGTTTAAAATAGCAGTATTGTGAGCAGAGGTTTTTTCGGCAAAGACCAACATCTCATCCGAAATTTCGTAGGCAAACTGTAGATGTGTTGCGACTAAAAGATGATGGTACAAGTCCGAAGCTTCCGATACATATTCAAAGGCTCTTTGATGGTTTCCCAACTTATAGAAAACCAATGCCAATAAATTCTCCCTTGAAAAAGCAGTTTTTGGAAATACATAGGGAGGTTCCAGATCATACCAATCCAAAGGAACTTCAATCCCGTTTTCTTCAACCAATATAATCTTCAAGTTCTTGATGCCATCGCTCTCGTGGACTATGTCAACCAACTCGTCCAATCGCTCCACAGATGCAATGGTATCCTTTACTTGTTGGATTTCACTAGTTGTTGTTAATATCGTAAGCATCTTTGTTTAGTTTTTGATTTCCCCTAGAGTCTTTTGCTGCAGTCTGCTGCATATTCTTTCCATAGATTTCAGCCAATCGTTCTGAGCGATAATCTCCAATAGTCTGGACCAAAACCTGATTGGGGTCTTTAGTATTGATGAACAACAAAGAGACTTCCCATCTGCCCTTTACCGGAGTAACCTTGTACTGCACCTCTGCATCGAGCAACCAATCATTATTTGTTTTTCCGCCTTTCATGACATACTCACTTTTAGCAACTGGGTCTTTTCAATAAGTTCATAATCCAGCTCCCTGTCCTTGGTGTTCAAATCGTTATCGATTAAAATCTCGCGAATTGCCAATGTTTTGTCTCCCTTCAAGTTACGTGATTTTAATAAAAATTGGGTGGGTTTGTAGATTTTAACAAACCATTGACTGCTAACGGGTGTCATTAATAGTTTTTGTTGCTCTTTTACATAAGTCACATAAGCATAGTGGATTTCCCCGAAAATAAGTTCTACCAAGGTACTGTCGATATATATATGTGACGATTTAAGACTTACTTTGGTATTCACTTGGGTATGGATTGATTTAAGTCTTCTAAAATGTGCTGAACAACTTTATCGCCAGCTTTTCGTACAACATCACTCAAATCGACTTCCAACTTGGTATTTTCAATGGCAACCAAATACACCTGAATATCCTCGGGGTATTCATCCCGTAAAATCTTTTTGGTATAGGATAGGGCTTGGTCCCATTTCATTCCATGCAAAAAGACCAACGGGTCGTCCTGTGGTGCTTTCATTACCTCTTCTGCAGGGACTTTAAATACTGTCCCCACGGGTTCGTTACTGTTCAACACCGCATCCACCAATATAATCTTACTATGACCTTTTAGCCCAAAGAGCACTTCAAAAGCAGCAGTGCCCATATCGAAGATATTGATCCTTTCCGTTTCAGGAAGTTTTTCCCGCAATTGCTCTATCACATAGATGCCGATAGCGTCATCGCTACGCACAGGGTTCCCAAAACCCATTATCGCAGTTTTCATTTTGATTTTTTTTGATATTAAAGACCTCACAGGAATTAGAACCCTGTGAGGTCTTACTTAATATATGGAATAGTTGGTTATAATTTGAATCGAGATAGTTCTACCCCGCTTTGTGCATCATGGGCATGTACCGTACACACCAAACACGAGTCAAAAGAGCGGGCCACTATACCTACTTCAACTGGGTCTAATGGGTCCTCTATTTTAGTACCCAAAAGCGCTGTTTCAATAGGACCAGGGTTATCATTGCCGTCTTGAGGGCCAACGTTCCATGTTGTTGGCGCCATGACCTGATAATTTTTAATAACACCGTCCTTGATTTCTATCCAATGCGCCAATGCGCCACGTGCAGCCTCGGTAGCCCCGAATCCTTTTCCGTCTTTTTCAACTGGTTTTGTGTAGAATTCACCATCCAAATCGATTTCAGAAAGCCATTGTTCTATGAACTTGTAGATTCTTGGTGCTTCATGAACT
This sequence comes from Flagellimonas sp. HMM57, assembly GCF_021390175.1. NCBI lineage: Bacteria > Pseudomonadati > Bacteroidota > Flavobacteriia > Flavobacteriales > Flavobacteriaceae > Flagellimonas > Flagellimonas sp. HMM57. The sequence goes on along the minus strand of NZ_CP090004.1, from coordinate 3,181,550 downwards.
CTTGCCAATACTCTTGTAAAAACACTAGGTCCCAATTTTTTAATGATATCACCAAACAAAGGATCTTTAATCTGATGGTCTTTATTATTTGGATTAGCGTTCATAATTACCCTTGCCAATGGTCCTGCTTCGGCGGCATGCCCATCGTATCTTGGTGCTTTTGACCAGCTGTACTGCGAATCAAAATCACTGTCATGTAACGTTTGCGATTCTGCTGGAGTCGGTAGCGGCTCATCCCATGGGTGAAGTCCATCTTCTTGGTCATTGTACCATGAATGCTTGACATGTTCACTTACTTTCATATGGTCGAACTCGTGATAGTTTTCACCATCAAAGAAACCACTGGATTGTATCAACGCATTATTTCTACCTTCTATAGTAGGATTATTGTACAAATCTTTGTGCAGGTACGTTCCCGTTGCCAAAAATTTACCAACGCCTTGACCGAATTTATCCAGACCAAACTCTAATCCAGCACGAATCAATAACCCCAAATCACTATTGCGTTGCGACTCGTTCTCATCTACCCATGCGAGCATATCGTCCCAAGTCTTGATTTCCATGTAGCGCTCAATGGAACAACCCAACCAAACAGGTTCTAACCAATCATTTTTGAACTGAGCCAGAATGGCATGTGCCCTTGTTACGTCTTTTAAAGTTGGTGCACACATTACACCTCCGGGCACCATGTAACTGGAGTGTGGCCATTGCCCACCGAACAAAGCATAAATTTGAACAGGCAGACCACTTGCGGTCAACCCAATCTGAAACGTCTCGCCTACATAGGCACTCCAACGTTTTACCACTTCTTTGTACAATGGCTTATCGGCATATTTTTTATTGGCCAAATCCGTGGCAAAGATTGCATAATACCAGCGTGGAATACTTTGCAATGTTTCGGAAGCCTGTCCTATAGCCCTTAACAATAGTGCATTGGGGGATAGCTTCGTTCCCCAAGCCGTATCTAACGCGGATGAGGCACAATAGAGATGTGAACCTCCACAGATACCACAGATTCTAGGAGTAACAATCAACCCCGATTGCGGGTCTTTGCCCGCCATTATTTTTTCAAATCCCCTAAACATTGCAGCTTGTGTATGTGCTCGAGTGACTTTACCGTTATCGATATATACTTTGACATCCAAATCACCTTCAACACGACCAACGGGAGATATGTTTAATTCTTTAACTGACATTTGATTTTCTTTTTCGTTGCTATTATTTTGAAGTTTCCATGACCTTATGGTTCTTAGGAAGCACTTTTTGAAATCCTGCTTCGATATAGTAGGCCAACTTGGTTCTTCCTTCGGGTACTTCCCTTGGAAGGAAACCTAAATATTTCATGGTATTGAATACACTTCCTTTTTTTAAATCGTGATGAGGAAAACCTGGCTCCGTACAACCCAAACAAGGGTGGTTTGTCCTTGTTTTGCTGGATTGGCGGTTCCAAAGAATATTATTACAGCTTGCGCGTGTCATTGGTCCCCTACAACCTACTTCATAGAACAAACAACCGCCTCTCGTTCCAAATCCACCATCAACTTTTTGGGCAAAATTGGTAACATTGGTACAGCCATCTTGGACAAAATTTGTAAAAAATGTTTTGGGCCTGTGGTAATCATCTATTTGGACATCTCCTATCCTACCTACCGCTATGGCAACAAGGATTTGGGTAATCCAATCAGGATGTGCGGGACATCCGGGTATATTGATAACGGGCAATCCTCCTTTTGAAACATAATCCGCCCCTAGAAAACCACCTTTTTCTTTTTTATGGAATTGTAACCCGGTCGATTCACTTGGATTTGGTGGTACTGCAGGAATACCTCCCCAAGTAGCACAATCGCCAATAGCAACAACGTATCCTGCTACTTCGGATAATTCTTTGATCCATTCCATCATAGGACGGTCAGCAAAGAAATTCATTGAACCTGTATTATTAGGCCCTTGAATCAATGAGCCTTCATAGACAAGAATATCCATTTGTACTTTCCCTTCAAGAATATCTTTTAAGAGGTCTTGTACTTGATCTCCAATCTGTAATCCTGTAGTCGGATGCCATAAAATATTCAAGCCAAAATCCGTAATAAGTTCTACCACGGTCGGTTCTTCAGCGTTCAAAAAAGACATGGTGTTACCACTGCATGCACCTCCTTGCAACCATAAAACATTTGCCATAAATTGTCTGGTTTTTATTTATAAGAACCTCAAAATATGAATATTACATTGTTTTGGCAAAAAAAATATCATATTCACATTTATTTGAATGAATTCTAAATAATCTGTTTAATGGCGCTCATGAAATGATTCAACAATGCTCTTGAATCTTGCTTTGTTCCTAGTATTTTAAGGCATTTAAAGTTTGATTTGATTTTAGAAAAGTGTGTATAAATGGAATAGTCAGGATTATGGATCAAGTGAACTTTCTCAACAATTTAATTTGCAGTAGCACCTATGGGGTCATATTTGTTTGTAAATGGATGGAAAGTACTCATCGTAACTTATCCATCCAGAGGGATTTTCTACAATCGAAGTAATTTCCACACCTACAAAGTGCTGTTCATCGTTTTTCATGATAGTATGAAGTAATAATCAAATACAACTTACTTTCAACAGTTCTCGATGATATATCTTGGCTTTCTACACGATTATTGTATAACCGGGAGAAAGATTCCAAATCATGCTTTTTTTACAGCGGACCTGTCGGAAGAAGCTCTTACAATCAACTCAGGTTTTAGTACAGTTTTGTTTAAATCAAGGTTTTTTACTGGCTTTTCCATTTGTCTTAAAAAAGCTTCAGCAGCAAGTCTACCAATTTTGGCATTATGCTGACCTACTGTGGAAATTGAGGGAGACACAAGAGACGTAAAAGGTTCATCGCTAAATCCTACAACTGCAATCTCTCGAGGTATGTCAATACCGTACTCTTGAATTACCTGCATAGCACCAAGGGCAGCATAATCTCCCGCCGCATAGATGGCATCAGGTCTTTCTGGCATATTCAAAAGCTCAATCATTGCTTTTCTTCCGTCATCCACCGTTAAACCGCACTCCACTATCAATTCCTTATGTATTTGTAATCCCGAGCGGCCTAAAGCATCAATAAATCCATTGATTCGATTCTTGTATATACCAATATGTCCATGCCCTCCTATATGGGCAATCCTTTTATAACCTTGGTCAGCAAGATGTTCAACAACTAAATGACTACTTTGACGATCGTCTATTCCAACATAGCTTACATCTAACTTGTCTTCCACCCTATCGAACATAACAAGTGGCACTTTACTAGTTATTATTTTTTTATAATACCCTAGATTTTTTGTTTCTATGGATAATGAAGCGATGATACCATCGACACGGGTTCTGAGCAATGCATCAATGTTTTGGCATTCCTTAATGAAGGATTCATTGGATTGGGTAATAAACACGTCATACCCCTTTTTATTCAATACTTCTTCCATTCTTTCAACAACATTGGAAAAAAAATTGCTATTTGCCCTTGGAACAATCACGCCTACAATATTGCTCTTTCCCTTCCTTAATGCACTTGCCAAATTATTGGGTTGATAATTCAACTTACTGGCCATTTCAATTACAGAAGCCTTTGTGCTATTGCTTATTCTAGGGTGATTGCTCAATGCCTTGGAAACTGCAGAAGGTGTGATTCCCAATTCTTTCGCAATATCTTTAATTGTAACTTTTTTTTGCATTCCAATTTTTTATTTTATTTTTGTTCAAACGTTTGAACAGAGTCATTGCTCATCAATTAATCAACAAAAAACCTGATATTTTTTCAAATTCGCAATAAATCGAACATTCATTTTATTGTCAGGTACAAGAGATAAAGAAATTAATAAAACCTACTCCAAGCAAGATACAATGTAATCAATGCTTGAGAATTAGAACAGCTGATGAAATATTTAGTTTGCAAGAAGCCAGGTACATTTCTTTTAAAAGAAAAGGAATACCCCATCAGAAATAAAGGAGAGGCATTGTTGAAAATAAACAAAGTAGGGATTTGTGGTACGGACTTGCATGCCTACGCAGGTAGGCAGGCTTTTTTCACCTATCCTCGTATTTTGGGTCATGAATTGGCTGCCGAAGTACTGGAAATAGACGAAAATCCACATGGAATTCAAAATGGCGACAAGGTGGTCATCATGCCCTATTTAAGCTGTGGCACTTGTGTAGCATGCAGAACAGGCAAGACAAATTGTTGTACCAATATAAGTGTATTGGGTGTGCATAGTGATGGCGGCATGCAAGAACAGATTACAGTACCTGTCAACGTATTGTTGCCCGCAAAAGGCCTATCAGACGACCATATTGTCATTGTGGAGCCATTGGCCATTGGAGCCCACGCTATTAGAAGGGCCAATATACAACCGCAAGAAAACATTGCTGTTATTGGATGTGGTCCAATTGGAATAGGACTCATGAAACTAGCACAAATTGCCAGAGCGAATGTAATTGCTCTTGATATAAATGAGGAACGATTACGCTATGCCAAAGAAAAAATTGGTGTGGACCATGTAGTAAATGTCGCAAACGACCCTATACAACAAATAGTTGATTTAACAAATGGTGATATGTGCACAGCGGTATTTGATGCATCAGGTCATAAGGGAGCTCTAGAGTCGGGAATCGATTATATGTCCCATGGTGGCAGATTTGTATTGGTAGGGCTTTCTAAAGGAGAACTTACCTATAAACACCCGGCAATTCATGCCAAGGAAACTACAATCATGTGCAGTCGCAATGCTACAACGGCAGATTTTGAACATGTAATTAATGTATTGGATAAATTCCCTGTGGAATCTTTTATTACCCACAATGTCCCCTTCACAGAGATGATTGCAAATTTTGACAATTGGCTCGATCCAAAATTTGGGGTCATGAAAGCCACCGTAGACTTTTAATGTGAACAGAAAAAAATTTGCATGTCAACACCATACGTTCAGATAGATTCAAGGGACAATGTAGCTGTAGCTATATCCAATTTAAGAAAGGATGCAGTCTTACTGATTAATGACAAAGAGATTGTCCTAAAGGAAAATATAAAAGGAAAACACAAGTTCACGTTGAACGATTTTTCCATTGGAGACGATATACTTATGTACGGCGTGCTCATTGGTAGGGCAACTAAACCTATTCCAAAAGGTTGTGCCATCACCATAGATAATGTAAAGCATGCTTCAGCCAACTTTGGCGATTCCAAAAGAAATATAGATTGGTCAGTCCCATCAATTTCCAAGTTCAAAAACAGGACTTTTGATGGCTATCATCGCAAAGATGGTAGTGTGGGTACCAGAAACTACTGGCTGGTAATTCCCCTTACTTTTTGTGAAAATAGAAATCTGGATGTCATCGATGCAGCACTATCCGAAAAATTGGGCTATATCACCAAAAATGACTTTGCTGTTGACACACAGGTACTCATTGAAAAATACCAATCTGGAGCTACTGCTGAGGAGCTTTTTGAAATCCCAATTAGCAGCACAAAAGAAGAAATATCCAAAAACAGAGTCTTTCCCAATGTTGATGGCATTAAGTTTTTAAAGCATGACGGTGGCTGTGGGGGCACTAGAGAAGATTCAGAAATACTATGTAAACTGTTGGCGGGATATATTACCAATCCCAATGTGGCAGGAGCAACGGTCTTGAGTCTAGGGTGCCAGAATGCACAAATGCAAATCCTCAATAAAGCGCTTCTTGAAAAGGATGCTAATTTTTCAAAACCTGTTCATTATCTAGAACAGCAACAGAGTAAAAGTGAGCGTGCATTTATTGAAGAGGCAGTTAAATTGACTTTTGTGGGACTGATTGAAGCCAATAAAATGAAGAGAAAACCAGCACCTCTAAACAAGTTGACACTTGGTCTGGAATGTGGTGGGTCAGATGGTTTTTCTGGAATATCTGCCAATCCTTCACTTGGCTATGCCTCCGATTTATTGGTTGCACTTGGTGGAAGTCCTGTGCTTGCAGAATTTCCTGAATTGAATGGTGTAGAGCAAAACTTAATTGATAGATGTATTACTGACCATGATGCCAAAAAATTTGCCGATCTCATGCGAGCATATTCTGATTCGGCAGTAGCGGTTGGGTCTGGTTTTGAGAACAATCCTTCGCCAGGAAATATCAAAGATGGCCTTATTACTGATGCTATGAAGTCGGCAGGTGCGGCAAAAAAAGGAGGAACATCACCCGTAGTCGAAGTGCTCAATTATACCGAAACAGTAACTAAACCAGGTCTTAATTTATTATGTACTCCAGGAAACGATGTTGAAAGTACAACAGGTTTAGCCGGTTCGGGATGCAATATGATCGTTTTTACCACTGGGTTGGGAACCCCAACAGGAAATCCGATAACTCCCGTATTAAAGTTGTCCAGCAACACGGCACTTTATCAAAAAATGGGAGACATCATCGATATGAGTGCTGGAACAGTGATAAGTGGCGAAGACACTATTGAAAGTATGGGTGAAAAAATCTTGGAACATATTATAAAAGTTGCCAGCGGCGAAACCATGGCAAAAGCCGATATCAAAGGGCAAAATGACTTTATCCCATGGAAACGTGGTGTATCCTTATAACAATCAATACTATAGCAATTGAAAACACTAAATAGACAAACCGTATCGGCACATAGCTATCCCAAAAGAATATTACAATATGGTGAAGGCAATTTCTTAAGAGCTTTTGCAGACTGGGTTATCCATAAGATGAACAACAAAGTCGATTTTGATAGTGGTATCACTGTAATTCAGCCCATAGAACAGGGCTTGATCCATATGCTCAATGATCAAGATGGATTATACACACTTTACCTCAATGGGATTAAAAATGGGAAAGCAATTAGTGAGCACGCTGTTATTGATTGTATCCAAGAGGGCATTGACCCCTACAAAGACCATACTACCTATTTAAAAAATGCGGAGAACCCAGACCTCCGTTTCATTATTTCCAATACTACCGAAGCAGGAATTTCATATGATAAGGAAGATACGTTGGAAGACGCCCCGCAAAAAAGTTTTCCAGGCAAGTTAACTGCATTTTTGTACAAAAGGTTTTTGCATTTTGAAAGTGCTTCGGACAAAGGATTGATCATCATTCCTTGTGAATTGATTGACAAGAATGGCGAAAACCTCAAAAAAATCATTTTAAAGTACGCCCAAGAATGGAACTTAGATCCAAACTTTACCAATTGGATCAATGAAGACACCATATTCTGCAACACTTTGGTAGATAGAATCGTTCCCGGATATCCGAGGGACAAAATGAATGCAATAACCAAGGAGTTGGGATACCAAGATAATTTGGTGGTTGAAGGAGAACAGTTTCACTTATGGGTCATCGAAGGACCTGATACGGTCAAAGAAGAATTTCCGGCAGACGAATGCGGACTTAACGTCGTGTTTACCGACAATATAGAACCCTACCGAACCCGAAAAGTCCGAATTCTGAACGGCGGACATACCTCATTAGTACCCGTAGGGTATCTCTATGGCATCGATAAAGTACGTGAATCTACAGAGGATGAAGTAGTAGGCAAGTTCCTTAAAGAAACCATTTTTGAGGAAATCTGTCCAACATTGGATTTACCCAAACCAGAACTGGATCAATTTGCCAACGATGTGTTAGATCGTTTTAAAAATCCATATCTGGAACACGCACTGATGAGTATTTCCCTGAATTCCATTTCAAAATACAAAACAAGGGTCTTGCCTTCGGTGTTGGAATATATAAGACGAAGAAATGCACTCCCCAAACGACTGCTCTTTTCCTTGGCATCCCTAATTGTTTTTTATAGGGGCAAGCGAAACGAGGAGACCATTCAGCTCAAAGATAATCCGGACGTGTTGGCTTTTTTTAAAGAACTGTGGGCTCAAGCCAAGGAGCATGACCTCGATACAATTACTTCGGCAATACATAAGGTATTGTCCCAAAAGGAATTCTGGGGAGTGGACCTCACTGCTTTGGAAGGATTCACCGAATTAGTTTCAAAATACGCTCACACCATCATCAATGATGGAATGAATCCTGCTCTAATACATTTTAATCAATCAAAAGACTAGATGAAAGCAGTAAAATTCATTTTTGTAATAACACTGGCCTTTTCGATGTTCGCATGTCGACAAAAGTCAAATGAAAATGTTTCATCACAGCTAATAGCAAACAAAGACAGGGTACAATATCAATCCGATTGGAAATCTTTAAGTAAACACGAGGAATCCCCTGAGTGGTTCAAAAATGCGAAATTGGGTATCTATTTTCACTGGGGAGTTTACTCAGTTCCTGCTTTCGATAATGAATGGTACCCTAGGCACATGCACTTTGAGGACCACCCTGTGTATAAACATCATCTAGCCAAGTATGGCCATCCATCGGAATTTGGGTATCATGATTTTGTTCCGATGTTCAAGGCTGAAAAATTTGATGCGGAAGAGTGGGCCGAACTTTTTCGTAAAGCCGGCGCGCGCTTTGCAGGACCGGTTGCAGAACACCACGATGGGTTTGCTATGTGGGATAGCGATGTCACCCCATGGAATGTGATGGACAAAGGACCTAAACGAGATATCACAGGAGAACTTAAAAAAGCCTTGGATGCTAGAGAAATAAAACTGATCACCACCTTTCACCATTCCAAACAATTGCAACGCAGCAAAGAACTAAATAAAGAGAACCCTTTAAGTCATTACCCTTATTTTGAAGGGATGCCGCCCAGTTCTAACGATTCTCAACTGGCATTACTCTATGGAAACATGCCCGAAGAAAAATGGTTGGAAGAGATTTGGTTGGGCAAGTTGGAAGAAGTGATCGATAAATACCAACCCGATATTATCTGGTTCGATTATGTTTTGGATGCCATCCCCGAAAAACATCGTCAAGCATTTTCAGCTTACTATTTGAACAAAGCGAAAGAATGGGATAAAGAAGTGGTCATTGTTAGAAAGCAACATGATTTACCATTATCTGTGAGTGTTGACGATTTAGAACAATCCCGAAAAAATATCATTGGTACCAAAACATGGATGACCGATGCCACGGTGAGCAACGGCAGTTGGTGTTACACCGAGAACTTAAAGGTAAAAAGTCCACAAGACGTGCTACATGTTCTTATTGACATTGTAAGTAAAAACGGAGTCTTATTACTCAATATTTCTCCCATGGCCGATGGATCTATCCCAAGTAATCAAAAAGAAGTATTGCTCAAAATGGGGAATTGGCTATCGGAATTTGGTGAGGCTATTTATGATACGGAAGCATGGTATACCTTCGGTGAAGGCCCTACAAAAGAGCCTACAGGGCATTTCGAGAATCACGAGGCATTCCATAAAATCAAATATACCGCAGAAGATATAAGATATACTACCAAGGACTATAACATCTATGCGATTGCACAGGGCACTCCAAAAAAAGGAGTAGAAATGCTCCTGAAGGCATTTGCGAAAAAACACATTTTAGATCCTGTAAGAATTGAAAAGGTTTCAATTTTAGGGGAATCTTCTCAAGTACAATGGGAGGTTACGGGAGAAGGACTCCAGATCAAAATACCTAAAAACATAAAAGATAGAATGGCAACCGTAATAAAGGTTGAAACCTCAGCTTAGAAAATTATTTTATGGTCATCGATTCACATCAACACTTTTGGCATTACAATCCCATCAAACATGAATGGATTGATGACAAAATGGCGATAATACGACGAGATTTTACTCCTGATGATCTAAAGCAGGTATATGCAGAAAACAATGTGGACGGTTGTGTGGCGGTTCAGGCAGACCAAACTTTAGAAGAGACCGATTTCCTCATCGAACTATCTAATAATTATGATTTTATAAAAGGAATTGTGGGTTGGGTAGACTTTAGAAGTCAAAATGTAGAAGCGGAATTAGAGAAGTATAGCCATGTTAACATTGTAAAAGGCTTCCGACATGTAGTACAAAGTGAACCTGATCACAATTTTTTGCTAAGGCTACAATTTTTAAACGGAATAGCTAAACTTGGGCAATTTGGATATGCCTATGACATTCTAGTTTTTCCACATCAATTAGGTGCCACATTAGAGTTTGTGAAAAAATTTCCAAACCAAAAGTTTGTTATAGACCATATTGCGAAACCCTATATCAGAGATGGTTTTTTTGATGGTTGGGCAGCGTTAATGACTGCAATTGCCAAGCACGAAAATGTGTATTGCAAAGTATCAGGAATGGTTACAGAAGCGGATTATGACCTGTGGACCAAGGTAGATATCAAACCATATCTAGATTTAGTTCTCAACATTTTTGGTGCAAAAAGGACAATGTTTGGTTCAGATTGGCCAGTATGTTTGGTTGCTGCCAACTATAAAAGAGTAAAGGATCTTATTATAGATTACATCGAGAACATGAGTACAGACGAACAAGCTGCTATCATGGGAGGTAATGCTAATATGTTCTATAATTTATGTCAAACCCAGAAAAAAACAAATGAATCTAGGATTGAAAAATAAGGTAGTGGTGATAACCGGCGCAGCTGGAATCGAAGGAAGCATCGGTAAAACCATTTTTGATCAATTAGTGGAAGAAAAGGCAATCCCGGTTAGTATTGATCGTAATGATAGAGGATATAGTTATGCAAAAGAAGCCAATAAAAAAGGAATTGACTCGATTTTTTGCAAAACCGATGTAACAAAGCCCGAAGAAATTAAAAATGCCATAGATACCATTGCCGCAAAGTATGGTAGAATTGATGTGGTCATTAACAATGTTGGGATAAATGATAGCGCAGGACTTGATGCTAGTTATGAAGATTTCATGTATTCGCTCAAGTTAAATATGGTGAGCTATTTTTTAGTAGTGAAACATACATTACCTTATTTAAAAGCTTCGGGAGGGAATATTTTGAATATCGGCTCCAAAGTGGCCTTAACAGGTCAAGGAGGCACTTCTGGATACGCCGCTTCTAAAGGTGGTGTACTTGGCCTTACCCGAGAATGGGCAGTTGACCTTGTGGAATATGGTATACGATCTAATGCCGTTATCATAGCGGAATGTTGGACACCCTCGTACAAAACATGGATCGATAGTATTGAAAATGGAGCGGAAAAACTCCAATCGATAACTCGAAATATACCTTTTGAAAATAGGATGACGACCACGGATGAGATTGCCAGCACTTGTTTGTTCATTATTTCAGAAAAATCATCGCATACCACCGGCCAATTCATATTTGTAGATGGAGGGTATGTGCATTTGGATAGAGCCTTATTGACAGAATTCTGAAACAAAAAAATATGAGTTCAGCAAAGAAAATACCCGTAGTATCCAAAGAGTTATTGGTTCCATTTATAGCAGCTACGTCAATTTTTGCTCTATGGGGGTTTGCCAACGATTTGACCAACCCTATGGTTGCCGCATTCAAAAAAGTAATGGTGCTTTCCAATAAAGAGGCCTATAATGTACAATTTGCCTTCTATTTTGGGTACGGGGTCATGGCCATACCTGCAGCCTTGTTTATTCGAAAGTTCAACTACAAATCAGGTTTATTGATAGGCTTGGCACTTTATGCCATTGGCGCCATACTTTTTTATCCTGCTGCAGAAAATGGTTCATACACCTATTTTTTAATTTCATTATTTGTTATTACCTGTGGTCTGGGTTTTTTAGAAACAACCTCTAACCCATTGATTCTTTCCATGGGAGACCCAAAAACAGCAACACGCAGGCTCAATCTTGCACAATCGTTCAATCCTATTGGATCTTTGACTGGTATGCTCGTAGCCAAATTTGTGGTATTGGACAGGCTATTTTCCACGGATTATGAAAATAGTGAGGTCCTTTTGGCATTGGGGGCAGAAAAAGCTACCGAAATAAAAAATCACGACCTTGATGTCATCAGCCTTCCCTATATCGCAGTAGGTCTATTTGTTGCCTTTATCTTTTTGATTATTCTTAAAACCAAGATTCCTTCAAAAGACATGGGAGCTCCATTGTCCATCAGCGAATCGGTACAGAAGATATTTAAGAGCAAGACCTACCTTTTTGGAGTCATTGCTCAAACATTTTATGTGGGTGCTCAAATCATGTGCTGGACAGCCATATTTCAGCTGGTCGAATACTTGAATACATCCAGTAATTTGGGAATTGAAGCCACATGGTGGAATATAGCCGCTATGATTTCTTTTGTAACCACTAGATTTATAGGAACTGCACTCATGAAAAATGTAAATCCGGCAAAAATGCTGGCCTTGTTTGGAACTATGGGGGCTTTAATGTGTCTAGGCGTTATGCTTTCCTCTGGATTGTCAAGTGTAATTTTCTTGGTCATGATATCCGTATTTATGTCCATTATGTTTCCGACCATATACGGCCTGGCCCTCAAGGATATGGGCGAAGAGGCAAAGTTAGCCTCATCTGGTTTGATCATGGCCATTGTGGGAGGCGCATTTTTACCTAAACTTCAGGCTTGGATCATGGATTTTGGAGATACTGTCAATGGTCAGGAAGTATTTGGTGATGTGGTTGCGCTTGGGATATCGGAAATTCATTTTTCTTTTATTCTCCCATTCCTATGTTTAATCGTAGTTGCCGTATATGGGCTATATGCCTCTAGAGTGAAAGTATAGTGGTATTATATATTCTGAAAGTTCTGGCGATATCGCTTTGGCGACATCTGCTTATGCATAGTAAATCGCCTATGAAAAAAGGAGAGGTTATTGTAACCGGATTCGTAGCCTATTTCAGATACGGACAAATCAGTCTCTATCAGTAGTTTACTCGCTAAGGTTATTTTATATTCATTGACATAGTTCGAAAAAGTCTTATCAAAGGTTCTTTTAAAAAATCTACAGAAGGCTTCCTTACTCATAGAAAGCTGTTTTGATAGTTCTGAAAGTAAATTTTGGCTATGAATGTTATCCTTGATGTAGTTATGGATAACATTGACTCGATGGCTCTCCTTGGAGGACAAGGCCTTACCAAAACCAGGTCCGGCCAATACCTGCGTCTTGGATGTTGTGGACAGGGTATTTAAAATATTCAATAAGGTAATCAATCTGTCGAAAGGTTGTTGTCGGATTAAGGAAACAAATGGCTTTTCAAGGGATATGGCCGTATCATAGTCAAATACAATCCCTCTAGAAGATTTTTGCAGCAATGTTTTTATCGAGGTAAACTCCGGTTTTTCCAACCAATCTTGAAGCAGACTCTCATTCCATTGCAGCACCACACATTTTACGCGTTCATTTTTGGCATTAATGGTTTTCCATGCATGGGGAAGGTTGGCACCTACCAATACCAAATCCCCTCGTTTAAAGGAGTCCATGGAATCCCCAACATAGCGTATGCCCGTACTCCTGACCATATAGGTAAGTTCGTACTGGGGATGATAGTGCCATTCTGCCTTAAACTCCTTCTCATCAAAAACCTTTACCTTAAAAGAACTATCGGGTGATGTACTAACTTCTCTAAGAAATGCTTTCATGCTGCTTTCAAATATGACAAATATTAATACAATTTCCCTCTAAGCTAAGGCAAAAAAATCAATATAGTACATAAAATATATTATATGCTGTACGGATTACTCAATAAAATCAAGAATATTTGTAATATCCTAAAAAAATGAGGTGAACTATGATGGATTTAGCCATTAGAGACATAAAATTATACAAAGCTTCTACTGAACTTAAGCGACCTATCTCGGATGCTACACATACCTTGACCGAGATTTCATTTGTTGTAATGCGTCTTCAGTTGGAAAATGGAATAGTGGGAGAATCGTATTTATTATCGTTCCAATATTCCCCAAATGCCATTATTGGGGCTTTAAAAGATGTTATTCCCGCAGTAAAGGGACATCAATGTTTTGAAACTGGAGCTGTCTATGCCAAATTAAATGGGCTATTTGAATATTTTGGGAATCAGGGCTTGCTCAGATGGTCTCAAGCCACTGTGAACATTGCCATGTGGGATGCTTGGGCAAAATCCCAAAACTCTCCCGTTCATAAGTTATTGGGGGTGACCAAGGAAAAAATAAACATCTATGGCAGTGGCGGATGGATTTCCTACACCATTGATGAACTCATCGCGGAAGTTACAGATTATGCGAGCCGTGGATTTAAGGCTGTGAAAATAAAAGTCGGTTCCCCTAAAATGAGTACGGATTTGGAACGCCTGAGAAAAGTGCGCGAGGCGGTGGGAGATGATGTGGATATCATGATGGATGCCAACCAAGGTATGGAGCTACCTGCGGCACTTAAATTATCCAATGGGGCAAAAGACTTAAATATCAATTGGTTTGAAGAGCCCGTGAACCATCAAAATTACCAAGCGTACGAAGCGCTGAAAAACCAAACGGGCATATCTTTGGCCATGGGCGAGCGAGAATTTGATACGGTCCCCCTCCGTGAATTGGCCTCAAGAAATGCATTGGATATTTGGCAGCCAGACATTTTAAGAATAGGTGGCGTAGAGGCCTGGCGAGAAAGTGCAGCTTTAGCCCATAGTTTCCATTTGCCCGTATTGCCACACTACTACAAAGATTATGATGTTCCTTTGTTATGTACCATTCCTAATGGTGCGGGAGCAGAATCCTTCGATTGGGTCGATCCATTGATCGATAACCCTATGGCAGTTAAAAACGGTTATGCCGAACCTCACGATTTACCTGGTTGGGGGTTCAATTTTTTGGACAATAAACTAACTGAAATCAAATAATATGAACATGGATTTATCCGCATTTTCCTTAGAAAGAAAACTGGCTTTGGTTACCGGTGGAGGTGTGGGGATAGGACTGGGTATTTCCAAAGCTTTTGTCAAAGCTGGAGCCTGTGTAGTAATTACCGGAAGGAGAGAGAAAGTGTTACAGGAAGCCGTCGCTGAGTTAGGAGAAAACGCAAGCTACCGCGTCAATGATATCACTAATAAAGCTGAAATACCCGCTTTGATATCTGATATAGAAACAACCGTTGGTCCCATAGAAATTTTGGTGAACAATGCAGGTATTCACCACAAGGCTATGGCCCAAGAAACTTCGGATGAAGATTTTGAACGCATCTTACAAACCAATGTGATGGGTGTTTTTGCCATGACGCGCGAATGTGCCCATTACATGCTGAAACGAAAAAAAGGATCCATTCTCATGATAGGATCTATGGCTGGATTGTTCGGTATAGACAAAGTAGTGGCCTATGGGACCTCCAAAACGGCATTGACTGGATTGGTCAACGCCTTAGTCACCGAATATTCCACTAGCAATGTTCGTGTGAATGCCATTGCACCCGGCTGGATAGAATCAAACATGTTCTTGAACGCCATTAACAAAGATGAACATCGAAAACAACAAATTGTCAATCGTATTGCCATGGATGGCTTTGGCCAAACCAATGATATTGGCAACGCTGCTGTCTTTTTATGTTCTAAGGCCGCACGTTATATCACAGGTGTAGTGTTGCCCGTAGATGGTGGCGCCACCATAAATTTTTGATTCATGAATAGACCTTCGTATATCGACAATCATGAAATTAGTAGCGCTTTTGGAGGAGAAAGCCGATTGGTGTATGGTACGTCAGGATTAGGCGGTGTTTGGGGAGAAGTACAGGCCCAAGAATCCGTGGATGCTTTGCTATATGCGTTTGAAAATGGAGTTCAGGTATTGGATACCGCACCTTCCTACGCCAATGCGGAAAAATATGTAGGTCAAGCATTGCTGCAATGGACGAGAAAAAAGCCCTTTGTCAGTACCAAAATAGGAAGACTGGAAGGAAACGATGCTTTTGAGGTAAAATTGGATTATTCCAAGGAAGGTATGCAACGAAGCATTGAAAATAGCCTTAAGACCTTAGGAGTGAACACTATAGATTTACTGTTCCTTCATGAACCACAACTGGTTCCCACAAATCAAATTGAAGAGGCCATTGCTACTCTACTTGAATTTAAGTCCCAGGGATTGGTAAAACAACTAGGTGTTGGGGGAAATCCAAACAAAACTTTTATGCCCTATGTGAAAAAGGAATATTTTGATGTAGTTTCCGGCTTTTTACGGATGGATGCCTGTAACCTTTCGGTTTTTGAAGGAGAAATCCAAAAGTACAAAGGTCAGGAAATCGCATACTATGCAGCCTCTGCACTGCATTTTTCTTTGCTGGGGAATCGTTATGAAAAATATCAGCAAAACGGGGCCGATGGCCAATGGATAACTAAATTCGACTTGACGAATGCCAAGAAAGTAAAAGCCATTGCTGACCGTAAAAAAATGCCTTTGGCCACTTTGGCCCAGCGTTATCTTTTTTCGATAAAAGAAGCAGACCGTGTAGTTATGGGAGCTAGAAATTTAGTCCAGATCAAATCAACCATCGAAGATTGGAAACTGGGAAAATTAGATCCGGAAACCTTTGAAGAAATCACTTCTGCAATACTAGACTAAACAAATGACAAAAGTAATTCGACTAAAAGAACCCGGTGTTTGGGAAACCTATTCTCAAGAAACTTCAGCTACTGATTTGCAAGTTGATGAAGCTTTGGTCAAGGTGAGTAAAATGGGAGTGTGTGGCACGGACCTACACGCGTTTAAAGGAAACCAGCCCTTTTTTCAATACCCAAGAATATTGGGGCATGAGTTGGCCGTAGAGGTATTGAAAACAGGTATCGAGGTCACTAATGTCAAAGTTGGAGATCGCTGCTCGGTAGAACCTTACTATAATGAAAAGGTGGGACAGGCTGCAAGAAGGGGAAAAACCAATTGTGGCGACTATTTAAGAGTGTATGGAGTGCATGTGGATGGTGGAATGCAACAACTCATGAAGCTTCCTTCCCGACTATTACATCCGTCAAAAACATTATCCAACGATCAACTTGCTCTCATTGAACCTTTGGCCATTGGTTGTCATGCTGTTGATAGAGCCGAAATTAAAGAAGATGATATTGTATTGGTCATTGGTGCCGGACCCATAGGGTTAGGAGCCGTGCTATTTGCTCAATTAACGGGTGCAAGGGTGCTGGTGATGGATATTGATGCACAAAAACTGAGCAAGGCCACGGAAATTACCAAGGTGAACGACACGGTATTGGTTTCCGATCATGTTGAGGAAAATCTCGAAAAACTATTGGATGGTGACTTGCCTACAATCATACTAGATGCAACGGGCAACCCAATATCCATGCACAATACATTCAAATACGTTGCTGCTGGAGGTACCATCGTTTTTATCGGATTGTTCCAAGGAGATGTTTGTTTTAACGACCCCTATTTCCATAAGAAAGAGTTGACCTTAAAAGCAAGCAGAGCAGCATTACATAACGATTTCAAAAGAATAATCGAATTAATGGAAGCTGGCAAAATTGATCCAACATCTTTTATTACCCACCGTATCCATTTTAATGATGTTCCCATGGAATTTGAAAAACTGTTTGCCCATAAAGATTTGGTTAAGGCCCTTATAGAATTTTAAAACCCTAAAATTGAGATTTTAATGGTAAAAAAAGGAAGTAATACCAATTTTTTAGTACCTCTGATTATCGTAATGGCATTGATGTTTTTTTGGAATTTGAGCAGAAACATCAATGATGTCTTGATTCCACATCTCAAGAGGGCATGCCAGCTTACGGACTTTCAATCATCATTGGTGCAATCCGCTTTTTTTGGAGCTTACTTTATTGTAGCGTTGCCCGCAGGTTGGTATATTCAAAAAAAAGGATACCGCCAAGGTATGATAACCGGATTGGCCATTGCCGCATTTGGCGCTTTTCTATTCTACCCTGCGGCGGAAACGCGTGTATATCCTTTTTTTCTTTTAGCATTGTTTGTGATGGCTGCAGGGTTTGCGGTTTTAGAAGTTACCGCTTCACCTTACATTACCAAATTGGGAGATTCCAAAGGAGCTTCGAGTCGTTTGAGTATGGCCGCGGCCATTGGGTCAGTGGGAGCTACCATTGCCCCTTCTTTGGCCGCCTTGTTGCTATTACATGAAGTGGATGTACCACAATCAACCATAGACGCTTTTTCCCCCACAGAGCTGGAAACATTTTTATCTGCTGAGGCCGATTTAGTGAAACCTCCTTACATAGTACTGGGGGTGATTCTAATCATTATCACCCTGATAGTGATGTTGACAAAATTACCGACCATAAAAGAGGAGCAGGGAGGGGATAAAAAACCTTTATTGGATATCTTAAAATTCAAACATACCCTTTACGGCGTTGGAGCGGAATTTTTTTATGTAGGAGCAGAAGTGGGTATCGTCAGTTTCATTATCAGATATGCCAAATGGTTCAATATTCCTGAACTCACCGAGCAAAAAGCAGCACAATATATTACAGCCTTTATGGGATTGGTGCTTATTGGTCGATTATTGGGAGTCTATATCTTAAAAAAGTTTAAACCTCAAAATGTGTTGGCACTCTGTAGTGTAGGTGCATTTGCTATGGTGGGCGTAGCCATTTTGACCGAAGGTTATTTCTCGTTGACCTGTTTGTCTATCGTGGGGTTTTTCACCTCTATTATCTACCCGATTATCTTCAGTCTGAGCACAAAAGATTTGAAAGAATATACCAAGACCGGTTCCTCAGTGTTTTTGTTGGGAATTGTGGGTGGGGCATTAGTACCGCCTTTAATGGGATATATCTCCGATACTATTGGAATTAAGTACGCATTTATTATCCCAATGATTTGTTATGTATATCTACTGTTTTTTGCAGTAAAAGGATATGTAATCAAAATAAAGGCCTAAAAAAGATGAGTACCAATCAATTTCGTCGTTTTACGTATTGCATTACAGCAAAAAAACAAGGCGTTTCTGAAATACTGGCACAAATAAAATTGGAAGCTATTCAAAAACAGCTGGTAACAGGGGGAATAACGGCTTTTGAGGGATATCAAAAAGAGGATATCTATTTTTTATTGATTGACGGGGCACTGGACATGAATAGTAGAGCTTTGGCCGATACTTTATCAAGCATGGTCCTCTTCTCTGATATTCAACGTGTTCTACAAGAAGATAATACTCCCTTTTCTTTTGAATCGTCAGTATTGGAACGTATCTATAAATTGGATCAAAAAGTTATTTTTCGTCCAGAAGATGGGCAGTTAAAAACCAGGGTAGGTGTTAAAAAGCGTTTTGTTTTGACACTTCTTTTACAAGATGATCCGGAATTGATTGCCGAATACAAAAAGGTACATGGCATTGGACAAGCATGGCCGGAAATTACTGCAAACATGAAATCGGTTGGAGTGATGGATATGGAGATTTACCTGCATAATAGCCAAGCCTTTTTAATTATGGACACTATTCCTAATTTTGATATGGACGTCATTGGACCGCAATGGCAGCAGCTTCCAAGGGAAACAGAATGGCAGGAATATGTAGCTAAGTTCCAACGAATTCATCCCCAAGATTCCATTCAGGAGAAATGGGGAAACATGCTACCTATCTAACACAGAAATTAGTTATTATGAAAAAAAATGTATTGGTACTCCTCATTATAGTTTTATATAGTGCCTGCAAAACCAAAACCAATACTAAAACCAAATTCAAGTTTGAAGAGAACTGGGAAAGCTTAAAACAATACGAGCTACCGCAGTGGATGAAAGAGGCCAAATTTGGTATTTTTATTCATTGGGGACCTAACTCAGTCGCTGAATTGTATACAGATTGGTATCCCAGATGGATGTATATGGATAAGGGCAGTATAAATCATACTACCGGAAAAAAAGTAGATGATAAACCCCATAAAGCATACTTACATCACAAGGAAAAATTTGGTGATCCAAGCGAGTTTGGCTACAAGGATATGATTCCACTATGGACCATGGAAAACTTTGACGCAAAAGCATGGGTGGATTTGTTCAAAAAGGCCGGGGCCCAGTACGTAGTGCCCGTGGCCGAACACCATGACGGTTATGCCCTCTACGAATCGAGCATCACGCCATACAATTCCGTAGCCATGGGTCCCAAAAGGGATGTTTATAAGGAACTTACGGACGAAATAAAAAAACAAGGACTCATAAGTGGTGCAAGTTCGCACTTAGCGTTTAATTGGAATTACTACAACCAACAAGACTATTTTGATACGGGGGATCCAAAATACGCTGCCTTATATGCCCCGCAGCATGAGGCTTTTGCCCCGGCAAGCGAGGAATGGCTGGCCAATACATGGTGGCCCAGAACCAAAGAGATTATCGATAAATATCAACCTGACATCCTTTGGTTCGATTTTTATCTTGACCGCCCCGAGTTTGCACCTTATCATAAAAAATTGGCCGCATACTATTACAATTCAGGTCTTGAACGGTCAAAGTCTGTAGTGCTACAGACCAAAAATTTAAACTATGAGTCGTACCCCAAGGGAACCCATATGTTGGACTTAGAACGTAATAAAATGGATTCCATTTATGGGGAGTACTGGCAAACGGATACGTCAATAGGAAAAAATTCTTGGTATTATAACAAAAACTGGATTCCGAAAACGGGAAGCGAGCTCATTGCGGATTTGGTGGATATTGTCAGTAAAAATGGATGCCTTCTGCTCAATATTGGACCAAGGAAAGATGGTATTATTCCTGAAAATCAACAAAAAACCTTATTGGATATCGGCAAATGGCTACAGATAAATGGCGAAGCAATCTATGGTGCCAAACCTTATACGGTTTTTGGTGAAGGACCTACGAAAACACATAGGGGTCATTTGGCCGAAAGTAAGGATAAAGGCTTTACATCTGAAGATATTCGGTTTACAGTAAATAATGGGTTTTTATATGCCCATGCATTGGTTCCAAAAAAAGGGAGTATTGACATCAACTATCTTAAAAAAGATACTATTTCTATTGATACCTTGAAGCTTTTAGGCTACGATGGAGATATTTCATTTGAACAGACCCAAGACAAACTGACCATTAAATTACCAGAAGAAATAGCTTTAGAGCATACTTTGATCTTTAAAATAACGGCCAGGGCAGATTTATAGGAGGCTAAAAACTTAATTGAAGCATCTTAAAATTGGAGGATTCAATTCTAGTCATTCCCACTTATACAAAACCAGTCGTAAATCGCCTCCGTTTTGCTTTCCTGTCCTGAGGAGGTGGCATACATGCCCACATATACGCCATTAAACTTTTTGGCCACATTATCGGTAACTATGGTATAATCTTGAATAGGACCCAAGGGTACCAAATCGTCTTTATGTGTTCCATATAAAAATTGAACCTTTAGGCCTTCAACTTTTGCACTTAAAACAACCTCCTTCTTTTTAAAAGGAACTTTTGTAATAATTTCTGGCAGTACTTCTCCTTTATTATCTTTTTGAAACACCTTTATCAGGATAATTTCGTTATCACGTTTTACCAATTGATAATTATTACCATGACGTCGATAGATTGCCAATCCCGCTTGTTCATTCTTTTTTCTGGTTGAAAATTTCAATTTCGTAGTCACTTGATAATTGAAATGACGTGTACGAACACCCATGAATGATGGATTTACAAGCTCAGTTAACATTTCAGGACACAGACGGACATGCATTTGTCCGTTTTTTTGGTCATGCCATTTATACCGTGGCGTACGTAAGAAATTCCATTCCAAATCAAGGTCTTCACTTTCAAAATCAAAACATTCTTTCTTTTCAGGAACAGGGGTCCAATCTAATTTTGGTCTTTCTTGTTCTTTCTGTAAAAGCCCTACACCAGGATTATAGATTGGGGTTATCCCGGATTGCTGCTTCGCTATTTCAACTTTTGCCAAAAAAGTTTCCCGTGCCAAGGTCACATAACCATCTATATATCGCTTTGCCAAAAGTACACTCCACCATTCCCCATTCTGGGTTTGTACCAGATCTGCATGTCCTGTCTGACCAATGGGATGTGATTTTCCCAAATGCCGATGTGTCATTACGGGGTTGGCATGGTTGGGAACATAAGGCCCCCAAAGATTTTTACTATTAAAAACGGTAACAGCATGGTACTCACCTGTCCCCCCTTCGCCTATAAGTAACAAGTATTCATCATTAATTTTGAACAAGTGTGGTCCTTCGGCCCATCTCGCATTTGAAGCGTGACCATAAGTAAGTTGCTTTTTTTCTCCAATGAGAACACCTTTATCCGGATCTATTTCCTGCATCCAAATGCCATTTTTTCCCTGCCATTCACCTTGGGTACCATCAACTACAGCGGCACCAGTATAATAGCATTTTCCATCGTCATCCCAAAAAAGCGAGGGATCTATACCGGGAGCATCTGCTATCCATTTGGGGTCGCTCCATGGCCCTTTAGGATCTTTTGCACTGATAATAAAGTTGCCTTTTTGACCCACCATAGTTGTAATTATGTAGAAAGTGCCCTTATGGTGACGAATTGTAGGAGCAAATATCCCTGCGGAATTATCCAAACCGTCTATATACACAATTTGATCGGCACGATGCAGTCCATGTCCAATTTTTTCCCAATTCACAAGGTCTTTACTCTTATGGACGGGAAGTCCAGGAAACCATTCAAAACTTGAATTTACTAGGTAATAGGTGTCCCCAACACGACAAATTGAAGGATCGGGATAAAAACCAGGTAGTATGGGATTATTGAAATTCTCTGGCGCTGTCTGAGCTATAGATGTACCATAGCACAGCATCATAAACACAATGACTATAATCGGTTTATTTGACTTTCTTATAATATCGTACATAATCTACTTTCATACTAGTGCCATCAACCGCATCTGTTAGTGTGCCATACCACTCTACTAATGCCAGACTTAGGAATATTGGGGTTTTACCGAAGCAAAAATCATTTTTCAATCGCCTGATTTCTTTTCCATCTAGATAATACACCATTCCATTTTCATCCCACGTTAAGCCAAAAACGTGGAAGTCTTTGGAAAAATCGATGTCTTCGTACGTAAAGGCTTCAGGGTTTCTAATACTTATTTTCTTCCCACTCTTTGTTATAACATGGTCTGTATGGTTATGAACATTCGTATTTACCTCATTGGGATAATGACCTTCATTGATATCAATCTCAAAACGTTTCCCTTTTTTAGGATCTTTACCTTTGGTCATCAACCAAAAGGAGTTATTGGTGGTTTCTGCAGCGGCATATTTGTAACGACATTCAAAATATCCATATTTAAACTTCTTTTTTGTCCAAATACTTCCCGATGTCCATTCTTGACCGCCTCTATTTTCCTTTTTATTTTTCAGATACAGTAAGCCATCCTTCACCTCAACATTCTCGCGCCATCTACTACACAAAATATGACCGCTGGGACCGTTTTGCGATTCCCACCTCTTATCTAGTTTTTTATCTTCATAGTTGAAATCGTCATCCCAAACCAGCTTATAATCTTGTTTAATTTCCTCAGGCAATTGTCCATAGGAAATACCACATAGAAGGCATAGCAATAGTGCTCTTATTCTTGTTTTCATTTTATAGGGATTTGAACGTTCCATGAATGGATAATACCTTTTGCGTCAATAGTGTCTGCAGCGCAGACCAAAGCCATAGGCGCTCCATTTTCAAGATACAATTGCGGCCGTTCCAAATGCTTCAATTTAAGAATGCCCTCTCCTTCCCTATCAATCTGTAATTTTGAAAGCAAAGGGTTTGAAGATAGTTTCCAATCAAATCCATCATTCGATTCGAATAGCACCAAAGCTTGTCCTGCATCCGTAAAGGCACCATGCATGTCTTTTACAATAGCACGGTATTTACCCTTTTCGTACCAGATAAAGGGATCTTCAGCAGGAAAATCATGGCCCTCGGCCGTAAAGACCGGAAAATCATATTTCTTAAAAGGGCCCGTAGGGCTATCAGAAGTTGCAACACAGTGTACCACAGGTCCACCAGCAATACCTTCCTTCTTTTTACCCACTGCTTTATATACCATGAGATAACCCCCATCTGGACGTTTGACAATAGAAGGATTATTGGTTACAAGGGCATCCAGTGCGTTATCATTAGGGCTCACATCAACTAAAGGAGTATCAAAGCGTTCCCAAGGTCCATTGGGATTATCGGCTATAGCCACCCCAATGCGTTGATTATTTCTATGGCTCCAATTGAATTTGAGCTTTCCAGGCTCACATACATTTACTCCATCTCCTGTATTGCCCATGTAATACAGATAATATTTGCCATCAAATTTATGTATGGTAGGGTTATGGGTGCACAATCCATCCCAAAATTTGGCTCCTCGAAGGGGTAACGTAACATCTTTATGTTCCCATGGACCAAAAGGAGAGTCTGAAGTGGCATGGGCTATTTCTGAATGGGTTACCCAGGCCCAGCCCAAATCTTTTTTCCATCGCGAATAAAACATATGATATACACCATCATCAGCTTTTGTTACGGAGCCACCCCAAATACTTAAGGAATCGCCCCCACTAAACATGGATTGTGGAGCTACCTTTCCTAATTCCAGTTTATATTCCGAAGTAATTTGTTTCAAACTGTCCGAAACGGTTTCTTTTGAAGACTCAGGTGTGTTTTTTTTTGAATTGCAGGACACCAAAGCTGCAAACATTACCAAGAAAATCAAGTTTTTCATTCGTATCAATTTAAGTTTATTCGTCACCATAAGTTTTAAATGGCATTACCACGGAAAATGAGTCTTCACTATCCTTGGGCAATACTGCAATAATCAATGCCTTTGGGATTCCGCCTTCAAAATACAGTTTGGGCATATCTGCCGTGCGTTCACAAAGGGTTTCGCTGTTATCCGTCCAAAACAATTTTCCTGCCTTCAATACCAAGGGTTGTTCCGCCAATGACCAATCTAAGCCTTCTTCGTCTGAAGTATACAAAACCATTGTTCCTTTGCTGTATGAGGTAAGCGAACCATCATGATCTTTCCCGATACAGTAATAGTGACCATCTTGAAACCACTCTACATGATCATCCAGTGCAAATTTTGAAGTTTTGGCTTCAATAAATGGTTTGCCAGTATCTTTAAATGGTCCCAGTGGAGCATTGGATAAGGCCGTAACATGTACCACCTTGCCACCATACATACCTTCTTTTTCCTTTACATACTTATAAACCATCAAAAATTTACCATCTGGCCGTATGGAGACTACAGGCGTCGAAACCAATCTACGTGTGGCATCAATATCGATTAAAGGCTTGTCAAAACGTTCCCATTCGTCATTTAAATCATCTGTCACGGCAACTCCTATTCGCTGATGATTACGATTCACCCACCATTGATCGTCTTTCATGGAAGGCATCCCAGGTGTGGTACCCCAATACCCACTTCCATGGTTCCCCATGTAATAGAGATAATAACGACCTTCATACACTACAACATGGGGGTTATGCGTGCAATCACCGTCCCAGTATTCTTTACCTCTTGGGGGCAATACTAAATTCTGAAACTTGTAAGGCCCTGTTAAACTATCAGAAATAGCGTGTGCAATCTCAGAATGGGTTGCCCAACCATGATGGCCACGTGATTTTGGCCAACGTGAGTAAATAGCATGATATTTCCCGTCTTTTCCCTTAAGGATATTGGTTCCCCAAACATTATAGCCCTCTTCGGAAATAATGTTGGCCTTATCCAGCTTTTCTGGAAGCAACTCTGTAAAGTCCAAATTACTTTGGGATATACAGCTGTGATACCCAATCAGTATTGATAGAATAAAAATAGATGTGTATTTTCCTTTCGGCATTACTCTTTTCTAAAATTTACAGCACTGTTTTTTTCTGTTCCGCCTTCTCTATTTCGGACCAATTGCTTTCACCATTTGCAGTTTCACGTTTGATTCGGAAGAAAACAGGCGCCTCTCCTTCTAAGTCTATAGATAGCATTCCACGTACATTGGAGACAAACGTCTTGTTCAAATTAGCTTTGGATGTACCATATTCAACCGTATAATTGCCATCATCAAAATCACTGGTATACCCAATGACCAACTTATTATCGGTAATAAAGGAATCCCAAATGGTTGGAGGCAACTCTTTGCTACTCGTGATTACCTCTTTTGTTGTGGATGGATTGCTTACCCCTTTATCGTTGACCGCATAGAGTTTAAAACTGTAGCTTTTGTCCTCGCTTAGGCCATCAATATCTATAAAATGATTGATGGTTGAATTGGAATTTGTTACTACGTTGTCACCATTGGAATAGGCAACATAATATTCCGTAGCGTTGGGCACGTTATCAAATAATACCCTGACTGCATACTTCCCCGGAATAATTTCCTTGATTTCTGGTGTAATTGCTTTTTGGAAGGAAAGGGTTTTGTTGAATCTTGAATGGTAGGTCGGTGTTACCAGATTAAGGGTCAAGTCCAATACTTGTTCTGGCAGACCATCCCAAGTAATTTGTCCTTTCCATTCCCCGTCTTCGGGTTTTAAGATGGGTAATCTCAATTTTTTATCGAAGACCATCTCACCATCAGTGTTTTTAAATTGATACGCCAACGTATATCCTTTCATCGTGTGGCTGGGATAATCCTCTCTGCCTTTAATAGGGATACGAACATCGGCAGTCTTTTTTTCGAAGTCGATATGGGAAACCTCAATATCTTTTATTGGTGCATGTTCTCTCCTTAGACGATTGAACAATCTCCTTTTCTTTCTCCAAGAAGTAATGACTCCCCATACCCTATTTTCTTCTGCCGTGGTTCCAGCGTAAGCACTTCGGTAATCATTGAATGTCCAGAGCGATGTACCCACCACAAAATCATTTTTCCCTCTATAATATTCCATCCATTCTGAGATGATATCTTGATCGACATCCAATCCTGTAGAAGGAAGGGGGCCAAAACCAAATTCTGATATAAATATGGGCTTATTGGGCCATTTTGACCTAAGTGTATCCAATACATCTTGGGGTTCTCCTTGCCAAGGATACATATTGTGCATAATCAAATCTGAAAAGGTATTCGGATCCGTATCAGGGGTATATTCTGATTGCTGACCAGAATTGCTAACGCAGGTAACCAGTCTATAAGGATCCAGTTCCTTTTTTACATATTCAATGGCGGCCCTGCCATATTCATAATGGTTATTCAATTCATTACCTACGCTCCAACCTATGATACTTGGGTGGTTGATGTCACGTTCAATCATTTTTTTCAACCAATACTTTGGCAAGAAATAATCGTTCTTCATCACATCCAGTCCATGCTCACCCTTTAACATAACATAGGGTTCATCTAGCATCAATACTTCTTCATCTTCACTTTTGGGGTCAATGACACCTTCTCCACCCGGTTGAGATTCGGACAGCGGATAATACTTTAACCGGAACTCATCATTGGCCAAGTCCCTTACATTGACTTCTTCAAACAACATTATCCCTTTTCTGTCACATAATTCAAAAAGTTTTTTGTTCTGATTCCCGTGCATGATACGCATAAAATTAGCTCCGGCTTCCTTCATAAGGTCAACATCTTCCTCAAGCACTTCCAAAGGTTCTGAAGAGCCCCAAAAACGGCTTTCGCTTACCCTGTTGTAGCCTGCCAAACGCACTGGTTCTCCATTTAAAAGCATTTTGGAATCAGTAAGTTCTATTTTACGTATACCAAAATCATCTGTCCTTTGGTCCAAGAGCACCCCACCTTCGGAAACAGTGGTCACTACACTGTAAAGTTTAGGATGGTCAAAATGCCAAAGCTGCACTTTATCTGCATCCAAGGTGGTTTCCAAATCAATATCTCTTGAAGTATGCGGGTCAATTTCAAGACTGCCATCCAAGGTTCCTATTTCTATAGAATGCATGAGTTGAGCATGGACATTTACTGTTCGCTTTGCATTGGAATTATTTTCAACACGTACCTTCAATTTTACTTGGGCCATGCCCGATGATAGGTCGGGATCGGCATGAATATATTGATAATCCAATCGTATATCCTTGTTTTTGGTCAAGGTTACATCCCTAATAATGCCCCCCCAGTTCCAGGTAGCGCTAACAATGGCACTGTTATCCGCCTGGACGGCAATAACATTTGTCCCATTAAAATTCAATGCTTCGGTCACATCAAATTCAAAAGGTGTAAATCCCCCTCGATTTTTACCAATAAATTTTCCATTGATATAGACCTTTGAAAGATGGTATACCCCCTCAAATTTTAAATAATAGCGATCATCGGTCCCCTTTTCCCAATTTTCAGGAAGTTCTATGGCTTTTCGATACCATCCAATCCCGGTATAATTTGAAAAATCGTTGATCATTCCCCAATGTCCAGGCACTTTTAGGTCGTACCAGTTTGAATCATCAAAATCGCTCAAGAAAACACGTTTAGGCTCTTCCTGCGCTTTTATATACTTCTCTTCCGAAATTTCCCGGAACATAACGGCATCCGCAGCAACTTCTCCACTGACAATAGCCGTCAATTCTACATAGTCTTCATCTGAATTACCAAATTCATAAATGCCGAGACTATTCCATTCGTTACAAAAGACCCTTTGATTGAAATACTTTGTAGTAATGCCCGTGACGTGTTTTATATTGTATTGTGCCGTCATATTTGAAGCAAAGGGATATCTTGAAAACACTTCGTAAAACCCTGATTTTTTAAACTTTGGATAAAACCTAACATAGGAAGTATCAGCCTTATTGCCACCCCCTAGATCGGTATTGGTGAAGTTGTGCATTACATAGTCTTTACCATAAAAATAAGTATCCCGTTCACCTTCTGTGACAATTCTCCAATCACCGAGAATTTTTATGTTGGCATCTGTATTATCTATTACTAAATCGCTATCCGTCTCCCTAATATTCATGTAATTGGATCCTTCACCATAAATGGTGTTGAATTTCCAATCACCATTTAAGGAAAGTGTATCGTTGCCAGAAAGCTTCTCATTTGAATTACAGCTGAAAAGCAATACAGAAATTAGAATTAAAAAAGGACTCTTCTTCATCTTGTCTTTATAATTGAGTTAAACCCCGGTAGGATCACTACACTTCTAGAATTCCATTATTTATTTAGTATCTTCTCTCCGATAATCAGAGGTATTTGCACATTTCTTAGGTCTTCATGGCCTTCTGCAGTTGTCGTTTTAACAGCACATAGTACTAGTTTAGGCTCCCCGTTTTCCATATACACTTGAGGACGCTCGAGCAATTCAACCTCTTCAATTTCTCCATCTTCCCACTTAATTTGCCTTTTAGAGGCCAGGGGGTTAGCTGACAGTTGCCAGTCAATTCCATTTTCTGATTCAAAACATGCCAGTGTGTTCCATATACCAGTAAAATCTCCGCGTACATCTTTAACAATGGCCCTGTATTTACCTTTGTAATAATAAATTGACGGATCCTCTGCGGGAAAGTCACTTCCCTCAACAGTGAATATTGGATCAGGGTGTTTCTTGAATGGTCCCGTCGGGGAGTCTGATGTAGCCACGCAATGTACAACAGGTCCTCCGAAGACACCCGGTCTCTTTTTACCTACTGCTTTGTAGACCATCAAAAATTTCCCATCTGAGCCTTGGGTTACCGAAGGGTTGGTTACACATAACGCATCTATGGATGTAGAATCTTTGCCCACATCTACCAATGGTACATCCATTCGCTCCCATGGACCATTTGGATCCTTAGCAACCGCTACACCAATACGTTGATTGTTACGATGCACCCAATTCAATTTTCCTTTTGTTGGCGTGGAATAATTGATTCCATCTCCCGTATTTCCCATATAGTAGAGATAATACGTATCGCCAAACTTATGGATTGTGGGGTTGTGCGTACAAAGACCATCCCAATATTCAGCTCCTCTCGGTGGAAGTGCTACATCTTTATGTTCAAAAGGACCAAAAGGAGACTCAGAAACGGCATGTGCAATCTCTGAATGCGTTGTCCATGCACTGCCCAAAGATTTAAGCCATCGGGAATAGAACATATGATACAATCCGTCATTTCCTTTAGTAAGCGTAGCTCCCCAAATACTATATGTGCTGTCTTTGAATACAGCGGTACTGGGTGCAGCACCAAATTCGAGAGCAAACTCTTTAGCTGGTTCTTTTTCTTTTTTTGGTTGGCAAGAGGATAATACTACTGTAAGGATACAAATAATAGCTAGTCTCATTTGATTGATTATTGTATGATTTTAAATTTGGTATTTACTCCGTTTTTATTCAAGGTCCAAGAATTTTCACTTTTTGTAGCGGAAATTTCAATCAGTTTGTCATCCTCTGGCAAGCAGATATCTCCATTGGAGTTAGCGCCTCCTGTACTGTACACTTTCAGGTCAATTTTGGACCAGTCCATAAATTTGGTCGATTGCGCAAGCTTGATATGTGGAATAATCGTATTATCCCGAACCAACATAACGACAGGTATTTCTCCTGCTGTAATCGTGTGCCATCCTTTATCATAAACTTTTCCAGTTTGATAGTCTATCCACTTTCCTTCAGGCAGGTATATGCTTCGTTCTTTGATCTCTTCGAATAAAGGAGCAACCAAGATGTCTTCACCGAACAGGTATTCGTCATCCACCAACCAAGTTCCCGGGTCATCTGGAAATTCAACAAAAAGTGCACGCATCATGGGCAATCCGGTTTCGGTACATTTTTTAGCCTGTGCATAGATGTATGGCATCAACTGGTAGCGCATATTCGCGGCGTTCCTAAATTGTGAGAGAAACGGCTCTCCATACTCCCAAGGCTCAGTTGGTGGAAAACCATGGGAACGCGTATGGGATGTAAGCATCCCGAAAGGAGTCCATCTCCTATATAAATCTTCAGGACAAGGGTGAACAAAACCTCCAATATCGTGACTCCAGAATGAAAAACCGCTAAGCCCTATGGATAGTCCTCCCCTTAATGTAGCGGCCATGGCCGTATTTGTATTGGCAGGATCTCCACCCCAGTGTACCGGATAACGTTGACTCCCCGCCCAAGCACTACGTGCCCACATAATCTGCTCTCCTTTTATTTCTTGAGTGATTTCTGCTACGGCTTTGTTGTATCGTAATGGGTATAAATTATGCTCATAAAACCCAGTTTTGCCCGAAGCATAAATCCCAGTATAGGGAGCTGCTTCACCAAAATCAACTTTAATCGCACCTACTCCAAGTTCAAGTAATCTTCCTATTTTACCTTGGTACCATTCCACAGTTTTGGGATTGGAAAAATCCAGCACGGCATCATTGTAAGGCACATTTCCTTTTCCATTTTTTACATGAAGGCCATTACCTACAATTTCATCGAACAGTTTATTGTGAGGCACAAAATACGGAAGCTGCCATAGGCATGTTTTGAATCCATCTTTATCGAAATCAGCGATCATGCCCTCCGAATCATCGAAACGATTCTCTGAAAATTTATAATCACATCGCCAATCTTCTTCGAACCAATTCGTGTCGAAATGAATCACATCGCTTGGTATCTTATGCTTACGCAGATTTTTTGCAACGGCACGACCTTCCTCTTCACTGGCGTAAGAAATACGGCTCATCCAAAACCCAAAGGACCACAGTGGTGGCATTTGGGCCTTTCCAGTGAGATCAGTGTACTCATTAAGTACTTCTTTAGGATCTCCGATGAAAATGAACAAATCCAAAGTCTCATCACCGACCATCAACGCATTGACACCGCTAAAATATCTGCCAAAATCACAAGTAATGGGCGAAGACGTATGCATGAACATGCCATACCCCCGACTACTCATAAAAAAAGGAATAGGTTTGTAGTTCGATTCATTCTGAACACCATTGGCATCATCAGAAAACAATACTACTTTGCTTCCTCTTTTATTGAATTCGGTATAGGATTCCCCACATCCATAAATCTTCTCGTTGGGCGAAAGTGAAAAAGCAGCATTAAAGCTTCGCGAATAGTCCGTTGCTCGTTGTACAAAGGAAAAAGGCATTACGGGCGTGTAGGTATTCTCTGCATGGTCCACATGATGACTGGTTGAAGTAAGTAATTTTCCTTTATTATCATAGAGTGACACCTTCCATGGGTATACAGAAATAACCAGTTTCGCATGCTTGCTCGCATAGGTGTGCTCACCAGATTTATATGTGTATTTCCATGGTTTTGCCTTAGGCACGGTACCATTGACCAACATCAATGAAGATTCGTCCGGAGTTGCATCAACTCCACTGTATACTTTCAATCGTACCGCTCTATCCGACACGAATTCAAGGGCAAATGCCTTGTTGGGCGATGCTGGGTACTCTGCATCAGGAAATTCATTGGGCGTAACAGGCTTCAAAACGCCCAGCATATTGTTGAACGCTATTCTTGTTTTGTACTCATGGCGTTTGTAGTTGATTTCCCCAATACCCGTTTTAGGGTCAAAAGAGGCCAAACTATCTGCAAAATAGTAGGTATTCTGAAAATCAAAAAAGTCGGAACTGATATCAACAGGTTCGTTTACCAATTTGTATCCCGGAATTTGAGCATTGACACTTAATATTGAAATAATGGCAATAATAACTGTCGCACTAATTTGTTTTATGTAGATTCTCATTAATTAGTAGTTTGATTTTTTATTTATCCTTAATACATTTTTATTTTTCCGAAATAGATTTCTACAATTCTGTACATCGTTTGAAATTGTACACTATTAGACTTTTTATTTTGAACTGTTCAATGGAATCCTCAAGTTGCAGGCATGTCCCCTGTGCACTCCATCAACCGTGATACCTAATGCGCCAAAAAGGAACGTTGGGGTACCATCTTCGACCAATAACTGTGGTCGTTCAATTTTATACTCGGTTCTGGTACCATCAGCCTTGAGTATTTTTCCAGGCACTACCAAAGGATATTTTGATTGTACCCAATCGTATCCATTATCCGATTCCATCAATGCAATAGCCCCGGTATCCCCTGTAAATAGACCTTTTATATCGGTCACAAGAGCATAGTATTTTCCGTCCTGACTCCATACGTAGGGGTCTTCGGCAAACATGTGACCATCTTCTGATTCTTTCAGTTCAAAAATGGGTTCTTCATGCTTGGTAAATGGTCCAAGTGGACTATCGGCGAAAGCAGCAAGAAAACGTACACGACCACCTTTGGAAGCATGCCAAGTATCATTGTTTTCCATGTCCACTGGTTTCCAATCGTCGGTCTTTGCAACCACTTTGTACACAGCGAATATTTTCCCATCTGGACCTATGTTCACTGCAGGATTGTTCACTGCAAGTGCATCAAGAGCTTTTGGATCTTTATCAATGTCAATAACAGGTTCATCAAATCTGTTCCATGGACCTTCCGGTTTATCTGACCATGCTACCCCAATTCTTTGATTATTCCTATATATCCACCAGTCTTTGTTCTTCATGGAAGTGGGTTGTACCGCTTCCACCGAAGAAGTCGTGCCCATGTAGTATAGGTAGTACTGTCCATCAACTTTAATGATATTGGGGTTGTGTGTCGTAGTTCCGTCCCAAAACGCTTTCCCTCTTGCAGGTAATGCCACATTCACATCTACGTAAGGTCCTTCAGCTTTATCAGCTACCGCATAAGCAATCTCTGAATCAGTAACCCAACCCATATGCCCCAACTCATATTTCCATCTGGAATAATACATATGGTATTTACCATCGTATCCCTTGACTACCGAGGCTCCCCAAATATGATAATCCTGACTAATCTTTATATGATTGTCTGAAACTGGTTGCACCATGGCCCCTAGGTTGAGCTCATTTTCTTTCTGACCACAAGCTACAAGTAGACAAACAAGAAAAATACCTTTTAGGCCAAATAGGTTACGGTTTACCACGATACGCTTTTTGTAATCACTACTAATCATGTACACTGTTCTAAGAAGGGTATACGGCAACCTTAAACAATGCAACGGGTATGTGTTTTTCACTTTTCTTAAACACTACAGAAATCGCATCTGTCTGGATAGGATTGTCCAGTTCGATGGTATTGATGGCTTGGTAATTATTATTTTTTGAAAAAATCACATTTCCCTCGGCATCATGTATTTCATAATCAGATTGCATAAATGTGGTGACAGACTTTGGATGCGTCATTAAAATGGATTCGAGCGCATTGTCATAGTCCGAATCGAAAAAGAGTTTAATTCGCCCTATGGTCTGTTTTTTGTCCCATTGCAAACTGAGTTTTGGGTTTTTATCATCAATGTCAGACAGCCATACGTTTGTATTTCCGCATGAGGTTGGCCTCAACTGCTGATTCTTTAGATTTTCCGTAAAAAAGCCTTGTATTGGAGGGGTAATGTCCAGAGCCAAGTTTTTTCCTTTTGGAAATCTTTGCGGGGTCCAGAATTCAAAGGTATCAACCCCGATACCTTCAGGCGGTTCTTGTATTCCATAGTTTGATACGGCCGGATTCACCTTATGCTGCACGGTCATAACTCCCGAAAATCTTTCATCTGACAACGCTATTTCCACTACTTCATTCTTCATGAAACATAGGTAGACATAGCCGTCAGAATCCAATTCCTTTTCGCTTGTGAACGTGATTTCCTGTTCGCTTTCATGCAACTGAAAGCTTTTGGATTCCAATTCCACATCAGGAGTATAGTGCTTTTTAGATGAACTATGCTTTAATGTTATGGTTACTGTTGTATTTTCTTTTGCTCGTAATTTACCTGTGAAGCTATATTTCGTGTTTGATTTCAATGGTAACAACTGTGCAGTACTTACCGTGAGTGCTTGCCATTCTTTCGAACTGTTCATTGTACTCAAACTTAGTTCCGAGGAAGCCACCAATGAGGCAGACTGGGCTAAATCTTGTGAATCTTCGGTTTCCAATCTAGGAATACTTTGGCCATCCCGATTCAACTCCATTTGTAGCATGCCGATCTTCTCTTCTTCGGACAACACTCTAGGCAACCAATTATTTTTGATACAAATTGCAGCCGCTTTACCGACTGCCTGTGCACCATGGGCACAGGTGAGCATTACTCTTGATGAACCGAATGCTACGTGTGACGCACTGATAATTCTTCCTGCAAAGAAAAGGTTCTCAATGTCTTTGCTGTAATAGCATCGATAGGGAATGGAATACACTCCTTTACTATGCCATTGGGTACAGGAATTATGCTCACTGTATACACCATCAGCAGGGTGAAGGTCCATGGCCCAGCCCCCAAAAGCCACGCTATCATAATAATCCCGTTGCTCAATAATATCTTTTTGGGTCAGCACAAAGTCTCCCTCGAACCTTCTACTTTCTCTTTTTCCTGGAATAGTTCCTACCCATTCCAATGTGAGGTTTTCCGCTTCGGGATACTTACCGCTATTCTTTACATAGTCCCAAATACCGTAGACAACCTTCCAGAGCTCAAATTTTATTTCTTCTGACTGATGCACTGTATCCAATCGTCCACCATATTCTACCCACCAAAGTTTACAACCATGCTCGTTAAGTTGATAGTTTTTTATACGTGGTAATTCTCCAGCATTGTCTATCGCAAATGAAGGCGGTACGTATTCAACAGGTTTACCTACATCTTTGGAATAAAAATAGAGTGAGTGCCCTAATAGATTTCCATAGTCCTCAATGTTTGGGGCAAATTGCTCATCAAATTCTTCCGCAGTTTCAGCACCCATACGAAATGAAGCTCCTGCCTTAAAGGCCACGATTCCATCACCCGAAGCATCACAGAAAAGCGGTGCTTTCAATATATATGTTGTGGAGTTTTGGCTACAAAATGCTTTAACCTGTCCGATATTTTTATCATCCGATTTCGTTACATCGTAAACAGCTGTATTCAGCAACAACTGTATGTTGGACTCTTCATAAACTTTTTCAAGCAAAATCGTATCAAAAACAAGTGGGTTTCCTTCTTTGTTACGATAGAGGTTATCCAATAAAACTTCATTGATAAATCCTCCTTCACGGGACCATCTATTGTTGTTGCCCATGTGGGATGTTGCTCCCAATGCCCAAAGCCTTACCTCACTTGAGGAGTTTCCCCCCAAAACAGGCCTATCCTGGACCAAAACAACTTTCAAGTTATCTCTGGCAGCAACTACCGCAGCACACACACCTGACAAGCCCCTCCAACAACAACAAAATCGGCCTCAATTATATTCTGCTTATTATCTCTCGATTTCTCAAATTCTTTTTTGATCATTCTATTATCTACTACTTAATGCTCAGTTGTTCTATAATATTTCCATCTCATACCCTTTTTATAGGATAATCATTGATTATGTTTTAAAAGTGTCTTTATTTTCATTTTTGGATGGATAAAAGCCGATACTATCAGTATTATCAAACCTACAGTCAAAACGATTCCCCGAGATTCTTTTGCTATGCTTCCAAGTACCATCACCAAGATTCCTACCATGGCCAAAGTGACACCCAAAACCTTCAATCCAAAAGTATTCTGTTCACTCTCTTCAATATCCACCACTTGGGTAACTCCAATCATCGTTTTAAACTCATGGTATTGTTCGCTTTCTTTGTCTTTATACCATGCAAATAGCTCATATACAGCCAAAAACAATAGTGGTTGAATGGCCCCGAACAACATCTCATTAGCCCTTGATAACGGTGCACCGAACAGAGGTTCTGCAAGAAATTTCAAGCCTATATTGATAATCAGACTTATAATCGTTATCCATAAGATGGAATTGCCTGTATGCCGTTTTGAAAAACAGGCCCATATCGGTGGTCCGTACAAGGCACATCCAGTTAAAGCACCAATACTCAATACGACATTCACAATACCACCTGCTGCGGGAACCAATAGGGCCACTATTATGGTTCCGATACCGAACAAAACAGTGGATAGCTTAGCCACAAACATGGTTGATTTAAGAGATGCTTTGGGCCGTATGACCCTGAAAATGTCATTGGTGATTACTGAGGCCGCTAAATTCAGAGTTGTATTGACAGAGCTTGCGGTGGCAAAGACCATTCCACCTAGCATCAATCCCAACATACCCATTGGAAGCACTTGTTTACACATTAAAAGGTAAGCGCCTTCGTTTTCAAGCCCACTCAGTTGCGGGTTCAACACTTTATAGACCATTGGGGGCAACATCCAAATAAATGGGCACAGCAGATATAGCCATCCAAAGGTGAGTCCCACTTTTTTGGCACTTTTCGTATCTTTTACGCTAGTATATCGTTGTACGTAAGCCCAATTCCCTCCTATAAAAATGGTACTATAGACCACAAAACCAACAATGAACCACCACGAATACTCTCCACTCGTCCAATCAAAGAAATTTTCAGGGGCTTTCTCTACAAATTGACTGATTCCTCCAACTTCTTGAAAGGACAAATAGACTACAATAATCACAGCAGCGGTCAAAATGACAAACTGTAACACATCCGTAATCATAACTGCCCACAACCCACCCACTACAGTGTACAAGAGAATCAGTAGTCCTAAAACGATAACGCAAGCATCAATTGGAAAACCTGTGGATACATTGATGATCTTTGCAACAGGATAAAGGAAGGAACCTGCATATCCCAAGGACAAAAAGAGGATGATATAAGTATAAAATTTCTGGCTTTTTTCACCCAAACGTTTCCTCACAAATTCGGCAGTGGTAAGGCTATTTGTTTTTCGCCAAGCAGGTGCTATGAAATAGGCTACCAAAAATCCTCCAATACACATCGCCATTTGGGTAGTAATAGCAACCCATCCCAACTCATAGGCAATGGAACCCCAAACCACAAAAGTACCTGCTGAGAAAAAACTCATAAACAGTGACAGCCCACTAATAGGCCATGGAACAGCTCCACCTGCCGCAAAATAGGATTTCATATCTGTACCGCTCTTACGAAAAGCCAAACCGGCCCCTACAATGAGAAGCGAAAACACAATGATGGTGATATAGTCTATTTGGCTCATTATTTCGTCTTTATACTTTTATTTCGGTAAGTTTTCAATTTTATCTTAAATCGTATTATCAGTTTGTTGTTCGCTTTTTTTCAAAATCATTCTATAGTGAGCGTTGCCACTTTCTCGAAATAGCCATATCCATAGCTTACGGTAACCTCATCTCCTTTTTTTAAAGGGAGAAATACATTATTCTTAGTTGCACCTCCTGTTTCAATAGGAATAGTTCCACTTAAATAGGTAGCATATTTACCTTCACTGACCAATTCTACTTCTGTATTATCGCCATTGGGCAAACTCATATTAATCCTAGCTTTAGCCAACTCACCTTGATTAAAGTTAATAGGAGCTTTCAGTTTAATTTTTAGGGTCTTCTTATCTATTTGCCGTACTTCAATCTTGATGTCGCTATTAGCCAAATAGGCCATACTCATGTTGAATGCTGTATTGAATTGTACCCAGCCTTCTGTCCATCCGTAGTTTCCAATTGCCGGGTAATTGGGGTAGTGGTTCGTTTTGGGGGAACCATCAAAAACAAAACGAACTGGGGACAAACGCCCAATACCACCTTCATGGTAAGAGTACCACCCCAAATCCACTCCTTCTATTTCATTAGGACCATCATAGGAAAAGTGCCTTCCCGTTGGATTTCTTCCAAAAGCATTGTCAAAATGGGACCAAACCAATTGCATCAGTCTTTTGTTCAAATCCCCATCCTTAATGATACTGGCCGCGGCCAGCGCACAGGCAGGAAACCCCAGAACATTTCCTGTTTCGTTCCATCCTATGGGAATCCATTCTTCGTTGTCCGTATATTTTCTGAAATCCCACATATTGTTGGATCGACGTACTACAATTTGAGCCCAATCCATAACTTTTTCATATAACCCTGAAGGAGCCTTTTTCGGGTATTGATTCAAGAAATAGGCAAATGCCCGCATGGTCATATGCTCGGACATGCGTTGCCCTTTGGTGGTTATGGGATCTTCCCAATTTAAATGGGCAATCATCCATTCCATTTGACGATATGCTGCATTGAAGTAACTATCGGCATCGCCATCTCCTTGCCTTTTGGCCACTTCATACATCATTAAGTTGGGAATTACCGAATGTCCTGGTGGCAGTTCTCCTTTGGTAGTTCCCAATTTTGTTTTCAGGGCAAACAGATTATGCCCTTCACTTTTATCATATTTTGTTGTAGACCCTGGCCTTACGGCTTCCTTGCTCCATTTTCGTTTCAAGTATTTGTAAACAATCTCGAAATTCTGCTGGGGCAACCATTCTTTTAGGTAAGGGAATGCATATAAGAAATGGGCCAGTTCGGCTTTTTGGTGTTCGTGTTCCAATTCTTGGGAAATCTTCACATCTACATCCCAATGAATCAGTTTTACAATATCAGGCGCCGTTTCTTTGTATGGCTTAAGCTCTCCCCATTTGCCTTCATAGTCTTTTGGAAATTTTGTATTAGGGACAT
Organism: Flagellimonas sp. HMM57; assembly: GCF_021390175.1. NCBI lineage: Bacteria > Pseudomonadati > Bacteroidota > Flavobacteriia > Flavobacteriales > Flavobacteriaceae > Flagellimonas > Flagellimonas sp. HMM57. The sequence continues at coordinate 3,142,380 of NZ_CP090004.1, read as the reverse complement.
AACTTATTTTACTGTCCATTTGCTTGTACGCTTCGGGATTGGACAGGTATTGCGCTATCAGTGTTTGCAGTGCCCAATTGAAAAAGTCACCATCACGCCATGCCCATGATAAATTCATAATTTCATCGGTTGTGCCTGTATAGTGCCTTGCACCCGCCATGAAATCCATCATGTTTTGATAGGAAACCCTTTCCAACCAAAAGGGTCCAATTCTAAAAGGATGGGACCTACTCGTATCTACAGCAACCTGATATTCAACATCGGATAGCGGGTTGAATTCAGAAAAATCACCTATACCGCCTTTGATTTTTCCTTGATATTCTTTTTTGCCCGTCTTGTGATTGATGACTGAAAAAAGCGCTCCGTCTTTCAATTCAGGTGCTGTAAACCTTTTGGGTTTTCCTAAATTATAACCACTCTGGTTTACCAGAATCTTACGAACAGGGGTAGCATCTTTGGAGACATAATCCTGACCATAGATTTCGAATTCGCTAACCGTCACTTTATATGCTCCGGTAACAGACAATCGCAATCTATCTGTAAGCAGCGGTTTTTTGAAATCAAAAACCACTTCTTTTTCGGTATTATTTTCTTTGATGGCTTCATCTTCCCAAAAACCGTTGAGATAGGTTTGAAGTGCAAATGACGGAATGGCGTTTCCTTTACCATCTACTAGGCTGATTTTTGCCCTAACTATTTCCGTAGCTCCAGGAAGAACAACCAATAACCATTGCCCATCTTCCCCAATTTTGCCAACCCACTTTGTTGTAGCATCTCCATCGATTGTCAGACTAGGTTCATTCTCTCCATCAAATCCGCTAGATGTAGCCGTAGCTGTAGATGAGAGGTTATTCTGTGCACTAAGCGATAGACCGCAAAGAAAAATCAATACAAAAAGTAAAGCACTGGCGGTGCTGTTCCTAGTATTTACAGTAGCGTTTTTTAATTGCGACATCATTAGTTGGTTTGCTTTTAGTCTGTTTTGGCTAATCTCCAAAACTTTAATTCATCTCTATTGGAGCAGTTGTTTTTCTGTGTTTTTAGGTTATGATCTCTTAGGTGAATTATATATCTGCTTTGCTTTGTTTGTTTTTCTGATTTTGATTTGATTTGATGAATTGTACGCTGTCATTTTTAAGGGCAACAATCAAAACATCTTTATGCGTTGCCATATTTATTTTTTTAGCTTTGGCCACGTCGCCTTTTATGAAAAGACCACTTTCATAAGGCATCAGCGGATTAAAATTGCCCTTGCCATCTCCTTCAAGATAAAGTCCATATCCCGCATCTTGTCGTGGAGTTTCCACTTCAAAGCCATAGATGTTACCCATTAGCAATACATCCATGAACCCGTCATTATTAAAATCTTCGTTGATAATAGACGTAACAGCAGTAATCTGTGCCTCACCAGGTAATTCCCTGACCTTGAATTGACCGTCACCTAAATTTTCAAAATAGGATGTCGTAAATGTGTTAGCCTCATATTTTAGGGCATCTGAAATATTCTCCTCTCCGTAAACGTCTATTAATTCTGCAGAGGCAAACGAATGATAATTCTCAAATTTTTTCTTGATAAAGGGCATTTGCTGTGAACTGCATTCCCTACCCCTTAGTGGATATTGCTTACCTTCTTGGTAATAGCCCAAAACGATATCAGTGGTTCCAGTTTGGTCAAAGTCTTTGGCATAAATTGAAAAAGGTTCTTCAACCGAGGTCTGATATTTACTGTTCAGTCCTAAATTACCCGCTATGAAATCAACATCGCCATCATTGTCAAAATCATGAGCCTTGACACTGAACCACCATCCGTTCGTATTTTCCAATCCGGATGATTCTGTAATATTTTGAAAAGTCCCTTTATCATTCTTTAAAAACGTTATGGGCATCCACTCGCCTACCACAGTTAAATCTTCCATCCCATCACCATCTACATCTGCCCATGTAGCATCGGTAACCATACCCAAGGATTTCAAAGCCTCACCAGCCACAGATGTCAAATGGAGCCTTCCCTGATCGGAATCGTTACGGAGCAAGAAACTGGTACCAGGATGTGGATAGTTGCCAGGATATTGCCTTCCTCCAACAAAAAGGTCTAAATCACCATCAAAATCATAGTCAAATGGTTTTACAATGGAACCGCTTGCAGGGACAACATCAAAAGTGCCCATTTTTGTGAAAGCACCTTTGTTGTTTATATAAATTCTGTCTGCATAGTATTTGGAACCGAATTCGTGCTCATTGCCTCCACTGACCACATATAAATCTTGATCACCATCACCATCGATATCAAAAAAGATGGCATCAACGTCTTCACATTCTGCATCTCTACTAAAAGTAGATATATTGGATTTGGAAAATCCACCATCATTTTGCTGCAAGTACAAAGCCCCTGAAATACCTTTGGCTCCTCCTATGTAAATATCTTCGAGTCCATCGTTATCAATATCACCTACTGCCAAGGCAGGGCCCTCTTCTGACATTTTATGTGGCAACAGGATTTCTTTTTCAAAATCATCAAATTGGTTTTCCACCACGCGATGATCAAGGGAAATTTGGTTGGTTATGTTGTCAAAAATTTTATTCGTTTCTGATTGATGTGCTATTTGGTCTGCTTTTTCTGCTTCCGAATGGTTTAAGTTTATGGTTGTATTGGCATTAATGTTTTTTAGGGTTTGTTTTGTGTCATCGGGCCACACAATGGTCAATTGCTCTATTTTGTCTTCTGAGCCAACACCAAAATGAATTGTTTTATCGACAGATGACTGAAAACCTCTGGAGAGGTATTGTTCTATAGTCTGTATTCCATCTTTTGTGGTAATTGTCACCCTAGCTCCAATACCGTCTGTATTTTTTGAAGAACCTTTTAAATTTATTTTTAAGTAGTTTCCCATGCCTAGCTCTGAAGCATTGTTTTTATAGATAAAGGCCTTATCATCCATATTATTTGTGATGATATCAAGATCTCCATCATTGTCTAAATCTGCGTATGCTGCTCCGTTCGTAGCTGTTAATTTTTCTTCGACCCAAATTTTATTCTTTTTCTTAAAAGCCAATCCTCCATCATTTTCAAAGAAGTAGTTGTCTTTTTTTCTGGAGGGCATTCTACGAAGAAGATCTTCGTCTCTTTGTCTTTCCAGTAAGATTTTAGCCTTTTCCGGTGCTTCTTTTATTTTTTCATCATACTCACTTTCCTTTCGCTGTCTGTAATGGATAAAATCAACATTTCTAAAATCCCTTTTTATTCCATTTGAAATAAAAAGGTCTTTGTCCCCATCGTTATCCATATCAAAAAATAGTGGTCCCCAACTCCAATCTGTACTGGAAACACCACTAAAAGAAGCTATATCAGAAAAAAGCGGCGCATTGGTTTCTACACTATTTCCATTATTTAATTGTAAAGTATTGTACATGTATTGGTAATGGAACCCATCTTCGACCAAATTGTTGAATCGTTCTGTATTCATACCACTCATACTGGCCTTAATGCCATAATTATCCTCTGATACCATATCTACGGACATGAAGTCCAACCAACCATCATTATTGAAATCTGCAATATCATTTCCCATAGAAAAATTAGAAATATGCCCTGTAGAACTATTCCCAACATCTTTGAAACTCCCGTCTTGTTGGTTAATGTAAATTCTGTCTTTAGATTCATAGTCATGCCCTACAATTACATCAGGCCAAGAGTCGTTATTCAAATCTCCTATGGAGATACCCAATCCAAATCCGATACCATCATTTATAAGTCCGGCTTTATCAGAAACATCATAAAATAGATTATCGTCGTTTCTAAACAACCTGTCACTGGTTAAAGGCGATTTTATTTTTTTTAGATTGTCCATATCATACAGGACTTTGGTATCTGGATTATGATTTATGAGAAACAGGTCTAAATCTCCATCTTTGTCATAATCAAAAAATGCCGCTTGTGTGGAATAATGGTTAAGGTCTAATTGATATAAACTGGCCTGCTCTTTAAAAACAGGAATACCGTCTTTGTTGTTTCCTTGATTGACAAAAAGCTCATTGTTTCTTACGTCAGCATTTATAAATGGGCCAGATCTACATACATAAATATCAAGAAGCCCATCATTGTTTATGTCCACTACAGTTGATGCCGTACTAAAACCGGGTTCTCCCTCTACTTTAGCAGTCTTCGCTATGTTTTTAAACTTTAGATGACTTTCATTTAAAAATAATTTATTGCTTCCCTGACTTGACACAAAATATAAATCCGTTAGACCATCATTGTTGAAATCGGCAGCAGATACACCAGAACCGTTATACATGTATTCATAGTTTAAGCCATTCATTTCAAGACTTTCGAGTACTCTATTATTGAAATCAAGTTGCGTTATTGAATCTGGGACAATTTCGAAGAGTGTAAAATTGGAGTTTCCATCAGTTGCCCTTGCTTTATCATTATCGGAGCAACCATAAACCAGCATAACAATGGCACAAATTTGTAAACCTAATTTCACTTTCAAATACATGTAAACCAACTTACATTAAATAGGGGTAGTTGACCCTACCCCCATTTAAAAATTGAATAAAAAAAACTAACTCAATAACCGGGATTTTGCTGTACTTCAACTCCAGCGCCGGCCGCGGCATCAATTTCTGACTGAGGTATGGGCCATAAATAATCTCTTGCTGGCTGAAAAAGCCTTGCCTCTACATCCCTATAACTAAAATTCCCCAGCTCTCCTCTTGGTTCTATAGGAGCACCAGGATATGTGACGTGTCCATCATCATCTATGACGGGAACCAATCCTAAATCTCCACCAATCACACTGAATCCATTGGCTGGGCCACCTACAGCTGCTCCATTCATTACTTTTTCAGCAGTACGCCATCTTCTAATATCAAATAAACGGAGACCCTCATTGGCCAACTCCACCTTACGTTCACGTCTGACTATCCTTCTAAGTTCTGCTTGATCCATAGTCGTAACTTCAGGATAAGTGATGCCCGAACCATTATATCCGCGCTCCCTTACCGCATTGATAGCATTCAATGTCGCCTGGTCAATGTTTCCAGATTCTATTTTAGCTTCGGCAAAGTTTAACAATACCTCTGCATAACGTATTAGGGTTAATGGTTGCTCGGACTGGGTAGCAGGGAACGCACGTTCTCCAGCCAAGGCCGGCTCATCTGAGAATTTTTTCCATATATAACCTGTGAACGAGGTAAACTGGTTAGACCCTCCACTATCAAATTCCCTGAAGGTACCTGAAACTGGATCAAGAACATTATCGACAATGCTAACACCTGAAGGATTAGCTGAGTTGGCGTTAAAAACACGTTCTACTCTCTGACCATTTTCTATTCTCCAACAAGCTAGACTATCACTATGCTGATAATATTCATGGTTGGTCCATACATCACCAGGGGTCACAATAGTTGCTTTCATCCTTGGGTCTCTATTTTCAAAAGGGTTTACTGCATCAAAAGCTGGATCTTCGTCTATTGGCAATCCATTTATGGTCTCATAGGTATCCAACGTTGGTTGAAGTGGTACCAATCGGGCCCATCCACCAAAACGCGAGCCTTGTTCTACTGACAAGCGATGTATTTTTGCTCCTTCCGCAAAATTGACACTTAGCAAAATCTCCTCTGCATCAATATTTTCTGGAAGAAACAATGATTCATAATCAGGGTATAACGATACACCCGCATTTTGAACTTCTTCCGCTTTACTTATGGCAAGGCTGTAGTCGCCATTATATAGTGCAATTCTAGAAGCTAAGGCATTGGTTGCATTTGCAGAAGTCCTACCTCTTTCAGCTGCGTTAGTTGGCAGTATGCCTGCTGCAATATCTAAATCTCCCAATATTTGGGCAACCACCTCTGCTTTAGGTGTTCTAGACAAAACCAAATTTTCATCATTCAAAGATGTTACAATGTCTAGTCTCAACGGTACATCTCCGTACAATTCAACTAAGTAACTGTAAAAATAGGCTCTTAAAAATAGAGCCTCAGCACGAATTTCATTAAATCTGTCTGGGTCACTAACTTCTTCGGCCCTAGACATGTTGGCCAATAATGTGTTGGCTCGTTGCACCCCTATATAAAAGTTTTCCCAATACGCTTCGGTTATATCACTTGTTGATGATAAACTACCTTGGGTCACATCTCCAGTACCCACAACACCGCCCCTACTAAAGCCTAAATCGGTTACATGGTCCAAAAGTTGAGGAAAAGGAACACCTCTTACATATGCCAAGCTTTCATATATACCACCCAAAGCAATTTCCAATTCTGCTTCGGTAGAGAAAAAATTCGTATCGGCTGGGGCGCTCGGATCTTCTAAATCCAATACATTGTCTGCACAACTGGATATTCCGGTCATGACAAGACACAAAACAAGAATTAATTTTAGTTTTTTCATTTCTACAATTTTTTTTAATTAAAATCTAACATTTAAGCCTGCAGTATATACCTTAGCTATAGGGAAAAAATTCCCCGTGTTAAAGTTTGGCACTAAAGGATCTATACCCTCAGGCAACTTATCAAAGGTAAATAGGTTTTGGCCCGAAACGAACAATCTAACGGATGTGCCGTTAAGATCAGGCAATTCATACCCGAGAGTGATATTTCTAACTCGCACATAAGAAGCATCATGCACCCAAGTTTCAGTTACCCTAAAATTATGATGTGAACTTAATGCTGTTGGTCTTGGCAATGAAGCATCCGTATTTGTGGGAGTCCAGTAATCCAATTGCCATCTTTGAATTTTACCGGCGTTGAAGAAGGACCATCCTATATCATCACGTAAAAACACATCTCTACCACCAGCGCCTATTACTGAAACTGATACATCGAAACTTTTATACTTTGCAAAGACATCAACACCCCAATTACTTGTATCAATACTATTACCGATTATTGTACGGTCATCATTATTAATAATCCCATCTGGAACACCATCTGGACCGGAAATATCTGCAAATCTTATGTCTCCTGCTTGAAAGTCGCCAAAACTCGGGACCGGTAATCCAGCGTTTAGGTTACCATCAGCATCAAAATCGCTCTCTTGATACAATCCTTCCTCTCTAAACCCAAATATTGCACCTATACTTTCTCCAACCCTGGTGATTGTATCTGCTGGCGGCAACTCATCCAGTCCCCCCAAATCTGTGACCTCATTCTCAAAAAAGAAGTAATTGGCATTGATTCCGTAGGTAAAGTTATCCCCGATAGCACCTTGCCATCCTATGGAAAAGTCCCATCCTTTGTTTTGAACCTCCCCGGCATTTTGTGGGGGTACGGATGCAAAACCTGTTGAAGGTTGTAAAGTCACTCCAAGTAGGATATCCTTTGTTGTTCTGACATAGTATTCACCGGTAAAGGTCAATCTATTATCAAAAAAAGCAGCATCGACCCCTACATTAAATGTTTCTGATACTTCCCATTCCAGTTCAGAGTTTGCCAAGTTAGGTTGCGCCCCTCCGACGGTGGCGGCCCCACCAAGAACTGGGTTTGCATTCCCTACACCAAACTGCGATTGAAAAATAAAGTTGATAGGAACGGAAAGTGGATTGCCAAAATAGTCTTGGATATTGACCCCATTTTCTGTAAGATTGGCAAAGATAAATTGATTCCCCAATTGCCCCCACGAACTTCTAAATTTCAGGTTTGAAACAAAAGAGTCTTCTGGAAAAAAATCTTCCTCTGTTACACGCCAACCTAAGGATACAGAAGGGAAAGTTGCAGATCTGAATCCTGGGGCAAATCTTGAAGAGGCATCCCTTCTTACATTGGCTTCAAGCAAATACTTCCCCTTATAGGCATAATTCACCCTCCCAAATACCGATTCCAAACCACTGACCGTAGCTCTTCCAAAGTTAGTCGCAGTATCGGCATCTCCGTTATTCAACGTACGAAAATCTGGTATAACAAACCCACCTCTAGCAGCTCCAAATGTTTCGGATTGGTCTTTTATAAATTCATACCCCACAAGACCAGACACACTGTGGTCTCCAAAATCTTTGCTATAATTTACGATAAAATTAAAGTTATCAATAAAACGTTCTTGTTTCTCTTGGGCCACTGAAGATAAACCAAGTTGTACAGGGTCTGCATTTGAACTACTTTGCCATACCCATGGTCGGTTAAAATCATTACGACTGATACCCGTATACTGTGGAGCATATGTAGCGGTTAGCGACAATTCTTCAATAGGTCTATACGTAGCTTTAAGAACTCCTCTAAAATAATTTACTATTCTTTCGTCTTCTGAGCCCGTATTCACAAGTGCAACCGGATTTCCTCCACTAAAACCTTCTCCCCAAGTCCCATTATCATTTATAGCGATAAACGTAGGACTCAAACGATTAGCTTGACGGATAACATCTTGCAATGATGCGGGCTGGGTATTAACGTCTCGCCTAAAATTAATATCAAAAGCAACATCAAATTTTTCACTAAATTTTAAATCCGTATTAAACCTCCCTGTAAACCTCTCAAAGTCGAAATTTGGAATATTTCCTTCTTGATTCGTGTAGGAGATAGAAGCTGCAAGCCTTGCTTTTTCAGACCCTCCCCTAACACTAAAGTTATGATACTGCTGCAAACCCTGCTCAGAAAACAATAGGTCAAGCCAATCTGTATCTGGCAAAGCTTCTGTTCCTAAACCCACACCTTCTCTGTAAGCATCGAGAGTTTCCTGAGGAACACCAGCTGGGTCGGCATCGTTAAATGCTTGGAGATATTCCGATGCATTGGCAAAATTCAAGTTTTGGGTTTGCCCCTGCACACCTACATACGTATTGTACGTTGCTTGCAAAACACCATCCCTACCCCTATTTGTAGTAATCAGTATTACACCATTCGCAGCCCTAGACCCATAAATAGCTGAAGCCGAAGCATCTTTTAAAACCGAAATGGATTTAATATCAGAAGGATCTAGACCATTAATATCATCTGGAATTCCATCAACCAAAACCAATGGATTGTTGTTATCCCCCGAACCTATTGTACCAAGCCCCCTTATACGTAGGGTAGCCCCGTCATTACCAGGTTGCCCACTGCCCTGCACCGCGGTTAATCCTGGCACCAGTCCGGCTAAGGCCTGTGAAGTTTGTATGACAGGTTGCCTAGTAATTTCCTCAGCCTTTACCGTCTCTACCGACCCAGTGAGATTCACTGCCTTTTGGGTGCCATACCCAACCACAACCACCTCATCTAGTTGGGCAGAATCTTCCTCTAAGGTAATGTTTATGGTAGAACTGCTCCCGACTGTAATGCTTTGCGAAGCAAAGCCAATGTAAGAAAATGACAATACACTTCCTTCAGCGACTTTAATCGTATAATTCCCGTCAAAATCAGTTTGAGTACCATTTGTTGTTCCTTGGACAACAATAGTGGCACCAGGAAGAGGCATACCGTCCGTGTCCTTCACTGTACCTGTTATTTGCTTTTCCTGTGACCACAGCATCCCGCTAATGGATAGAAAAAACATAACAAAGAGTAGCTTTTTCATAAAATTAAATGTTTAGTTAATTAGTAAGTGGAAAGATATACACAACTATTATATTATTCCGGAAAACGTGATTAAAGTTTCTGAAAACGTTACCGGAAACGTTTTAAATTTACGGAATCGTTTCCGGAAATTTATTATATCTGTGTTTAAACAGTCTTTTTTTAGGAAGTATCCAAATTTTGGCTCTACTTTTTTTGATATGATTATCTCTACAATCTATACCTAACCAAAATGCTCAACATATTTGGATTCAGTAATATAATGTTTATCTAAAATTGAAAATTGCTAAACATTTTAAGGGTTTATTTAAAATTTACCAAGGTTTTTGTAAGTTTATCCTTCTAGTTTATAAAATTTCCGGAAATTTATATAAGCTATATATTTAATTTTCTTAAAAAAATGTTATGAAACGTATAACTATAAAGGATGTTGCTAAAAGGCTCAATGTTTCCATCTCTTCTGTTTCAAGAGCGTTTAACGATAAATATGATATTAAGAAAGAAACTAGGGAACTTATTTTAACTACCGCAAAGGAAATGGGCTATTCTCCAAACCCTATTGCCAAAAAATTGAGCCAGAACAAAACATTTAATATCGGCGTTGTTGTACCTGAGTTCATAAGTGAGTTTTTCTCGGAAATTATAATGGCAGTGCAAGAAGTGTTTATAAATGAAGGCTATCAAGTATTGGTAATGCAATCTGAAGAAAGTCCGATACAGGAATTAAAAAATGTTAAAACTTTGATTAACAATATGATTGATGGGCTAATAATTGCCCCAGCGACAGAAAGTAATAATATGGAATACTATTTGGAACAAAAACAAAATGGATACCCAATAGTTTTTTTGGGAAGGGTGGAGGAATCATTGCAAGCAGACAAAGTGCTTTTTAATAACCAAAAATGGAGTTTTTTTGCTACGGAACATTTAATATCACAAGGTTATAAAAAAATATACCATCTAGCTGGACACAAGAACTTATGCGTTTCAAACGAAAGGATCAAAGGATTTTTAAAAGCTATCAGAAAACACAAATTTCCAAAAGGGAATTACAAGATTATAGAAACAGGATTATTGGCTAAAGAAGGTATAGAAATCATTGAAGACCTTATTTACAAGCATGATTTGCCTGACGCTTTTTATTGTGAAAACGATTTAGTGGCCATTGGTGCAATGAAAAAATTGAAGGATAATGGATATCGTGTTCCTGAGGATATAGCTATCATGGGGTTTACGGAGACTCGAATGGCAGAATTGGTCACTCCTCCCCTAAGCAGTGTGAAACAGCCTACTTTCGAAATGGGCAGGCGAGCCGCAGAACTTCTATTAGAACTAATGAAACATAAATCACAGAAAACCAAGACCATTGTTCTAAATGGGGAATTAAAAATTAGAAGGTCGTCCACTAGAAATGTTGCCAATCTGATCAATTGATTGCGCTGTAGACACTTTGAAGGCTAAAAAACACAAAGTCATAAATCAGCTCAAATTTAATTATCAAAAAAGATTCAACACCTGTTGTTTCATTACCCATTGAATGTTCTAACGATTTTTGGACTCTGTTGTAAGTTTTTTTATATATTCCATTAAATCTTCCGATGCTTTTTCGTAAACGGCAATTCGATGCGTTCTGACCAATAGCGAATCTATATTGGTCAAATCTTGCGATTGAATTGTTAAAACTGAAGAAGGGAGTTTTGGCATATGGCAGTCTATGCAATTATTAGTGGACACAGATTCTTTTACGTAAGACGATTTGTGAATTTGTTCTGGTTCCTGGTGACATTCCATACATCTCTGAGAATACAATTTTAGATTTTGTCGTTCTTTCCGATGGGGATTATGACATGACGAACAGTCCATCGTTTCGGACTCAATGAAGCACTTGCTAGAAGTTAATAGGCCGTATTGGTTGCCATGAACATCTAAACTATTGATTTCTTCCGGCAAGTAATTGGCTTTTGTGAATTCATCCAAAACATCACCAGTTTTAAAAGAAAAAGGTCTCTTGATTGGTTCCCTAAGCCCTGAATGACACTTAGCACAAGCATCTAACCTTTGCTGCCGACTCAATTTTGTAATATCCAGTATAAATTCTGGGTTTTTTTCATTAGGATTTTGTTGATGGAAGTCCACATGTTTGGACGAAGGTCCATGGCAACTTTCGCATTGTATTCCCAGAATGACTTGTTTTTTATCATAGGCGGGACTGAAAAAATCATCCGGTTGAATATTTTTAGCAAAAGTGGTGTGGCAAGTAAGACATGTTGGAATTATGGATCTGTTCATCTGAACCTTATTGTCCACATAGCCTGGACTATTTACCCAGCTTTTTTCTACTTGGGAGTAAGATACCGGTAGTTGTGATAATGTATTTTGATGCCAGTATAAATAGGATTGCCCTTTAACTCCTGAACCAACTATAATATGAAAAGGAACTTTGTTGAGGTAAGTGCCATTTATGTACACAGCTTGATAAAGCTGTCCATTTTCTTCAACCATCTTGTAAACAATTCCTTTTTTTAACTCAAGGTGGTTATTATTATCTTCAAAACTGCCCAGTATGGATGACTTATCAGCTTTCTTTGAGGTTAAGTAATGGGCGGTCTCTAAATGATCTGAATACATTTGTTCATGACAAGATTGACAAGTTATTGAACCTACAAATTGGTTTCCGTCGTAATCGGACACGATTTCGAGTTTCAACTCCTTGGCTTCATAAGAATTACATTTATAAGAAATAATGATGCAAAATATGCATAAAACGATTCCAATAGCCGTGTTCTGAAGAGGTTTTGTATTCATACACTATCGTAAGTTAATTTATTTCATGTTATTTTAAGCGTATTCACCCTAATCAATATCTACTACCATTCTTATTTCTTCTAAAATGGAGACTTTTCCATTCAGCAAAAGGATTTTCTAGTTTAACGGATTGAAAGAACAAAGTAGGAAGGCTAAAATTGTGTAGCGTAAGGTATAAATACTTATCAAACATGAGATTAGCTTTTTGAACTACCACCGTTATAGTAAATTGAAAATCGGAAAACCTTTTACCACAAATTTAGCCTACCAAGTAAATCGATTTACGAACTCAGTTCATAACTTCATTATACCTCATTATTACTGGAATAATGAGTCAATGGCAGTTCCCTAAGCTTCTGTGCCGCCTGTTCCGCAGTAATGTCACGTTGTGGATTAGCAAACATTTCATATCCGACCATAAACTTTTTAACCGAGGCCGATCGTAACAACGGGGGATAAAATGACATATGGAAGTGCCACTCTTCATGAATAGTTTTATCTGTTGGTGCTTGGTGTATTCCCATCGAATATGGGAACGATGTTTCGAACAGATTGTCATAAGCGGTAGTGACATCTTTCATGATATGGGCAAAATTGGTCTTTTGATCAGCATTTAGCTGCCCAATATGTTGCAAGTGTTTTTTTGGAGCTATCATAACTTCATATGGCCAAACAGCCCAGAAAGGCACAATAGCAATAAAATGTTCATTCTCAAAAAGTATGCGTTCCTTTTCTCGGGTTTCTTGCTCCAAATAATCTCCTAAAAGGCTTCTATTGTGTTTTTCCCAGTACTGCTTTTGATAGGATGTCTTTTTTGCCACTTCTTGTGGAATAGAGCTTTGCGCCCAAATTTGCCCATGCGGGTGGGGATTGCTACAGCCCATGATGGCTCCTTTGTTCTCAAAAATCTGTACATGGTTAATATCGTCCATTTCACCCAAAGCACTATATTCCGCTTGCCAAAGCGAAATCACTTCTTCAATGGCTCCAACTTCCATAAGCGGCAGGGTCAGCGAATGATCGGGGGAAAAACAGACCACTTTACAGATTCCACTTTCACCCTTAGCCCTCAACAGTCCATTTTCAACTAATTCTGATGGTGAATCCTGAAGTAAGGCCGAAAAATCGTTGACAAAACTATAGGTCGATTCATAATTGGGATTGGTTATGCCATTGGCTCTGGTGTTTCCCGGACAGAGGTAGCAGTTTGGATCGTAGCTGAGCTTTTTCTCATCGCTTGTTTTTTCCTGTTTACCTTGCCAGGGCCTTTTGGTGCGATGGGGCGATACAAGGACCCATTCCCCTGTTAAGATATTATACCTTCTGTGCGGGTGTTCGTTTAGATCAAATTTCATATGTATTGACTGGTTACATGGGTTCCTTGGCTGGGAATGGTCTCAAAATAGGAGAGTTCAATGCCAAATTTATTTTTATATGCTTTTGAGGCTCTTTCAATGAATGCATCAATTGCGTCTTTATGAATTAAATTCAAGGTGCATCCGCCAAAGCCACCACCTATCATACGACTTCCTAAAATATCAGGCTCATCTTTTGAAAATTCCCATTCACTAAGTCTCAAGTCAAATAATTCATTAAGACCAAATGCAAGTCCACACTCCAAAGCAGCCGAACAACTTACCCCAGAACCTGCAGGTACATTGGATTCCATTTCACTATCAAACCTCTTCAAGCTTTTCCCCAACAATTGTATTTCGTGTAAAACGTCAAGTGCATAATTATGCCATCCCTTCGTTCCTAAGTTTAAGTTGTACAAATCAGCCACCAAAATATTATCGAATCCTTTACTTTTTATTGTACACCTGCTTTTATCACCATTGATTTTGAAATCCATTCGTATTGATTTATCAATTGCAGCTGGCAATACAAAACCATTATTATAATCAATATGTTCTCCTATCAAGTTTATTCTTCCTGGTGAGCAAATTGAAACATAGGAGGTTTTCTCCATTACTGGGTATTTTTAGTTTTGAGACGTAACTGTGCGAAGAACAAAAATGTACTCATTCAAATAGCAATGCTTTGTGCTTTTTTTGTAAGATAGGTAACCAAATTTGGAAGTTTATAAGCCCCTTTTTAATTTACAAATCAAATGTACATTTTTTTGATTGGATTTAAATTAGTAAAAAGGAAGAAGCTTCTCATAAAACAAAAAACCTTGATAATTCAAAAATCACCAAGGTTTCTATTGTTAAAAAAAGTTGAAGTCGGGACGAAAGAATCTTTTAATCCACCATAGAAATCTGTATATCATAATTTTACATTTATCATCTAGCTTGATTCTCCAAGCTCTAAACTAAGCTCAAATCAGTACATTCTATTGTAAAATTTATGGATGTATTTGTATACTAAGACCAAACAATTTTGAGCTTTTAGAACACAAATCTGAAACATATATTTCCAAATCCCTATATCTGTCTGTAAGCTTAAAGTCCTTTGTGTCTCGGCTAATAGCACATCTCAATCTCTTCTTAAATCAGCATGAGTCCGTTATAATAATCAAGGATTAATCGAAAATTAATGGAGGAAACAATGCAATCACATGGTTTTTCGTCAATCCGGACCAAATGTTGGTATTGCGATATCTCAGGAGGTTCCAATTTTTAGGTGGGATTACCCTTAGCCTTTTGTTTTATCAGCACTATCTTTTCGTTTTTTTATTCCTGTATTTATTAAATTCGTTATGGACTAAACAGGACAGTATATTTCGTTCATATACCATTAACAAGGATGTTAGTTCATAACCAGCTTTGCTTTTTTAAATGAGGCCGAACAAGAAGATTCATCAAAACTTTTTTGCATTACTTTATCTCAATTCCATAGTTCCTTTAAGCAAAGAGCTAAAGGTCTTTTTGGCAGAACATGTAAGAAGTGTCCAATATCAAAAAGGTGATATTGTTTACCAAAAAGGAGAGCTATGTACCAAATTACATTTAATTAAAAAAGGATTGGTTCGAGGGTATTTTATAAGTGGCAAAAAAGATATTACGACTTGGATAAGTACGGATAATGAGATTTTTACATCCATAACAGGTTTTTTTATAGCTAAGCCCGCCAAGGAGAGCATTCAATGCCTTGAGGATACCGATTGCTTATATTTAGAATATAAAGATTTGGAATATGGGTTACAGACATTTCCTGAGATCAGTGAACTATACCGTAGGTTATTGATAGATTATTACATTCATGCTGAGAATAGAGCGTATATGGCCAGAATACCGAGTGCTCTTGAACGGTGGAATTATTTTGTGGAAACCAATAAACCAGAATTATTGAACAGAATTCCAAATAAATACCTTGCTTCATTACTTGTTATGCGACCAGAGACGCTTTCAAGAATTATTAAAGAGCATACTGGACTGATAGTAAAAGGAGAAAGGGAATAGTCTAGATGTCACCTTCACAAACTTTTTGGTAGAACTACACAGAACCCTCCAATTTCAAAACCTTAAAACCTCTTAAGGCTCCTTTTTTAATTGAAATTGACAGTAACACTATTACATAAAATTCAGGGAACCAATCTATTTTGAGAACTTGATCACACCAAAAATATACTACCTCATTTGAATCTATCCCTATTATTTGGTTACCAGAAAAGTCAATTTTTATGCTTTTCGTGTTAATGAAAACCAATCTAGAAATCCAATAATTGATATTTATCAAGCGAATTGAAAAAAAATTGAACGAAAGAAAAAAAAGTCCGTTATCAATCTTACATAAAAAACAAGAATAATACTACAATATTAAATTGATAACAAATGATTCAAATCTACGTTCAAAAATCCATTATTTGCTTTACTGCACTTCAATATGTAATCAATAACTCCTTGTGTAGAGCTTTCAATCTCTAAGATTTAACAGATTCCAAAAATTCAAAAGACATGGTTTTAAGGAAAACGATGTTGTCGGAATCTCTAGGCTAATAAAAATCAGTTGTACCAATAATTAATTATCAAACTTTAACATGAAAAAACCTTTACACCTAAACGGCTTCAAAAAGAATAGGATGGCTATGCTCGTCGTCGTATTCTTTATGTTTCTTTTTTCTGTTCAATCAAATGATTTGGCTTTCATCGATCAGGGTATTGAAGAACAGGAACAACTTGGGAATGTCAATGAAACATCTACTGAATTAGTAATATTAGGGGATTCTTTTAAAAAGAAAAAACTTCCTGATTTTTATTCAGACAAGCACATAATGTCTATTGATAAAAAATCATTTGAAGGATATAGATCCCAAATTGAACATTTGATTTTCATAGATACTTCCTTACCTGATTATGAAATCTTAGAAGCTAATGTTGATTTAAAGAATTCAGCAATCGTTTTTTTGAATCCGAACAATAATGAAGGGATTCTGAAAATGACGCAGGAAATTCAAAAGTATAATGGCTTGGAATCCATACATATTGTGGGCCATGCCAAACCAGCAGAGCTTATTCTTGGATCTGACAGCTTTTGGATGGATGACTTGAATATGATTAAATCAGAACTAGATTCTTGGAAAAGCCATGTCTCTACTAATGCCGATCTGTTTTTATATGGTTGTTCCTTAGCGGAAACAGTAAAAGGAAAACAGATGGTTGATTTGATGGCTTCGCTCACTGGTATGGATGTCACGGCGTCAACAGACCTAACAGGGCACGCTTCCAAAAATGCGGATTGGGAACTGGAATACAAAACGGGAACCATAGAATCTCAAATTGCATTT
This sequence comes from Flagellimonas sp. HMM57, assembly GCF_021390175.1. Lineage (NCBI taxonomy): Bacteria > Pseudomonadati > Bacteroidota > Flavobacteriia > Flavobacteriales > Flavobacteriaceae > Flagellimonas > Flagellimonas sp. HMM57. The sequence continues at coordinate 3,125,357 of NZ_CP090004.1, read as the reverse complement.
TCGGAACACGTAAGAGGTTATGCACATACCTTACAATCGTTGAATTTTGAAGACTTAAGAACTTTTGAAGAAGTGAATGAGGGGTCAGGAGGTGACGGTCATTGGACTTATCCTGAGAATACTGGACGTACCGCTTATCAGTCCAGAAATACTAGTAATCCGGTCTACCTTTTAAGTCCAGATTCCGGATATATAGACGAGGTATTTAAAGGGACAATTACAGTCGATGCAGGTGCTGGTGATGATGATGATATTGGATTTGCTTTTGGCTTTAATGGTGTAAACGATACCTATATATGGTCTTGGGATATGGGAGGAATCAGTATGGGTGTTCGCAGTGGAGGCGCTCATTTGTTATTCAAAAAAACAGCTGCCATGTCCTGGAGCTCAGTCAGTGGTACATTAATTGGTCAAGGACCCAATAATGATCCTTGGCAGCATGGGGTGACCTATCAAATAGAAATCTTATATACAGCAAATAGAATACGTGTACGGGTTAATGGTATAGAGAAATTTGATGTATCGGCAGCGGAGGCCGGGGTTGCTCAATTTCCAGCCGGAAGATTTGGTTTTTATAACTATTCGCAGGGAAATGTAACCTTTGGTAACATACAAAAGGCCTCGGCTACGGACGATCCAATACCACCTTCTGCTCAAGATGATTCTTATGGAATGGAACCAAATACCACTTTAAATGTTGACTTTTTGGATGGAATCCTTAAAAACGATTATGACGCCAACCTAGATGAATTTACCATTGTTCAGGTTTCCAATGTAAGTCATGGTAGCTTATCCTTGAACACCAATGACGGTAGTTTTACCTATACGCCTACAGCTGGCTATGAAGGTGCAGATCAGTTTACATACAAATTGGTCCAGGACAGTGATGGGGCTGAGTCTGCCGTGCGTACCGTTACTTTCGGCATCATAGCCAGCAACCAAGCACCTACTGACATTCAGCTGTCCAATACTTCGATAAGTGAGGGAGCAGTAGACAATACAAATATTGGCACGCTAACCACTACAGATGGTAATAACCCCAATGACCAGCACGACTACTCACTTTCTAACAATGGTGGAGGTCGGTTTACGGTAAATGGAAATAGCTTGATTGTGGCCAATTCCTCGCTTTTAACTCCTGGTGATTATGTTGTGACAGTCCGTTCTACCGATTTAATGGGAGAATTTCATGAAAAGAATTTTACCATAAGTGTAATCAGTAATGCTAAACCCACCAGTGCCAATGGACAAATTCAGTTGGATAGTGGTTCCAATTACCTATTTGGTAGTAATGACTTTTCATTCACGGATACGGATGGTGATACATTTGGTGGTATCAGGATAGAAACCATAGAAACAGCTGGTGATTTAGAGTATGATGGGTCAGATGTGTTTGATGGCACGGTAGTTAATGATATTACACTTTTAAACTTTAAAGCACCTTCAAATGCATCTGGAAACCCCTATTCGACCTTTACATTTAAAGTTTTTGATTCCCGTGGCGGCATCAGTACTGATGCATATACAATGAGTATTCGGGTAAGTGATGACACTGATCCAATTGCTATAGCTCAAAACGTCACTGTTCAGTTAGATGCTTCTGGAAATGGCTCTACAACAGCAGCACTTGTGGATAATGGTTCAAATGATGCTTCTGGTATAGCATCTTTATCCCTAAGTCAAACAGATTTTAATTGTTCAAATATTGCCAACAATCCGAACATAGTTACGCTTACGGTTACTGATAACAATGGAAATGTATCGACCACAACCGCAGAGGTAACTGTTACCGATGAGCTCAACCCAACGGTCATCGCACGCGACATCACGGTACAGTTGGACGAGACGGGCAATGCCTCCATAACCGCTTCCCAAATAGACAACGGTTCCACCGATAACTGTGGCATCGCCTCTTATGGATTGGACACGACCACCTTCACATGTGCGGACGTGGGAAGCAACACGGTCACGTTGACCGTAACCGACGTCAACGGGAACAGTGGTACCGCCACCGCCACCGTCACCGTTGAGGACAACGTCGACCCAACGGTCGTCGTACGTGACATCACGGTACAGTTGGACGCGACGGGCAATGCCTCCATAACCGCTTCCCAAATAGACAACGGTTCCACCGATAACTGTGGCATCGCCTCTTATGGACTGGACACGACCACCTTCACATGTGCCGATGTGGGAAGCAACACGGTCACGTTGACCGTAACCGACGTCAACGGGAACAGTGGTACCGCCACGGCCAACGTCTCCGTTGAGGACAATGTCGACCCAACGGTCGTCGCACGCGACATCACGGTACAATTGGACACAACGGGCAATGCATCGATCACCGCAGCGGAAATAGACAACGGTTCCAACGATAACTGTGGTATCGCCTCCTATGGACTGGACACCAACGCCTTCACATGTGCCGATGTGGGAAGCAACACGGTCACGTTGACCGTAACCGACGTGAACGGGAACAGTGGTACCGCCACCGCCACCGTCACCGTTGAGGACAACGTCGATCCAACGGTAGTGGCACGTGACATTACGGTACAATTGGATGCCACGGGCAATGCATCGATCACCGCTTCCCAAATAGACAACGGTTCCACCGATAACTGTGGCATCGCCTCTTACGGATTGGACACGAACGCATTCACCTGTGCCGATGTGGGAAGCAACACGGTCACGTTGACCGTAACCGACGTGAACGGGAACAGTGGTACGGCCACCGCCACCGTCACCGTTGAGGATAACGTCGATCCAACGGTAGTGGCACGTGACATTACGGTACAATTGGATGTCACGGGCAATGCCTCCATAACCGCTTCCCAAATAGACAACGGTTCCACCGATAACTGTGGTATCGCCTCCTATGGATTGGATACCACGGCATTCACCTGTGCCGATGTGGGAAGCAACACGGTCACGTTGACCGTAACCGACGTCAACGGGAACAGTGGTACGGCCACCGCCACCGTCACCGTTGAGGACAACGTCGACCCAACGGTAGTGGCACGTGACATTACGGTACAATTGGATGCCACGGGCAATGCCTCCATAACCGCTTCCCAAATAGACAACGGTTCCACCGATAACTGTGGAATCGCCTCTTATGGACTGGACACGAACGCATTCACATGTGCCGATGTGGGAAGCAACACGGTCACGTTGACCGTAACCGACGTCAACGGGAACAGTGGTACCGCCACGGCCAACGTCTCCGTTGAGGACAACGTCGATCCAACGGTAGTGGCACGTGACATTACGGTACAATTGGATGCCACGGGCAATGCATCGATCACCGCTTCCCAAATAGACAACGGTTCCACCGATAACTGTGGAATCGCCTCCTATGGACTGGACACCAACGCCTTCACATGTGCCGATGTGGGAAGCAACACGGTCACGTTGACCGTAACCGACGTGAACGGGAACAGTGGTACGGCCACCGCCACCGTCACCGTTGAGGATAACGTCGATCCAACGGTAGTGGCACGTGACATTACGGTACAATTGGATGTCACGGGCAATGCCTCCATAACCGCTTCCCAAATAGACAACGGTTCCACCGATAACTGTGGTATCGCCTCTTATGGACTGGACACGAACGCATTCACATGTGCCGATGTGGGAAGCAACACGGTCACGTTGACCGTAACCGACGTCAACGGGAACAGTGGTACCGCCACCGCCATCATAACTGTGGAAGATATGATATCACCGACTGTAGTAACCCAAAACCTTACTTTACCATTAGATGCCAATGGCTTTCTTAGCATTACAGCAGAGGATTTTATAGATGAAAGTTCGGACAATTGCGGTATTTCTGAGATCAATGCTGATCGCACTGATTTCAACTGTAGTGTTTTGGGTGATTATACCATTACCTTAACAATAATGGATTCTAATGGTAATGTTACGATAGAGACAGCCATACTTACACTAACAGGAGAAGACAATGATGGCGATTTGATAGCAGATCCTTGTGACACGGACGACGACAACGATGGTCTTCCCGATAGTGAGGATAGCTTCCCGTTCAGTTCCGAACCGAAGATTGTGCCAGCGGAGGCCTTTACGCCAAATGGCGATGGAATTAACGAGTCCTGGGTGATTCCTGGAATTGACAACTATCCCAATAACACCGTCAAAGTGTTCAATCGATGGGGACATGTTGTCTTCTCAACAAAAAGCTACCGAAACAACTGGGAAGGGTTCTATAAGAACAACAACGAGAAGCTTCCAGCAGGTTCTTACATGTATATGATTGATCTTGGGGATGGATCAGCTCCGATTCAAGGTTGGATCTATATCAACTATTAAAAAGACAAAAAACAAAAACAACAATGAAACATTTAATATTGGTTTTAGGTCTGGCCATAACTTTGGGAACAAAGTCCATCTTTGCCCAACAAGACCCACAATACACATTTTACAGGTATAGTATGAACTTGATAAATCCAGCTTTTGCCGGAAGCAGTGAAGGTGCCGAGCTTACCCTAGGCCTTCGAAGTCAATGGGCAGGGGTACAAGGAGCCCCTGAAAGCCAGAGCGCACTCTTTTCTATGCCGGTCGGTGCAAATGTTGGTTTGGGCGTATCCATCTTGAACGATCAGACTTTTATTGAAAATCAGACTTGGGTTGCAATAGACTTTTCATATCGGGTGAAACTGAATGAAGATTATATGCTTTATTTCGGATTAAAGGCAAGCGGCAATTCATACAGTGCCAACACCACAGGTTTGATTACATATGGAGTGGGGCAAGATGGTACCCTTATGGATTTTGAAAACAGGTTTACGCCAAATATAGGGGCAGGTGTCTATTTGAAGAACGAAGACTTTTTCCTTTCTCTTTCCGCTCCGAAATTGATGACCCCAGATCGTCTGGAAGAACGCAACGGTAACGCTTTTTCTAGCACGGACCGTAGGCATGTCTATCTATCGGGCGGGTATGATTTTAAACTGGGAAAGAACATGAACCTACTGGCCAGTAGTATGTTGCGATATGTGGATGCATCTCCCATATCCGTGGATCTGACCTCGATATTGGATTTTGGACAACGGTTCAAAGTGGGTGCCTCGTACAGATTGGATGAGGCTTTGAGTGGAATGTTCATGTTCGATATCAGTTCGGGGCTACAGATAGGTTATGCCTATGAAGCAGCAATGGAAAATGATATTAACAACATTGATAATAGCTCTCATGAGTTGTTTATGCGACTGACCATGTAGCATAAGAATCAAAACAAAAGTGTGGGGTATGATTCAAATATCTCACACTTTTTCTTTAGACCTCATGTCCTTTACTAATTGAACAAAGACTTATAAAAAAGGAGTTTTCGATTGGCTTTATGCAGTCTGGTCAACTTCTGAATGTTGGTGTTTTGCTGTCTAAAAAGTGTGATGGCGTGGGCTCGGTAAGTGAATTAAAAAACTAAGGGAAGCTTAAAATGGAAAGGAGTGGAGCTATGTTTTACTAAAATATTCCGTTTATCATATTTAGTATTTTAGTACCCATATCAAGATTATGTTATTCTAAATGAAATCAAATAATACAAGACAAGAATATATAAAGCGTGTGAACTATGTCTTGGATTTCATTGAAAAAAATCTTGAGGCAAGTTTATCTTTGGAGACACTATCAAAGAGAGGTCATTACTCAACTTTCCATTTTCATAGAGTTTTCTCGATTATAGTTGGGGAAACATTAAACGAATACCTTAATAGAAAAAGGATAGAGCGTATTGCATCTATTTTGCTTCTGAATACAAACACTCCTATAAAAGAACTTGCTTACAATTATGGGTTTAATAGTCAAAGTTCATTTTCCAGAGCATTCAAAAAATATTATGGAGTTAGCCCTACAAGATTTAAATCTGATGGAATAACAACACTTCGCAAGATTGGTATAGAACCTTTTAGTACGGAAAGATACATTCGTAGCATTGATGATATCAAAAAATGGATTGATATGAATGCACAAATAGGAGTAAAAGAGCTAAGGGAGACAAAACTTGCTGGCATAATGCATATTGGTGAGTTTGAAGAAATTGGCAATATGTATCAAAGATTAATGGAATGGGGACACAAAAGAGGGCTATTGTCTACCTCTGATTTTAAAACGATAACCATTTACCATGACAATCCTAATGTTACACAAATTTCAAAAGTGAGGTATAGTGCTTGTGTATCGGTTAATAAGAATATTGATGCTGATGGGGAAATTAGACCCTATAAAATCCCAAAAGGGTATTATGCAGTTGGCAATTTTGAAATTGAAGCGAACGATTTTCCAAAAGCATGGAAGAGTATGTCCGTTTGGGTCATAGAAAACAATTATAAGTTCAGAGATGGAGATTATTTTGAAATATATCTTAATGACCATAAAACCCATCCTGAACAAAAATTTATAATTGATATTTATATTCCACTTGAAAAAACACAGAACATTAAACTTGGAAGAGCTCACACCTTAAACTTTTCGCAAAACAAAACACAAAGCGAACAATGTGGGAAAGAATTAGATTATCATTACCTGATAAACTACATGAAAGAATTGAGAGCTTTTTTTCTGAAGGAATATGACACTTGTTTTAGACTTGGAAACATCTATCAAGGTAACCCAAATTTTTCTTATTTCTCTTTAGCAACAACGGCATTAAAAAACCAAAAACTTAAATTTGTTATTATACTGAATCACAAAGAGCTATATTTTTCAATTTGCCTATCTGGTCAAAACAAAATTATTCGAAAAAAGTATTGGGAAATTTTTAAAGATAGTGATTGGAAAAAATATCATTTGGCAGAATCAATTGATAACAGTTTATCAATTATAGAGCAAATTATTGTTAAAGAGCCAAATTTTAATAATAAGAGAAGTTTGACCAAAAAGATTGAAAAGGAATCAATGAAGTTTATGGAAGAGCTTAAAACTATACTTCAACAATAAAAAAGGACCACACAACAAGATGTGAAATACAAAACCGCCCGGTGGTATAGTTACGACATCTTATAGGGAACGTTGTATTACATGTAATTTAAATTAATAAAATGATATATAAAAAAAGTATTGGACTATTTTTTTTTATGATTTCTACTTTTTTGAATTGTCAACAATCCAAGAATAAAAATCATGATATCGTAAACTCTAGCGATCCTAAATCCACCGAATTATTTCATATTACCCATATAAGTTCAGGAGAATTGAATAATCCAAAATTAGTACTGGTCCTTCATGGAGACGCACCATTTAATAACCCTTCTTATCAATATATTATCGCTAAAAAAATTGCGGACGAGAATAAAAATATTGTCGCTGTTGGAATACTTAGGCCCGGATACAAGGACAACGAAGGAAATAGTTCACAAGGAGAACGGGGGGAAGCAGCAGGTGATAACTATACAAGAGAAGTTCTTGAATCCATAAACAACCTCACTACCAAGTTGAAAGATAAGTACAATCCTTCGAAAATAGTTTTAGTAGGACATTCAGGAGGTGCTGCCATATCTGCGAACTTAATTTCCGAGTATCCAATCACATATTCCAACGCATTACTTATTTCCTGTCCTTGTAATCTTCATAAATGGAGGAAACATATGAAGAGGTTACAGCCTGAAACCCAAATTTGGGATAAAGAGGTAAAGAGTCTTTCCCCAATTGAAGGTGTGAAAAAAATTCATTTTTCAACTCAAATAACGTTAATACATGGAGATAATGACAAAAGTGTTCCGATTAATATTGCTTCAGAATATGCTCGTGAATTAGAGGAGAATCAGAAGAAATTCAATTTTATTGTTTTGGAAGGTCTGGGACATGAAGTAGCCCTAAATGATGAAGTATTTGAAATCATATCAAAATTTGTTAAGTAAATTACGGAGGTACAACAAAGAACTGAATTGCCAAAAGTCTATAGTAGTTCTTTAAAGTGCCTTGCCTAAGGACTCCCACCATATTTTCATTATGGTAAATCACCAAATCCATCAAGGTTTTATGTTTTTCGTCCTGTCCGACGAACCTAGCTTTTATTGAATTCGTCGTAACCAATTCAAAATCAGAAGTTAGCTGCTTGTAATATAGTAATAGTTTGGACTTCACTTGGTCCAAATAAGCGTTTAATTCCTTGCCTTCTGGTGTTATGGAGGTGGTTTTCTTGGATTTGGTGTCCCAATAGATAACTTTTGTTGTGATATTAAAGCTAACTAAATGGAATCAGAAAAAACGAATTTCACTGAAAATCATTTAGTTAGCATTTTTATGGTTTCGCTTGAAACCCATTTTGTCGGGATGACAGGACTAACCGAAATTCCATATTACACTGTTATTCAGTATTTTACTTCATTTTTTCAAAACATGCACACCTAATTGTACACTAAAACCAAAAAAAGAACTTTGAAGATATAATTTGATCTTCTTTGATGTCATAAAGGTACAGTTTATGTAAATATTAATGAACTTCATTCAACATAAGAACATTATAGTACAGATTGATATATATGTAGTTTTGATTCAACATGTAAGCGCTAATTTAAAATCAAGACACTTACGTTTTAAAATCAATACAATCTTTGATTGCTTAATAAGCTAAAAAATTCAGCAACAATAAACTACAAATTTATTTCGTGAAAACTTTTGTGAAAAAGTCGTGAAATCAATAATTATTATGTCAAATTAAGTTTGATAATTTTCACGACTCTAATTAATCGCAATTCGAATTTCAAGTGTTATCGTTTATTTGAACTTAAAAGGTAACAACTCCCAATTATTTTTCCTCATGTTACTTCCACAAATTGTTGAACCTGCTCCCCGCTATCTGGGTGTAGGTGACTTTATCTTTCGAATCTTGGTGGCCAAGGTATTCCTGGATGGTCCTAAGATCGGTCCCGGTGTCCGCCAGATAGTACCCGCAACCATGCCTCTGCATATGAGGCGCAACCTTCATCCCTGTTTTTTTAGATATAGTGGTTAACATATAATTAACTGCCTTTCCATGTTAAATGGGAAATTGTCCATGGTTTAGCATATCCAGGATATGTAATTTGAAAGATAAACCTCACCTATTATGGAAGTAAATACAAATCTTGGATGTCAAGAAGCATTATCTGATCGTTTTCATGAAGTGTTCGGTCCTCATATAACATATGATGATGACCAATGGAAAGAAGTCCTTAAAGCTATGTACTTATGTGACGATTGGTTATCAAAATGGATTGATATTGGTAAGAAGTCCGAGCTTTCCCCAAAATCAAATTGCGGGTACCAAAAACAAAGAACAGAATATGTTCATAATCTGTTGAAACAATATGACCTAGGTATGTTTTCCCAAAAAGCTACCGATCTTGGTCTATTGTACTGTTTCTATACTTATCCCCATGGTATTAAACCCCAAGATGCCAGTAATCGGAAACGTATTGGCAAGTTTTCAAAGGCACATACATATTTGGTGTTGGCAACAGCATCGATATGGCTCCTTGATATGTTATTTGATGATGTACGTGAACTGTACGTTAATGGGAAATCAATTCTTGGAATTGTGGATCAAGTTTTAGTTCATTTTGATGGAATTGAATATAAAAATGTACACGAGGTCAGAACACCTCAGGATGTTTCCAATATTACGGAAAACAAACAGATCCAAAAAGTGTTCTATGAATTTTGCATTCTATTTGATCTTTGTTATATAGAAGGATATAAGGTACTTACATCCGAAACCCTTAAAATTGTATTTGATGAATATCGACGACAGATCGTATACTTCCATGGTGAAATAGAAAAGTATACACATTCAAATGATTCACCTGTTCTTGAGGAATATATGAAGACCCGTGTTCTTTCATCAGGGTTTCAATGGGTCATTGTAAATCATATGCATATTCTTGGTCAAGAACGTAGTATTAATGACCACTCACGGATAACTGATTTTCTAAGATCGGAGAAGATAAAATCTTCAGTGCGGTCTGCTGCAGAATATTGTTGTTTGATAAATGATATATTTTCCATTCTTAGCGATTCAGAACATCTAGTTGCTAATCCGGTCGTATTTCTAGGTAAGCAAGAATATCCGGATAAGTCCAAGGAAGAACAATTGTATGCCGGAATTGATATGTCCATTGATATTGCACGGGCTTCTTTCTCGAAGCTTATAAAGTTGCTAGAAAATATGTCCATCTCTTCGGAATTGGACAAAAAAATATATGATCTCTATATTGAGGTTCTATTCTTTGTATGCTTTAGCTCTACAACATTCCATATTCTATCTCCCCGCTATAATCTGGAGCTTTGTAAGAAATACTTCATAAAAGAATAACATGTGAAAAATTTAATAATTTATAATGATATGACACCCAAACAGATTCCCAAAGTCAAGCCCGATAGCTGGTTATTTGGTAACATGAAATCTTTCTCCAAAGATCCAGATAGGTTTTTGAAAAAATGTGCAGAAACCTATGGTGATATTTTTCAGTTCAGAATAGCGCATAAAAGATTTATAGCAATCAATCATCCAGACCATATACAACATGTATTACAAACAAACCATCGTAATTATAAACAGTTTTCTCTTGTCAAACTGATCATAAAAGTAATAGGTGATGGTCTTTTTGCTTTAGAAGGCGAACAATGGAAGAAAGAGCGCCGTTTGATGCAACCCTATTTTCATAAAGAAATGGTTCGCTCCTATTTTACAATAATTAATAATCATGCAAAAAAGATGTTCAAGGATTGGCCATCAAAGCCCGAGCTATGGCTTCGTTCCGAGATGGGCGATCTTGTGCTGGATGTCACCTCGAAATGTTTTATGGGAGAGAATGTAGAAGGTGGTGCCAAAATCATTAAAGAAAATCTTTTTAATGGCATGGTTACAATAATGGGGCGTGTCAAATCCCCTATACAGCCACCTTTATGGTTTCCAACGGCAAAAAATCGAAAATTCAATAAATCAGTTACGAAACTCAAAAAATTTCTAATTGAGGTCATAAGAAGCAAAGAAAAGGAAGAAAACCTTACGGGAAATGATCTGATGACCATGTTCATCCTCCTCGAAAGAAGTGGAGAGATCCCCAAAAAACAGATTTATAATGAGTTCGTGACCCTTATGTCAGCGGGATATGAAACTACTGCAACAGCCCTGTTTTCATTGATAGTAAATGTATATAAAGATGACGTTATCAGAAAAAAAGTGGTCGAAGAATATGATCGTGTCACCAAAGGCGGCCCTATTAAAGTTGAACACGTCGATCAGCTTCAATATGTCAATAACGTAATCAATGAAAGCTTACGGTTATGGTCTCCTGCCTTTATGCAAGGGAGGGAAGCGATTAAAAATGAGAAAATGAACGGTTATCCCATTAAGAAAGGAGATACAATTCTAATGGTTTCACAATTGATTCATCGTCACAAAAAATTTTGGAAAAATCCGAATGTTTTTGACCCAGATCGTTTTGATCAAGAACTTCCCCATAAATATGCTTATATACCATTTGGAAGAGGTCCCAGAATGTGTATTGGAATGAATCTCGCACTTATGGAGATGCAAGTTATTTTGTATCATATGCTAAAATCGAACTTTGAAATAGAAGTTCCTTCCAATACAGAAATCGAATACGAAGTAACCCTTGCCTATAGGCCAAAAACTGATATCCGTATTATAAAACCCATAACAAAGCAATATTAGTACTCAATGGAGAATACTTTTTAACTCTCCTCATATTCCGAAAAAAATTAACCTACTTTAAAAAGATGCCTATTTAACCTAATGATTACAATTTTTAATAGAGCTTTGATTCTCTGATATTGGGTTAGTGACCACATAGCTGCATATTTGGCCAACTTGTTTTGCAGGCCCTATAAACAAAGAGATTCTGAAAACAACGAAAAATGTTAAAAAGAGAAATCTGTGGATTTTTAAATGCCTATTTACAGGGCCTCCCAAGGACTTTGTCGTTTTTCACACCTAATATGGTCACTGGGTCATTAAGGGAATGAACAAAGTGCTTTTGGCGGCAATAAAGACCCAAATAAACTTGTGTAATAGAGAAACGAGAATTTATATAAAAATATTAATGGGGATTGCTTATTTCCTTATAATCCCAAGAAAAATTTGTAACATCCCAATATTCCCCTCCTACGTCACATTTTTTAATAATACCAGCACTTATTGTATGATAGTTTCTACAAAGGATTGATTTTTAACCAACGAATGAGAATTGAAATATTCTTTGAGTTAGTAGTTAGTATTAACGACGGAGGCTGTTATTAAAACCTCCGTCGTTATTTTAAGATCATAGGACTGTTGGCGTTCGTTCTTGTACAAAACCCTGCACGATTAAAATGATACCTAATCAAACGATAACATGAATTCAAAAGAACCAACACCGGACTTTTTCTATAAGGTCACGCATTCAGTAACCTTATTTCTTCTAGGCATAATAATACTTAGTGCTTCTTTCTGTCTTAACCAAGGTCTCATTCATGCAATTATGCCAGGGGCATTGATTGGAGCAAATATTAAATACGTTCTTTCATTATTGAAATCTAAATAAGCGATGATTCAAAATTCAACAAAGCCACCTGAGAGTAGTGATATCACAGATTTAATAGAGATGCTTGCCATTTGGGCATGTGGAATAATCCTGTTGGTGATAATAATTCGAACCATATATTTCTCTTACAAAAACGATGAGTAATAATTTCGAAGCCCAAATTCAAAGAAATCTTATTGGAAAACAGTTGTAAAAGGAAGATAAAGGATGAGGCCTAAGGAAAAGAACAGCTATTCCCTTCGACACGCCGCCGCAATAGACCTGTTCACATTTATGAGACCCTAAAAATCGTGGTCAATAAGTCATATAAATTGAATATGATCATTAACTATACATCCCTATATTAGTTAATGATTATATCCAATTGTTAGCCACAAATTGAACACAATGAATAAAACTGATGAGTCATATGCGCGAATTGCTAACTTGAGTCAATCTTACTTGAAAATTAGTGTCGATAACTATTTAGCTTACTCAAAATGTAGAAAAGAACTTGAAAAAATTGAAAATGAAATAAGTGATGACTTAAACTTATACTTCCACGAAAAACATAGCTCGCTTAGAGATGAAACAGGGACATATTATGTTATAAGTGTTATTTTTTGTTCTATGTTCTTGGAAAGTTATATTTACGATTTTGGAGCGAGGAATACTAGTGATAAATATATTTCAAAATATCTAGATAAATTGGACACAATGTCTAAGTGGGTTATTATTCCAAAAATCATTTCTGGAGTTGAAATAGACCGTTCAAAAAAATCGTTTGAGTTTATTTCTAAGTTAATATCTGCAAGAAATAAATTGATTCATTGGAAATCGAAAAGAATGACTTTTGAAACATTGGAGAAAAATAAAGACGAAAAAATTTACAATTTAGTTGATTTGGAAAAAGTATTTATTTCTATTAAAGACATTTTTGCCCAACTTGATGATGGTCAAGAAGTAAAATCACATAGTTTTTATATAAGTTATATCGATGAAAAATCTGTGGCTAACAATGTATAACCGCAATTACGGCGGATTTGACTATGCGTCGACTACGCTCAGTGCAATTGAATCCACTCGGAATTGTTAATCTCAGTGCTAAACCTAACCTAAAATTAACGCATATAAAACCGTAACTGATAGTTATACGAGACCGTTGTAGCCAATTTATAAATTGGAACAATTTTTGGAGGATTACTCAATAATTATGAAGAAAATTTTACTCTATACATCATTTATTATAATACTAGGTATTATAAAAGTCACAGCTCAAACCGATGACAATAAGTGTTCAATAATGCGTGATGGCACTTTCTTTTATGGAAAAAAAGAAGATAAAATGATTATTATCAATGGAAGTATTGTCACTGAATATTTTAGAGGTTATACGATAAAAGGTAAACTGGTTTGGGTAAATGAGTGTGAATATAATAGGACTATAACAAGTGTTAAACTTCCAAGTTATCTTAAGAAAAAAAAGAATATAGATTGGTCACGAAATGATAGAGATTTTTATGTCCCGGAAAGAATAGAAAGAAAATATAGGAATCATATATTTAGTGTTGGAGATGTTTTAAATGTCAAAATTAATAGAATAATAGAAAACGAAATATTTTATACTGCATCGAGAAATGGTAAGAGTTGGGAAGGAAAAGTGATTAAAAAAATAAAAGAGAAAGGAAATAAAAAAACTGGTCACAACAGCGTGTATAAAACATAGGTACTATTTCAGTTTTTCTTTATCCCATATCGTTATTTTTTAGCACCGAGGCGTTTCTTCTGCCATAAAGACCAAAAAGGCCTATACTAAGGCATAAAAAACCGCCCAACTTGGGGCGGCTCTCTGTTCTATTCCTCGGGTATGTACTCGTACTCCCTCAGTTCTTCAAGCTCTTTTAATACTTTGACTTTCCACTCCAATTGTTTCTTTTGGTCAGTGACGACATCAATATCATATTCTTTATGGAGCTGTTTGTTCATCTGTAGATTTTCTCCAAAAATCTCTTGATAAACCGTTACATCGGACACTCCATTTTTGCTCAATTCCGCAAACTTTTTCCGTATTCTTCTTGCTGATAGCTCAAAAATGTGAAAATGGATTTGTTCATGCTCCAATGATTCTAGATCATCGGTTATTGTCCAAGAACTGCATTTATCCATGAAAACGCCAACTGTAAATATTGGGGTATTGTTTGCCGACCATTTAGTGCCAATCGTTTTGATCTCACCAAAAATTTCTGCCAATACATTACCGTGGTAGTTCAATTGCTTGCCCTTAAAATCTTTCCATGTCAAAGATCTGTCCGCCTGCCACAGGAGCAGGCTGTCATTTTCTATGACAACCTCCTGCGATAGAACTTTGCCGAAGACAAAGAGCAATATCAAACATACTATGTTCCTCATACCTAGTTGTTGTTTCTCAACTCGAACTTTTGGTCGTCACGTATCGTATTGTCTGGCCTTCTCCTGGTCTCGAACCTTTTCGGGTCAAAATCCCAGTTTATCCTTTCAGGGTCGATTCCCTGGTTCTCGAAGAACTTGATAATCGCCGCAGCCCTCTTGGAGACAAGCCCTCTGTGCCTGTCCTTGTCAAAACTGCCCTTTGCCTTTATATCCGTCAGGAAGTTCACGTACATGAACATCTTTAATTGTGGATAGTCCTGTAAGGTCTTTACGATGGCGTTCAACGTCCTGTTGTTCACATTATCGTTTCTATCCAAGACCGTGCCATCGTTGCCCGAGAAGTTGATACGGGTTGGCACTGTAAGTCTCGTAGCGATTTCTCTTCCTTGAAACATAGGAATTGAAGGTCTTGGAAAAAGGATGTTGCCCAAATTAGGTGTTGCAAAACCATGCGGCAAATCTATTGCAGCTATGCCAGAGGTGTTGCCAGCCCTAGCTTTTCTTTCTCTCTTTACGGTACTTCCAGAACTTTTAGAACGTTTACGCTTTCCTTTTCCTTGTCTTGGTAAAAAGTCAGGCCTTTCAAAAGCATCCGCTACTGATTCAATGGCATCACAGCTACACTGCTTGCCCTGTGTCACTCGCTTGACACCTCTTTTCAAACGTTTCCAAAAATTCCCTATGACCACCACTCTGACCCACCAATAGTACCACTTCTTGGGTATGTTTGACTAATAATAGGCTTACAGAAGAAGTCATCAATCAATTCCCCATAGGTATAACTTTCATCACGATCACCATACAAAAAAGTCAGATCGCATATTGATCCAACGCAATTCTTTACATGGTAATCCAAATATCCTTTTCGATGCGCTTTTCCTTGGACTCCCATATCAAAATACCCCTTGTTAAAAAAACACTGTTCAGCTTGTATCTGACCATCTTCTCTATAATTCAAACATTCCGTTTCATCAGCAGAACTTGGTATAGAGGTGAAAACCGTTGATTCATCAGGGACACCCCTAACTTTCCTGGTAATGTAACCTCCGACATTCAAGGTCCACCCCATTCCCAGTTCACCATTTATGGCATCTACTCGATTACTGGCACTGTTATAGGTAAGTGATATATCGTGCTTTAAATTGATTCCTTCGAGACTGAAAAGTCCGATTGTAGGGTGAATTTTTCCCGTACTCAAATCTACAAAGTCATTGAAGTCCTGGAATTCTGTCAGTTCCCCTGGAATATCATGATCAATTTTTTCGTTACCGGTAATCCTTTGCCCATAGGTTTTGGATATCAAAATTGAACATGTAACTACTAATTGAAGTAGAAACTTATTTTTGTTCATGGTCATATTTGTTTGAAATAATTAGATGTAAAATGAAAACAATAAACGCCTTATTGGAATTCTCAGAAATTCACAATAAAGGATACTGGGAAAAGAGCTGGTCATTATAATCTATATTACATATTGTATATATGTAATAAAAGGAACTCTAAAAACGATGATTTTTCATATTGGATTGTTAGATTATACATGAATGTTTGATTGATGGAAAAGTATTAATAATCTAATAAGAAAAAAATTACAAATATCATGTTTTTAGAATCTGATTTTTATTACGTTAACGCCTGTTCATTTATAAAAAATTAATACTCAATAGATTAATACTAAACAGCTATTCTCGAAAAGAATGATATAAATACAAAATTTAGCATTGATTTAATCTATTGTTGATAAGTGAATAAACGTGGTGATGGGCTGGATTTATCTAAAGAATTATTGCACAAGGGTTTGGCACGGCCTCACAAAAAATACTCTAAAGACCAAAATTTGGGACTAATGGATGCGGTCGCACATCAGGCTATTGGTCGATAAAGCACGTATGCCGCCGTGTGAATTGCGGAGAGGATACATAACGAAACTGGTCGAACTGGTCGGCTATTATATTTAGAGATGTCATATCAAGTAATTTTCATAATTATTAATCGATGGCGATTCTTCTTCCTAACTCAAAAGTTGGTAATTCTCTTGTGCTATAAGGTGTTTTTCTAATTATAATATGGACCTTAACAATTGAATCTTCAAAATACAAAATACTGTCCATTCTATATTGTTTGAAAATATCATTAGCCCCCTTTAAATTTAGGCTGTCCTTAATGTAAGTCAACCAATCATACCTATCTACTTTTACACTATCCAGTGACCAAATATCTGTAAAATCAGCATGATGCAGATTCTCTCCCCACAATACCGCTCCTTTCAAACTACTCCTTTTCCATTTTGTTTCTCTTAAGTCTGTATTTATCAATGCAGTATTTTTTAAGTCTGATTCTTCAAAATTGGAAGCCCTTAAATATCGTTTATTTGAACTTTATCAAAATTTTCATTTGCCCTTTATGGAACCCAAAATACGATTTATCAGTAAAGAATCTTGTCTGTCAAATTCTCTATTGTGGGCACTGATGTTCAAATTCAATGAACCATCTAGTCCATCTTTTCTTAAGAAAAAGTTCCTCGTGCGAAGGTTCAAGTTGTTCAAAGAATCTATCCCCTTTGCAGAATATTCGTAGATATCAAAACTGTTTAAAGTGTAAAATTTTTGATTTGAAGTTTGAAATCCTCCGTTTTTATTTATGGAGTCCATGGAGCTTTCAAAGTGATCATTCAAAAAAATTTCCCAATCATTCCATGTCAAATGAACCAATATTGTTTCTTTAATTGTTTGTGATGTATCGCTAGCAATGATGGTAGAGTGGCGCTCTGAATTTTCTTTTTCAACATGCCAATTTTTTGGGCTGCCAACAGTAAACTTTTCACTTAAGTCACTTTGTTGAATCAACTCCAACGAAACCTCATTTTTACAACCCCAAAAGCATATTAAGATAATGGCCATGAGGATTAGTGATTTATCTAACTGTGTTGTCATTGTTTTATTGAACTTTTGTTAGGTCTCGAAATCTAAATACTTGACTTATGGCAAGTACGCCAATGAAATAATACCAGTAAAGATAATCTTCTGTCATGGCCCAGATTGCAAATGGAATAGAAACAATAATAAACTCGATCATCAATAACCTTTTGATTTCGGTATATCGTAATTTCTTTTTTGAAAATGCGAGTTCAAAAACTAACATGAAAATTAATGTCGGTGGCCATATTATAATACCATAGGTAAAAAAGGAAAAAATTGAACCTAAAATACCAATTCCCAACACTTGACTTATACTATCAACCTCGCTGTCAAAGTCGGATATTTCCCCAATCAAACCAAGTACAACTATTCCCAACAAAAGAGATATCCATGTTATCCATAGTGTTTTAGGAAGTTTAAAATTTAGACTCAAGCTACAATCGTTTATTTGAACTTATTTAGTTTTTAGGAAAAAAATTAACCAGAATAAGGACCAAATCAAACCCAATATATTGATAATTGTTAGCCAGATACCTTTTCTACTAAACCTAATTTCTACAATAGCAGGAAGCAACAATAAGTTGATAGAAAGTGTTATTGGCAAGGCTATTAATCCAATTCCCATGGACCCTCCGGCGTCTTTAATTATTACAAAAGTGCACCACAGGAAGTAGATATTTAGAAAAACAACAAGTGCGGCAGGTATTTGCTTAAAGCTTCTTATCATAAAGCTGTCATTAAAGACTCATGGTTTTATCGAACTTTATCTATCGTATATACTATCTAATTCATGTAAGAAATCAATATAGTCCCAGCTATCCTTTATGTTTGAAAAGTTAAGCCTAATCATGGTATCTAGTTCTCTCCTTCTTAATCTCATATCCAAGGTTTTCTTCTCTTTAGTAACCGAGTCACCTATCTTTAAGAACTTAAATAGTTCTGCCCACTCATAGTCAAACCTTACCTCTCTTGTTTCATATTGATTTACAAGAACAACTTTTTTATATCCATGTTGCTCCCAGTCAACAAGCTTTTTTGATATAACCCCACTAAAACTATCATTGTAATATGTGTTTGCAACCCTTATGAAAAAATCATCATTAAGCCCTATGGCGTTATTGACCTTTTTTTTCATTAAGTAAAATCCAAAAATCCATCCGACTAAAACCAGAACCACTATTGCTAAAATCTTTGAACTCTTCACAATCGTTTTTTTGAACTTTATTTCTGTTTAAAATCTTTGAGTATCCTCTTGAAATCGGTCCACTCCTTATCCTCATAAAAGTTTATTTCAATAGGAAAAACATCATGATTTTCTAAAGCACCGTTGAGCATTTTCATAAATTCGTCTTGCTTAGTGGTATAATAAACCAGTTCTTTTAAACTATTTCCCGTTCTACTGTAAACGTGAGTAAAAATGTCTGAATTACTCATCGAACTTTCTAAAGCTCCCTCAAGTACAATCATTCTTTCGTTAACGCTTTTAGTAGGCATTCCGTTTCTCTCACCTCCATCATATTTCCATGAGACCACCGTAAGGAATGGAAATTTGCTTACGATTGAATCATTTGGGGGCTCATTCACAAATTTCATAATTACTGGAAGACCATCTTCGTAATATCTGCCAATTATTCCTTTTGGCTCTTCTGTCGAATTTTTTTCTTGAGCTCTACCTTTTCCTAATCCAAAAAATGAAAACATAAATATCAAAATTAAAAGTCGAGTCATTTCACTAATCGTCTTTTGCGAAGGGAATCGTTTATTTAAACTTTGATTAAGGTTAGCTATATATTTAGCCATTGTTGTGGATAGTTTTATTTCAAACATATCCGTCCTATTTTTTTCACGGATTTACCGTTAGCTAGAGTTAAGACTGCTGTATAGTACATACATCTGTCATTCAGTGGAGTTTGTGTGACAACAATTCCATTATTATCATTGACAAGCTTTTGTGATTTGTTTAGTTCATGCTTGCTTTCGTCAAATTTTAATCTATATGTGCATTCATCAATCCATTCTAGATTAGAATAAGCGCCATTTTCTTTATCTCTAAGACCCGAATACTCTACCTGGACATTTCCTTTTCTTTCCATTAGAACAGAATCCTTGTCGGAATATATCATATAAAAGGCCCCTGTTTTAACTTTTTCACATGTTAGATAAGGACCGCATGAACTTACCATTATGGCTAATAAAATAAACAAGGATAATTTTATTCTCATCTATTGTTTATTTGAACTTTATTCTTTGTTTACAACTAGTTTTAACCTTCTTAATGCGTCAACTGCATTCTCAAGTTGGGTCAATTTTCGATCCCCAATTATTTCTAGATTCAGAGGCAGGTAAGTCAATTTGATTTGCGAAAATTGTCTTGGGTCAAGTATCTCTAAATTTGAATCAAGGATATATTCTGTTTTGATATTGGATTCTCCAAAGTACTTCATCAATCTATTGTATTCATCTTCAATCTCCATAAATAAGAATCCTTTATTTGAACTTTTTGATATATAATTTAATACTTGAACATACTAATGCCTTTCTGGAATAAAAATTCTGGATCTTATTATCATAAAACACGATCCAGCAAAAATGAGGGTAAAACAGATTCTTGGCATTTGACCTATATCTATTTGCCAATGTATCATAACATTCAATAATCCAAATCCCAAAGCAAAAAGTATAAATATTCCATTTAAAATCTTGTTTGCAGGTATGAGTCTATTGAGCAATTGAATGTAATCAAATGTAATAAAACCAATAAGTCCTGCTCCTAAGATTGTTATAAGAACTATCCAGAAATTCGATAATCTTTCGAATAATATGAATAGAAAACTTAGTAGATAATAGAATGCCAATAGGGAAATCAGGCTTAATAAATAGAGTAAAGTTTTTTTAATTATCTTCATTCTTTATTTGAACTTTATCTGTTTCTTAATATCTTTTCTAAGATAAAACAGATTATTGTCATTGGGAGAAAAATTAAGACCGATCTGTTAATATCCTCAATCGTTCTCGTTTCTCCATAATCCTTTAAAAAGTAGTTAATCAATATCAGGATATCTACCACTATTAAAATCACCAAAAAGAAAACCACAACTTTATATATCCATGATTTGATATTCAAAACAAATCGTTAAATTGAACTTTTTAGTATATAGTTCTTGTGTTACCGCTTTTCAAAATCCATTGTTCGACAACCCCATAGGCTTCAAATAAAACTTTGGTAAGATTGGAATCTCTACCTGTTCTTTTCCATTTTTTATTCTTTTTCCCACTCTTATTATTGGATACCCAAACTTTCAAACGTCTCCATTTGAGAGTTTCAATCCAAATTTGATAATCGTTTCCAGCATCATCCACTACCTTCATCGAACGTACCTTATCATCTTTATATTCATATTGTGGATGAAGCCCAACCTTTTTTGACCAATCCTCAACAACTCGATTTATTTTGGAATGCCTTCTTTTCTTAGAATTGGAACCAAGCCAGAATAAATCCAAGACTGAAATTAGAATTTCGGCAATACCTTCGAGCATATACTTTATCCTTTTTTTGAACTTTACTGTTTATAGATATGTTTGGCCAAGATTGAATTCATATTTGTAAAATACTTCTTAATTAAATCTATGAAGGATGTTAGGAATGAAATCTTTTCAATATAAATTTCATGATTAACTAGATTCACTCCAGGCTTGTTTTCTATAAATCTTTCCAAATCAGCATCTATTTTTTTAAGCTTACCTTTATTATGAGCTATTGCATTTCGAAGAATCTGATGTTTTCTGATTTGAGCCCATTCTGTATTTAAAGGTTCAAGGTCAACACCTACTACCTTGACTAAATAGTTGCGACATAGTTCAATATAATTTCCTCCAGCCAAATCTTTTACGTGAAGAGAACTACCAATCTTTTTTCCAACAAGTACACATAGCTCTTCAAAGTGAGATTCAAACAAAGAGTAAATTACCAGAAAAATAGAGTTATTTAATAGCTCAGGAAATTTCTCATGATTTAACACTTCATTTTCGTAAATATCAAAAGCATCCGGAACATCTGGATTATCTGCATGCTCTTTTTCCCATTTCTTAAATTTTAGCTTAATCTCTTCTCCTTTCCTCCTTATCATTACTTCAGATTCCTCTAGATAAGAAATTATAGGGTCAAACTTGAAATCCAACATAACTTCATCAGCATGAAAAAGCCATAATTTAGAATCCCCCATCCTATTTATTCTCGCCATTTTTTTGAATTTTTAGTTGCTTTGAGAGACTAGACTATGACTTTTCATAGGACACATTGTTGTCCACAGTTTTATTAGAACTTGCTGTCAACTTCTATGTCTCTCATCAGTCCATTCAGTAGGTTTTCCAAAGTTTCGTTTGGTGTTTTTCCTCCAGTTAAGTTGTAAATCAAGCTCTTCACGTTAAACTTGCAAAATGTCCCTTTTCTCGGATTGTATAAGCCAGCATATTTCCAATTTTTGCCATCCTCAACTTGTTTTAGAGCTAAGTAAATAAAAAGTTGTTTTAAATCGCTCGACTTAAAATTTCGATTAACAGTTTTGATTTCGTACAATGTGTCGTCAATTGATACATCTGCAGTTAAATCTGGAATAAAACTGTATCCCTTTAATTTAGGTTTAAATTCAACTTTATCTTTTTTTAATAGCTGTATGAACTCTAAAGTGTTAGAACATATATTTCGAATTTCGTTCAATTCGGATTTTTCAATTTTCAAATCACTTTTTGAATAGTTACCTGAAGTCCAAATCGATTCTGCGGTTTCTGAAACTATTTTTTTAAACCTTTTCGCATCATCAATTATCTCGTCTATCGTTTTGTCCCCAACTGTAGCAATTTCACACAGATTAAAGGCTGTTTCAGCTACAATATCATATCTAACATTTTCGCTATTTGGTATAGAATCTTTATTGATAGTTTTTATTTGAGCTTCATTAAAAACTCTCATAAAACTTGGTGTCATAAGAGGAAAATTCTGTTTCCAAATCGCACTAAATTTTTCTGATATGTCTCTCTCACTAATCATACGAGTATTGGTCTATTTGAAGTTTTTCTGTCTGAGCACCAATCTCTTATCAGTAATTCCTCCTTGCTGAATAAGCTTTTATTATTTCTTCTCCAATGTGAACCTTCGTCTCCTAAACAGTAGGAAGCATAAATAAACGCTCTTCGTTCCCAAGTAGTTAATGTGGTGAATTGATTCTTAATATCTACTAGCCAGTAATGACTTTCCCAATTAGTCATTGCAACAATTATCTGTCTTTTTAGAAAATGATTGGTCTCTGTTTCAAATAGTTTGACAAATAATTCTTCTTTTTGATGTGAATGCCGTATTGATAGAATTTGAATCAGATAATTTAAATTCAATTCAATTTTTGTTAGATAATTCTCTGTCGCAAACAATTCTAAAAGTGAACCGTCAACAATATCTTTTCCTTCTTCTGATAATTCATCATAGACACTTCTTACTGAACGCATTATTGTTGTAAAAACCGGTGATAACGTAGTCAGATTGTCTTGGTCTAAAAGAATTTTTACTGCTTGGACTTGATTCTCTTTTGTTAATGCCTTAATAGAATTAATGGCCTGTTTTGTTACTGTTTGGTCAATTTTAGTTTTGTTAACCTCTCTTGAAAGAATTCCAATTATATCAATTTCTCGAACAGCATCTTTCAATGATTCATAGTCCTCAACAGCAGTTGTGGAATAAGGGTCAAAACGTATAGAAATACTAAGTAATTTCTGCTCTTCCTCTGAAATTTCATCATCTACTGGTTTAGGGTCAAGAAACTGGTGTATCTCTTGATATTCCGTTGATGACATTATTTTTGTTTTGCCTTTTTGTAAACCAAGTTGGTCATTGGCTAATTTTTCAGATAGCAGAATCAATATCTTGTATGCCTCAGATTCTGAGTCACAAAAAATTGTGTAATCATCTGCATATCTACAGAATTTAATTCCTCTCGATTTCAAATGAAAATCTGTATGATTTAATGCTAGTTCAGCGAGTATCCTTGAGGCAGGTCCGCCAACTGGAAGTCCATATGAGATAGTGCCAGAAAAAACACTTAATAGTTTAAGAATTTTTTTTGGTATATCTGTACTCGGGTCGACACGCCTTAGTTCATTTTCTAATTTATGATGATTAACTCTTGGATAAAAATTTGATATATCTGTTTGTAATACAAAATCAGAAGATTTTGAATACTCTATACACTGCTTTTTATAGCTTATCCAAGTTGTGTCCTTAAATAAGGAACCTTTTGAGTTATCCCATTCATAGCGATATGAAAATACTTTTTTCTCTTCTTCTTTAATTCTTGTTGTTTCAATTTTTTCGGCTAGGGAAATTACTAATCCAAGAAAGTAGCCATTCCAAAAAGGCTCAATCATTGTAGCTTGTCGAAATCCATAATAGCCAACAGGACTTAGCTTGACTAAAGTTAATGGTGGTGATTCACTAATTGCATTATCTAAATTCGAG
This sequence comes from Flagellimonas sp. HMM57, assembly GCF_021390175.1. Taxonomy (NCBI): domain Bacteria; kingdom Pseudomonadati; phylum Bacteroidota; class Flavobacteriia; order Flavobacteriales; family Flavobacteriaceae; genus Flagellimonas; species Flagellimonas sp. HMM57. The sequence continues at coordinate 3,101,004 of NZ_CP090004.1, read as the reverse complement.
TGAATTGCTTCGAGAATATCTAAAACCTCTGTATTTTTTTCCTCAAACAAATACCTTTCAAAGGGAAATGGAAAAATGTCAGTATCTCCGTGTTTAATAATATTCAGAAGTGCTTTTTTAAAATGTTCTCTCATATTTGATTATTGTTAAAACACGGCTTTCTTAAATTGTGAGTAACTTGTTATATCGCTAATAAATGTTTCATATTCCGAGTACGTTTACAGAAAACAAGACATTTTAGTTGTTTTTATTCCTTCAGGCGAGGATTAGAAACTGATTCTGATTTACACCAGAGTATATAAATTTAACATAATAAGTATTACAAGTAAAGTAATTATTGTAGGGCTTTATGTTTTTCACAAAAAGCTTTGGAAAGATCCTGCTTTTTATCCCAAAACAACTTACCACACTCCTTACAGGTTCTCCGACCTTGATGAGCCAAATACTTATATAGAGTACGTTTGGAACCAATTTCTAAAAGCTTCATTATTTCCTCTATGCTCAACTTATTATCCCGGTAATATTTTTCGGCCAGTATAGCCTTATGTAAGGCCTTTTTGCTAAGACCAGGTTGGCGACCCAAACGAACTCCTCTTCGTCTTGAGCTTTCGAGACCGGCCCGTGTTCTCTCTATAATGATATCACGCTCCAATTGGGCTATGGATGCGAACAGGTTAAACACAAATCGACCATGCGGGGAAGAAGTGTCGATAAAGTTTTCCTGAATACTTTTGAAGTGAACACCTCGTTTCTCAAAATCTTCAATGAGCTTTACCAAGTGGGATAGACTACGTGCAATCCGATCCATCTTCCAGACCACGACCGTGTCACCCTCCCTTAATTTGGATAGCATTTCATCAAGACCTTTCCGCTCACTTTTTACTCCTGATGAGACATCGGCGTAGATATTTTTTGTTTTGACACCCTCTTTCAAAAAGGCATCTACCTGTAAATCGTGTTTTTGGGATTTTGTGCTCACCCTTGCATAGCCAAACTTCATTTTGTTGCATTTAGACGTATACAATGTAAACTATTAAAGTGTACGGTTAAAGTAAACTTGATGGAAGTAATGAACAAGTTTAGAAATCATAGTTTACAAAAACGGTCTTTTCATTAAATGGTTCATAAAATATTGTAGATTATTTTAGCATACTTGATTGCGTGAAATTTGATAATGATTATTTTCGTTTTCAATATCCCTCGTTTTCCTTTTCAAGATACTTGACAAAATCTTCAAGGCTTCCTTTAAAATTTCTCCTTGGTGTTGTTTGGTAATGGCGATGTACATAACTCAACTATTTTTTATGGTTCTCCTATATTTTTCTATTGCTTTAATGGGAAGCTCCAGCTTTAGGTAGTCCTTTCTGAAACTGTTCTTAACGATTTTCACATGTTCGAGCACATAGTCAAAATCCTTTTTGAGTATTTCCATTTTGTCCTCCAGTCTATCGTATAGGATTTTGGGAACTGTGGTCTCTTCCATCCACTGTTCCTCCTCATGCCCATTTTCAATTTTCTTTTCTATAAAATCAAAACCGTCCTCAAAATCACTGTTATTTTCTTGTGCTTTGGAATTCTCCTCAAATAGGGATTGCAACATGGCAACTGTAGGCAGGGTTTGATTCTTTTCAATATCCTTGATAATGGCTATGATGGCGTTGGTGCGTTTTCGGTTCTTTATGATTTCCTCTACCATACTCTTCCCGAAACTGTCTGAGGGCAAAAAACCGTGCCACTCAAAAAAGTGCATCACCATATCCAAAGTTTTAGAATAGCTATTGGACACTTTTTTTGAAAAGCTCTTAAATCTTATTAATGTTTTCTTTTTTATTCGTACCGTTTTAAAATCATCCATTTTAAGTTCTATTATACATTACATTGTGACAATATTTTTTATTGTTTATGGAGCTCCTAAAAGGTTTTGTGACAATTTGTTTTATCGTCTCAAAACTTATAGAAACCCAAACCACCCATAAACAGGGGCTTTACGGAGTAAATGAAAAACGTAACGCTGCGCCAGCACGTTACCCTCTTGCTTCTCCATTTTTCTCGTTGGTCAAAATTCCGAGCCACCTGACTAAAAAGTCAGATGCCTTTTTAAGGAATTTACATGCTACCCTATTCTATATATTGATGTATACGGTCATCAGGAAAGTCAAATCAAAAAAAGTAGATAACCGTACTTAAAAAAACGCTGTAGTTAGCTTTATAAATGTAGTCCATAAATGATTGAAACAAAAACGGTATTTGTTCTCAAATGGTCTTTTTTGATACCAAAAAAAATTATTCTTGAAAAAACTAAAAATCAAAACACCAGATTTTGAGGTGAAGATTTAAAATCTAAAACCATAACTGATAGAAGGTAAAATAGGAAATAGGCTCTGTTGGCTCAAAAAGGTTCGCTCACTTAATTCGTTTCCAGTTTGGTCATATTGCTCCTCGGCATCAACAAAATAATAATAGGGGTTTTGACGGGCATATAGATTATAAATGCTGATATTCAATGTACGCTCGCCCCATTTTTTCTTTTTGCGAAAATTGATACCCACATCGAGACGATGGTAGGCGCGCATCCTATTTGCATTACGCTCCCCGTAGATGAAAACTTCCGATGTACCCCCCTCTTGGTTTGAGTCGTCGATAATATCGTATTTGCCGATTGGCAATGTAAATGCCGCTCCCGTACCATATACCCAACTGGCAGAGATATCGATATTCTTCTTCCATTGGTGGGCGATCACCACACTGGCGTCATGCCTTCTGTCGTATCTGTAGGGAAACTCCCTGCCATTGTTGATATTGTCGAATTGACGGTTTGTTTTCGACCATGTATAGCCAATCCATCCTGTTGTTCTGCCCTGCTTCTTTTGAAGTAAAAGTTCGATTCCATAGGATGTTCCTTGGCCACCACTTTCCACCAATTCTTCCCAGTTGTTGGTGGTTCCCAAAAAACTGGCCCCTTCCTTATATTCAATAAGGTTCTCCATGTTCTTATAGTAGCCTTCAACGCTAGCTTCGTAAAGGCCATCCTTCAAAGACCTGGTAATGCCCAATGACCACTGGTCGGATAATTGTGGGGCAATGTTATCGGTAGCGGGCACCCATAGATCGGTCGGTAACCCCACGCCCGAATTGGTCAATAAATGTACGTTTTGTTGCATTCTTGAATAGGCCCCTTTTATGGCCATATCGTCCGATACAAGATAAGATGCCAATACCCTTGGCTCATATGATATATAATCTTCACCGCTGACATGGTACACAGCACCTCGGAACCCAAGGTTGGTGCTGACTTTTTCTCCAAGTCGCAATTCACTTTCAACATAAGCCGAGTTTTCCCAAGCGAAAATATCTTCATTGCCAATGGTGCTGTCCAGTGTACTTTGTCCGTTTTGGTTCTGTCTGTTAGTAGTCGCTCCAGGTCTGAAATTATGGTATATACAGTTGGCCCCAAATTTAAATTTGACATTGGGGTTCAGGAAATAATCGAAATCCAGCTTCCCGCCAAGATCATAAATGCCCGACAAAAATTCACGTGACGAACTGAACGATTCTCCATTGTTGGTAAAATTACCCTCTACCTCGGTCAAAAAACGATAGCGGGTATGGTATAAGGTCATATTGCCAAAAAGTTTTTGACCAAAAAGATGGTTCCACCTTAATGCTACCAGATTATTGCCCCATTGCAAGGTATTTTTAAATCCGTTCTCACCCTTCTTTTTGATAATACTACGGTCGTCCCCGAAATAGGCACTCAGAAACAGACGATCTTTTTCAGAAAATTTGTGGTTCAATTTGATATTAAGATCATAAAACGTATAACCCAATGAAACCCCGTTAAAGGCCGAACGGCTGATAGGTCTTGTCAAAAGGTCGTACAACATACGGCGGGCAGATATCATGAAAGAAGTCGTGTCCTCTTTTATGGGGCCTTCCACTGCTACTTTCGCCGCAACCATGCCCAACATTCCGTTACCCTCAAATTTCTTCATATTGCCGTCCTTCATACGTATATCCAAGATAGAAGACAACCGACCGCCGTAACGTGCGGGAAATCCTCCCTTGGTCAATGAAACGTTATTGATGGCGTCAATATTGAACGTGGACACAAACCCGCCAAGATGGTTCACATAATAGAGGGGTACATCATCCAGTAATACCAGATTCTGGTCGGGACTTCCTCCTCGCACATAAAGGCCGCTTGAACCTTCGTTGCCCGATTGTACACCGGGCATTAGCTGCAACGCTTTGAGCACATCTACTTCACCGCCCAATGCGGGCAAGACCTCGATCTGTTCAATGGGAATGCTTAGCACTCCTATTTCATTTCTTTTTTCTATCGGGATTTCCTTGCTCCCTGTCAACTCCACTTCGTCCAACAAATAATTTTCCGATAATAACGGGAAATTGATATTCTGATTTTCGGTGGGGTAAACGATTTCATTTATAGCTGCATAACCCAGATAAGAAATTCTTAAAGTTGTCGATTGTGATTGCGGAATACTTAGGCTATAGAAACCGTAGTTATTACTTATGGCTCCCTTCTTGGAAGTAACATCATAGATATTGGCGCCAATAAGACGTTCGCCCGTTTCAGTATCAAAGATATACCCGCTTAATGTAACACTTTGGCTTTGAGTATTATAAAATGAAAATATGGAGAATGCTAAGAAAACAATTTTGCTCATTAATTATTATTCATTAAATATTGTATCTGTCACCTGACTGTAACCTGCAAAAATTCCATAACCGTTTTTAATGTTTGTAAACATTTGTATTGGCTCGCCAGTGCCGTCCCAAATGTCACTTTCTTGGTTCTCTAAGTGAGCGGTCAATGATTTTCTATGGTTATAATAATTTTCGGAGATACCTCTTAAAACAACTACCAAATCGTAATTATTGAAATCACCGTCCGATTCGGAGAACAAAATCTTTGGCCTATAATTGACTTTCATCGTATAGGTCTGCCCATCAAATAATTTATCGCTGAAAACCGGATTCGTAAAGGAAAAGAAACCGAGCTGCCCTTCGTTTACAAGAACTAAATCATTTATTTCAAAATCATAGATGACCGGTACGGAGGCTGTACCGAATATACTGTTCGCAACATCAATCGTCGTTGAATCACGGTAATTCTGTTTTATAATCAATTCGTAATAATTGACTTCATTGGGCCTATCCGATATGGTAATCGTGGCCTGTGACCAAACATCTCCTTCGGAACCTGTATATAATGAATCAATAAAACCAGTATTTAGCATTTCAGGTAACAGCGGTATTTTGTCCATTGCCTCTATATCCTCCAAACCAGAAATGGCTACTCGCAGTCGGTAATCTTTTGCCATTGTTGCCCTTATATCAGATACAAATGATCCGTTTTCAAAAATCAAGGTATCGGCAATAGTACCGTTTTGATATAATTGGACTTCGGCGTTGGAAATCGGCTCAACTTGCCTATTGTCAAAAATACCTTGGGTTTTAGTGAGGGAAACGATAAAAACAGAATCTGGCAAAAACACCGAATTTACTACGGTGACTTTCCTCGATTGGGGTATATCGACAGAAATTTCTTTTGTACAACCGATTAATAGAGAGAATACCACCAATAAAAGAGCTTTTTCCCATAGATTGTTAATTTGACAGATCATCTATTTTATAGTAATGAATATGCTTAATCAATTATATGCTTATTTATCCGTTTTATAATTACTTAGTAATCAAGAAGAAGAAACGGAAAAGGTTTATCTTTTCCGTTCGTTTCACTCTCTGACTTTGAAAAATCAACGACACCGACCACATGTAATTCTTAAAAATTTGGACATCTGTCCACTGATATTACTTCCATAAAAATTAACGTTGTAATCAAAGGCTTCTAGAGCTCTAGAAGAATAATAAATCCTTAAACTATATTCTCTTCCATTACCACCTCTTCCTGTGTTATTATATCTTCTGTCACAATTTGAATTTCTTTTTCTTCTTTGTGTAAATGTTGATCGTTGTGTTTGAAGACCGATATTGGTCTCTTGAACGGCTGGCTCACCATCTTTTCTCTTTATTTTTGCTTGCAAAGAACGTGCAGGCCACCCTGCTTGATAGACCACTTTGAGATCATATTGATCCTGACCAATGTAAACATGTTGAGTTTTTTTGTTTCTTTTGCATCTTTTGTACTTACGCTTAGAAGTCAAATTCTCGTCCTCCGTTACAGAACCGTCCAGAAGGCCAAATATGTCGTCATCAGTATCAAAAACCCTTCTAGATTTACCTGAAAAACTTCTTTTAGAGGTAAAATCGCTATTGTTTACCATAACTACTTCGTTTGCCAAATAATCTGTTTTAAAAGTATTCTCACCAACAGTTAGCATCATATCAGGATTAAGAAAGACGGCTAAAAGCCTATCGTTGATACCCAAGTTTTCCAAATCACTATCGCTTGATATACTGCTTAAACTTTTGAAGGAAATTTCATTTTCCCATTTAGCGAAGTTTTCATCTCCTAAATTTGCAACGTACTCAATAGCTTTGTCAAAATCATCTTGACTCGGGAAAGAAAGAATACCGTTCTTTGCCTCCACTTTAAAATCATATTGGGCTTTCACAATTTCTTCGACCTCTGCCGCACTGTTTTCGACTGTAGGGTCGGTATCATTTTCGGTCTGACAGCCAACGACCATCATTAAAAGTAATAACTGTATAATTCTGTATTTTTTTTTCATTGTACTCGTATTTAAAATGATTGAAATGTTACTCTATTCTGCTACGAGGTTGCCTATCCCTGATAGACATATCCTCTATTGGTGCTTGGTTTAGTTCATAAGCTATTTTGGTTTAGTTATTAATTTAATGGTAGGGACAACCCCAGTAGTGCTAAAAACCAATCTCATTAAGAAGATTTCCTACAGCAAATGTTAATTTTAACATAATTGCTCGCTAAAAAAAGTGTTGAAATAGGTTGAATTAGGGACAAAAAAGAGGACTGGTGGGACAATAGAAATCTGCTTTTGAACTTCTCGGATATTAAAGTCATTTCGTCAAAAATCACTTCGGATTCCTACTGGGAAACGTAACATAGGTAGTCAAGCCTTTTTTCAATAAAAAAAGAAAAAGTAATCCTTTTTGATGAGTACTGTTATAGGGAAAGTCTAGCCAAAAAAGTAGATAACCGTACTTAAAAAAATGTCGTATTCAGCTTTATAGATATAGTGACTTTATTATCAAAAGAAAAATGTTGTTTTTGTTCCCGTTTGACACGTTTTGGCACTAAAAAATATGATTCTCGAAAAAACTATAAAAAATGATAATGGTGAAATGCTTGTTGAACTGGAAACAACTCGACCTTGGGAAGAGTTGTTCTATTTCAACAATGCCCCATATCATTGCTCAACAATTACTTATGGTTTTACTTCTCTTTTGCTCAAACCGTTCCAATAAGTTGTTGATATCCTCGCTTATTTTACTCTCGACTACTCTAGCATATATCTGGGTCGTGGACAATTTAGTATGTCCCAAGAGTTTGGATACCGTTTCTATGGGTACCCCATTGGACAGCATTACCGTAGTAGCAAAGGTATGTCTGGCAACATGAAACGAAATGTTCTTATGGATACCGCAGGATTTCATTATTTCTTTTAAGTAAGTATTTACTTTTTGGTTGGAGCTAATGGGCAACAGATTGTTTGTGACACCCATATCTTGGGCTGCTCTATATTTTTCAAGTATTGTCCATACTTTGGGCAATATGGGAACTTTTACAGATTCATTCGTCTTTTCCCTTTTGGTATATATCCAGTAGTTATCATCTATACCTTTGACAATATTCATTTCAGTTAGTTCTTTGACATCTACATATGACAGCCCTGTGTAGCAGGAAAAAATAAAACAATCTTTTACCCGCTGTAACCGTTCACTTTTAAAATCAGTGCCCTCCAATAGGTTTAGTTCCCTTTCATTTAAAAATACCCTGTCATATTTATTGAACTTTAGTTGAAATTGGTTAAATGGGTTTTTGGTCATCCATTCGAGTTTAACCGCTAGGTTTGTCATTTTCTTTAAACGTTCCAGATGTTTCATCACTCCGTTATTTCCAAGAACAAGCTCCTTTTTGGAGTTTTTACAGTTTCTTAGATAATACTCAAAGTCCGTGATAAACCTAAAGTTCAATTGTTTCAGATAAATATCATTCACTTTTCTATTTTTCAGTAAAAACCGTTCTAAATACTTTTCAGTTGTATAATAGTTTTTCATCGTTCCCGCTTTAAGGACATGAATCATACTACCATTGTGATAGGCTATTAACTCTTTTAAAGTTTTACAGTTCGAATCCTCTCCCAAGTATCGGGATTTAATAGCCTCCGAGGATATTATTTTGTCCTCCTCTGTGAGCTGTTTATGGCATTGGAGTAGTTTGCCATACACTTGGTCTAAATAGGCGTTCAAGGCTCTTATTTTTTCTGAATTTCCCCTACCCCTGTTTCTAGTGGAATCCCATTGCTCGGAATTTACACACCTTTTTAGACTGATTTCTGCTCGTTTGCCCGCTACGGTAATTCGCACATAGATGGAAAGCCCATTGGGATTGCTTCTTGATTTTCTGGTGAAGAAAATAATGGCGAAGGTGCTTTTTGATTTCATTTTCAATGACTTTGGTTCAACAATAATTTGTAAAGACGAAAGTCAAATCATGCCTCAAAGCTCCATAAAGTTAGCACAATTTTAGTGAAACATTGCACACCTAATTGCACACCTTTTATATGGTTTTATTTGGCATCAAAAAAAATGAACAAAAACAAAAAACACTGATAATCATACGATTAACAGTGTTTTGTTTCAACCTATTTCTAGGTTCGTCGGGATGACAGGATTTGAACCTGCGACCCCACGCCCCCCAGGCGTGTGCGCTACCGGGCTGCGCTACATCCCGAAATTGGATTGCAAAAATATAAATTTTAATGACACTCGTGTACTAGATTTAGGAATTTAAAGTACAGTTTTGAAGAGGTCCATCATAATCCTGACAGAAACTCCCTGATCTCTATGCTAAATGCCTCTCGAGCTTCAGCTGAATCGTTAAGTGGATTAAAAAGAAAATAGCCTAAAGCTTGATCATGACAAAACTCATCTAAATCGCTGCCTTCCCATAAATGATAGCTTACCAACAAAGTATTGTAGTCAATCTTATAAGGTTTATTACTTGCATTATACCCATTTAGGTATAAGTTTAGAAGAAAAACCGAGGAATCAAGTTCACTATATTCATTGGTCAAAAATGAAAATGTTGGGGTAGACTTATTGTCATTCATTTAAAAGGATATGTTATGGTTCAGTTTGATTGTTTTACTATCGAGGGGGTAAATTAGTGATTTTCAATTTAAAAATATAGTAATCCACTAGCTCTTTTGTAAGATAATGTTTCATAAAACAAACCTATCCATACAATCCTAAGAGATTTAATTAAAACACAATTATTCAAGAAATACTATCTGTACAATGTAAAGTGACCCACAAATTGTTGTTTATCCTCATCATTTGCATTTACAACGTACCAGTAATCCCCTGTAGGCAACTCATTTCCTTCATAAGTTCCGTCCCAACCTTTTACCTGATTTAATATAGCCACAACTCTACCATAACGATCATAAATCTTTACTTCTAAATTTGGAAAGAGCTCACTATTGCCAAGCCTCCAAAAATCGTTGAGGTTATCGCCATCTGGCGTAAAGAAATTAGGAATCTCTGGCATACTGTCAAAATCGAATGGCATGACCAAATTGGCGACGCATCCATTTTGATCTCTTACCATGATATTAATGTTTGCATCTTGGAGTACAGTGAACACATTGACTTCTCCAGTGGATTCTCCTTGGAAGAAGTACTCATATCCTCCAAATCCACCAGTAGCGATTGCCGTTACTTCATTCTCCGCTGATTTGACAGCTTCAAGAGTCAATGGTTCGTATTCCTCAACTTCAAATTCTACGAATGTCACACAGCCATTTTGATGATAAATGTAAACCGTATGCTCTCCGGCAGGAAGGTCACCAAAGGTTCGTTGCTCCGTTGCCAGACTAACATCGTTCTCATCTAAAGAAAATAACAAATTTGATAGTAAAGAACCATCTGCTATTGAAACGGTTGCCGTGCTATTGGGAAATATACCATCACAGCCATATTCTACAATAGGTTCTGCCATCAATTCTATTCCTAAACCAATATCCGCAATCACGTTGGTTTGACAACCATTAGCATCCCTAACAAAGATCACATAGGTCTCTCCACCTATTAGATTATCGAAGAAGAATGTACTATCCAAGGTAAAGTCGGCATCATCCGCTGAATTAACACTGGTATAATAAGGAGCAGTACCTCCGCTAACAGATAGTGTTAAAGTTCCGTTCCCTTCGCCCAAACAAATTTCGGGAGTTGTAGATGCTACAGCAGCGACAAGCTCCATTGGTTGCGTTATCTCTACAGTTCGGGTAATTGTACAACCCAAGTCGTCCTGAATAATCACATCGTAGGTTCTTGGTGACAAATCATTGAATGCTTTTCTATTTGGGTTTGATGGGTCATCGCCTTCAAAAAATTCACTTAACGTATCGGAAATTGAATAACGAATCTGTCCTGTTCCGCCACTGGCTTCTATAATAATCTGACCATTGGTATCTCCTGCACAAGCAACTGGGACTGCTTCCAGATAATCCAATACTAGAGGTGGCGGAGAAGTTATTACTATAGGGGTCGAAATTGTTTCACAACCACCACTATCGGCATATACGTAATAGGTTCCGGGACCTAGATTTCTAAAGATTCCCGATGCTTGTCGGTTTCTCACAATATCACTTGCTATTGGAGCGTTGGGAACACCACCATTCGCTACACTGCCCAAGTCATTGTTCACTAGGGTATACATATAACTACCTATTCCACCAAAGGCTTCGGAGCGAATAATACCAGTCGCCTCACCAGCACAATTAATGGTAGCGTTTGTAAGGTCCAAACTGATTACCAAAGGTGCTGCAGGGTCTAATCGAATTTCATTTGAGCGTTCAAATGGACATCCGTTAGAGTTTTGGACTTCATATTGGAACGGACCTGGATCAACTGTGATATCAGCAGTAATTTCAATACTTGTCATTCCAGTTCCAAAAGGTATGAAAGAACCACTAGTACCCTCTCTTCGATAGAAATAGTCCACACCTACTTCTGGATTGGTCACCCTTAGCTCCATTCTTCCTATATCTCCACAACCTGGAGGCTGAAGCTCAACTAGTTCTGCAACTATAATGTCTGGATCTTGAATTGTTATTAAAGCTGTCTGCCCTTCACAATTCCATCCATCAAAAATGGTGATTCTGTAATCTCCTGCCGATAGATTTGCAAATGTTGGGGTTGTCTGTAAACCACTATTGGTACCATCCGTTATTCTGTTCAATTGATACAGATAATTTCCTGGGCCCTGTCCTCCTGTTTCATTAAATGCTTCAATAATACCATCATTATCGTTATTACAGGCTAAACCTTGAACAATTCGAATATCTGCGGTAATAGGGTCCGGCAACAATAAATCTTGGGTGGTCGATGTCTCACAACCTTCAATATCCCTAATATTTATTGTATAGCCAAGACCTGCAGATAGATTCTCGAAGACAGGATTGGTATTGGGGTAATCAACCAGAACAGTAACACCATCGGGAGCTATCAATTGATATTGATAGGTACCCCAGCCACCATCGCCAGTAGCGGTAATTTCCCCTAAACCGGGAACATTACAGGTAACATCAGCTGTTTGAAGTGTAGTTACCGTAAGTGGCCTGTCTGGTGACCTTACCGTAGTTACATTGCTTATAGCATCACAAAATGGCGTATCCAATGCTTCAATACGGACCACTAAGTTTCCGGCAGGCACCCCAGTTATAATCTCTGGGGAATTGATAGGTGCATTGGTATCAAAACTTCCCGTAACTCCTGTTGTTGTCTCAACTCCAGAGTTGTCCCTAGAGAAGACTTCATAGTTGTACTGCCCAGTATAGTTATTGACTTCCAAGCTAATTTCACCATCACTAGCACCAAAACAGGATACCGGGCTTACCTCAGCTATTATGGGTTCTATGGTATTGTATTCGGGCACATTGACAGTAGTGGTCAAATATGAACACCCACCGCTACCAATATCAGTAACCGCAAAAATATAGTCCCCTGGAGTTGAAATTGGCCATACAACCCTATCTGTACCCGATGAGCTTCGCGGCGCTTCTGAACCTAATGGCAGAATTTCGACTTGATAATTACCAGGTCCCTGGTCTACAATAATTGTTATGGAACCTGGACTGACTCCAGAACCAGAAGCATCACAAGTAATTTCGCCGACAGCGTAGGTAAAAGTAATATCGGTCGGAGCATTTATAGTAATTGTTTCGGTTTCTTCACATCCATTCTGGTCTCTAACCGTGAGTATAATGCTCTGGTTCGTACCATTATCAACAACCTCAAAAGTATTGCTGGTCTGGAAGTTAGTACCATCAAATTGGGCAGTACCATCGTTCATACTGTACGTATATGGACCTGTTCCTGTTGCTGTGCCCGATCCATCCCCGTTTGTATCTGTAAAAATAGTTATCGTTGCAGTACTAAATTGGTTACTGGATGGGTTACAACTAAATTCAGTATTTATAGTATTGACCATCAATGCTGTTGGTTCACTGATAATAATATTGGCTGAACGATCTGTACACCCCCTATCGGATACCACTTCAACCTGATAGGTATTGGGTGTCAAATTATCAAATACAGGAGAACCTTGGGGTCCTGCAATTACCGTAGAGCTAGCTCCATCGTACAATATGTAACTTAGCGGAGTATCTGTATCGGTTCCAGGTTGCAATTCTACTGATATTGTCCCATTATCAGCTCCGTTACAAGTAATATTTGTACTTGGTGTAGCTGTAATAACAGGTGTATTTACCGTAGATACGTTTACCACAGCCTCATCCGAACAAAGTGGCGATGTATTGGAATCCAAATCGGTTACTAAAATGTTGTAATCTCCAGGGAATACACTTGTAAATATATTTGAGCTTTGTGGAGGTCCGATATCCGTCAAAGTTGCATCATCACGTAGTTGGTACCTAAAATTACCACTACCCCCTGTGGTATTCACAACAATTTCACCATCACCTGCATTACAGGTTGGGAAGGAAGTTGCATTGGCACTTATCGCAAAGAAATCGAAAACATCTGCAGTAACTGTATTTGTACATCCGTTTCCATCTCTTACAGTTATAATGTAACTACCTGGATTTGGAACTACAAAATTGACACTGGTCTGGTATCCACTACCTATATTATATTCAAATGTTTCTTCTGGCAGACCAGAGCCTGTTGACAAAGGAGCCGTTACCTCTATTTGGTAACCACTTACTGCAGTACATTGGTTCGTAACATCTATGGTTGGCGTTGGAACTCCAGCATCTTGGGTTACTGTTGCCGTTGTCAGTGCTGTACATCCATTAGCATCCTGAACATAGAAATCATAATCACCTGGATAGGGTCCTGCAATTTCAAAAGTTGTCTCCGATGCAAAGGTAGAAGGTGCTGGGTCGCCTGTAGGAACAAAAGCATACGTAAACGGTGCTGTTCCTCCAAAGCCTCTCACCGTTACAAAAGCTCCGGCATTACAGGTAGCCGCCACATTATTATCTATAATGATTGAAGGTGAACTGAAACCAATAAACACCAAAGTGCTACCGCTACAACCCAAATCATCCGTAACTATGATTTGGTAATTGCCAGGTGGCAAGCCTGTAAAGGAATCACTAAAAGGCATTGATTCTCCTGTACGTGTTGTCGGTCCTGATATTGTAGCACCTGTGTCGGTATTTTCCAAGGTTACTGTGAAATTTCCAGAAGGAATGCCGTTGACTTCATACGTAATGCTTCCGGTTCCTGATACATCACATGACGCCGACGTTGCAGTTGCAGCTACCGCTACGGGATTCGCTGGACCTATAGGACCAATTTCTTCAATATATGTACATCCATTTGCATCCCTAACTTCAACAAAATAGTTTACGCCTGGAACTACCTGACCAGAAAAATCATACACATCTCCTGGACTTGGGGCATTATCAGCTGGATTAAATGTTGGTTCGCCAACTAGTCGGAATTCGTACGGCGCTGTACCTCCGCTAGCTCGAACCCTGTATGGAAACGACGTATCTGAACATAATAAAGGTGCAGAATCCAGAGGAGTCAAATTCAATTCATTTTGATCAATGATAAATTCGTCCCTATCCTCACAACCTTGAGAATCAGTAGTTACTACAGTGTAATTACCTAATGGAAGGTTTGGAAAATTAGCTGTAAGACTGGGAGTCCCTATAGATGAAGCGATTGGAGTACCATTCACGTCCAATAAGACATAATCAAAAGGTGCTACGCCAGAACCACCGGTAATTGCAACAGCAACAGAACCATTTACGGTTCCTGATGTACATACTGCATCAGTAGGAGTGGTAGTTGCCTCTAAAGCAGAGCTATTACCTATTGTTGCGGTATATATCGGACTAATACAACCTCTACTATCCCTAATTACAAAGCCACCATGGGTTCCGGGACCATAACCAGAGAAAATATTTTGGGAGCTAAACGTTGCCCCTCCATCATTACTGTATTCATAGGGTGGTACACCTTGTGTGGTATCGGGAATCAATTCTACGATTCCACTAGTATTATCACCACACTGCGTATCCGAGCCTACCGCTGAACCTGCTATGGTCTCTGGTGGAGAAATGGTCACAATATTTGATTCCGTGGTACAGCCACGACTATCTGTAATCAAAAATTGGAAGGTAGTGTCTGTAGTTATAGAACCGTCATTGGGCACATTGTAAATAAAAGAGTTTCCAGTAATATTATTGTTGTTCGATGTGTACCCACCTCCGTTTATCTGCACTTCATAAATATCGTAATCTCCACTGGTGGTATATCCGTTACTTATATTAACACGAATCTGTCCCGGAGGACCCGCACAGTCCAATTCTTGGATAGTCGTTGCCAAGGCAGTAACCTGAGGCTCGATTGTTGCCGTGACAGTATCCCTACAGTCATTAGCATCAACAACTTCTATGGTATACGTTCCTGGTGTAAGGCCAGCAAATGTACTACTGGCGCCTAATGGACCGCCATTAATTCTATATTGATAAGGTGCTGTACCTAAAGTTGCGTTAACTACTAAGGTTGCAGCTGTAAAATTATCGTAACAAAAATCTGAAGCACCCAAATCCAATGTTAAAGTCGGGGCCTCTAATTCTGTAAGTGTAAAACTGTCTGTAACTGTACAGCCGTTGGCATCCGTAACGCTCACCTGGTACGTACCATCTTGGGACAGGTTTGAGAAAACACGTCCATTTTTTGGGCCTCTTGTTGTAGCATCTGGCTGTGTCAAAGTATAACGATTACCTCCCCAGCCTCCTACTGTATTAACTCTAACCGAACCTATATTTCCGTTTTGGCAACTCATATCGGTTACGTCCAAACTGGAAATAGCGAATGCAACAGCTGGCTCTTCAATAACCAACGTCGCTGTATCGGTACAATTGGTATCTTCATCGGTAACGGATATTACATAATTTCCTGCCGTTAATCCCGTAATAGGAATTATACCACTACTTTGAGCCGTTTGCACTGCGCCACCATCTATACTATAACTATAGGTAGTATTGAATCCATCAACCAAAAAGCGTCCTTCACCGTCTGAATCACCAACGCAAGTAACCACTCTGGTCTGCTGTGCCACCACACCAATTGAACTAATATCGGTAATAGCGTAATTTTCATCATAGGAACAACCTTCATTATCGGTTACCCTAAACGTGTAAGTACCCAATCCCAATCCTGAAAAATCACTATTAGTACCATTATTGACAGCACTTCCGGACGGAGCAATAATTTCATAAGTATAAGGTCCTGTTCCACCTGTTACGCTTAGACCGACCGTAGCTGTTGTCGTAATACAGTCCAAACTCGATATAGTGAAACTCAAATCTGTGGGTTTGTTCAAAGAATTAAAAACAATCGGCGCCAAGGATTCGACACAACCATTGGCATCTCTGATCAGGGGAGTATAACTTCCAACTCCTAAATTGGAAAAGACAGGATTTGTACCAAATCCGGCTCCAATACTGAATTCGTAAGGTGCCGTTCCTCCTGAAACTCCTGAAATTGTAATTTGTCCACCATTTTCATTTAGACATGTTGGCACAGAATCAGGAGTAGCAGTGGCTGCGATACTTGAAGGTGTTCCAATCGTTCCTGTTATCGGTGTTGTATCACAGGTAAATGAGTCTTGCTCATACCTCAACACGATATCATAGCTTCCCGGAGCTAGGTTGGAGAATACATTACTTGTTTGAAAAGTTGCCCCATTATCGTTACTATATTCAATTTCATACCCAAACCCGTTGGTAACATTAACAGTAATTCTACCATTGTTAGCTCCACCACAATTGGCATCTTCCTCGGTTAAATTGAAAATAGGAGGAGGTATATTAGGAACATCGACAGAAGCACTTCGTTGACAACCATTGGCATCTTCTACCAAAATTGCATATGTAGCGGGAGTATTTACTGTAAAGAGTGTTGATCCCGTGTAAGTTGCACTAAACGGTCCGGCATCCACACTAAAACGATATGGCGCGGTACCTCCAGAAGTAGTCAAATTTACATCTATTGAAGTAGCGCCACAACCAAAACTCTCTGAAGCGGTAGCAGAAACAGCTAGGGGACTTATTCCCCCACCAATTTCAATTGTATTGCCGCTGGTATCTGTCGTTACAGTTTCTGAACAATCATTGGTTTCTACTCTAATCTCATAGGTTCCCGGACTGACATTAGCAAAAGTATGCGAGTCAGAGACATTAGGACCGAATGTGTTTATGGTAACGCCATCCTTAATTAGCCTGTAGGTGTAAAACCCAGGAACACCGGATACTTGTACGTCTATACTCCCCAATTCACTTGGACAAAGAATATCATTGGCCGTTACATCTACCGTAATGTCCAAATTTTGGATAGTTTCCGTATTGGAGGGGAACAAACAAGCACTTGCAGAAACACCTTTTAAACGCACCCATACACGATAATCGCCTGGAGTTGCAATATCAAAAAATGGATCATCTTGGTAAGGCCCTGCGGAACTGTTTAAACTGTATTCATAACCAGCCGGCACATTTGTCACCTCTACCCTACCTGGGTTTCCACAAATTATATCTTCCGATATTAACTGTGGATCTAGAGGATTTAGTGTTGATTTAAAATAAAAGAACTGGCCAGAATCAACACGAACCCTAAATTCACCTGCAGTGCTCAAATCATAGGTAGCATTTGTACCTACTGTATTCCATGTACAAGCAGTGTTGATGGTAGGACAATCGTCCACGACCGTAGGAGCACAAGTATTGGGGTCGAGCTGTTGCCATTGGTAACTACTACCCGATTGACTCAATGTCAATGTTCTTATGTCGCTAACACCACACAAGAAGAACTTGGCCAACGTACTTCCATCATTTGGACATACCGCTTCTTCATTGGCGCCTTGAATGATGGTCATAAACATACTGCTGTTTGCTGAAGAAAAAGTAGCTGTACTTGTTGTAGAATTATCAACTTTTACAACTGAAGAAACAGCTTCAGCCTTAGATTTGGAAATAGTTGACACAAGACCGTCCCAAATGGAACTGACCTCTGTTTTTGCCAAAACTGTTGAACAAAAAATTGATATGAAAACTAAAACCACGGCATAAAGAATATGCCTTGTTTTTCTAGGAAGCATAGGTTAAGTCTTATTATAGCAGAATACTTCGGATTTGGGGTCTTTATATTCCTAGTTGTAATTATCTAAACTTATAAATTTCTCTTTATCTTTCGGCTATATTTAACCGTATTTCGTCTATTAATTCATTTATTTCAACGTTAAATTATGAAAAATAGTGCTCTACTTCTTTATTTTTTCGTTGTAATGCTCTATTCGTCTTGTGCCCAAAACACGGATAAAGGCATAAATCTTCCCAAAAAGGTTGATTTTACTGCTAATCCAGTAGTAGAGCAGTTACAGAATCCATGGGGTATAACTTTTTTGCCTGATGGTAGTTCTTTAATTACAGAAAAGGCAGGAAAAATTCTACTATTTAAAAATGGTAATACCAAAGAGGTCGCCAATGTACCAGAAGTCTATGTAAGAGGCCAAGGTGGATTATTGGATATTGAAATACATCCCAACTATGCAAAAAATGGTTGGATCTATCTTTCTTACTCCTCGGATGAAGGTGAAGGAAAAGGAGGTAATACTGCGATTATGAGAGCTAAACTGCAGCAAAACAAATTAGTAGACAAACAACTGCTTTATAAGGCTGAGCCAAACACTACCAAAGGACAACATTTTGGATCCAGATTAGAATTTGATGATGAAGGATACCTCTATTTTTCTGTAGGAGATAGGGGCAATAGGGATGTAAATCCCCAAGATATCACCAAAGATGGTGGAAAAATCTATAGAATACATGATGATGGAAGTATTCCCCAAGATAATCCATTTGTGGATTCATCAGGTGCTAAAACCGCTATTTTCAGTTATGGACATAGAAACCCCCAGGGCCTTACAATCCATCCTGAAACTGGTGAACTATGGGAACATGAACATGGTCCAAGAGGAGGCGATGAAATCAACATCGTAGAGAAAGGAAAAAATTACGGTTGGCCGGTCATTACTTATGGAATCAATTATAGTGGCACTAAAATTACCGATGAGACTTCAAAAAAAGGAATGGAGCAGCCTGTTTATCAATGGACCCCATCTATAGCACCCAGTGGAATGGCTTTTGTATCTTCCGATAAATATCCCGATTGGAAAGGAAACTTATTAGTTGGTTCTTTAGCTTTTCAATATTTAGAACGATTGGTATTGAAAAACAATAAAGTGATCTACAGGGAAAAACTCTTGGATGGCATGGGCAGGGTACGTAATGTAGAGCAGGCACCGGATGGGTTTATCTATGTTGGCATTGAAGGTAAAGGTATTTATAGGTTAGAACCTAAATAAATTTTAAGTCTTACTTCATTGCTTCCATCGCATTTTTGACAGAACCATATTTTTTTAAGGCTTTTTCCGCCTCATTGTAGTCAAGCCCCAATTCCTCTACCAAATAACGTGTCCCACGGTCTACCAATTTAGTGTTACTAAGTTGCATGTTGACCATTTTGTTGCCTTTTACCCTTCCTATTCTAATCATAAGAGCAGTGGATATCATGTTCAATACCATTTTTTGACTGGTACCACTCTTCATACGCGTACTACCTGTTAAAAATTCTGGACCAACATTAATCTCCATAGGAATATTCGTATCAGTAGCTAAGGGAGAACCCGGATTGTTAGTGATTCCTGCGGTTAAAATTCCGTGATCTTTGGCATAGGCAATACCGCCCAATACATACGGTGTGGTTCCTGATGCCGCAATACCTACCAAAACATCATTATCATTTATATTGTATTCCTTTAAATCCTTCCAAGCTTGATGAACATCATCCTCTGCAAATTCAACTGCCTTTCTAATGGCACTGTCGCCACCTGCGATCAATCCAATAACTCTATCATGTGGCATTCCAAATGTTGGAGGTATTTCCGAGGCATCTAAAATACCTAACCGTCCACTAGTACCGGCTCCAATATAAAAAAGACGACCACCCCTCTCAAAACGGATAGCCAAAGCATCAACCAATTCGGCAACTTTGGGCAAAACCGATTCAACGGCATCTGCTACTTTTTTGTCTTCATTATTAATATTGACGATTATATCTAGAGTATCCATTTGATCCAACTGATCGTATAAGGATGGTTTTTCTGTAATCTTGATATGATTTCCTGCCACTTTTTACAATAATTGTATGTTCATATTTTTAAAAACATCCAGTTTAATATCCCAAGGTTCCAATTCGGTAATCAATACATCTACCTCTTCTACCCCACATATTTTATAACGTTGCAAAGATCCTATTTTTTCAGAAATACAGGGGGACACTACTTTTCTGGAACTATGAATCATTGCTTTTTTCATTTGTACAATTTCCCAATCAAACTCTGTTAGCCCTTCAATGGGGTGAATAGAGTTTGTCCCAAGAAAGCATATATCCACTTTTATCTCGGATAACATATTTATTGCACTACCACCTACCGCTATCTGGGAATCTTTTGACATTCTTCCACCAATAAATATGACTTCTACATTCGTTTTCCCTAAAAGCTGAACCGCTATTGGAAGGCTTGGGGTGAAGCACGTCAATTGAATTTTTGACGGTAAACGTCTAGCCAATTCAAGATTTGTAGTACCACCACTCAAAAGTATTACCTGACCTTCCTTTATAAGTCCAAGCGCTTTTTCGGCAATTTGCGATTTTTTTTCGAGAGAATAAATTTTCTTTCCAATAGGATTATAATTGTTAAATCCTAATGATATTGCCCCCCATGTACTTTCTTCAATTGCTGGGAGTTGTGCAACTCTTTAATATCCCGTCTCACGGTATCCACCGAAACATTGAGTAAATCCGCTATATCCGTTAGTAGTACCCTATTATGAATCCTTACTTCATTAAGAATAAACTGATGTCTTTCTTCTTTTAACATATGGGGTGTAAAGTTAAAAAAATCTTAAAAAATATTTGATGTCGGCAAAATACGGCAAAATAGATACATAACTAAATATAATCTTCAAAAATTGCATTTAATCGCAATTTATGCAGTTTTTTGCATATATTTGATGTTAAAGTTTCCGTTTTTTGCTAGAACACTATATTTATTGTAATGAACAACCAATATCAAGAAGACCAAAGGTTTGAGAAAATTCAAACCATAATACACGAGAACTCCAATAATGCCTCTTTATCTGTAGCGAACGAGATTGCCAGTTTAATCAATCAAAAAAAAGAACAGGGAAAAAACGCCATTCTTGGTCTGGCCACAGGGTCTACCCCAATAAAGGTGTACGAATATCTTGTTCAATTTTATAAAGAGGGAAGGTTAAGCTTTAAAAATGTAATTACTTTCAATTTAGATGAATACTTCCCCATGCAATCTCACTCTATCCATAGTTATGTTAGGTTCATGAACGAGCACCTTTTTGATCATATCGACATTGAACCGCATAATATTCATATTCCAAATGGAAGCTTGGATAAAGATGAGGTACGCCAATATTGTGAGGATTATGAAGAAAAAATCCAAAACGTTGGAGGCATTGACATCCAAATTTTAGGTATTGGACGGACCGGACATATTGGATTCAATGAACCCGGATCCGCCTTAAAAAGTAAAACACGGTTAATACGATTGGACCGTGTTACCAGACTGGATGCCGCAAGTGATTTTTTTGGAGAAGAAAACGTTCCAAAAAGAGCAATCACTATGGGCGTAGGAACCATAATGGATGCAAAAAAAGTCATACTTATGGCTTGGGGAGAAGGGAAAGCAGAGATTATTAGACAAGCTGTAGAAGGTGAGATACGTGAATCTGTACCAGCTACCTTTTTGCAACATCATGAAAATTGTGAGTTTGTTCTGGATGGAGCCTCAGCATCATCACTTACAAGAATGAAAACTCCATGGTTGGTGACCGATTGTGACTGGAACGATAGACTCATCAAAAGCGCCACCATTTGGTTATCCGAAAAGTTGGGCAAAGCCATTCTCAAATTGACCAATGAAGACTATAACGAGTACGGCATGAGCAATTTAGTTGCTGAAATAGGATCTGCCGAACAAATCAATTTAAAAGTTTTCAATCAATTACAACATACCATTACTGGGTGGCCGGGTGGAAAACCCAATGCAGATGACAGTCAAAGACCAGAACGCGCCGAACCTCACAAAAAAACATCATTGATTTTTAGTCCGCACCCAGATGACGATGTAATCTCTATGGGAGGTACGCTTTTACGCTTGGTAGATCAAGGTCACGAAGTTCATGTTGCCTACCAAACATCTGGGAACATAGCAGTTTTTGATGATGAGGTGATTCGCTTTTTGGATTTTGCAACAGATATTCAAAAGGATAATAAAGACCTCAAGAAAGAATTTAAAAAAGTCCGGGAATTCTTAGCATCAAAAAAGCCAGGACAAGTAGATAGCGATGAAATCCAACATTACAAAGGGCTTATTAGGAAAGGAGAAGCGTTGGCTGCTTGCAGATACTGTGGTGTTCAAGAAAAAAACGCACATTTTCAAAATCTTCCTTTCTATGAAACCGGAGCCGTCAGAAAGAAACCCTACTCAGAAGAAGATATACAAATTACGTATGACCTGTTGAACAAATTACAACCCCATCAAGTATTTGCTGCTGGAGATCTTTCGGACCCACATGGTACGCATAGGGTTTGTCTAGAGGTAATTTTTAAAGCATTGGAAAAGTTAGTGGAAGATCGTGCTGAATGGATAAGAAATTGTTATGTGTGGCTTTATAGAGGCGCATGGCAAGAATGGGAAATAGCCGATATGGAAATGGCCGTTCCCATAGGGCCAAAGGATATGGCCAGAAAGATAAATGCGATTTTCAAGCACCAATCACAAAAAGACAGTGCCATGTTCCCCGGTAACGATGAACGCGAATTTTGGGAACGTGCAGAACAACGAAATAAAAAGACCGCCAACCGATACAATGCACTCGGTATGGCAGAGTATGAAGCTATAGAGGGCTTTGTACGATACAATTTTAACTCTAATTAATTAAACTCAACTACTCTATGAAAAAAACCAATTTAAATTTAGGAAGGCTACTGCTTTTCCTGCCTTTATTGATTTTGTTTTGTTCTAGTACCATTTACGGACAAGACAATCAATATGTAGTAACAGGAACAGTGACCGATGCTGCAAACGGAAGTCCAATCCCAGGAGCTTCCGTATTCATTGAAAACACTTCTTTTGGTAGTGTAACGGATTTTGACGGAAATTATAGTTTTGAAGCCACGCTGTCTTCAGGTAGCTACACACTTGTAGCAAGCTATTTAGGATTTTCCTCCTCTAAATCTGAAGTTACTTTTGGTTCCAACAGCGCTGTAAGTACAGATTTCACACTTAAAGAAGATTTATTAAGTCTGGATGAAGTAGTCGTAACTGGCTCAACAGTGGTACAAGAACGAAAAAAATTGGGTAACGCCGTAACTACGGTAAAAAGTGTAGAACTTCTAAAAGCTGACCCAATCAATGTAACCTCTGCGATACAGGGTAAAGTTCCTGGTGCACAGATTACACAAAACTCAGGTGACCCAGCAGGTGGGTTTTCAATTAGGTTGAGAGGTCCCAGTACAATTAGCGGATCTTCAGAACCTTTGTATATAGTCGATGGTGTTATTGCGAGTAACCTAACGACTAACGTCACCAACATTAACGTTAGTGCAGGAGATGCAAGTCCAGGACAGAATAGAATGGTTGACATCAATCCAAATGACATTCAAGATATAAACATTCTAAACGGTTCTGCCGCAGCCGCCATATATGGTTCTCGTGCTTCAAATGGAGTCGTGGTAATCACCACTAAAAGAGGAAGCAATATGGCCGATGGCCCTGAAATCTTCTTTAAAACATCTTTTAATGTCAATCAATTAAGAAAAGAAGTTGATGTTAATTTAAGAGGAGAACAATTTGGAGGAGAAGATGTACGGTTGTGGCCAATTTTTGGTAGAGATGCTGAAGGAAATACCACGCCTTTCGCAAATCTTTTGACCAATAAAGTAGATGTTCAACGCTTTGACTATCAAGATTTAATTTTCCAAACAGGATTGGGTACCGATAATTACTTATCCGTTAGGGATGGAAACGAAAAAATGGGATATGCCGCTTCTGTTGGTTATTTGTCAAATGAAGGGATTATAAAGAACACAAAATATAATAGACTTTCGGCAAGACTCAATTTTAACCATACCGTGAACGATTGGCTCTCTTATAACGTTGGACTTTACTTCATGAACAGTACTTCGGATGAAAAACCTGATGGAAATGTTTTCTGGAGTCCGATTAATTCCGTGAACATTACAAACAATATTTATGATGCAACTCAACGGGATGCAAATGGCAACTTACAAAGTGTAGAACCAACACGAGTGAATCCATTGTCAATTATTGAAGAATTTGACATCACACAGGATGTTACTAGATTCATTCCCAATCTGACCGTCTCTTTAAGACCGACCGATTTTTTGACAATAGATCAGATTTTTGGTATGGACACTTACAAACAAGAAGGTAATATTTCAATTCCTATCTATCCCTATGAGCCTGTAAATGCCGCATACTTTAATCAAGGATTTCAAGGTAATGCTGAGGCGACCGTCTTTAACTGGAATTATGATGTGAATGCAACATTTGACTTCGATATCAACGAGAACATAAATTCACAAACCATAGTAGGATACAACTTCCAATCCAGTAGTGTGGAGGACTCAGGAACCCAAGGACGCGATTTAGATGCGAACGGTGTACCTACAGTTCCTTTGCAACCACAGGAAGGTGATGACCGATTAGATATTTTTGGAGCTTTTATACAAGAAACCCTATCATTCAGCGATAGATACTTTTTAACTTTTGCAGGTAGAATCGATGGAGCCACAAATTTTGACCCTGATAAAAGAACTAACTTTTACCCTAAAGTATCTGGTTCATATGTGTTATCCAGCGAGCCATTCTGGGAAAACTCGGGCATCTCTAATGTAATTAATTCAGCAAGAATCCGTACGTCCTATGGAGAGGCGGGAAATCTAACCGCGGTAGGCCCTTATGCAAGATTTGGAAGATATAATCCAAATGAGTTCCAGGGAACCACCACATTAAACCAATCAAGTGCCCTTGGCAATGAAGGCTTAGAAGTAGAGCGATTGAAGGAATTTGAAATTGGTACGGATTTGAGTTTGTTCGACAACAGGGCTTCCATATTGTTCACCTACTACAATCAGGAAATATCCGACTTAATTGTCCAACGTACATTAGCACCTTCAGAAGGTGGACTTACAAGATTTGATAATGTTGGAAGTATGAAAAATAATGGTTTGGAAATTTACTTGAGAGTAACTCCTATTAAAACAGATAACTTAAAATGGGACTTAAATTTTAATTTCTCCAGAAATAGAAATGAAGTTACTGCAACGACAGGTGGACCAATATCCATAGCGACTGTTAGTGGAGCTCCACCACAGGTAAGAGAAGGTGAACCACTAGGGGTATTTTACGGAACTTATTTCGCAAGAAATGACGATGGTAGCTTACTTTTAACTGAAGATGGTTTACCGCAACAAGAAAGAGGTGATGCCCTAGCGGGAACAATTCAACGAGATGGGGACGGACAACCGACCGGCGATCCGTTAAGAAGGGTAATCGGTGATCCAAACCCAGATTATCTTTTGGGGATAGGCACAGATTTGCAATACAAGCAATTTTCGTTCTCCATGCTATGGGAATCGGTACAAGGCTTTGATGTTTTTGATGCCGATAAACGTACGAGACAAGGTGTTGGTGTAGGTAGATTGGCAGAGCAAGAATTGTCTGGAGAATTACCAAGGGGGTATATTTCTTCAATCTACCCCATACAGGAGTTTAGAATGGAAGACGGTTCGTTTGTAAAACTGCGTGAGGTTTCCTTGGGCTATACATTCCCTGAGCTATTCAAAGGTGTGAAAAATTTCACTGTAGCTTTAAAAGGAAGAAACTTAATTTCTATTGACAACTTTTTTAGTTATGATCCAGAAACAAATGCTGGTGGACAATCGAACTTGTTACGTGCTGTGAATTTTGGAAATGTTCCAATTCCGAGAACTTTTATCTTATCACTAAGTGCAAATTTCTAATATGAAGACAATGAAAAATATCAATAAAATTTTTATA
Organism: Flagellimonas sp. HMM57; assembly: GCF_021390175.1. Classification (NCBI taxonomy): domain Bacteria; kingdom Pseudomonadati; phylum Bacteroidota; class Flavobacteriia; order Flavobacteriales; family Flavobacteriaceae; genus Flagellimonas; species Flagellimonas sp. HMM57. The sequence goes on along the minus strand of NZ_CP090004.1, from coordinate 3,075,092 downwards.
GCGATTACCTTGCTTTTTGTCGTCGTATCCTGTGACAAAGAGTTTATCGACCCAATTAATATCTCTGATCCAGAAGTTGAAGGTAGTGTTGAAAACCTGATTAGGCTAATCAATGGAATTCAGCAACGTTTTAGCACAGATCGTGCGGGCGCCAAGTATACAACCGTTACGGCATCTGGATTAACCGCGGACGAATTAAGACTAATCAATCCAGGTAACTTGGGAGAGGCAGAGCTGACCAATGGAGGTACCGAAATCTCTATCAACAATGGTGTTATTAGAAGTATGTGGGGTGAGATCATGTTGGTTAGAAATGAATCCTTAACTGTACTTGAAAGTGCCGATGTAGCTGCTACAGATGAAGCCGAAGCAAATAGCTTAAAGGCCTATGCCCTATTTTATGAAGCATTGGCCAACGGTACATTGATTCGGTTTTTTGAGCAAGTACCACTATTGACCGAAGCAAATGCTCAGTTCAATACCAGAGCAGAAGTCTTGGCAGATGCCATAGGTGATTTAAATACAGCTCTTGGTTACGCTCAGAGTGGTATCTCCTCATCTGTATCTTCGGGTGTTTTTCAATCTGTGGATTTGGAGAATTCCATTCAGGCACTATTGGCTAGATATCATTTAATGGCAGGTAATTACGCAGAAGCAGTTACGGCTGCAAATGCAGTTGATTTATCTGTGCAGTCAACATGGTCTTATGATGCCGCAGTTCCAAATCCAATTGCTGAAACCTATGGAACGAACAACGTTGTAGAAGCAAAAGACGACCAATTTGGACTACCTGATGATCTATTGCCGAATCCAGCTGATGAACGAATAGACTTTTACGTCACCATTGCGAATGATCCTTCAACCAATGAAGATGCTTTTTTTGCAGTTGGTTTCTTTGATGACAACCTAGATGAAATACCCGTATACCTTCCAGGCGAGATGCTATTAATTGAAGCCGAAGCACAGGCGAGACAAGGTCAAATACCTCAAGCTATTGCAGCACTGGATGAAGTCTTGACCAAAACTGCTGCGGAAGACGTCTTTGGTATCGGGGCAAACCTACCCGCCTACACGGGAGCAGCAACCGAAGAGGCTGTTTTAGAGGAAATATATAGAAACAGACGTATTGAACTTTTTATGACTGGAATGTCCTTAGAGGACAGTAGAAGGTTTAACAGACCTGGTCCAGGTGAAACGGACGCTGAACGTAACAGGAATTTTTACCCCTACCCTGATACGGAAAGAGACAATAATACAAATACACCTGCTGATCCAGCGAATTAAACAGCTTCAGTTTTGAATTAGTTGTTAGTTTTAATTTAATCAAGTGAAAAGGCCTACATTTAGTCCACAAGTAGGCCTTTTTTAGTTACTCTTTATGCGAAGTATTTCTTATGTAATCCTTATACTTTTTTGTCTTTCGTGTGCCACCAACAAGAGGTATACAGTTAATGTGCCCAAAACAGAGTTTCGGGGCGTATGGATTGCTACAGTGGTCAATATTGATTGGCCGAAAAACTCAAAAGATAATGTTGCCAAGCAGAAAAAGGATTTTATTGAAATTCTTGACTTTTATCAAAATTTGAACTTTAATGCGGCCATAGTACAAATACGAACGGCAGGCGATGCATTTTATAAAACGGAACTGGCACCATGGTCCAAATATCTTACGGGAAAAGAAGGCCAGGCACCTACAGACTTTGACAAACCTTTGGAATGGATGATAGCTGAAACCCATAAACGGGGCATGGAATTTCATGCATGGTTAAATCCGTATAGGGCCACTTTTGATTTGGATACACTTGCGCTTTCAAAAACACATGATTATTATCAACACCCAGACTGGATGGTAAAATATGGTAAAAAGTTTTATTACAATCCCGGTTTGCCAGAAGTCCAACAAAAGCTAACAGCTGTGATTGAAGAAATTACAGCAAATTATGAAATTGATGCCATTCATTTTGATGATTACTTTTATCCCTACAAAATACAAGGGGAAACATTCAATGATAGCATTGCATTTCAAACAAACAGATTACCTGATCAGAGTTTAGAAGATTGGCGGCGAAGCAATGTGGATTCTTTGGTCAAAAAAGCACACCAAACCATAAAGAACACAAAACCTTGGGTACAATTTGGTATAAGCCCCTTTGGAGTTTGGAAAAATAAGAATACCGACCCAAAAGGTTCCGATACACAGGCAGGGCAAACCACCTATGAAGACCTTTACGCAGATCCACTCCTATGGTCAGAAAAAGGGTGGTTGGACTATTTGGTGCCACAAATCTATTGGAGCTTGGAACATCCCAAAGCTTCCCATCGTACAATTGCAAATTGGTGGTCCAATACAACAACGAATACCAACCTATATATTGGAAACGGTACTTATAAAATCAAGAACAACCCGGACAAGGCTTGGAACAGAAAAAATGAAATCCCAAAACAACTTTCCTTGGCTAGAGCAAAAACCGAAATTACGGGCAATGTCTTTTTTAGTGCTAAATCGCTTATAGGACAAAACGAAAACGTAACCAATTTGCTAAAACGAAAATTCTACAAATTCCCTATTCAGAATCCAGCAAGTCCAAGAAAAATAAATAGATCGGTCGCTCCCATTAAAATCAAAACGTCTTCATTGGTTGAAAACAAACTTGAAGTTTGCATTTCACATAAAGATAGTATCCCCCGATTCATACACTTTTACACTATCAAAAACAAAGCTGCAATCAATGAAAAATTACTTATCCAAAAAAGGTACCTTTCAGAAAGTGAAAAGGAAAGTTGCTCACAACTGCAATTAACCAAATATCAATTAAAAAATCCTATAGGAGTATCTCTTATTGATGCCCTGGGCAATGAAAGTGAGTTACAATTCATTAATCCAAAGACAGATTAGTATGCAGGATATGCTTGTTAGACTTTTAGATCTACCGGATGTCTCCAATGAAGAAAAACACCTTTTGGAAACTGAAAGTATTGTTTTTAGAAAACCCATAGCTCCAGAAAAAAGCTTAGTAACCGATTGGGTAACATCAAATTTCAGTAAAAATTGGGGTGACGAAGTAAATGTAGCTTTTGCAAGCCTTCCCGTAAACTGTTTTATCGCTCAGCGGGAACAGTCCATTTTAGGCTTTGCCTGTTTTGAGTGCACCTCAAAAAACTTTTTTGGTCCTACCGGTGTACTTACATCCGAAAGGGGAAAAAGTATAGGTAAAATATTATTAATAAAAGCACTTGAAGCGCTTAGGCAGATGGGGTACGGCTATGCCATTATTGGTGGAGTCGGCCCTGCATCCTACTATGAAAAAACCGTAGGTGCCAAAATCATAGAAAAATCGGAAAAGAGCATTTATGAGAATCTATTAAAACAACCTAAATGAGCGCTGAAAAAAAAGATAAAGGTGCGTGGACATGGATACCGTTGCTCTATTTTACACAGGGGATTCCCTATATTTTAGTAGTGACCGTTTCCGTTATCATGTACAAACGCCTTGGGATAGGAAATGCAGAAATTGGTCTTTATACTAGTTGGCTCTACCTTCCTTGGGTCATTAAACCATTGTGGAGCCCCATAGTAGATTTGAACGGGACCAAGCGAAAATGGTTTTTGGCAATGCAATTTGTTGTGGCACTGTCTTTTTTGGGCATTGGACTGTTTCTCCCCTCAAATGCATTCTTTACAATAACATTGGCCTTTTTCTGGATGGCAGCCTTTGCATCCGCTACGAACGATATCGCTTCCGACGGTTACTATATGATCGGTCTAACCCAGAAAAAACAGTCATTTTTTATAGGGTTGCGCAGCACGTTCTACAGGCTTGCTATGGTCACCGGGCAAGGACTTTTGGTCATATTTGCTGGATTCTTGGAAAACAAATATGGTGATAATACCAAAGCATGGTCCATGACCATGATATGTGCTGCTGTTTTAATGATGGTATTGACAATTTCCAACTTTTTTGCAACTCCCAAGTTTGAAGACACTCAAAATATGGCGTTAAAAGACCGTATTGGATTTTTGGAAGTTTTTGCTTCGTTCTTTAGAAAAAAACAAATATGGATGGCGCTATTGTTCATTCTAACTTATCGCTTGGGCGAATCGCAATTGGTAAAAATGGCCTCCCCTTTTTTGTTGGATACTATAGAAGTTGGTGGGCTGGGCTATTCAACAGAAGCCGTGGGAACCATTTACGGAACCGTTGGTATCATTATGCTATCATTAGGTGGAATCATTGGAGGAATTCTGATTTCTAGGGATGGATTAAAAAAATGGATGCTCCCCATGTTGCTAGCACTTAACTTACCGAATATTTTTTATGCCATATTGGCCTATACCCAATCCACAAGTCTATTTGCAGTTGTTGGCACAGTAGTATTGGAACAATTTGGCTATGGGTTTGGGTTTGCAGCCTTTCTCATCTATCTTATTTACATTTCCGAAGGAGTTTCAAAGACCTCACACTATGCCATTGCAACTGGTTTTATGGCCTTGGGAATGATGTTGCCCGGAATGTTGAGTGGGTATATTCAAGAATGGCTAGGCTATGATGGCTTCTTTTTATGGGTGGTCATTGCAGCAATTCCTGCATTTTTAGTACTCACCTTTTTAGAATATCCTGAAGATTATGGTAAAAAATCAAATGTGAGCGATGCTTAACAGATTACCAAGCTACAAAGAAGCAAAAGAAAAGCTTACGCCTAAACAAAAAGTGGGGCAATTGTTTATGCCTGCCGTTTTTATAAACGATAGCGAAGAAGAAATCAACAGTATTGAAAATTTAATACGGACAGACAACATAGGCGCTATTTGTTTTTTTCATAGTCGTGCTAGCGCGGCCACTAACTTTGAGGGCAAGAAGAAGGTAGTTTATAATGAGAACAGTTATGACCGTTTAAAACAACTCATTGACAGGTACCAAAAGGCTGCCAAATTTCCATTACTTGTAGCTATTGACGCAGAATGGGGATTGGCTATGCGGATAGAAAACACAAACCAATTCCCTTATGCGATTACCTTAGGGGCGATTCAAGGAGACAACCAGTTAATTTATGAAATTGGGCGGCAAATAGCGCTAGATTGTATGGAAGCTGGCGTCCATTGGAATCTAGCTCCCGTAGTTGACATTAATAACAATCCTAAGAATCCAGTAATTGGCTATCGGTCTTTTGGCGATGATAAAAAGGAAGTTTTGGCAAAAGCTGAGGTTTATATAAACGGAATGAACAGTATTGGCACTTTAAATGCCATCAAACATTTTCCCGGGCATGGCGATACCGATACAGATTCCCATTTAGGATTACCTATAATCAACAAAACAAAAGAAGATCTTTTTGAAAATGAACTTTATCCTTACAAACAGCTTGTACATAAGAATGTTGATGCCGTTATGGTAGGGCACCTATCGGTTCCCGGATTAGATGATTCTGGAAACCCTTCCACCACCTCATCAAAAATTATTACGGATGTACTACGAACAGCTTTAGGTTTTGAAGGGGTTATCATTTCCGATGCTTTGAACATGCATGCCGTATCCAAAAAATACAATCAAAAGGGGGAACTTGAAGCCAAGGCTTTTGAAGCAGGTATGGATATGATGTGTTTCTCCGAAAACTCAGTAGAAGGCATCGCGAAAATAACAGCTACGGCCACTGAGAAGAATATTGAGGAGAGTTTTGAACGCGTCTGGAAATTGAAGGAAAAAATCTTCTTGAAATCAAATCAAGAAAAACATACTCTAGAACAATCAGCGTCAGAATTGAATGAAAACATAGCACGCAGGAGTATAACCGAACTGTATGGAAATCCAAGAGATATCGAAAGTATCAAACAGAAAAATTTCCTTAATCTATCGTTGGATAATCTATCGGAAAATCATTTTTCATCAAAGATTCAAAAAGAATATGGGCAGACGCACCATTGTTTAAAACTGGCTACAATTGTTGAAATCAAGAAAAAGATATCCGGATATCAGCATATCGTATTGGCACTCTTTCCCCCATCCATCAAACCCAAGAATAAATTCGGAATCACAGAGGAGGTCCTAACCGTTATAATCGAAATGATATCCGAAAAAAATGTTTTGATCTATCTTTTTGGAAATCCATACGTACTAGATATACTCAAATTAAAACCCAATTCAAATGCTGTAGTGGTGTACCAAGATTTTCCAGAGTTCCAACAGGAAGCATTTCGTCATTTTTCAGGTGAGCTTAATGCTGTAGGTAAGCTTCCTGTAACACTGAAAACATTCGATGTATGAAAACAGATATTATCTCATCCTGGGAAAAGAATGCTGCCGAATGGATTAAGGTAATTCAAGGTGACAGTATTCCATCTAGAAAATATACCAACGCCGCTATTCTTGATATAATTTCCAAAATAGCGTGTGAAAAAATTGTAGACGTAGGCTGCGGTGAAGGTTGGCTTACCAGAGAACTTAGCAAATTAGGATTAGATGCAGTAGGTCTTGATGCCATTGAGCAACTATTGGTGGAGGCTAGAAAAAAAGGCAGTGAGGATTACCACACATTCACTTTTGAGGATATTATAGCAGGCAAAACTATTCCTAATGCTCCATTTGATGTTGCAGTTTTTAACTTCTGCCTGTATTTGGGCGAAGACCTTGAAACGCTTTTGAAAAAAACGCTGGATGGGATTTCTGACAACGGGACCCTATTAATTCAAACGCTACATCCTTTTTCTCTTGTACAAAATGGACTACCCTATAAAAGCCAATGGCTATCGGATTCTTGGAAAGGACTTCCAGGTCATTTTAAAGATGGACACGCTTGGTACGCAAGGACTTTTGAGGATTGGACTGCTTTAATGTCCAATCTTAAGAATGTGCGTTTCACCTCAAAAGAAGTCCTAGATGAGGAGCAAAAACCTATTTCATTGATCTTAAAAATCAAAAAAGTAGCATGAAAGTATATAAAGTACTTGGACTAATGTCCGGAACTTCTTTGGATGGGTTGGATTTGGCCTATTGCCATCTTTGGAAAGATGATTCGCATTGGAATTTTGCAATAAAAGACACAACAGAAATCGGATATACCGAAAAGATGCGCGACTATCTTAAAAACGCTATCTACTTATCGGAAGAAGAGCATGCACAGCTGCATAAAGATTATGGAACTTGGTTAGGCGACCAAGCTTCCCGCTTTATTGAAGCACAGCAGTTAGAAGTCGACTTTATATCCAGCCACGGACATACATCGCATCATAGACCGGAAGATGGTATCACCTTTCAATTGGGTGACGGACAATATTTGGCCAATGCATGTGGTAAACAGGTGGTTTGTGATTTTAGGACAAAAGACGTTTCCTTAAAAGGTCAAGGGGCCCCTTTGGTTCCTATTGGCGACCGACTCTTGTTTCATGAATATGATTTCTGCCTGAATCTGGGAGGTATCAGCAATATATCTTTTGAAAAGGATGGAAAACGAATTGCATATGATATTGGATTGGCCAATATGCCCCTAAATTATATTACCGAAAACATGGGGTTTGCTTATGATGAAGGCGGGCAATTAGCAAAAAGCGGAGCTTTGGATAAAGTGCTCTTGAAAAAACTCGATCAATTGGAATACTACCAACTACCCTACCCGAAATCTACGGGGTATGAGTTTTTCACCGAACAGGTGGTTCCCTTAATTTCAGCTTCTAAGGCTTCCGATATTGATCTGCTCCATACTTTCATACACCACAATTGTGAGCAAATAGCCAATGAAGTACACAAATATGCAACAAAGGAGCATCATAAACTTTTTGTGGCAGGTGGTGGAGCCTTTAACCTGTTCTTTATGGAAACGTTGAGAGAAAAACTTGGAACAACGGTAGAAGTGATTGTTCCAAATAAACAATTGATTGCTTTTAAAGAAGCATTGGTCTTTGCATTAATGGGGGTTTTACGTTTAGAAGAAAAAACAAATGTGCTCAGCTCTGTAACCGGTGCAAGTCAAGATTCTTCGAGTGGCTCAATCTTTTATCCCGAATAATTGTTTTTATGATTTTGATGTCACCAATCTCTTGGTCTTTTTTATCATCATAAATATCGCTAGTGAAGCAAATCCACAGAGTGCCAAACCTATAAAAAGGGGCAAAACCCTATCTTCAACAAAATTCCCGATAAAAGACGCAATGGGCACCGAAATAACAGTGGACACAAAACCGTTGATTGCCGCTCCTATTCCCGCAATATGACCAATGGGTTCCATTGCAATAGATCGAAAATTGCCCCACATAAAGCCTAGGCAAAAGAATTGTAAAAATAGAAATATAACTAAAATGAATACACTGGGATTTGGAGAACCCCAGAATAAAAGCACGAACAACGTAGCGTTACCACAAAAAGCGATAAGTGCCATAAACGACAATTTGCGCATACCGAAACGAAGTACCAGCTTACCGTTGGAAAATGTAGAAAGTCCTATAGAAACAGACAACCCGGCAAAAATGTACGGAAATGTATCCTTCAAATTGTACAGGTCTTCAAAAATATGTTGCGATGCACTTAAATACACCAAAAAAGCTCCTGTTACCAATCCCGAGACAAAAGTGAATGCAACCGTTTCACGATACCGTAAAAACTCCTTCAATCCATCGGTGAACATATGGGTGGTTATCGGAATCTTATATTCTGGACGTAACGTTTCTGGTTGACGTTTCCAAAACCATACTCCAACTAAGAACGTGCAGCCCAATTGCATATAAAAAATAGCTTGCCAATTAAATGCATCCAGAATAACTTTCCCAATGGCAGGTGCAACAATCGGAACCAAAATAAAAAACGCGGTTACAAAAGACATGACCCGTGCCATATAATCACCTTTGTACGTATCACGGATAATAGCAATTGCGATAGTTCTTGCAGTGGACAAACCTATTCCTTGAAGTATTCTGCCAAAAACCATCCATTCCAAACTTGGAGCTACGATACAAATAACGCTGGCAATACCAAATACCAGCATTCCCAAATACACTACAGGTTTTCTTCCATAACAATCTGAAAGTGGGCCAAAAAATAACTGCCCTACGCCCAAACCAAGAAAAATCATGGTGATGAGCATTTGGTTATCCGTAGCATCCGTACTTTTTATGGCCTCTCCAATATTTGGGATTGCCGGTAACAAAGCATCTATGGAAAGTGCCACGATCGACATCAATGCAGCCATTAATGCGATAAATTCAAAGTTAGGCTTCTGATTTTCTTTTTGCATGATGCAAAACTAGGTATACCCTAGCGAGTGGTGAAGCTTTTTTAGATAGTATTTATAAAGTTCTTTTTAACTGTTATAAATGTTCAATGAAGTTCATTCGCTTGCCTAAAACTCGTACTACGTAGATTTCATTATTATCATCAAATTGAAAAAAGACTACATGTGCTTTGAAATTATAGTATTTTAATGCGTTGGAAATAAAAGTTGCATCTTTTGCGAGTTCTTGCCTATTGGAAAGTTCTAGCAAAAACTTCTCGAGTTCATGCAAATATGTTGTTGCTTGGTTCTGCCCAAAATACTTAATACCATATTTATAGATTCCGACCAAGTCGTATTGGGCTCTTGTAGATAGGCTATAACTTGCCATTATCTACTTTCGCTATAATCTCACTTATCTTTAAGGGACTTTTACCACTTTGCAGACCTTCATCAATCGCATTTTTAAGCTCCAAAAGTTTCATGTTCTGTTGCTGATCTTTTCTAACTAAATCACGAATGTATTCGCTATCATTAGTAAAGTCACCATTTTTTACCCTAAGTTTTATCCAGTTGTCCTGTTGATTTGTAAAAGTGATTGATTTTCTAATTGTATCCATACGAATATCATATATGGTGCAATATAGTAAATATTCGCACCATATGAAGTATATATCATGTATTTGAACAAAAATGCCTACACTTCTACAATCTTTAAAAAACTATAAAAGATCAATAGAAATATGTTCTTTATGATTGATTTTATCCAAATCAAACTTACCATACTGCCCGTTTAACGGGGGGAGTTCCAAAAATTTAGTGACGTATTGTTCCAGAAGAAAACTTTTTACATGCTCAGGGTCATCAAAAAGACTGACCCAAATCTTTATCTTCAGGTCGTTGATATCAAAGGTATCCTTGATTCGATAAAATTTCTTGCTAAACGTTTGATGTCCTTTGTTTATCGAAATATTTCGCCGATTATAAAACACTTCAAAAATTGTTTTTTGGAAAGAACTTACCCTATCCAAGATCACGTCAGCTTTACCAATGTAGAGTATCCCGTTTTCATCTTTTCCTTTGAGCCTTGTTACTCTTCTTGGCATGCCGTCCTTGCACCAGATAAGGCCAAAACACCCTTTACTTTTCTGTGTAGAAAAATCAAGGATTTTGGTCGGATCAGAATCAATATTGATTACCATCTTACATTAGCTACAAAGGTATATTGCCGTGCTTCTTTTTTGGAACTTGCACTTCTTTATTCGCCAACATGGCAAAAGCCTTTAATAATTTGCGCCTTGTATCTTCTGGCAATATAACCTCGTCTATGAAACCGCGTCTTGCCGCACGGTATGGATTGGCAAACTTATCAGCATATTCCGCTTCTTTTTCTGCCAATTTTTCGGTAGGATTCTCTGCCGAGGCAATTTCCCTCCTAAAAATAATTTCGCTTGCCCCTTTGGCACCCATTACAGCAATTTCCGCATTGGGCCATGCAAAATTGAAATCTGCACCGATATGCTTGGAGTTCATAACGTCATAGGCACCACCATAAGCTTTTCTGGTAATGACCGTAATTCTTGGAACAGTAGCTTCACTAAGGGCATATAAAAGTTTTGCTCCGTGCATAATAATCCCTTCCCATTCTTGATCTGTTCCCGGTAAAAATCCTGGCACATCGACCAATACCAATAATGGAATATTAAATGCATCGCAAAATCTAGTAAAACGCGCTGCTTTTCTGGAGCTCTTTACGCCCAATACTCCTGCCAAAAACATGGGTTGGTTGGCTATGATACCAACACTCCTTCCACCCAATCTTGCGAAACCTACAATAATATTTTCCGCATAGTCTTTATGAATTTCATAAAATGAGTCTTCATCGATAATCCCATCGATAACGTCGTGCATATCGTAGGGTTTATTGGGATTGTCGGGTACAATTCCTGAAAGTTGTTCTCGTATCTCATCTCCCAGTTCATATGGTTTTAGTTTGGGAGTTTCAGAACTATTTTGAGGTAAATAATCCAACAATTTTCGAATATCGTTCAAACAGGCAGCATCATTGGAAGAGGTTTTATGGGCCACCCCGGATTTAATGGCATGTGTACTGGCACCGCCCAGCTCTTCTGAGGTCACCGTTTCATTGGTTACCGTTTTTACCACATTTGGACCTGTAACGAACATGTAGCTGGTCTCTTCTACCATCACAATAAAATCTGTCATGGCCGGAGAATAGACTGCACCACCAGCACATGGACCCATTACGGCAGATATCTGTGGGATTGCTCCCGAAGCTTGTACATTTCTGTAAAATATATCGGCATAACCGCCCAGCGACTTTACACCCTCCTGAATACGGGCACCACCAGAATCATTCAATCCAATGATTGGTGCTCCTACCTTCATGGCCAAATCCATCACCTTGCAAATCTTTTCTGCATGGGTTTCGGACAGAGCTCCACCAAAAACCGTAAAGTCTTGCGCATAAACATAAACCAGTCGCCCATTTATAGTTCCGTAACCGGTTACGACCCCATCGCCATAATACACTTCCTTGTCCATACCAAAGTCAGTGGTACGGTGGGTTACCAAGATTCCCATTTCCTCAAAAGAGCCTTCGTCCAATAGGTAGTCTATACGTTCTCTTGCTGTTAATTTTTTCTTTTGGTGCTGCTTTTCAATCCGTTTTTCACCACCTCCCAAGTGGGCTTCGGCTATCTTATCCTTTAAAATTTTTATTTTGGAATCCATACGAATCAGTTTGTCGGTAATTTTATAATTTTTTGGTCTTCTAGATATTGTTGCAGTGCGACCATGGCCGCTATTTTTGCTTCTTCAGTATTCTTTTGTTTAAGAATTTCTGGGGAATAATAATCTTTTACAAAATGTGTATCAAAATTTCCAGACCTGAATGCTTCGTGCTCCATAACAAACGTACCGAAAGGCAGTGTAGTTTGGACGCCTTTGATCTTGTAATCCTTTATAGCGTCCAACATGAGTTCAATAGCTTCCTCACGGGTTCTACCATAGGTTGTTAATTTTGAAAGCATGGGATCATAGTAAATCGGAATATCCATTCCTTCTTCAAAACCGTTATCTACACGTATTCCCTCGCCTTCAGGAAGTTCATAGACTTCCAGCGTACCAACACTGGGAAGAAAATCGTTTAAGGGGTCTTCGGCATATACACGCAATTCCATGGCATGGCCGTTTATTTTTAAATCTTCTTGTTTTAAGGATAGTTCTTCTCCCCTAGCTACTTTTATCTGTAATTCCACTAAATCAACGCCAGAGATAAGTTCGGTAACGGGATGCTCTACCTGTAATCTGGTATTCATTTCCAAAAAGTAGAAATTTAAATCGGCATCCATCAAAAATTCTACGGTTCCCGCCCCAACATAATCACATGCTTTGGCCACTTTAGTCGCAGCTACCCCCATAACTTCTCGTAACTCTGGAGTCAAAACCGATGATGGGGCTTCTTCTACAACCTTTTGGTGACGCCTTTGGATACTACATTCCCGTTCAAAAAAGTGCAACACATTTCCATGGGTATCGGCCATTACTTGAATTTCTACGTGTCTTGGGGAGGTAACATATTTCTCCACAAAAACAGAACCGTCACCAAATGCAGATGTGGCCTCACTTATGGCACGCTCCATTTGAGATTCCAAGTCCTCTTCCTTGTCAACGACTCGCATGCCCTTTCCACCACCACCTGCAGAAGCTTTGATCAAGACGGGATATCCTATCTCGTTGGCAATTTCTTTGGCTTTTGAAACATCGGTAATGGCCTCATCTATGCCTGGTACCATAGGAATATCGTAGGCCTTTACTGCTTCTTTGGCAGCTAGCTTACTCCCCATTACGCGAATTGCTTTGGATTTTGGACCAATAAAGGTGAGCCCATTTTTTTCAACAGCCTCTGCAAAATCTGCATTTTCACTTAAAAACCCGTAGCCCGGATGGATTCCATCAACATTTAACTTTAGGGCAACCTCAATAATTTTGTCTCCTAATAGATATGATTTGTTGGAAGGTGCTTCACCTATACAGACAGCTTCATCTGCAAACCGCACATGAGGTGCGTTTCTATCCACTTCAGAAAATACGGCTACGGTACGTATTCCCATTTTTTTTGCAGTCTTCATGACCCGTACCGCGATTTCACCACGATTTGCAACCAATATTTTTTTCATAGTTGACCTATTCAAATTCAATCAATAATTGTTTTTTCTCTACAGCTTCACCTTGGGTAACGGCTATGTTTTTAATAACACCGTTTCTTGGTGACGTAATGCTATTTTCCATTTTCATGGCTTCGAGCACCAACAGTTGTTCATCCTCTTTTACCTCGTCACCCTGCTTAACAGATATATCCAAAATGAGCCCTGGCATTGGTGCTGAAATAGAATCTATATTTTTAGCGCCATTGGTCGCAAAACCCATTTTATTGATAAGCTCATCCAAAGGTGTCTGTATGAACGCCCGACACTCACTACCGTTTATTTTAACAGTATAGGATTTGTTGTTGAAGTCTGCATTTACAATCTGAATGTGGTAAGACACACCATCTTTTAATAAATGGTACTCGTCTTCTCCGGTTTTAAACATGTCCAAAGAAGAAATTTCGTCTTCTGAAAATTGAAAATCAAAATTTTCATTGACCTTGATTACATAGGGATTTTCCATAAAAATTATTGCCTTAGGTTATCTAGATAAATATAAGATTAAAGCCTTAATACCAGACAAAACTAGTATGATAAACTTTTGTGAATTATGATATTAGTCATTCATTTTTTTAACAACACTCGCTAACTATGCACTTGATTTTGGCGAACAGAAAAATCTTATCAAATGCTTATTTTTGAGATTTAAACAATATTATGCTGATTTTAGGAATTGCAGGGGGTACAGGTTGTGGAAAAACCACAGTAGTAAATCAAATAGTACAGGAACTTCCAGAGAATGAGGTAGGTGTTATTTCGCAGGATTCCTATTATAATGACCTTTCTCATATGGATAAGGAGGAACGTGGAAAAGTAAATTTTGACCACCCCAATTCCATAGACTTTGACTTATTGATATCACATCTTAAACAACTAAGACAGGGTAAATCCATACATAAACCCATATATTCTTTTGTTGAAGAAACACGATTGGGGGAAACTATTTTGACCCAACCAAGAAAAGTTATGATCGTAGAAGGTATTTTGGTGTTGAGCAATCCAGAATTACGAAAAATGTTCGATATAAAAATCTACGTACATGCTGATTCTGACGAACGCTTAATAAGAAGATTGCAAAGGGATATACGAGAACGTGGCCACGATTTGGAAAAAGCGTTGACAAGGTATCAAACCGCAGTAAAACCCATGCATCAACAATTTATAGAACCCTCAAAAGAGTTTGCGGACATCATTATTCCCAATAACCACTACAATACCGTTGCGGTCGATATGGTGCGAACTATTATAAACGACAGGTTAAACTGAGGGTATGGGACTAAAAAATCTAAAACAAAAAAAATGGTTCAAGGTCATGACAAACATGTATGTCCTGGTATTGACAATTTTTGTGATTTGGATGACTTTTTTTGATACTAACTCCCTGATGATTCATTTAGAACTTCGAAATGAAGTCAAGAAACTGGAAAAGCAAAAAGATTTTTTGCAAGGAGAAATCGAAAAAGACAAAGAAATACTTAAAAAACTATCCAGTAAAAGCGAGCTAGAAAAATTCGCCCGTGAAAAATACTACATGAAAAAAGAAAACGAAGAAATTTTCTTAATCGAATACGAGGATAGCCTAAAGACCAAAAAAAATGATTAAAGAAGATTTATTCAGCGAATTTCCAGAAGTTTCGGCCAAACAATGGAAGCAGAAAATCCAAGTAGATCTAAAAGGGGCAGATTACACGAAAACATTGGTTTGGGAATCTTTGGAAGGTGTAAAAGTAAAGCCCTTTTATAGTGTCGAGGATTTGGAAGGACTAAAGACCTTTAAACTACCTAATGATCATCACTGGAGCGTTGCACAATCCATTTATGCAGGTGACTCCAAAAAAGCGAACACCAAGGCGATTACCAGCATAGCCAAAGGAACTGAGAGCATCTTGTTCACGATTCCCAATGATAATGTTGACTTTGAAATACTTTTCTCCAATATTGATTTAGAGAGCATACCAATTCATTTGGAGTTTCAATTTTTGGATAGTGTTATAGTAAGAAAATTACTGGTTTTTTTAAACGGAAAAAAGGCAACGATACATCTTAACTTTGATATTATCGGTAATCTTTCTAGAACTGGAAATTGGTTTCATAATCTTGAAGAAGACCATACTCTTTTAGAGAATATTTACAACCTTGCTTTAAAGAATGGAAATATTAGTTCCATTGCCGTTGATACTTCATTGTACCAAAATTCTGGTGCCAATGCAGTGCAACAATTGGCCTATGGATTGGCCCACGCCAATGAGTATCTAAATTACTTTCAAAATAACGACTTAACCAAAGCAGAAAAATCGCAGCCTATTATTTTTAAAGTTTCAGTAAGTGGTAACTACTTCTTTGAAATAGCAAAATTAAGAGCGTTACGATGGCTCTGGAAAAGCATTTCGGAAACTTACGATATAAGCGATGATTGCCATATTTTGGCAATTCCGTCCAAGCGCAACAAAACATTGTACGATTATAATGTAAATATGCTTCGTACCACATCAGAATACATGTCTGCCATCCTAGGTGGCGCAGATACTGTTTTGAGTTTACCTTATGATGCCATTTATCATAAGGACAACGAATTTGCGGAACGCATTGCACGAAATCAATTATTACTATTAAAAGAAGAAAGCTATTTTGACCAAGCTTCAAAAGTAGCGGAGGGTTCTTATTATGTAGAAGTCTTAACGCATCAATTGGCAGAAAAAGCCTTGGAACTCTTTAAACAGATTGAAAACTCTGGCGGCTTTTTAAATGAACTTAAAAAAGGAAACATTCAAAGAAAAGTAAAAGAGAGTGCTGCAAAGGAAGAGCAGCTCTTTGAAAAAAAGCAGACTACACTGGTAGGAACCAATAAGTTCGAAAATCTAGATGATAAAATGAAGGATAGCCTAGACCTCTACCCTTTCGTTAAAATTAAACCTAGAAAAACAATCATAGAGCCTATCGTTGAGAAACGATTAGCGGAAGCATTGGAACAAAAAAGATTAAGCGATGAGTAGAAAAAAATTTGAAAATCTCGAATTAACATCTTCCAGTAATGGACAGATAAAGAAGAACTCCATGAACTTTGCGGCAGGAATTGCGCCTTTTCTTCGTGGGCCCTACTCCACCATGTATGTCCGCAGGCCATGGACAATTCGTCAATATGCCGGTTTTTCCACAGCGGAGGAAAGCAACGCGTTTTATAGAAGAAATTTGGAGGCTGGTCAAAAAGGGCTTTCCGTAGCCTTTGACCTTCCTACCCATAGAGGTTATGATAGTGACAACGAACGTGTGGTGGGCGATGTAGGAAAAGCAGGGGTTGCCATTGATTCCGTTGAAGATATGAAAGTTTTGTTCGATGGAATCCCATTGGATAAAATGTCCGTTTCCATGACGATGAACGGAGCAGTGCTCCCAATAATGGCTTTTTACATTGTAGCTGCGGAAGAACAAGGGGTAACCAAAGAAAAACTCTCGGGAACTATACAGAATGATATTCTTAAAGAATTCATGGTAAGGAATACCTATATCTACCCTCCAACACCATCCATGCAATTGGTCGCCGATATTTTTGAGTATACCAGCAAGTATATGCCAAAATTCAACAG
Organism: Flagellimonas sp. HMM57; assembly: GCF_021390175.1. Lineage (NCBI taxonomy): Bacteria > Pseudomonadati > Bacteroidota > Flavobacteriia > Flavobacteriales > Flavobacteriaceae > Flagellimonas > Flagellimonas sp. HMM57. Next base: position 3,058,081 of record NZ_CP090004.1, on the reverse strand, counting down.
TATCAGTATATCCGGTTATCACATGCACGAAGCAGGAGCACCTGCCGCCCTTGAACTTGCCTATACACTTGCTGATGGCATAGAATATATTAGAACCGGATTAAAAGCTGGTCTTAAAATCGATGATTTTGCCCCTAGGCTTTCTTTTTTCTGGGGAATTGGCATGAATCACTTTACAGAGATTGCCAAAATGAGGGCAGGTCGCTTGCTTTGGGCCAAGCTTTTGAAAAAATTCCACCCGAAAAATGAAAAATCATCCATGTTGCGGACCCATAGTCAGACCAGTGGTTGGAGCCTAACGGAACAAGACCCTTTTAACAATGTAGCACGAACAACCATTGAAGCAATGGCAGCCACTTTTGGAGGTACCCAAAGTTTGCATACCAATGCCCTGGATGAAGCAATAGCGTTACCAACCGACTTTTCTGCTAGAATTGCCAGGAACACTCAAATTTATTTGCAGCAAGAGACCCACATTACCAAAACTGTAGATCCTTGGGCAGGAAGTTATGTTGTTGAAAACCTTACCAAAGAAATAGCGGAAGAAGCTTGGCAACTTTTGGAAGAGGTAGAAGAGCTCGGGGGCATGACCAAAGCTATTGAGGCAGGGATACCAAAAATGAGAATTGAAGAAGCTGCTGCTAGAAAACAAGCCCGTATCGATAGCGGACAAGACACCATAGTGGGGGTAAATAAGTATCGTTTACAAGATGAGGACGATCTTCAAATTTTGGAAGTGGACAATGACAAAGTGCGCAAACAACAGGTCGCTCAGATAGAACACATTAAATCGACCAGAAACGAACCTGCTGTGCAGGAGATCTTGTCCCAGATTACCTTAACATCCAAGAAAGCTAAAGAAAACGAAACCGAGCGTGAAAATTTATTAGCTTTAGCGGTGAAAGCAGCAAGAGCGCGTGCAACCTTAGGAGAGATCAGCGATGCGATGGAAGAGATTTTTGGACGTTACCGCGCTAAAATTCAATCATTTACAGGAGTGTATTCCAAAGAAATCAAAAACGACAAAAGCTTTGATAAGGCCAGAAAGATGGCCGACGACTTTGCCGTAGAAGAAGGTAGGCGACCCAGAATCATGATTGCAAAAATGGGTCAGGATGGCCATGACCGGGGTGCTAAAGTAGTGGCCACCGGATACGCCGACCTTGGTTTTGACGTGGATATCGGACCACTCTTTCAAACTCCCACCGAGGTTGCCAAACAAGCTGTTGAAAACGATGTTCATGTCTTGGGAATTTCATCTTTGGCAGGTGGGCATAAAACACTGGTACCAGAAGTGGTAAAAGAGTTGAAAAACTATGGCAGGGAAGACATCATGGTCATTGTTGGAGGGGTCATTCCTAAACAAGATTATGAACATTTGCTTAAGCACGGTGCCGTTGCAGTATTTGGCCCTGGCACAAAAATCAGTAGTGCAGCTATAGAAATCTTAAAAATTCTGATGGACTAACTCTTGTTAATACCCTTAAAGCTAAAACTTTAACGTTCTTTAACGCCCTATGTTAAGGTTATCCAATGCCTGTTAACAAAATACATTTTTTAGCATCTTAAATAATTGTATTTTTAACCTCTAACTTACTATGAAATGGGCAAGATAATTGCTATTGCAAATCAGAAGGGTGGCGTAGGAAAGACAACCACTACCGTTAACCTCGCTGCCTCACTTGGTGTATTGGAAAAAAGGGTGCTGCTTATTGATGCAGATCCCCAAGCCAATGCCACTTCTGGCTTGGGTGTTGATGTGGACAGTGTAGAGAAGGGTACTTACCAATTACTTGAACATACGATGGCCGTTGATGAAGTTATTATACCAACGGATTCTCCAAATGTTGATTTGATTCCGGCGCATATTGATTTGGTCGCCATTGAAATTGAATTGGTCGATAAGGACAATAGGGAATATATGTTGAAAGAAGCTTTAAAAAGCTTGGGAGACAAATATGATTTCATATTGATAGATTGCGCTCCATCTTTAGGCTTGCTTACCTTGAATGCACTAACAGCTGCAGATTCAGTCATGATCCCCATTCAATGTGAATATTTTGCTTTGGAAGGTCTTGGCAAGTTGTTGAATACCATAAAAAGCGTTCAAAAAATACATAATAACGATTTGGATATTGAAGGAATGCTCCTAACCATGTTCGATTCCAGATTACGTCTTTCCAACCAAGTTGTGGAAGAAGTCAAAAAGCATTTTGCAGATATGGTCTTCGATACCATAATCCAAAGAAATGTGAGACTGAGCGAAGCACCCAGCTATGGGGAAAGCATTATAAAATATGACGCCAGTAGTAAAGGTGCTACCAATTACCTAAATCTGGCCAATGAAGTATTGAAGAAAAACAAGGAAAAAGTTTAGATGGCGAAAGCAACAAAAAAACAGGCTTTGGGAAGAGGCCTGTCAGCCCTGTTAAAAGACCCCGAAAATGACATCCAATCAGTTTCGGATAAAAATGCGGATAAGGTAATAGGTAATGTAGTCGAACTGGAAATAGATGCTATAGAGGTAAATCCCTTTCAGCCCCGTTCCAACTTTAACGACGAAGCACTAAAAGAACTTGCCAGTTCAATACGGGAACTGGGAATCATACAGCCTATTACGGTTAGAAAACTTGATTTTAATAAGTTTCAATTAGTTTCTGGAGAGCGACGGTTTCGCGCTTCAAAATTAGTGGGGCTAAAGACCATTCCTGCTTACATACGTATTGCCAATGACCAAGAATCCTTGGAAATGGCATTGGTAGAAAACATTCAGCGTCAAGATTTAGACCCTATTGAAATTGCACTTTCGTACCAAAGGCTCATCGATGAAATTCAGGTTACACAAGAAAAGCTTAGTGACCGGGTGGGGAAAAAACGCTCTACCATCACCAATTATTTACGCTTGCTCAAACTGCATCCCATTATTCAAACAGGAATGCGGGACGGTTTTGTAAGCATGGGGCATGGAAGAGCTCTTGTAAATATTGATAAGAAAAAAGACCAAATCAATATCTATGAAAAAGTGGTCTCGGACGGACTTTCTGTTCGGGAAACTGAGCGTTTGGTCAAGACTTACAAAGAATCAAATGATGGAATAGATTCTAAAAAAAGCGAAGGAACTAGCAAAAGTGTTCCAAACTATGTTACCAAAGGAGCAGAACTCTTAAAAGAACATCTTTCAGCAAAAGTGGATATTACCACTTCCCAAAACGGCAAAGGTAAAATTGTGATTCCTTTTCATTCCAAGGAAGAATTTCAGCGTTTAAGAAAATTATTGACAGGTGAGTAAGAACATATTTTTTCTACTTTTTTCTTTTCTGTTTCTAAATTTAGCTTTCTGTCAGGAAGAAGAGGAAACCGCCCCTCATCCCCAAGAGATTGACTCTTTGGCACAAGGCTTGGAAGGGGAAGGGATTATCATCCAAGAAGTTACGTATGAAAAAAAGAGAATAAATCCACTTGCTCCCAGCAAAGCTGCATTTTATTCAGCAATACTTCCAGGGTTGGGCCAAGTCTACAACAAGCGGTACTGGAAGGTTCCTATCGTACTAGGTGCCATTGGTACAGGCGTTTATGTGTATTCCTTTAACAATACGGAATACAATCGCGCAAGGGACGCATTTAAAAGAAGACTTGCTGGTTTTACAGACGATGAGTTTTATGACATAAATAACGACAATGCCGTTGGTTCAGCTCCCGATATCTCAGATGAGGCATTACAAAACGCCCAAGAGAGCTCGCAACGTGATCGGGATTTAGCATTATTGATTTCAATAGCACTATATGTTTTGAATATTGTTGATGCGAATGTAGATGCGCATTTAAAACAGTATAATGTCGATGATAATCTATCTGTAGATTTTCAACCTTCTTTGAACTTCAACCCTATCACCAATAGACCAAACTATGGGATGGCACTGGTCGTAAAATTTTAGCATATGAAAATTGGACTGTTCGGTTATGGGAAAATGGGCAAAATGATTGAGCAAATCGCTACTGATAGGGGTCACTCAATTGTTGCGAAAATAGATTTGAATTCCCCTACAATAGATTACGGCACAATGGATGTCGCCATTGATTTTAGTACTCCAGAATCAGCTTTTAAGAATATAACGGATTGTTTTGAAAATAATGTGCCCGTCATATCCGGTACTACGGGGTGGTTGGATAATTACGAAGATGCCATAACTAGTTGCAAAGAGAAAAAGGGTGCTTTTATATACGCATCAAATTTTAGTCTAGGAGTCAATATTTTTTTTGAACTCAACTCTTATCTGGCCAAAATGATAGGAAACCTAGAGCAATATAATGTGGCTATGGAGGAAATCCATCACACTCAAAAGCTAGATGCCCCCAGTGGAACGGCCATAACCTTGGCAGAAGGAATTCTAGCCCATACTCCCTACAAAAATTGGCAATTGGACAAAGCTGAAAAAAATGTCATTCCCATCACTTCCAAGCGAGAGGGCAACGTTCCCGGTACACATACCATAACCTACGAAAGTAATGTAGATACCGTAGAAATTAAGCATACAGCGCACAATAGAGAGGGTTTTGCCCTGGGCGCTGTTATCGCTGCGGAATGGATTCAAGGAAGAACTGGGGTGTTTTCTATGAAAGATGTGTTAAATCTAAAATAAAACGTAACAAAAATTAAGACTTCGTGTCTAAAAACTAAACTTTACATATGGACGGTACACAGTGGATTATTTTTATCTTAATTGTACAGATCATTCATTTTCTTGGAACTTGGAAACTCTACGTAAAAGCAGGCAGAAAAGCTTGGGAGGCCGCTATACCAATTTACAATGGGATTGTGCTCATGAAAATCATAAACAGGCCTTGGTGGTGGGTACTTTTACTGTTTTTACCCATTATCAATTTATTGATGTTCCCAGTAGTATGGGTCGAGACCATTAGAAGTTTTGGCAAAAACAAGCTTTTAGATACATGGCTGGCCATTCTAACACTAGGTTTTTATATCTACTACATCAATTACGCAGAAGATGTAAGCTATATTGAAGATAGAAGTTTAAAACCAAGAACAGGACTTGGTGAATGGGTAAGTTCTATTGTTTTTGCGATAGTGGCAGCGACATTTGTCCACACCTATTTTATCCAACCTTACGTTATACCCACTGGCTCTTTGGAGCGCACACTTAGGATTGGGGATTTTCTGTTCGTGAGCAAGTTTCACTACGGTGCAAGATTGCCCATGACCACTTTGGCCGCACCTATGGTTCACGATACGCTACCCGTTTTAAAGACTAGATCTTACATAGCGGATGTCAATCCAGAAACCTACAAAACATCATGGAAGAATAAACTGCGATTACCGTATTTACGCCTTCCAGGATTTAATACCATAAAGAAGAACGATATTGTGGTTTTTAGTCTTCCTTCAGATACGCTATACCAGTTTTTTAAGGCGGAAAAAGCGGTCAAGAAGCCCATTGATAAAAAATCCAACTATGTAAAAAGATGTGTGGGCACTCCAGGCGATTCACTCTCGGTGATAGATGGGTTTGTCCATATCAATGGAGAAAAGCTAAAGCTTTCGGATAGGGCCAAGGTCATGTACGATTACACGATTTATTCCCAGAAGGGGGTGTCGAGCAAATTACTTTCAGAAGTTGATGCTTCAGATTATCTGAGGAAATACATAACAGCAGCGGTAAATCAAAATCAGTACAATGGCTTGGCACCATACTTATTGGGTGCCCAACAAACCCCAGATGGAAAGATTGAACTGATTAGCCAAGAGAAAGGGATACCTACGGAAGTGATTAGACAACTACGACTTTCACTGACCGAGGAAAAACCAAGGTCTAGAGTTGCCAATTTAACCGATGAAATGGTTGAGCAACTGCGCAAAAATCAAAGTGTGGATTCTGTTATAAAGACAAACGAAGGAAAGGGTGTTTATGGTGGTGCATATCCTCAAAAACCTAACATTCACCCTTGGAACGTCGATAATTTTGGTCCAATCTATATTCCCAAAGCAGGAGCTACGGTAGCGCTAACACCTGAGACCATTCCGCTATACAAAAAAATCATTAGGGATTATGAAAACAATGAAGTAGAGGTCAGAGGTCAAAAGATGTATATTAACGGAACAGAATCATCTTCCTATACTTTTAAACAGGACTATTATTGGATGATGGGAGATAACAGAGACCATTCCGAGGATTCCAGAACATGGGGCTACGTACCCGCCGACCATATTGTAGGTAAACCGGTTTTTCTTTGGATGAGTTTTGATAATTTTGATGAGGGCCTCGCCAACTGGAGACCACGTTGGGAACGTATCTTCACCACGGTAGGCGGCAGCGGAGAACCTGTATCTTATTTGATATACTTTTTAATAGCTTTAGGAGGCTGGTTTGTTTTTGACTTTTTTAGAAAGAAGCGCAAGAAGAATACTGAGTAAGCGTTGTTTGCTTCGACTACGCCCAGTACGAGCGTTGTTCAAAACTATTATTCCCGATAAAAAATAATATCAATTGAAAACCTTGGTCCACCCTGCATATTTTCCCAATATCATCACTTTTGCCATGATTGTCCAAAATGATGTTATCTGGGAAGAACATGATAATTTTCAAAAACAGACGTATAGAAATCGCTGTTATATTGCAACGGACCAGGGAAAACATATGCTTAATATTCCAATAAGGCATGTAGGCGGTAAAGAGGGTCGACAAAAGTATAATGCTGTTGAAGTGGACAATAGTGTAAACTGGCAAAAACTGCATTGGCGAACTTTGGAAACAGCATACAGGACATCGCCTTTTTTTGAGTTCTATGAAGATGACCTTAAACCCTTGTTCGAGGAACCTGCCAGTTTACTTTACGATTTCAACTTAAAAACAATAGCAATTATTGGTGAATGTCTGGGAATAAAAACTTCCATGGAGCGAAACGTATCTTTTGAAAAAAATCCCAAAGAATTCATTGATTCAAGGTTTCTGGTGGATGCCAAAAAAAGCCCAATGATTGCAGTGGATGAATATGCACAGGTTTTTGGGGAAAGAAATGGTTTTATAGGGAATCTCAGTATTTTGGATTTACTCTTCAACGAAGGAACCAATACACTTACTTTCTTGAGAAATCTATCTATCGATGTTTAGGTTCTTCATCCATTATGGAATTCATTTTTTAGCTCCCATTCTTATTGGGCTTCTACTCGTAAAGGAGAACAAACTAAAAGTAACCCTTATACTCCTGGCCGGTATTTTAATCGATATAGACCATGCATTTGCCGAACCCATTTTTGATGCTAATCGATGTAGCATTGGATTTCATCCCCTTCATAGTATTTGGGCAATTCTTCTGTATTGTGTCTTGCCTTTTTTTAAAAAAACTAGACTGATTGGCTTGGCTTTGATCATTCACATTATTGCGGATAGTATGGATTGTTTATTAATGTGATGTATAACGCAATGTAGCCGCTACAGGGTAATGGTCCGATAACATTTCGTCAAAATTGGTATGCGAAATCACTTGAAATGAAGCGTCTGCTAGCACATAATCGATTCGTAACGGGAAATTAAAAATCTTGTAGGTACGACCAAATCCATTTCCCTTTTCCAGAAAGCTATCCTGTAAATCGTCTCGTACTATTCTGTAGATATTCGAAAATTGGGTATTGTTCAAATCCCCACATACAATGGTGCTGTAGGGACTTTGTTTAACATGGTCGTTGAAGATTTTCGCTTGCTCCAATTGTTTAGAAAACGTATTGACGAGTCTTTTATAGGTTTTTTCTGATTCTTTCTCAGAAAATGTTTCTGATGAAGGAACAATACTAAAGGACTGCAAATGCATATTATAAACACGTATTGTATCGCTCCTTACAAGAAGATCCACATAGATGACATTGTTTATGGTACCTGGAAAATCAATAGATCCTTTATTTAAGATCGGATATTTGGAAAAAATGCCCTGTGTAATTTTACCAACAGAATCAGGTGTAATGCTGTTATATGGATATTGGGACAATTCATCTTTTCGCTCTCTATGAAATTCTTGTATGCACAGGATATCTGGTTTTTCAGCCTTAATAAAATCAATGATTCGGTCTCCAATGTTAGGCTCTTTTATCCATTCGTTTTTATTAAAATGCCATACATTGAAGGTCATTATCCTTAAATCGGATGTTTCATCAGCATCCTGATTTTTGTTTCCAACTCCATAAAATGGCCCAAAAACAAAATAGCCCATTGCCAAAGCAGCTAATGACCATAAGAACTTTCTCTTTTTTCTATATATCCAATATAAAAGGAAAAGTACATTTACAATAAATAAAAAAGGAACACTTAAGCTAAGTACAGAAAGGACCGGAATTATTTGAATACTAAAAAAAGATAATATGCAGGTCAATAACAGCGCTATGGCAACTGTAACATTAAACCCAAAGATCAACTTTCCGAGCATACTCAACGCTTTTTCACGAATTAGTCTTCTTTTCCTGCCTTAAAAAGAAAATCCTTTTCAGCTTTGGATAAGCTTTCATAACCGGATTTACTGATTTTGTCTAGAATGGCATCTATTTTACGTTGGTGGGCTTCTTTATCGTAATCCTTGGCGCTTTTGCTTTTGGCAGTGTTCTTCTTGTACACCGTTTTTAATGGTGCTTTTTTATCCCTAGGCTTGAACCATTGCGCAATGGCATTTCTAAGCTTTCCAAAACCTGAACCTATATCGATTCCTTTTAACAATTGTCGTGCATAAATATACCCAAGGAGAGCACCACCTAAATGGGCAAGCCTCCCTCCTACATTATCACCATAAGGAATACGAATTAAATCTACCAAGATGAAAAATGCCCCAACATACCAAAGTTTCACATTAAAAAATATGATACGTACTTCTTGGTTTGGAATATAGGCACAAATAAATATCAATACCGCGGTAACGCCAGCGGACGCTCCAATCAACGCTGTATTGGTATTTAGTAGCGTAGGGAATATATTGTAGCTCAATAAGAAGACCAACCCTCCTACAATCACCCCTAAAAAATATACATTGATAAATCGTTGCGCATCAAAAAGATTCAAGAAAATACGTCCTGTAAAATAGAGCATGATCATATTCCAAAAAATATGACCAAATCCAGCATGGAAAAAGGAATAGGTAATTATGGACCAAGGTTGCCCTAAAAACCCCATAAAATCTTTTGGAAGATGAAACCAGCTTGCTACCGAACCTCCAAGAAGTGCTAAAGCCAATCCATCTAGAATGAAAATCAACACATTTAAGGCTATTAGCTTTTCCGCGATATTTAGCCGAGCAAAATTATATTGTAAACTACCATTAGCCATAGGTTAGTTCCATCTATTTTGATTAAACTGATTTTTTTTCCAATACCACATCATAAGGAAGCCTATCAATGCTCCGCCGATATGGGCAAAATGTGCTACTCCCGTATTTATGTTGCCTATTCCAAAAATTAAATCCCCCAGCAACAACAAAGGCACAAAATACTTTGCCTTAATGGGTACGGGAAGAAATATGAGCATAAGTTTCGCTTCGGAATACATAAAAGCAAAAGCTACCAAAACACCATATATAGCTCCAGAAGCACCAACAGCTGGCGTATTATAAGCACTCAAAAAATTATCTATTGTGCTTTTGGAAGCTAAATTGTACCAATCTGGACTATACTGCCCATTAGCCAGAATGTCCAAAACCTGTGTTTCCGTCATCCCAGAATTGACCAAAGCGTTCATACCTTCACTAAAAAGATAATAATTGACCCCTGAGTGCAAAAAGGCTGAGCCCAAACCCGCTGAAAAATAAAAGAAGAGGAATTTGTTCCTGCCCCAAACCTGCTCTAGAGGCGTGCCAAATGCCCATAACGCATACATGTTGAAAAGTATGTGCATGACGCTCCCGTGCATGAACATATGGGAAATAACCTGCCACCATTGAAAATTGGTATTCTTAGGGAACCAAAGTGACAACCATTGGTACATTTGGTCGCCATATAATTGTGTGGCAAAAAACAAAATAACGTTGATGATCAACAGGTGTTTTACTGCCTCGGTCAATCTACCCATTTAGCTAAATTTTTTTTCAATATCCCCTTCAGAGATAATAATATACGTCAATTTTTGTGAAGGACTTAGTGTTGGCTCCTTACAACCGAATAAATCGTTTACCAATGCCAGTTGCGACTCTTTGTCCAATAGCTCCCCTGTTTTTACGGCAAGGTTTTTAGCAAGTGTTGCCGCTAAAACTTCTGCTTGGGAAATTGAATTTCCTTCAAACCCTTCCTTATAATCTGCCATTATTCGGTCCAATACCGTGCCAATTCCTCTTTCAGAAAGAATTAAAGGAACACCTGTCACTTTAACAGTCTCTCCTTCTAAACTTTCAAAAGCAAAACCAACATTGGCGAGACTATCCTTAACTTCTTTTAAAACAGTAAGTTCTTGTTTTGTAAATGAAAGCTCCAAAGGAAATAAAAGCTGTTGGCTTATACCTTCTTTTACGGTTATCTCGGTCAAGAACTTTTCAAAAAGCACCCGTTCATGAGCACGATTTTGATTAATGACCAACATACCCGATTTAATGGTACTAACAATATATTTTCTTCTAAGTTGAAAGGTAGTTCCTGTATGTTCTTCGGTATCAGAATCGGAATAAAAAGTACCTTGGGCAACATCATCGGATTCTATTTGTACACTACTAAAATTATCGGTCTTTATTTCAGCATCCAACCCTTCATATAGATTTTCCCAACCTTTAGCACTCGTCTTTTTATAAGTGCCCGTACTACCTGTTTTTTCTTGGGTAGATTGAAATGGATTAAAAGAAGCGTCCACCGTTACTTTTGGGAGTATTACACCTTTCTCTTTGTATTCGTAGGGAGTGTCCAGATTAGGGTCATGGTCAAAATCCAATACGGGAGCCACATTAAATTGTCCCAAGCTATGCTTTATGGTAGACCGCAAAATAGCGTACATTGTATTTTCATCATCAAACTTAACTTCTGTTTTCGTAGGGTGTATGTTGATGTCTATTGATGATGGATTCACTTCTAAATACAAGAAGTACCCAGGATAGAGATCAGACTTTATGAGTCCTTCAAAAGCTGCTACTACGGAATGATGCAAATATGGACTTTTAATAAATCTGTCGTTGGCGAAGAAAAACTGTTCTCCCCTACTCTTTTTTGCAAATTCGGGCTTACAGATGAATCCGGAAATTTTGACCACTTCGGTCTCCTCGTTTACCGGAACCAAGCGGCCGCTCATTTTACTGCCAAAAACATGGCTTATCCGTTGCCTGTAATTCGTCTTTGGCAGATTAAAAACTTCAGAGCCGTTGTTAAAAAAATGAAACTCGATAGTGGGATGCACTAGAGCAACTCTATGGAATTCGTCCATAATATGACGTAACTCCACTTGGTTCGATTTAAGAAAATTACGTCTTGCCGGAATATTAAAGAATAGATTTTTAACCGCTATCGATGTACCTTTAGGAGTTGCAATAACATCTTGCATTACTATTTTGCTACCCTCTATCTTTAGATGTGTCCCTACCTCGGTTACATCGGTTCTAGTTTGCATATCCACATGGGCTATGGCGGCAATTGAAGCCAACGCCTCTCCTCGAAATCCCTTGGTCTGTAAATTGAAAAGATCTTGGGCATTGGATATTTTGGAAGTTGCATGCCTTTCAAAAGACAATCTGGCATCGGTCTCGCTCATTCCCATGCCGTTATCGACCACCTGGATCAAAGTCTTTCCGCCGTCCTTTACAATAAGCTTTATCAATGTAGCACCGGCATCGATTGCATTTTCCAACAATTCTTTTACCACCGAAGCTGGCCGTTGAACCACTTCCCCTGCTGCAATTTGATTAGCGACATGGTCTGGCAATAGTTTAATGATATCTGCCATTAGGGAGTCAGAAATATTGATAAATCAAAGTCTATGATGAAGAGAAACAACACTATTAAAACAACTACAATGATAAGAAACCTGAGTTTGATGTTCTTATCGCCCTCATTCTTTAAATCATCTATCGCAGAGGTAAATTTATTTTTAAGACCACGTTGTGTATGTGCCGTACTTCTGAATTTATCCAGTTTATGTTCTATTTTAAAAGGATTGCTTTCACCCTTGTAATAACGTGGTGAATAATTATAACTTCTATTTTTTCTAAGTTTTAGAAAATTTCGCATGGTATCCTTTTCCAAGTGCTACCAAAGGTACTTAAAATCAAAAAAACGTCCTGAAAAGCAGTCCCAAAAAGTGTTAACAGTCTATAAAACTCAAATACAAGTACAAAAATTAAACTCAAGTTCAAAACTCAAATTCAAAATATAAGTCAAGTACAAGGGTTAAGTTCAAACTCAGTTAAAGCTCATATATTTCAACTGCATACTTTAAATTGTAGCAAAAACACTTACTTGCACTATTTTGAACTTATAGCTTGCACTTGAGCTTAAAAGTGTACTAGAGTAAGATTGTATTTTGAACTTGAATTTCAACTTACTTGCCCAAAACGGCCATTTTAATGGCAGCGATAGCAGCTTCAGTACCTTTGTTGCCGTGTTTTCCACCACTGCGGTCCAACGCTTGTTGCAAGTTGTTATCCGTAAGTACACAAAAAATGACTGGAATGTCATAGTTGACGTTCAAATCCTTAATGCCTTGCGCCGCTGCACTACAAACAAAATCGAAATGACTGGTTTCACCACGGATAACGCTACCAATTGCAATCACTGCATCCACTTTTTGTGAAGTCAGCATTTTTTTGCAGCCAAATGTGAGTTCATAACTACCAGGAACATCCCATCTTACAATATTTTCAGCTAATGCACCACAATCCAACAGAGCTTCCATAGCACCGTTGTAAAGTCCTTCGGTTATTGTTTCATTCCATTCAGAAACAACAATCCCAAACCGAAGTTCCTTCGCATTTGGGATTGTAGATTTATCGTAAATCGATAGATTTTTATTCTCGGTAGCCATTTTGACTAGTTTTTGGCCAATCCTATAAGTAAATCAATATTATTCGCTTCTTGAGCCGTAGAAAATTCATTTTTGATACGCTCAAAGAAACCTTTCGCTTTTTCTTTTTGTCCCAAATCCATGGCGATTATACCAGCTTTGTACAAAAATCTAGGCGTTGTATATTCGTTTTTATTGTGAGCGATAGCTTTCTCATAGTAGTCCAAGGCATCTTCTGGCTGGTTCAATTGTGAAAAAGCATCGCCTATACCACCTTTTGCCATTGCTCCAAGTACCGCATCATCTGATGAAAAACTCTCCAAATGGGTAATTGCTTCTTGATATTGCTGAATATTAAGATAAGTCATACCAGCGGAGTAATTCGCAAGGTTTGCAGCCTTTGTACCTTTATATTCCTCTATAATATCCAAAAAACCATATTTTCCTTCGGCACCGTTTAAGGCTAACAAGAAAAGAGAATCTTTCTCTGTTTCACTTGTCAAGGCTTGGTCAAAATATTGTTGGGGATAGTAAAGTTCATTTGCAGCGGAAGCTTCCTTTGGTTTTTGGATAAACTCATTGTAACCTAAATACCCAAGAACACCAATGGCTATAGCTGCTATGGCTCCCAAAATATAGTTTTGATTTTTTTGAACCCAAGCTTCGGTCTTAGAAGCACCTTCATCCAACGTACTGAAAACCTCAGCTGTTGTGCTGTTCTGCTCATCCAGCTGATTTTCCTCAACCTTATTCTTCGGCTTAAAGCCTCGCTTCTTGTATGTTGCCATCCTTGATTTTATTAATCGGGCAAAAATAAAGTTTTTATCCAAAACCAAAAGGTAATTTATTCGTTATTTTTGGAATCTTTAATGAATTGCTAACCGACCGAAATCCTTAGATTTCTTCAGCTTTTATGTTTTTAAAGCACTTATCTTTAGTTAATTATAAAAATTTTGCTTCCAAGAACCTGGAATTTGACCCGGTAATCAATTGCCTGGTCGGGGATAACGGCGTGGGCAAAACCAATATTCTAGATGCTATTTACCACCTTTCTTTTGGCAAAAGCTATTTTAATCCCGTTGCCACACAGAACATAAAGCACGAAACCGATTTTTTTGTCATTGAGGGGGAATTTGAAAAAAAAGAGCGTAGCGAAAAAATCATATGCAGTTTTAAAAGAGGATTAAAAAAAGTCATAAAAAGAAACGGTAAAGCATACGATAAGTTTTCGGAACATATCGGTTTTTTGCCACTGGTCATCATTTCGCCATCGGACAGGGATCTTATCATTGAAGGAAGCGATACCCGCAGAAAGTTCATGGACGGGGTCATTTCCCAATCGGACAAGTCGTATTTGCAAGCGCTTATCAAATACAATAAGGTATTGATGCAGCGTAATTCATTATTAAAATATTTTGCCGTAAACCATACGTACGATGCAGATACATTAGCAATTTATGACGAGCAGTTGCATGGTTTTGGTACTGAAATACATCAAAAAAGGATGGAATTCATTACTTCTTTCATTCCAATCTTTAAAGAGCAGTATGCCCATATTTCGGAAAAGGAAGAACAGATAATGCTCTCTTACGAAAGTCAATTGACCGAAAAGAATCTAGCCGAACTCTTAAAAAAATCAATTGACAAGGACCGGGCTTTACAATATACAAGTGTGGGTATCCATAAAGATGATCTGAACTTTACCATTGATGGGCACCCTATTAAAAAGTTTGGCAGTCAAGGACAGCAAAAAACATTCCTGATCGCGTTAAAACTGGCACAATTTCATTTCATAAAAGAACAGGCAAAGACAACCCCTATTTTATTGCTCGATGATATTTTTGACAAATTGGACGAAAACAGGGTCTCACAGATAGTTGCATTGGTGGATAATGATGATTTTGGACAAATATTTATAAGCGATACGCATGCGGAACGGACAGAAAATGTAGTTAAAAATATTCACCAGAGCTATAAAATATTTACCTTGTAATATGAAGCGAATAGTTTTGTTTGTTACTGTTCTGATTTTGTATGGATGTAAGGAAACTTCAATTTCCAAAGAGGATATTTCCTTTTTGAACGGGTATTGGGAAATTACAGAAGTTGAGTTTCCTGATGGCAACAAAAAGAATTATACCGTTAACCCCAGTGTGGATTTTATTCAAGTGGAAAATATGGAAGGCTTTCGTAAAAAATTACAGCCTTCATTAAATGGGACCTATACGACTTCAAATGATGTAGAGTCCTTCAAAATTGTTACTGTTAACGAAGCTTTTACGATACAGTATAAAAAAGACCGGAACGAGTGGGAAGAAAAATTGGTGCATTTGGATTCCATGTCATTCTCCGTACTCAATACAGAAGGAAAGACGTATTCTTATAAACGCTTTCAACCTATAACCATACCCAAATAATGGCGAAACGGCACAATTCATATCTTAATTTAAGCGATGCACTGGGGGAGTTCATCAAAGACAACAAGCTCCAAAAAGGCATGGACAAAGTTGAAGCAAAAGATGCGTGGGTAAAATTGATGGGAAACGGGGTGAACAACTATACCACTGCTGTAGAATTACGAAACGAAACTCTTTTTGTCTCGCTATCCTCTTCCGTACTCAGGGAAGAATTGAGTCTGGGAAAAACCAAAATCATTGCAATGCTCAATGAAGAATTGGGAAAAGATTTGATTAAAAAGCTGGTTTTACGCTAATCGTTTTTAGGAGTCTGATGAAAAATTTTATTGAAACGAAAAGGCTCATACTCTGCGAGGCCACCTTAGAAGATTCAGAATTTTTTTATACGTTATTGAACAGTCCAAATTGGATAGAATTTATTGGAGACAAGGGAGTTCGAACTCAAGAAGATGCAAAGCAGTATATACAGTCCAATTTGATTGATTCTTATCAAAAAAACGGTTATGGTCTCTTAACAATGTCTTTAAAAGAATCTAGAAAGCCCATCGGTATTTGTGGCTTTGTTAGACGGGACTATCTAAATAGTCCGGATATAGGATTTGCGATTCTTCCTGAACATGAAGGCAATGGTTACACTACAGAAGCCTGTGAAGCAATTATAAGCTATGGAAAAACCGAACTTAAGTTGCAAACTATTTTAGGGATTACCACTCCTGAAAATAGCAAGTCACGTAACCTTCTTATCAAAATCGGTCTTTTTGAAGTTGGTATAATTCAGCCCGAAAAAGATAAGAAAGAATTACTGCTTTTTTCCACAAAAAAAGCTACTCAGTCTGAGTAGCTCTAATATCGCAAATCAAATTAGAAGTTTTTACTAAAATATTTCCCTTCCGGAAAAATGGAAAGCACCTTCAATTTTAGCATTGTCATCACTATCTGAGCCATGGACCGCATTCTCCCCTATACTTGAGGCATACAATTTACGGATGGTACCTTCAGCAGCTTCTTCTGGATTGGTAGCACCTATCAAAGCGCGAAAGTCTTCAACAGCGTTATCCTTTTCCAAAATAGCGGACACAATTGGTCCTCTTGTCATAAATTCAACCAATTCTCCAAAGAAAGGTCGCTCTTTGTGGATGGCGTAAAATTCTTGTGCATCCCTTTTGCTCAACTGTGTATATTTCATGGCCACAATCTTGAAACCCGCGGCCGTTATCTTTTCCAAAATAGCCCCAATATATCCGTTCTCAACAGCATCGGGTTTTATCATGGTAAATGTTCTATTTCCAGTCATTTTTTAAAATTTTGCGCAAACTTACGGCTTTTCAACTAATGAACAAGGTTTAATACGCTTGTTTTAACTCTTGAAAAACAAGTCCGTTTTCACCCATCATCTTTAAATGTGCTTCTCTGGTTTCTAAATGCAACGTTATGATTCCAAAACTTGGAAACGCCATTACTTCTCCTATCCTAAACCTATTGGGTTCACTGGTAAAATCTGAGTAAGAATGTGTAAGTCCGCTGCTTGTAAAATCTATTAGAGAATATGGTATTTGTGGTAGTTCTACTTTTGAAAATTCTGAAATGTGACGGTCACCGGACAATATCATCACCCCCTTGGCACCAGATGATGTAATACTGTTTTTAAGCTTCTCCACATCTTTTGGAAAATTGCTCCAACTTTCAAAACCATGCTCTCCTGATAAAAACTGGATACTGGTGACAATAAGATTGAAATCTGCTTCAGAATTGTCCAGTTCCTTTTGCAACCAATCCCATTGGGCATTGCCTAAAATTGTTGCATCTGCATTTGTATTAGGTTTATAACGTCTCTTTGGGTCTGGATCCGATTCTAGAGAACTTCTAAAATATCTGGTGTCCAACACTAGAATTTTGACCTTACCTTTTGGCGTTTCAAACAAATGCGAAGTATAGACACCTTCTTGGTTTCTTCTTTTACTATCTTTTGGAACTCCCATGAAATCCAAGAACAATTGTTGGCTTTCTTTTTTCATCGAAAATTCTTCTCCACCATCGTTCAAACCATAATCATGATCATCCCAAGTACCGATAACCGGAGTTGTTTCATTTAATAGTTTGTAGCCCTCATTCCCAAGTTGTTTACTGTACATGGATTTTAATTCATCCATATTTTCGGTATCCGCATAGATATTGTCGCCTCCCCATATCCAAACATCCGGGTTTTCATTTAGGATATCGTCCCAAAAAGGATTAGCTACATCTTGCTTGTTGCACGAGCCAAAAGCAATAGTAAAAACAGTACCCGACTTTTCTGTATTTTGAGCAATGGCAGAAGGAACAGCTTGCTGACTTTTACAGCCAAAAAAGAAGACAACAGCGCTAAATACAGTACTAAAATATTTCATATTCAAAATTTATGGTTTAACAAAAATAGAGTATCCAGAGTTACGACTATGTTATATTATTGTATCTTTGAGCCCATGAATTTAGAGGACATCACGACGGTTAAGTCGATTCTTTCCAAGCCCCAAAAAATCGTAATCATACCTCATAAAAATCCAGACGGAGACGCCATAGGTTCGTGTTTGGGACTGAACGGTTTTCTTATTTCACAAGGACATGATTCCACTGTCATAGCGCCAAACGATTACCCAAAGTTTCTAAAATGGATGCCGGGAAACGAGTCCATCTTAAATTTTGAAAAAGAAAATTCGCAATCTAAAAAATGTTTGGAAGAAGCAACAGTAGTCTTCACACTCGACTTTAATGATCTATCTAGAGTAGGACAGTTGGAATCGGTTTTAAAAGAAAAAGAAGCTACTTTTATAATGATCGACCATCACCAACAACCTAGCGACTATGCAACGGTTACCTATTCAGATGTTAGGATGAGCTCTACTTGCGAAATGGTCTATAATTTCATTGAATATTTAAGTGAAATCGATAAAATAGATGAAGAAATCGCAACCAACCTGTATACGGGAATCATGACAGATACCGGCTCGTTCAAATATAGGTCGACCTCTAGCAGAACACATCGCGTTATAGCAGATTTAATAGATAAAGGGGCCCATAATATGGAAATCCACCAAAGGGTCTACGATACTAATTCTCCCTCTCGGCTTCATCTCTTGGGTGTAGCGCTGAGCAACATGGTCATACTCCCAGAATATAGCACGGCCTATATAACGCTTTCGCAAGAAGAGTTGGATAAACATGATTTTAAAAAAGGAGACACCGAAGGTTTTGTCAATTATGGGTTGACCTTGGAAGGGATTATTTTTGCAGTCATCTTTATTGAAAACAAAGAAGAGGGAATCATAAAAATATCGTTCCGTTCCATTGGTGATTTTTCGGTAAATGAATTTGCCAGAAAACATTTTAACGGAGGTGGACATGACAATGCTGCTGGTGGAAGAAGCGACATGAGTATAAAAGAAACTACAAAACAATTCGTTACACTTTTAGAGTCCTATAAAAACCAACTATGTTCATGAGAATTGTGTTTTTTATTTTTTTGGCCCTTCTAATGGTAAATTGTGGAGGACCAGAACCAAGAAAACCGGTAAAAGTAAAATCGGGGAGTTTTTTTAAGGAATCCGTTGAGCGAAATAAAGAACTGCTTGCCCTGGAGGAAAAAATGATACAGGCAATCATTGAAAAAGACACCATACATGATTACCAAGCCAGTCCAAACGGGTTCTGGTATTATTTTGAAACAAAAAACGATACCGCAACTTACCTACCAAAAACAAACGATCAAATATTGTTTTCCTACAATCTTCTATCATTGGCAAATGATACTATTTATACCATGAAGGATAAAGGCCCAACATCTTACGTTGTAGACAAGGAACAACTCTTCCCCGGGCTTCAAAATGCGGTGAAATTGCTAAAAGTAAGCGAGCGGGCAACATTTTTGTTTCCTTCCCTGCAAGCATATGGATACCATGGTGACGGAAATGATATTGGACCAAAAACACCATTAAAATCTACAATAGAATTGCATACAATAATCATAAATCAAGACAGTTTAAATTTAAAATCAGAAAAACAATGAAACAATACCTTGTTTTAATAGCACTATGTTCAATCGTATTCTTAGGATGCAAATCTGGCAAATATGCCGATTTGGAAGATGGGATTTATGCAGATATACAGACTAGCCAAGGCGATATTCTCGTAAAACTGGAGCACGAAAAAACCCCAGTTACCGTCGCCAATTTTGTATCCTTGGCGGAAGGAAAAAGTCCCTTTGTAAGCGACAGTCTTAAAGATAAGAAGTATTACGACGGACTTATTTTTCATAGGATCATCAAAGATTTTATGATTCAAGGAGGCGATCCTACAGGTACAGGACGCGGAAATCCCGGCTATAAATTTAAAGATGAGTTCCATGATTCACTTTCTCACTCAAAAAAAGGAATTCTATCCATGGCAAACTCCGGTCCCAAAACCAATGGAAGCCAATTTTTTATAACGCACAAAGAAACCCCATGGTTAGATGGCAGACATACCGTTTTTGGTGAAGTTGTGGAAGGAATGGACGTTGTGGATACGCTTGCAAATGTTGAAGTGGTCGCTCCTGCCAACAAACCCAAAGTCGACGTGGTCATGAATGCCGTAGAGATTATACGAAACGGTAAAGAGGCAAAAAAGTTTGATGCCATTCAGATTATGACCGATTATTTTGCAGAGGAGGAAGCCGTAGTTGCCGCTTTTGAAAAAATGAAAAGTGAATTATTGGCCGATTTTGAACAACAAAAAGAAGCAGCCGAAGAAAGCGATTCAGAATTAAAAATCTTTTCATTGACCAAAGGAGAGGGCGAACAGCCAAAAATAGGTCAGAAAGTATTGGTAAACTATGCTGGATGGTTGCCGAACGGAGATCTATTCGATAGCAATTATGAGGATATTGCCGTCAAATTCAATAAGTACGACGATAGAAGAAAGCAAGGTGGCGGCTATTCCCCGTACCTATGGAATACGGGCCCGAAGCACGTTTGATTCCTGGATTCAAAGAAGGGTTACAAACGATGAAAGTTGGTGATAAAATTCGTTTATTTATTCCACCACATCTGGGTTATGGAGCACAAGGTGGAGGCCCTATCCCACCAAACTCTGACCTTATCTTTGATTTGGAAATCGTTGGAATTCAAGAATAGTTTTCCAAAAAAAATTAGTTAAAAAGTCGCGCATCTGCGCGACTTTTTTTCTTTGCCATAAAGGTATGTTAAGAGTATGATAGATGTTGGCAATATAAAAATTAAGAGCTAGTTTCGGCAGATACTATAGTTACCTTGCATTTTAAATGAAACAAAGGATTAAGACCATACTGATCATTGCCTTACCGCTTCAGGTAATCTTGGTAAAATGGTTGGGCAATTATCCAGAACTTGTAGAAACACATTACAGTAATGGTATATATCCTACCATATCACGTTTTTTGAGAATACTCTTTGGATGGGTTCCTTTTTCCGTAGGAGATCTTTTTTACACGGTTTTAGTGTTTTTGGCATTTAGATACATTTATAAAAACCATAAATCTATTAGAAAAAAGCCTTTACTTTTCCTAAAGAATATTACTGTGATATTGTCCATAGCATATTTTGTTTTTCATTTCCTCTGGGGTTTAAATTATTACAGGCAACCAATAACTTGGAGATTCCAGATTGAAAAAGAATATACTCTAGATCAGTTGGTTTCCACTACAGAACATTTGACAAGACAGGCAAATAACTACCAAATACAAATTACCGGTGATACCATTGATCCCGTTGAAATTCCGTATTCAAGAAAAGAAATCTTCAAAAAGACAGAAGAAGGATATGCTAAGTTAAAGGAATACTATCCCGATTTTGAATACAAAACCCCAAGTCTTAAAGCCTCAACTTATAGTCTTCCGCTCACCTATATGGGATATGGAGGGTATTTAAACCCTTTTTCCAATGAGGCGCAGGTGAATGGATTATTACCTGCCTTTAGATTACCGACCGTAAGCGGGCACGAAGTGGGACACCAATTGGGATATTCTGCAGAAGATGCCACCAATCTGATAGGTTTTTTGGTCACCTCAAAAAATGACGACGTCTATTTTAAATATGCCGCTTACTCGCATGCTTTGGGCTATTGCCTATCGGATTTATCAAGAAAAGACGAAGCAAGATTTAATGAGCTTATTGAAAAACTCAATCCAGGCGTGAAGAAAAACTTTAGGGAAGTAGCCACTTTCTGGGAGCACTATGAAAACCCATTGGAGCCTGTGTTCAAATCGCTTTTTAATACCTTTTTAAAAGCAAACAACCAACAGGAAGGTATCCAAAGTTACAACTCAGTAGTAGGGCTTGTCATTGGTTATCATGAAAAGTACGGTTTCTAGAAACTCGCTTGTAGAATAGCATCACTTCAATTACCTTTAAACAGACTAATCCAATATACGAGCACATGAAAATGAAACTCTTTGCTTTCGCTTTATTTTTGGGCGGAACGGCTTTGTTTGCACAAGATTATTTTCCAAAGAATGATGGTGTCAAAACAAAGAACAACAACTACAGGGCATTCACAAATGCCAAGATATACATTACCCCTACCCAAGTTATAGAAAATGGGACACTGCTTATTCAAAATGGAAAAGTAGTACAAGCAGGAAGCAATGTGACAATTCCAAAAAATACTGTCATTGAAGATTTAAAAGGAAAATATATTTATCCTTCTTTTATTGATGTGTTTTCCAGTTTTGGGATAAAGATGCCCGAAAAAGCTAAAAGTAGCGGGCGTTCGGCACAGTATGGACCTTCAAGAGAAGGGTTTTACTGGAATGACCATATTATGCCAGAAAATAATGCAATTACCAGTTTCACATATGATAAGAAAAAAGCAGAAGTACTGCGCAAGGTTGGTTTTGGAACGGTTAACTCCCATATTCAAGATGGTATAGTTAGGGGAACAGGAGTTCTAGTGACCTTAAATGATGAGGGAAACGAATCTGAACGAATATTGGATGACAGGTCCGCTCAATACCATTCTTTCAAAAAAAGTATTGCCAAAAATCAATCTTACCCCACTTCGCTTATGGGAGCAACTGCTCTACTGCGACAGTTATATTACGATATGGATTGGTATGGTAAAGGCAACGTGTCAACAAAAGATCGTTCCATCGAAGCATTGATAGAAAACAAAAACATGATGCAGATCTTTGCTGCAGGAAGCAATGGAAATGTATTGCGTGCCGATAAAATTGGCGACCAGTTTGGAATGCAATATGCAATTTTGGCGGGTGGTGACGAATATGAAAACATAAAAGAAGTTAAAGCTACAAATGCCAAATTGATCGTTCCCATTAACTTCCCAAAAGCTTATGATGTCTCCAACCCCTATGAAGCACATTATGTTTCTTTAAAAGATATGCGGCATTGGAACCTAGCGCCTTCAAACCCAAAAGTTTTAGAGGAAAACGCCATTCAATTTGCACTCACACTCCATGATTTAAAATCACCTACAGATTTTACATCAAAATTGATGAAAGCCTTAAAATATGGACTTTCAAAAACAACGGCATTGGAAGCACTGACAAGGGTACCTGCCAATATTTTAGGAAAGACCAACGAGATTGGCACCTTACAACCTGGCAGACAGGCAAATTTTTTGATCACTTCAGGAGATATTTTTGAAAAAGGAAACACGCTTTACGAAAATTGGGTACAAGGTAAAAAACATGTTATCAATCCAAAAGATCAAAAGGATATTCGGGGAGAATACAGTCTTTCTGCCAACGGAAAAACATACACGGTTTCAATCAGTGGAGATGCTGGTAAACCAAAGGCGAGTGTCAAACAAGACACCTTAAAACTGGATTCAAAAACTGACTATACCGAAGATTGGTTAAACCTGTCCTTTTCCGATAAAGCGGGAGAATCCTATCGGTTGATAGCCCTTGTTACGGACAACATAGAAAACATTAAAGGGAAAATGGTGTCACCCGATAGTAGGGAGTCATCCGTTACCCTTCGAAGAACATCAGCTTTTCAGGAAAAAGCAAAGAAAGATAGTGCACATTCTGCTCCAGAATTGGTAAGCCTATCCTACCCCAATGTAGGCTACGGTTATAAGACCAAACCAAAGCAGGAAAACACTCTTTTTAAGAACGCAACTGTTTGGACAGGGGAAGCCATCCTAGAAAACACCGATGTCCTGGTCAAAAACGGAAAAATTTCGAGGATAGGGAAAGATTTAAATGCAGGAAATGCCAAGACCGTTGATGCGACTGGAAAGCATGTGACCGCTGGAATCATAGATGAACATTCACACATTGCCGCATTGGCCATTAATGAGGCTGGCCACAACTCCACTGCCGAAGTAAAAATGACGGATGTAATCGACCCCAAGGACATGGATATCTATAGAAATTTGGGTGGTGGTGTCACAACGCTTCAACTACTCCATGGGTCTGCCAACCCCATTGGTGGACGTTCGGCAATATTAAGGTTAAAATGGGGCGAAAGTGCGGACGGACTTATATTCCAAGACTCACCCAAGTTTATAAAGTTTGCGTTGGGCGAAAATGTAAAACAGTCCAATTGGCAGAGCTTTTCACGTTTCCCGCAAACACGTATGGGCGTTGAACAGGTTTTTGTAGATTATTTTCAGCGGGCAAAAGAATACGATGCCAAGAAAAAAAGTGGTCAACCTTTTCGGTACGATGAAGAAATGGAAACCCTTGCGGAGATTTTGAACGGAGAGCGATTTATAAGTTGTCATTCCTACGTACAGAGCGAGATAAACATGCTGATGAAGGTCGCGGAGAAGTTTGATTTTACCGTAAATACTTTCACCCATATTCTTGAAGGATATAAGGTGGCCGATAAAATGGCCGAACACGGTGTTGGAGGTTCCACTTTTAGTGATTGGTGGGCATACAAGTATGAAGTAAATGATGCCATCCCTCACAATGCTGCAATAATGGCAAGCCAAGGCGTTACTGTAGCTATAAACAGTGATGATGCAGAAATGTCCAGAAGATTGAATCAAGAAGCGGGCAAAACAGTTAAATATGGTGGTATGTCAGAAATTGAAGCATGGAAAACCGTAACGCTGAATCCAGCAAAACTATTACACATCGATGAGCGCGTAGGGAGTATAGAAGTTGGCAAGGATGCAGATCTGGTGCTGTGGAGCGACCATCCGCTTTCTGTGTATGCCAAAGCAGAAAAGACCATGATCGAAGGTGTAATCTATTTTGATTTGGAAAAAGACAAAATGCTTAGAGAAGCTGCAAAAAAAGAGCGAAACATGCTTACAAATATGATGCTCAATGAAAAAGAGAGCGGAAAAAAAATGCAAGGCCCAAAACAGAACAAAAAAGATAGGTTTCACTGCGATAGCCTTTAAAACTATAAAAACATGAAAAGAATATTAGTATCACTACTCGTTTTAGGGTTTACAGGGAATTTTATGCTGTCCGCACAACAGACGCCAGCTTCAGCCCAATCCGAAGCAATTACGATAACAGGTGCAACTGCCCATATTGGCAATGGAACAATTAAAGAGAACTGTACCTTGGTTTTTGAAGATGGTAAAATAACTGCCATAGGTGGCTCGGAAATTGAAAGTAAAGGACAAGTTATCAATGCGAACGGAAAACATATCTACCCTGGGTTTATAGCTCCAGGCAAGGCTTTAGGTCTGGTTGAGGTCAATGCGGTAAGAGCAAGTAATGACCAAGACGAAATTGGAGATATGATTCCACATATACGCAGTATAATTGCATATAATGCCGAATCTAAAGTAGTAGAAAGTATGCGTCCCAATGGCGTGTTGTTAAGTCAAATAACACCAAAAGGCGGAAGGATTTCGGGTACATCCTCTATCGTACAGTTTGATGCTTGGAACTGGGAAGATGCAACTGTAAAGACTGATGACGGCATCCACTTGAACTGGCCAACGCTTTTCAGAAATGGTAGATGGTGGATGGGAGAACCAAGAGGTTTTATCCCTAATAAAGACTATCAAAAACAGGTCAATGATGTTAAGACCTTTATGCAAAACGCAAATGCCTATGGCAAGGGAAATGCTAATGAAGTTAACGCTCCATATGCAGCTATGCAAGGTATTTTTGATGGTTCCAAACACTTATACATCTATGCCGACGGTGAAAAAGAGATAATGGACGCTATTACAAACGCTAAAGCAGCTGGAGCAACAAAAATAGTTCTGGTAGGTGGATATCATGCCCATAAGATTTCTGATTTTCTAAAGGAAAACAACATTCCTATTTTGGTCAATTTTACCCACACCCTGCCAAAATTCGATGATGACGATTATGATTTCACCTATAAACTACCAAAACTATTAGTGGATGAAGGATTAATTGTGGGACTTCAAAATGCATCAGCTTCAAACTTTCAGACCAGGAATCTGCCTTTCTACGCAGGTCAAGTGGTCGCGCAAGGATTAGAGAAGGAAAAAGCGCTACAATTGATAACTGGAAACAATGCCAAAATTTTAGGTATCGATGCTGATTACGGCACCTTGGAAGTTGGTAAAAGCGCCACACTGTTCATTTCTGAGGGTGATGCTTTGGATATGCGCACCAACCAACTTTCCAGAGCCTTTATAGATGGACGCGATATCTCTTTGGAGACCCATCAAACGGAACTTTGGAAAAGATACATGGGCAAGTACGAAGGGAAGTAGAATTTGGGCTATGTGCTAAACGCTACAAGCCACGCACAATTTACAACTTTAGTGTAGGCGAATAGCGTTTAGCATTTATTGTTGGTTTGTACTACGTTTTGAAACCAAACTAAACCCAAATATTAATTTTTCTTCACCTCAACAAATTTTGCAGCTTCAGGTTTTGCGTAAAAATCTTCTGATTTTGAATTAGTATCCACCATTACATTTTCAAAAGCGACCGTGCTTCTGGCATCTAGGATTTTACCTTCTTCGACACTATGCCATGTAATTGATTTTGGTAAAGTAAGACCATGTAGGGTTTGCCAATCGTCATATCTAATCCATTTTACGTTATCAGAAGCTTCACCAGACCTGTAGGTCACAGTGTATCCCAACCAAGCCATTTGATGGTTATCAGGATTATAATGGATAAAATATTCATCTTTGGAAGACGCACCCACACCAGATTCATAAGAAATTCGTACGCCAGGATAGTTTTTGTCCTCATAGATTACATCTTCTGTCTCCGAATAAATGATACCATCATCGGCAAGGACAAAAGGCATTGCATAAAAATAGAACATCAGGTTATGGTAAAAACCGGCATCACCTTTATATTCACTTTCGGTATCTAAAAGCCAAACTTCTTTTCCATCAAAACCAAGAGAAAACGTATCGGTATCCACCCTATCTTTTCGTGACCATAAATCTATGGTATGTGTCTCTGTAAAATCTTTTTTTGGCAAATCATAAGACAGTGTTCTGTGTCTATTCCAGGTTTCCAACCCCCCATGGGCAGCAAAGACTTTTTCCAAGGCCTCTGGAAATGCTTTTTTAGGTTCAAGGCTTTCTTCTTGAGGACTTGTTTTTGCTTCCTCTTTTTTTGGAGCAGGCTTACAGGCGCCAATGGCAACTGCGAGCAGCAGGATAATTACTTTGTTCATATTATTTAGTTTGTTGCTTTGTCGGAAAAAACTGTTGAAGATTACAAGAATACGTATTTTTGAAGTGTGATGGAAACTAAATTGATTAGCAGTACCCAGAACCCATTGATTAAAAAGGTATTATTGCTAAAGGAAAAATCCCGTGAACGAAAAAAAACTGGATTTTTTATAATAGAAGGACAGCGAGAAATTGAACTTGCACTTAAAGGGGAGTACCTTCTGGAAACAATACTTTTCTGTCCCGAAGTCCAGACCAATTTTGATATTTCTGCCTACTCCAAAAAACAAAAAATTGAGATTGTACAACTATCCAAACCTGTTTACGAGAAAATAGCTTATAGGGAAAAAACAGAAGGTATTTTGGCCATTGCCAAAGGAAAATCACATGGTCTTTCCCAAATTCAATTTAAAACCGACAATCCTTTAATCCTCGTAGCTGAAGCACCTGAAAAACCAGGAAATATAGGTGCATTATTACGAACCGCAGATGCAGCTGCCGTAGATGCTGTTTTAATTGCCAATCCTAAATCCGACCTATATAATCCCAATATTGTGCGCTCCAGTGTTGGATGTGTATTCACGAATCAAATTGGAACAGGAACTACAGAAGAGATTATCCACTTTTTAAAGGAACAAAAAATCAAAATATATTGTGCGGCACTAACTGCATCCAAAATTTATTTGGATTGTGATTTTAATACATCTTCCGCAATTGTTGTTGGCACCGAAGCTACCGGATTAACAGAAGCTTGGCTTCAGAATTCCGACCAAAACCTAATAATCCCGATGCAGGGTGAAATCGATTCTATGAATGTTTCCGTATCGGCGGCAATACTTATATTTGAAGCCAAGCGGCAACGTGGATTATAGCCTATGGAAAAAACTACTCTGTTCTACATTATTATAGGTATTCTAGTAATTCAATATTTGATTCATCAATTATTGGAGTATTTAAATGCAAAACATTTTAAAACCAAAGTGCCTTCTGAATTAAGCGATGTATATGATGACAAAGAATACCATAAATCGCAACAATACAAGAATGCCAATTACCGATTCAGTTTGCTTTCCGATGGTTTTTCTTTGATACTCACCCTTTGTTTTCTATTCTTTGGTGGCTTTGAATGGATAGATACGTTAACACGTTCTGTTACGACCGATACAATTCCTATGGCCTTACTATTTTTTGGCATCATTATGTTGGGAAGTACTTTTCTAGGAATTCCTTTTTCATACTACCAGACTTTTGTAATCGAGGAACGTTATGGTTTCAATAAAACCTCCAAAAAATTATTTTTTCTTGATAAAATCAAAGGACTCCTGCTGACCACAATTTTTGGCGGTGGTGTGCTTTCACTTTTCATATTGTTCTATCAGTGGACTGGTCCAAATTTTTGGATTTACGCTTGGATTATGATTGGCGCTGTCATTTTGTTCATGAATTTATTTTATAGCAGATTTATTGTCCCTTTATTTAACAAACAAACGCCACTCGCGGAAGGAAGTCTAAAAAATGCAATCGAGAACTATGCCAAAAAAGTTGGTTTTGAGCTCAATAATATTTTTGTAATTGACGGCTCAAAACGATCAACCAAGGCCAATGCCTACTTTTCCGGTTTTGGAAAGGAAAAACGAATCACGTTGTTCGATACCCTGATCGATGATTT
Source organism: Flagellimonas sp. HMM57 (assembly GCF_021390175.1). Taxonomy (NCBI): domain Bacteria; kingdom Pseudomonadati; phylum Bacteroidota; class Flavobacteriia; order Flavobacteriales; family Flavobacteriaceae; genus Flagellimonas; species Flagellimonas sp. HMM57. Next base: position 3,029,435 of record NZ_CP090004.1, on the reverse strand, counting down.
GAGCGAAGATGAAATTGTTGCGGTCTTAGCCCATGAAGTCGGACATTATAAAAGAAATCATATCATTTTTAACTTGATAGTATCTCTGGGTCTGACCGGTTTTACGCTTTTCATCCTTTCCCTTTTTATCAATATTCCCGAAGTGTCCTTGGCCATAGGGGTAAATACAGCCAGTTTTCATGCAGGTCTGGTCGGTTTTGTGTTATTGTACAGTCCAATTTCTGAGATTACTGGATTGGCCATGAACTACCTATCCCGAAAGTTTGAGTTTCAAGCGGACGATTATGCCAAAAATACGTTTGCTGCCATGCCTTTGGTAACCTCATTGAAAAAATTATCAAAAAACAGTTTGAGCAATTTAACCCCGCACCCTGCCTACGTTTTCGTACACTACTCCCACCCACCTCTTGTTGAACGTATTAGAAACCTAAAGGCATAATTTTTGTTGTTTACGTTTACAGATTATGGTAACTTTAATATAATATGACAGAAGCTGCTATAGAAAAAGAGAACAAGCAAATTGCGAAGCAATACAAAGAATTGCTCCGGATAAGCTATCAAAACTTGACTTCGGAGGACAAGAAATTGATACGCTCAGCTTTTGACGTGGCCGTTGATGCACATAAAGACCAGCGTAGAAAATCTGGTGAAGCTTATATTTTTCATCCGATTGCCGTGGCAAAGATAGTAGCCTCGGAAATTGGTTTGGATGCCGTTTCCATAGCTTCTGCTTTGCTTCACGATGTTGTGGAAGATACGCCTTACACACTCGCGGATATAGAGCGTATGTTTGGTGAAACCGTTGCTCGTATCGTTGACGGCCTCACAAAAATATCACACTTAAAAAAGGATAAAGATGTAAGCCAGCAAGCAGAGAACTTTAGAAAAATGCTGTTGACCTTGCATGATGATGTACGGGTTATCATTATTAAAATTGCGGATAGGTACCACAACATGCTCACCATGGATTCCATGCCCGAGCACAAACAGGTGAAGATAGCTTCGGAAACCTTATACATTTATGCACCATTGGCCCATCGAATAGGGCTTTACAATATAAAAACACATTTAGAGGACCTCAGCTTAAAATATACGGAGCCAGAGGTATACCAAGATATACAGGCAAAAATTGAAGATACCGAGGAAGAACAATTGGCTTACATCGAAGATTTTTCCAATGTTATAAGGACTTCACTGGATAAAGAAGGACTGAATTACGACATCAAAGGAAGGATGAAATCCATTTTTTCCATCAGAAGAAAAATGAAGGTGCAAAATGTTTCTTTTGATGAGGTGTACGACAAATTTGCCCTGCGTATCATTTACAAATCGGATAGAAAAAATGAAAAGTTTTTAGCTTGGAAAATCTATTCTATCGTAACAGATCATTTTACGCCAAACCCTATTCGTTTGCGGGATTGGATTACATCGCCAAAATCTACAGGTTATGAAGCCTTGCACATTACCGTTATGGGACCCAAGGGAAAATGGGTAGAGGTGCAAATACGGAGCGAACGTATGCACGAGATTGCGGAAAAGGGATATGCAGCCCATTTTAAATACAAACATGGCGAACAGAAAGAACAGGGTATAGAAGATTGGTTAAACCGATTACAGGAAGCATTAGAGACTTCAAACAATAATGCGGTTGATTTTGTTGAAGAATTTAAATTGAATCTATACTCCAAGGAAATCTTTGTATTTACGCCCAAGGGAGAATTAAAGTCCATGCCCAAAGGAGCTACACCTTTGGATTTTGCTTTTCACATTCACACTGAGATAGGCATGAAAACCAGAGGGGCTAGAGTCAATGGAAAGTTGGTCCCCTTAGGGTCAGAGCTACGTAGCGGTGACCAAGTTGAAATTATTACTTCGGAAAGTGCCAAGCCCAATCAAAGTTGGTTGGATTATGCACATACGGCACGGGCACGCTCAAAAATCAAATCATCGCTTGGCGAGGAGAAAAAAAGTGTTGCAGCAGATGGCAAAGAAATCCTTCGTAGAAAACTTAAGTCGCAAAAAATAACGCTTAACGAGGATACGGTCAATAAGCTGGTCACTTATTTTAAATTAAAGACCAGCCTAGATTTATTCTATCGCGTAGGTATTGGTGTTATAGATAATGAACGAATCAAGGAATTTGCATCGTCATATCACAATGCATTCTTAAACTTCTTTAAAAACAGAATCAGACGAAATCCTACTCCCAAGGATATTGATAAGGAAGAGATTACCACTACGTATGACATGCTTGTTTTTGGCAAGGAAGAGGAAAAATTAAGCTATAAGCTTTCGCAGTGTTGCAATCCTATTCCAGGGGATGATGTTTTTGGTTTTTTAAGTGTAAGCGATGGTATAAAGGTGCACAAGAAAAATTGCCCCAATGCGATTTCCCTGCAATCCAACTACGCCTACAGAATCATGACGGCCAAATGGATAGATTCGACCCAAGAAGACTTTAAGGCAGATATTAATATTACAGGAATCGACAATTTGGGACTTGTAAATGAAATTACCAATATTATATCGGACAATATGCACGTAAACATGCGAAATTTAAATTTTTCTGCTGATGGCGGAACGTTTACGGGCAAGATTACATTGGTGGTAAAAAACAATGCCATCTTGAAAAAGTTGGTCAACAATTTAAAGCAGATAGAGGGCATAGACAAAGTCACCAGAATTTAATTTTTAGCTGTACCTTTGTCCTTTAGTTTAGGTCAGAAAGCTATGGGGAACAACAAAAATCAAGAAATCGTAAAAAATGTATTCACTTCTTTTTTAGAGGATAATGGGCATCGCAAAACACCAGAACGCTATGCAATCTTACAAGAAATCTATAATAGCGATGACCATTTTGATGTAGAGTCTCTTTACATCAAAATGAAAACAAAAAATTATAGGGTAAGCCGTGCCACATTATATAATACGATTGAGCTTTTGTTGGATTGTAAGTTAGTGCGAAAACATCAATTTGGAAAAAATCAGGCACAATACGAAAAATCCTATTTTGACCGTCAACATGACCATGTTATATTGACAGATACCGGAGAGGTAGTGGAGTTTTGTGACCCTCGAATCCAATCCATTAAAAAGACAATCGAAGAGGTTTTTGACATTAAGATCAACAACCATTCCCTATATTTCTACGGAACACGTAACAAAGAAGAAAACCTAACCGAATAACCAATACATTTCATGGTAGATTTATTGCTTGGACTCCAATGGGGAGACGAAGGAAAAGGAAAAATTGTTGATGTACTTACCAAAGATTATGATATTATTGCCAGGTTTCAAGGCGGACCCAATGCAGGGCATACGTTGGAGTTTGATGGTATAAAACATGTCCTTCATACTATACCATCAGGAATTTTTCATAAAAATGCCGTGAATGTAGTAGGTAACGGAGTGGTCATAGATCCTGTTATCTTCAAAAAAGAGTTGGACAATCTAGAAAAGTTTGAAATTGATATTGTTTCCAAGCTTTTCATTTCTAGAAAGGCACATCTTATTCTACCAACGCACCGCCTACTGGATGCTGCTTCCGAAGCTGCAAAAGGAAAAGCCAAGATTGGTTCCACATTAAAAGGAATAGGCCCTACCTACATGGATAAGACGGGGAGAAACGGTATGCGTGTGGGTGATTTAGAGTTTGACAATTGGGAAGCAAAATACCGTGCCCTAGCAGATAAACACGAAGCCATGATCGGGTTCTACAATGTAGATATCCAATATGACCTTAAAGAATTGGAAGCGGAATTCCATGAAGGAATCGCTACGCTAAAACAACTACGATTTATAGACAGCGAAGAATATATTTTTCAAGCCCAAAAAGAGGGCAAAAAAATATTGGCAGAAGGAGCACAGGGTTCTCTATTGGATATTGATTTTGGAACGTACCCTTTTGTTACATCGTCCAACACCACAGCGGCAGGAGCCTGTACCGGTCTGGGAGTAGCCCCAAATAAGATTGGGCGCGTTCTGGGGATTTTCAAAGCATATGCCACAAGAGTTGGCAGTGGCCCCTTCCCCACAGAACTATTTGATGAGGACGGAGAAACAATGGGTCGGGTTGGAAACGAGTTTGGTGCTACCACTGGAAGGCCGCGAAGATGTGGATGGTTAGATCTGGTTGCTTTAAAATACGCAGTGCAAGTTAATGGTGTAACTGAACTGATGATGATGAAAGCAGATGTACTTAGCGGATTTAAAAGCTTAAAGGTATGTACGGCTTATAAATACAAGGGCGAAGAAATTGAACACCTACCCTACAATATAGAAAGTGAGCATATAGTTCCGGTTTATAAGGAGATGAAAGGTTGGACAAAAGATTTGACCAAACTGACCAAAGCAGAAGAGCTCCCGCCCGCCCTAAACGATTATATTTCATTTTTAGAGGCTGAATTGAATGTACCCATCAAGATAGTATCGGTTGGACCGGATAGGCTACAGACTATTCATAGATAATCTTAAAATCTGTTTTCAAACAGGTGTTTACTATTTTCAATTGTATTATAACTATTGGTGTGTGAGTTGATTTAGTTTAATCCTGTTGTTGAGTGGATTTACCTATTCCCGCAACCTAATTCCCAAACCTTTCTAAATGATTTTTATCGCTTTCGCTAAAAATCATACTTTTGGGCAAAATTCAATGCATTGAAAAGAATTTTAATAGTGCTTTTTATCTTCTGTCTCTATGTGGGCAATGCCCAAGAAGAAGGACAAACACCAGAAAGCAAACAAATAAATATTGTATACGGTGCAAATTTCACCAAGGATGAAGCGCAATTTCCTGGAGCGTCCATATTTAGTAAGGATGATCAGCGCCAAGTTCAATTTGAGCACAAAGGAGCCGATTTATGGTGTGATATCGCTATTTTTTATTCTCAAGAAAACAGGCTTAGAGCCATTGGTAATGTGAGGTTGCAGCAAGGCGATTCCATAGAGATGAACAGTGCAAAGTTGGATTGGAACGGAGATACAAGTTTAGCCAAAGCATGGGAAAATGTTGATTTGACAGATGGAAAAATGACGTTGACCACGGACACCTTGTACTTTGATCGTGAAAAGCAAGTTTCCTATTATAATTCGGGGGGCAAGGTTGTCGATTCTGTCAATGTACTGACGAGTAAAATAGGTACGTATTTCACCGAATTGAAAAAAGTTCAGTTTAGAAGTGATGTACATATCGACAATCCCGAGTATATCATAGATTCTGAACAATTGGACTATTACCGTGTTTCAAAAAACGCATATATGTACGGTCCCTCCACCATCACCGGAGAAGAATATAAAATTTATTGTGAGCGTGGTTTTTATGATACCAAAATCGAGCAAGGCTACGGCATTAAAAATACCAGAATTGATTACAATTACAAGATAATTGAGGGGGATAGCCTCTATTTTGACAAGACCTCTGAATTTGCTTCGGCCACCAACAATATTCAAATTACAGATACTATAAATGATGGGGTTATACGAGCCCATTATGCAGAGGTATTCAAGGCCAAGGATTCTGTTTTTGCCACAAAAAGAGCCGTTTCAGTAAGCTTGGTAGAACAAGACTCCCTGTACATGCACGGAGATACCCTAATGGTGACCGGTAAGCCCGAAAGTCGCATTCTTAGGGCTTTCAGAAATGCAAAATTCTATAAAAAGGATTTGAGCGGTAAGTGCGACTCTATCCATTCTGAAGAAAAAACAGGGATTACCCAATTAATACGCAATCCCATCATGTGGAACGTTGAAAATCAGATAACCGGAGATAGCATCCACTTAATTTCAGATTTGGAAACTGAAAAACTGGATTCGCTAAAAGTACTGGAAAACGCTTTTATCATCTCCTTTGATACTATTGGTAAAGTTGGTTACAATCAAGCCAAAGGGAAAGATCTGTTTGGAAAATTCATCGAAAACGAGCTTAAAATCATTGATCTGGTCAAAAACACCGAAGTCATTTATTACATGTATAATGATGACGATGAGTTAATTGGTATCGATAAGACTATTTGCAGTAAGATACGATTGCTCATGGCAAATAACGATATAGAGGATATCACCTTTTTCGTAAATCCGGATGGCGACATCTTTCCAGATAAAGATTTGCCCTTGGAAAGTAGAAAATTAAAGGGATTTGTTTGGCGTGGGGACGAACGCATTTTAAGCAAAGATGATATTTTTGATGAGGATGACAACAATATAGAACTTGTTCCCATACGCGGTATTGAAAACCCTATAGATATTGATGCCGAAGAACAGGAGCGCCAAAAAAATCAAAACGACCCAATTAACAATATACCAAACACAAAAGGCATAAAGCCTAAACAGGTTACTGCTAAAAAGGTACAGAAACCCTGATGCTAAAAGATGATTTTCACACATACCAAACCCAGACTACCCCTCACCCACTTGGACTAGAAGTTTCTCATGCCCTTGGAAGTTACATCTATGATTTGCAAGGCAATACACATTTGGATTTTGTAGCTGGTGTTTCGGCTTGCAGCCTTGGACATTGTCACCCTAGTGTGGTCAATGCTATCAAAGAACAGGCAGAAAAGTACATGCACGTAATGGTATATGGAGAGTATGTGCAGCAACCTGCAGTGGAATACACAAAGCTTTTGGCCTCATACCTGCCCGAAAACCTTACAACAACCTACTTGGTCAATTCTGGCACAGAAGCCATAGAAGGCGCTTTAAAATTGGCTAGAAGGTATACTGGCCGTTCCCAGCTCATAGCTGCCCATCATGCGTATCACGGCAATACCATGGGAAGTTTGAGCATTATGGGTTTCGAGAAACGTAAAAGCGCATTTAGACCATTAATTCCAGATGTCGACTTTATTACGTTTAATGTACTGGAAGATTTAGAAAAGATTACTGAAAAAACAGCAGCGGTCATTCTAGAGACCATTCAGGGTGGAGCAGGATTTATATTGCCAGAAAACGGATATCTAGAGCAAGTAAGGCAACGTTGCAATGAAGTTGGCGCACTCCTGATCTTGGACGAGATACAACCCGGATTTGGAAGGACGGGAAGACTCTTTGCATTTGAACATTTTAACTGTATACCAGATATTTTAGTCGTCGGAAAGGGCATGGCATCAGGATTGCCTGTTGGAGCTTTTATTGCCTCAAAAGAACTGATGGATACCTTACAAGATGCTCCAAAGCTTGGACATATTACCACATTTGGCGGAAATCCCGTAATCGCAGCTGCCAGCTTGGCAACATTAAGGGAACTAACTGAAAATCGCCTCATTCAAGAGACATTAGCGAAAGAAAAACTGTTCCGTTCCCTTTTGGTACACCCTTTGATTAAAGAGATACGGGGTAAAGGTTTAATGCTTGCCTTACTGCTCGAAGATGAAAAAATCGTTGACTATTTAGTGTTGACGGCGGCCAAAGACAGACTCATTCTTTTTTGGTTGCTTTTTGAACCCAAAGCAGTACGTATTTCGCCGCCTTTGACTATTTCCATGAAAGAAATAACCGAAGGATGCGACAAAATAATAGCAATTTTAAAGGCATATAAACCCGCAGCTGTTAACTAATTTGTTGATAACATACCCAAAATGCGGACTTAAAGATAAAGGCAAAGGGCTAATTTTAAGTCCATAGTGTAACCAATATACCTTCTATGGCATCAAATCCCAACGAACACCCAGACAAATCGATCAGCAAGTTTGAGTCCATGCTCAAGACAGATGACGTCTATTTTTTCGATGCTGAGGACTTTGAGGAAATCATTCACCACTATTTGAACAATGGTAAAGTTTCATTGGGCAAAAAAGCCATTCAAATTGGTTTGGAACAACACCCTAACTCATCGGAATTAAAATTACTCCGTGTTGAAGTCTTGGTCTTTGAAGACCGATATGAAGAAGCGGAAAGGCTATTGGACGAACTTCAGAATATCAATTCCAACAACGAAGAGATTTACATCCAACGCGCCAATATACAATCAAAACAGGACAACCATCAAGAGGCCGTTAATCTTCTTATGGAAGCATTACAACTTACTGATGATAGTTTTGATATTCACTCACTTCTGGGAATGGAATATCTTTTTTTAGATGACTTTGAAAAGGCCAAACGTAGTTTTATGAGATGTGTGGACTTTGATGATAGCGATTATTCCTCACTTTATAATGTTATTTATTGCTTTGAATTTTTAGAGGATTTTGATGGTGCTATCCTTTATTTAAATGCATATTTGGAGCGTAACCCCTATTCCGAAGTGGCATGGCATCAATTGGGTAAAATGTACTATGCCATGGACATGTATAAGGAAGCATTGACAGCGTATGATTTTGCTATTATATCCGATGATTCGTTTATAGGTGCCTATTTTGAAAAAGGAAAGGTTTTGGAAAAGTTGGGAAGGCTCAATGAGGCCATTGAGAACTATGAGACAACAATCTCCATAGAAGACCCTACTTCACATGCTTACCTTCGAATAGGAAAGTGTCATGAAAAACTGGGCAACAATGATCTCGCCAAATACTACTACTATAGTACAGTTCACGAAGACCCTTTACTTGACAAAGGCTGGCTGGCTATCACTAATTTCCATTTTAAGTTGGAGAATTATGAAAAAGCCTTGTACTACATCAATAAGGCTATCAATATTGATGGTGAAAATCCTTTGTACTGGAAAAAGTGTGCAAAAATATATTTTGCGCTGAACAATTTTGATGAAGCTGATTTTGCCTACAAACAAACTGTTGATTTGGGTAATTATGAACACGATACTTGGCAGAATTGGGCAGATGTACTGAAAAAGATAAAAGATTATAATTCTTCGATTCAAGTATTGGTGCAGGGTATAGAATTTTATCCTGAAAGTGCCGAACTTGCATATAAACTAGCAGGTATTTATCTAAAAAACAATGAGATTCTGCTTGCTAAGGAAAAATTGAAGCATGCCATAGAGATAGATGCTGAAAAATTACCTTTATTCGAAGAAGAGTTTCCTGAATTTAGTGAAGTATCATGGTTACAGACCTTGGTCTCAGAAATAAAAAAAACGTCCACATAATTAAGGGTTCCCTTATCTTAGCATAGTTCATGAAAGTTCGTCAATTAATCGATTACGTGTTTGTCACGTTAAAGGGTATGGCAATGGGTGCGGCCGATGTAGTTCCAGGGGTATCAGGTGGAACCATAGCCTTTATTTCCGGTATTTATGAGGAATTGATAAGTTCCATCAATAACATAAACCTTTCACTCTTTAAAACATTACAGAAAGAAGGGGTTAAAGCTTTTTGGGACAAAGCCAACGGTAATTTTTTATTGGCTCTTTTCTTAGGCATTTTTATCAGTGTGGTATCACTGGCCAAGTTTCTTAGTTGGTTATTGGAAAATAAGCCCATATTGTTATGGTCGTTCTTTTTTGGACTTGTATTTGCAAGTATCTTCTTTGTGGGCAAAGAAATTGCAAAATGGAATTTTGGAACCATTAGTATTTTCTTAATAGGTGCTGCTCTTGCGTTCGTTATTACAGAACTTCCCCCCAATGAAAATGTAAACAGTCTTCCCTACCTTTTCTTATCTGGAGCCTTAGCTGTTTGTGCCATGATATTGCCGGGCATATCAGGTGCTTTTATTCTTGTTTTGTTAGGCTCGTATAAAACGATTCTGGATGCGGTTCATGAAAAAGATATAAAAATCGTAATTACAGTAGGTTTGGGTGCCATTTTTGGGCTCTTAAGTTTTGCACGAATCCTAAAATGGATGTTTAATCACTATAAAAACATAACCTTAGCCCTGCTAACAGGTTTTATACTGGGATCTTTAAACAAAATCTGGCCTTGGAAAAAAGTTTTGGAAACCAGAACCTTTGGGGACAAGACCATCGTCATAGATGATATGAATGTATGGCCGTGGGCATTTGAAGGAGATAACCAACTAATACTTGCCTTAATCCTAGCTATAACAGGTTTTTCGCTTATTTTTATCTTGGAAAGATTTGCTTCCAAAAAATAAGGGTAGACTTTTGTATGCATCAGCCTAGAACATTACTGGATAATATTTTTTTGATCATAAAGGGCCTTTGTATGGGAACAGCAAACAAAGTTCCCGGCGTTTCAGGGGGAATTGTTGCCTTCGTGGGCGGGTTTTATGAAGAATTCATTTATTCGCTGCAAAAAATTAATTCCAAGGCTCTCAAGTTATTACTAAACGGTAGGTTTAAGAGTTTTTATCAATACACTAACGGTCAATTTCTTTTATTGTTGATTTTCGGGATGTTGGTAAGTTATTTTAGCATTTCTAGGGTATTGGACTTTTTTTTAGAACAAAATGAACTCTTTGTATGGGCTTGCTTCTTTGGGATGATCTTAGGTTCCATTTACTATATTTCCAAAGACTTTGACCATTGGAACAGGAGAACCATAACAGCGGGAATCATTGGTTTGGCAATAGGTATTTCCATTAGTTTTCTAAATCCCGCTACTGAGAACGATAATCTATTCTTCATATTTTTCTGTGGCATAATCAGTGTTTCCGGTATGACGCTGCCCGGGCTTTCCGGCTCTTTTATTCTAATCCTTTTAGGAAATTATGTGCTCTTGTTGGTCGATTCCGTAAATGCACTCTATGACACCATTTCTGAAGTGTTTTCTGGAGACTTAAGCTTTATGGAAAACTCCGAGCGCATGCAAACGCTTAAAATATTGGGAATCTTCACCCTTGGTTCCGCGACAGGTTTGGTTACCTTTTCGCACTTGCTCAGTTATCTTCTGAAATATTATAAGGAAATCTCCACTGCGGTGATCGTAGGCTTTATCACAGGTTCGCTTGGAGTTGTATGGCCTTGGAAGCGAACCATGTACAAAACAGATGTATTTGGCAACGTATTGCTCGATTCCAATGGGGATAAAATCGTGCTCAATTACGAACGCTATTTTCCCAATTTGGGAAATCCAGAAACTTGGTGGGCCATCCTTTTTGTAATCTTGGGTATCTTAGTATTATTGATTTTGGATTGGTATGGAAAAAACAGAAAAGAAAGAGAACAGGTACGGACTGCTGGGTAAGGATATATCCTACTCTTTTTCCAAGGGCTATTTTACGAGAAAGTTCAAGGAATTAAAGTTGGATAATTATAGCTATGAAAACTTTGACCTCGCTGATATCTCTAAATTTAAAAGGCTTTTGAGTGAAAACACCATACGAGGCTTAAATGTAACCATACCCTACAAAGAACAAATAATTCCTTTTTTAACGGAACTGGACGGTACCGCAAAAATAATAGGTGCGGTAAATACCATAAAAATCACAGAAAATGGTTTGAAAGGTTACAATACAGATTTTTATGGGTTTCAAAAATCAATAGAGCCCTATATAAAAAAGCACCACACTAAGGCACTCATTCTAGGGACCGGAGGAGCATCAAAAGCCATAAGCTTTGTTTTCAAAGAACTTGGTATATCGTATTCCTATGTTTCCAGAACTAAAAAGAACGATTATTTGATTTACGAAGAATTAGATAAAGAGACAATCGAAACACATACCGTCATCGTAAATTGCACACCATTGGGTACTTTTCCCAACATTAACGAAAAACCTTCAATACCCTATAAATTCCTGAACAATAGGCACTTTTTGTTTGATCTCATATATAATCCAGAAAAGACGGCATTTTTAAAAGAAGGTGAGAAAATGGAAGCCAGCATATGTAATGGGTTGAAAATGTTGCAGTTACAAGCAGAAAAAGCTTGGGGAATCTGGAATGCCAAATAAGACCGCGAATCGTACTTTATTTTGTTCAATCTACACAAGGGCGAAACTTAAACAAAAGAAGCGTCGTTACTTTTGTAATTGGGTAATTTAGTTGTTAACTTGGCTATAATTATCATCAATCCAAAGGAAAAGACACTACTGATGCAGGAAAATGAACAAAAACTTCAGGAAACTGAAGGTGATGCTGAACTCAACCCGGAGAAGAGGATTAAAAACATGGAAGAAAGCCCCATTTCTGAGCCAAAAACATCCGATGATTCAGTACCAGACATAGAAGAAATACCAACCCAAGACAATAAGTCCGAAGAAACGTCTCAAGCTGAAGAACAACTTTCATCCAAAGAACAACCTTCATCCAAAGAAGAGCCTTCCAAAACAGAAGATGCCGACAAGGTCATGGAGGAGATAGAAGAATCCAATGCTGAGGATGCAGAAGATAAGGACAATGAGAAAAGGCACCATATCCCCTTACTGGATTACCATGCAATGTCCATGGAGAATTTAGTTGGGGAATTACAGCGTTTGGTAAGGAATGAAAAAGTGCAGGCTATAAATAAGCATGCAAGTTCCATTAAATATGAGTTTGACCAAAAATTCCAAGAGTTTTTAGAGCACAAAAAAGAAGAGTTTGTGGCCAATGGTGGCAATGAAATCGATTTTCGCTACAATTCTGTTGCCAAAAGACAGTTTAATGAGGTTTTTGCAGAATTCCGTGAAAAACGAGACCAATATTATAAAAATCTTGAACAGAACTTAAAAAGCAATCTTCAAAAAAGGCTGGAAATCATTGAAGAGCTCAAAGGTCTTATGAATGTAGAGGAAGACATCAATACAACTTATAAAAACTTCAAAGATTTACAGGAAAGATGGCGCAATGCAGGACCTATTCCGAGAAATAATTATAACGACGTGTGGCGAACATACCATCACCACATGGAAATTTTCTATGATTTTTTACACCTGAACAGGGAACTACGTGATCTTGATTTTAAGCACAATCTAGAAGAAAAACTAAAACTGGTAGAACGTGCCGAAGCATTGGCGAACGAACCCGATCTAGGAAAAGCTTTTAGAGAACTACAAACGCTCCATAAAATCTGGAAGGAAGATATAGGCCCGGTTGCCAAGGAGCAGCGTGAGGAGGTATGGGAGCGTTTTAGCAACGCTACTAAAGCCATGCACCAACGTAGACAAGAAAACTACCAAGAACTAGAAAAAGTCTACGAGCAAAATCTAGAAAAGAAACAAGGGATTATTGCCAACATACTGCATATTGCAGAAAATGTTACCAATAATCACAAAGCGCTCCAACAACAGATAAAAGAGATTGAAGCACTACGAGAATCTTTTTTTAAAGCGGGTAAGGTTCCACAAAAAGTGAACGAACAAACATGGAGCACTTTTAAAGAAGCTGTTCGCAAGTTCAATCGAAATAAAAATTCTTTCTACAAAAATCAAAAAAAGGAACAACACGACAATCTGGAAAAAAAACGAGCTTTGTTGAATTTGGCCCTTGCGCTCAAGGATAGTGATGATAAGGAAATGGCAACTCCCGAAATGAAACGCATCCAGAGCGAATGGAAAAAAATTGGGCATGTGCCTCGTAAATATTCAGATAAGATCTGGAACGAGTTCAAAAATGCCTGTAACCACTATTTTAATAGGCTTCATGAAGAGAAGAATGAAGCTCAAAAAGAAGAGTATGCAAATTTTGAAAAGAAAAATGCATGTTTGGATAGACTTAAAGCTTTCCAGTTAAGTGGTGACTCTGAAAAAGATATTGTAAGCTTAAAAAAGTTTATTTCTGAATGGAAAACTTACGGACGCTTACCCTACAATAAAAAACATATCAACGGGAAGTTCAATAAAATCGTAGATGCTCTGTTTAAAAAATTGGGTGTTAGCAGGCAAGAGTCAGAATTACTTAGATATGGGGACAAAATGCAGCAATTGGCACATGATGATAATGACATGGCCATTAGCAAAGAGCGAGCCTTTATCCGCAAAAAAATTGAAGAAAGTAAATCTGAAATCAGGCAATTGGAAAACAATCTACAGTTCTTCTCAAATGCTTCCGAGGACAATCCTTTGGTGAAAGATGTAATTAAAAATATTGACCAGCACAAACAAGCTTTGGAAACATGGAAAGCAAAGCTCAAGAAACTCAATATCATGCAGCACAACCGTGATAAGGAGGTCGAAGAAGGAAATAACACAGAGGAAGAGTAGTAGTTTTTTATATTGAAAGCTACAGTATTTAATACGACCTTATTGATTCGGGGTGAAGCTTCAGGTATCAATTGTTAAAAACGATTGATTTCTCAGCCGATTGACGCAACTTATCCCTACAACGGCGTCTTTGGAATAAAGCTTCGTTATGAATAGATTCAAAATATTCTTGGGATTTATCTTTTTGGCTCTAATTTCCTGTACAGAGGAAGAAATTACTAAAACTGATTCCATTACGGATCCCGATACTGATTTGGAAGTACCTACAGACCCTGATATTGATTCGGAGATACCTTTTGAGTATAAATTCGAAAAAGAAAGTTTTACGCATGCATTGACAAATACCGCTGTTCCGTACCATCTTTTTGAACCAAAAAATGCTGAAGGTTCCAACACTAAATTCCCTTTGATCATAGCATTGCACGGAGCGGAATATTTTCTCACGCCCGAAGATGATTTTTTGAACATAGACTATACTGGCTATATGGCCTTGGCATGGATAGAAAAAGAAAATCAGGAAAAGTACCCTGCATATGTTGTTGCTCCACATCTTCACGAAGCCCTTTGGGAAAATAACGAGGATTATTTTGGATGGTCAAATACCGCTTCTTCCGATTTTGTAGAAAAATTGTTGGACCATCTTATCAAAACAGAAAACATTGATACGAACAGGGTCTATATTACCGGTCATTCCATGGGAGGCGATGGAACTTGGTATTTAGGCGCAAAATTACAGGATAGAATAGCTGCCATCGTGCCTTTAAGTAATGCTGTGAGCGAATCAACCATGTCATTTGTCAAGAGTAAAATTGAAAACGGAACTTTTGAAAATTTCCCTATATGGAATTTTATTCATAGAAACGATGGTGGAGCCGTTTATTCACAAGAGCTCTTTACCACATTTGAAGCCAATGGTCATGATAATGTATATACCCATAAAGTTGGAGGTGTGGATTATGACTTGACCACTGAAGAAATTCTTGCAGAAATCAATGATGGCAAGCTACGCTTTCATACAGAATATAGCTATTCATGTGACTTGGCATATTGTCATTTCGCAATGGGCAAAGCCTTACGAGAACCTTTTTTATTTGAATGGCTCTTCAAGCAAAAAAGAAAGTGAAGAACAGGGTTCATCCAATCCTATTCTAAAGCACATTCAAAATAATTCTTCACGAATTATCAACCAACATAAAGCTATAAGTTACCAGATATCAATATAAATCCAATAAGTAATTTATAAGGTCGGTGGTTGCGACAATACCATTAAATGATATTGAAATATCGCTTTCATCACTATCTAGATTATCTCTAGAAATTATAATATCTAAACCGATTACTCCTTCGGATGGGGAAATGTTTTTTATAGATGTACCGTTTTCTCTTCTTCGGAATCAACAGCTTCAGTTTTTGGTGCATCGTCCTTACCACAAGATTACCAGTATAATTAGAAATGAATGGGAAAGTTTTTTCATTACAATAAGTTATAGTGCATAAACAATTTATGAATATTCAATAGTTTAGAGTACTTAGAATTGACCAATACTACTTTTTGAATTGATGAATAGTCTTTTGGTCCAAAATGTTACTGCTAAAACAGGTCAATCCAAGTAAATTAACGCAACCTATCCTTACAAGAGCGTCTTTAGGATAAAACATGTCATGAATAAATTTCGACCATTTATTTGGTTTATTCTTCTAACTTTAATTTCCTGTACCAACGAAGAAGTCAATGAAATAGACCAAGATGCTAATCCAGATGTTGATTCAGAAGTACCTTTTGAATATAAATTCGAAAAACAGAGTTTTACGCATGCATTGACGAATACCGCTGTTCCCTACCATCTCTTTCAACCAAAAAGTAATGCAGGTTCCAACACTAAATTCCCATTGATCATAGCATTACACGGATCAGAATATTTGCTTACGCCCGAGGATAAGTTTCTGAATGTTGATCATACTGGCTATATGGCCTTGGCATGGATAGAAAAAGAAAATCAGGAAAAGTACCCTGCCTATGTTGTTGCTCCTCATCTTCATGAAGCCCTTTGGGAAAATAACGAAGATTATCTTGGATGGTCAAATACCGCTTCTTCCGATTTTGTAGAAAAATTGTTGGACCATCTTATCAAAACAGAAAACATTGATACGAACAAGGTCTACATTACCGGTCATTCCATGGGAGGCGATGGAACTTGGTATCTAGGCGCAAAATTACAGGATAGAATAGCTGCCATCGTGCCTTTAAGTAATGCTGTGAGCGAATCAACCCTATCATTTGTCAAGAGCAAAATTGAAAACGGAACTTTTGAAACTTTACCCATATGGAACTTTATTCATAGGAACGATGATGGAGCAGTTTATTCACAAGAGCTATTTACCACATTTGAAGCCAATGGTCATGATAACGTATATACCCATAAAGTTGGGGGTGTGGATTACGACCTGACCACAGAAGAAATTCTTGCAGAAATCAATGATGGCAAGCTACGCTTTCATACAGAATATAGCTATTCATGTGACTTGGCATATTGTCATTTCGCAATGGGCAAAGCCTTACGAGAACCTTTTTTATTTGAATGGCTCTTCAAGCAAAAAAGAAAGTGAAAACAAAGTTCGCACAAGTATGCGGAGACACCCATTATAAATTATCGACCAATACCAGCCGTGAATATATTTTGCATCAATATAAGTCCAACAAGTAGTTTATAAGATCGGTGGTTGTTACAATACCTACAAGTTTCCCTTCATCTACAACAGGTACCGCATGAAACTCTTTTTGTGCAAGAAACTGTGCAACTTCTTTTATGGTGGTGTTGGACGACACGCTCACTACATCTCTTGCCATTACCTGCGATATGGTAAATAAGTTGTAGACCATAGTATCTACTGTTTCCTCGTCTTCATCTACCGCATCGGCGAAACTTATCCGTAAGAGGTCTGTGTAACTTAACATCCCAACAACTCTTTCCTTATCTACCACTGGGATGTGTCTAATGTTGTATTTTTTAAAGAGTTCCTCTGCACTTACCAAATCATTGTCTACTGTAAGCGTAATAAGGTCTTTTGTCATTATTTCGGAAACTGGGACTCGCTTTCTCATCTCTAATAGTTTTAATATATCAATGAAGTTAGCCAGTTCCCGTTTAGAAAAGTATGATAATTGTCAGCGAATTATTTGGCAACGTTTATAGATCGCGTCTCTCTGATTACCGTTACCTTAACTTGACCAGGATATGTCATATCTGTTTGAATTTTTTGGGAAATCTCAAAAGATAACTCGGCCGCTTTATCATCGCTTACCTTTTCACTTTCCACAATGACACGTAATTCTCTACCTGCTTGAATGGCATATGCTTTCTGAACTCCATGAAATCCAAATGCGATATCTTCCAAATCTTTTAATCTTTGGATGTAAGAATCCAAAACCTGTCTTCTAGCTCCCGGCCTGGCACCGCTTATAGCATCGCACACCTGTACTATGGGAGAAACCAAGGTATTCATTTCTATCTCATCGTGGTGGGCACCAATTGCGTTGCAAACCTCTTTGTTCTCACCATATTTTTGTGCCCACTGCATTCCTAGTATCGCGTGCGGTGTTTCTACCTCTACTTCGGTATTGGGAACTTTGCCAATATCGTGCAATAATCCGGCACGCTTGGCTATTTTAGGATTGAGGCCCAATTCTGCTGCCATTACACCACAAAGTTTAGCCACTTCCCTTGAGTGCTGCAATAGGTTTTGTCCATAAGAGGAACGATACTTCATACGACCTACTGCTTTAATCAATTCTGGATGAAGACCGTGTATCCCCAGATCAATTACAGTACGCTTACCTATTTCAACAATTTCCTCATTGATTTGTTTTTCGGTCTTTTTAACGATTTCCTCAATACGTGCAGGATGTATTCTACCATCGGTTACAAGTCGATGCAAGGAAAGTCTTGCAACTTCCCTTCTAACAGAATCAAAACAAGAAAGGATAATGGCCTCTGGTGTATCATCAACTATAATCTCTACGCCGGTAGCAGATTCAAGAGCACGGATATTGCGCCCTTCCCTACCAATTATACGACCTTTAACATCATCGGATTCCAAATTAAAAACAGATACACAGTTTTCCACAGCTTCCTCGGTCCCAATACGCTGAATGGTATTGATTACGATTTTCCTTGCTTCTTGCTGTGCGGTTAATTTAGTCTCCTCCAACGTAGTTTGAAGGTAAGCCATCGCATCTGTCTTAGCCGTTTCTTTTAGGGATTCCAGTAATTGGCTTTTTGCATCTTCTGCAGAAAGGCCGGAAATCACTTCCAATTGTTGCACTTGGCTTTTGTGCAATTTATCTACCTCTGACTGCTTTTTATCAAGAATCTCACTTTTATAATTGACATCCTTGATTTTCTCTTGCAGTTGATCGTTCAATTTTTTGCCTTTGGCGAGTTCGTTGCTGATTTGGGATTCTTTATCTCGTGTACGTTTTTCAGCTTCGGCAATTTTTTTATCCTTGTTTATAATAACTTTTTCATGTTCTGCCTTCAACTCTAAAAACCGTTCTTTGGCCTGAAATATTTTGTCTTTTTTTATGTTTTCCCCTTCTTTTTTAGCTTCTTTCAAAATATCCTGCGCTTCTTTTTTAGCTGCAGAAATGGTTTTTGTAGCCTTTCCCTTTTCCATCATTTTGGCAATTGCAAAACCTATCACCACTCCCACGACCGCTGCTACAATAATTAATATAGTATTATCCATGTTGATTATGTTTGGTTAAAAAAAAAGCCCACATTGGCTGAAGTTTTGTACAAACTCCTAATTACAGGTTTAGGGCTAACAAGCTGCTCAAGGATCCCCATACGAGTGGGGCCTGCTTTTACAACTTAAACTCACCCTTTTCAAATATAATAGTGTTGAGTTTGTCAAAAAATAATTACCAATGTGGGCAGTAACAATAATTTTATTTAAAAGAACTTATTCGCCAAGTTTGGAATGCACCAAATCGTTTAGAGCCCTTAAACGCTCAAATGCGGCTTTGGTATTTTCCGAACGATCTATTCCGCCTTGCTCAATCTTAGAGGCAAACTGTAATGCGCACATGGCCAAAACGTCTTGCTTGTCACGCACTGCATAGTTTTGCTCAAACTTTTTGGCTAAATTATCAATGTTTTTTGCCGCTTTCCTTAATCCTTCCTCTTGTTTGGGATCTATTGTCAGTGGGTATACCCTATCTGCAATGGAAAGCTTTATTTTGAGCTTCTCCTCCATATTTCTATAAACGAACTAGTCTGCAAGCTTGGCAATGCAAACATCCAGTTCGCGTATTAACGTATTTATTTTAAGCTTAGCTTCTGTTTTACTTGTATTACTACCCAACATTGTATTTGCCATTTTAAGGGAATTGTATTTTTCTTCCCAATCCGTTACGGCGCTCTGTTTACTTTGGTTTTCTTGTTTTACAAGATTCAATTCCTCTTGTAATCTGGTATTTGATTGTTGCAACAGTTCTAGCTTGTGCAACAACTTGCTTACCTTGTTTTCTAAAGAATCAACAATTTCAACTAGTTCGCCCATATGCAAACACAAATGCGTATCACACAAAGTTAACCAACCTTGCCTAACCTCGCAATACTTTTAGGATTTATTCTTCAAGTAATGCTTTAAGGTTCTCCAAAGCTTTCCAAAAGCCTTTTTACAAATCAAAACATTGGTTACTTTCGTAAGTAATTATAAACTATCGTATGCGCTTTCATTTTTTTGGAGTTGTTTTTTTACTCTCCATGTCCCTTTTCTCCCAAAAAGAATATCCACAAGATGTATTTGGCTCCCCTCTAGAAATACCTTTGATTTTATCCGGTACTTTTGGTGAACTGCGGTCCAATCATTTTCATTCCGGTATAGACATAAAGACACAAAGGCGAGAGGGATTACCTGTACTCACCATTGCAGATGGTACGGTAACCCGAATTAAAGTATCGCTATGGGGGTATGGAAAAGCATTGTACATTGCTCACCCCAATGGGTATACGTCTGTGTATGCACACCTCCAAAAATTTAGTCCAGAGATTGAGGCGTATATTAAAAAAATCCAGTACAAGAAACAATCTTTCGAAGTCGAGGTTTTCCCTGATTATGGAGAATTAAAAGTTATTAAAGGAAATACTATTGGGTATTCCGGTAATTCTGGTGGTTCCGCTGGCCCACATCTACATTTTGAAATACGAAGCAGCGTTACCGAAAAGCCTACCAACCCACTTTTATACGGCTATGAAGTTAGAGATGCAACCAACCCCACCCTTTTAGGGCTTTTTGGATATCCCTTATCCGATGAAGCCGTACTGAACCAGAGTGCAGAAAAAATTCAACTTAACTTCACCAAACAGCCAGACGGTTCTTTTTTAGCCGATAAGGTAACCGCCATAGGAACTATTGGTTTTGGGTTTAACGGATTTGACCGCCAAGATCTGGCCGCAAATCAAAATGGAGTATACTCGGTGAGACAAACGGTAAATGGCAAAACATACTCCGAGTATGATTTTGAAACGTTTTCATTTACAGAAACAAGATATATCAACACCCTTATCGACTATGCCCATTTTGGGAAGTATAGACAACGAGTCCAAAAATGCTTTAAAGAACCACATAACAGACTCGCCATATACAAAACGTTGCATAACAACGGTAAAATAGAGGTCAAAGATGGACTTTCTTACGCAGTACAAATCACCATATCCGATTTTCATGGAAACACTACCGAGCTCCGTATTCCCGTAGAAGGAAAAAGAGAAACTGTCAAGGTAAATAAGGATATTTCCAAAACCACCGATTTTATCATTGCGGACAAGCCCAATAATTTTGATTTGGGAGCTGCGAAGGTCTACTTCCCATCCAACACATTTTATAAGGATTTTTATATCGATTTAAAAAAAGGGAAGGATACTATCCAAATACATGACAATAGCGTGGCAGCACATAGAAATTTCACCATTAGCTTTGATGTATCCAAACGTGAGCCCGAAGAAAGAAAACAACTATTTATAGCTCGTCTTGATAGCAAGAACAAGCCAAGACACTCAAGAACGTACAAACGGGACGGTTCCTTTACTACGCGCACCAAAACATTTGGCACCTATACTCTTGCCAAGGACAGCGTACCACCAACAATCAAGGCGAGAAATTTTAAAGAAAAACAATGGTTGAGCAATTACAGTTATCTAAGCTTGGAAATTGCAGATGACTTAAGCGGGGTTAAAACATATAATGCCACATTGAACGGTGAATGGATTCTTATGGAATATGAGCCTAAAACAAAAACGCTCACCTACAATTTTGACGACAAGATATTGAACAAGACCCAATGTGACCTAAAGGTCATTGTTACCGATAATGTTGGCAATACGAGTACTTTTAAATCTACTTTTTTTAGAAAATAGTGTATTTGATCCATCCAAAACCTCTACCTGTAATTTTCTTCTTTTTTTGGATGGTTGCCGGTACGGCGCAAACCGCCAATTTGGTCGGTACGGTTTTGGACGAGAATAACAAACCACTATCAGATGTAAACATATCAACAGGAAAAATAGGCACTACCACCAGTGCAAACGGGTATTTCTTGCTTGAATTGACCGCAGATATTAATAACACCATCACATTTTCCCATCTTGGACACAAGGATATTGTTTTGAAAAACCTGGTCTTGACCACAAACGAAACCTTTGAGTTTAATCCTGTGATGAAAGCGACAGTAATTCAGGTTGCTGGTGTAGAAGTTTCCCCTACAGGAAAAAAAAGTGTGGAGGGTATCACTACGATTCCTCCAGAAATTATCAGGAATATTCCAGGAGCTAATGCTGGAATAGAAAACATTCTTAAGCTGTTGCCCGGGGTATCTTTTAACAATGAGTTGAGCACGCAATACAATGTGCGCGGTGGTAATTTTGACGAGAATCTGGTCTACGTCAACGGAATAGAGGTATACCGTCCTTTTTTAGTGCGTTCCGCACAACAAGAAGGATTAAGTTTTGTAAACAGCGATTTGATTTCTGAACTGGAATTCTCTGCAGGTGGGTTTCAGGCAAAGTATGGTGACCGCTTATCTTCGGTTCTGGACATCACTTATAAAAATCCTGTTGGTTTTGGATTGCGAGTGGATGCAAGCCTTCTTGGAGCAAGTACCACTTTAGAAACCGCATCCAAGAACAAAAGATTTACAAGCATTACAGGAGTTCGCTACAGGGATAATAGCCTATTTGTGAACAGTCAACAAACAGAAACGAATTTAACGCCCACGTTTGTAGATGTACAGAGTTATTTAACTTACCGCTTTTCAAAAAAATTCCACCTTAATTTTCTAGGCACCTATTCTATAAACGATTATCAGAACGAACCGTTAAGCAGACAAACCAATTTTGGGACCATCAATGATCCTAGAGCTTTACTGGTATTTTATGAAGGTGAAGAAAACAACAAATACAATAATATTTTAGGAGCCTTAAAAGCAGATTATGTTGTTAATGATAATACCAAAGTAGATGTCACAACATCTATTTATCATGCGCAAGAGGAGGAGTTTTCAGATATTATTGCCTCTTACGAACTGGCAGATATCAATACTGATCTTGGAAGTGAAAATTTAGGGAGCGTATCAAACCCAAGGGGAATCGGTTCGCAATTCAATAGAGCCAGAAACAAACTGGACGCCCTTATTTTTAATCTTTCGCATAGAGGAAAATACAATAAAGAGGGACGGTCTTTGGAATGGGGCTTAAAATTCGCCCACGAAGATATCCGTGACCAACTTAGGGAATCTGAATTCATAGATTCTGCTGGCTTCTTTATTAGACCACGAACACCGGAATTTGTAAATAATCAACCAGAAGAACCATTTACAGGTGATATTGTTGCTTTTGAAAGTGTACAGGCAACCAATTTTGTAAAAACAAATCGATTTTCTGGATTTGCACAGTACGGCCAGCAAACAAAGCTTGGTAAGCATGATGTTTATTTCAATCTTGGGATCAGGGCACAAAATTGGATTTTAAGTGGTGAAGGATTTTCCAAAAACTCACAAACACTATTTAGTCCCAGGGGTCAGTTTTCCATAAAACCGGATTGGAAAAAGGATATATTGTTCCGATTTGCCATTGGGAGTTACCAACAACCTCCTTTTTATAGGGAATTACGGGATATTACGGGTACAATCAATCCAAATGTGGAAGCGCAAAAATCCGTACACTATGTTTTGGGCAGCGAGTACAGTTTTAACCTTTGGAACAGACCGTTTACCCTGATCGGTGAAGCCTACTATAAAGACTTGGTCAATGTTAACACCTACACTATAGAAGATGTTAGAATACGATACGCTGCCGATAATAATGCAACTGCCTACGCTTATGGATTTGATTTTAGGTTGACAGGAACTTTTGTGCCCGGGGCCGAATCATGGGTAAGTCTAGGGTATCTTCAAACTGAAGAAAATAGTAATGATAGGGGCTTTATTTCAAGACCTACGGACCAACGCTTGAAGTTTGCCGTTTTATTTCAGGACTATATGCCCACAATTCCAAATCTTAAGCTCTATCTAAATCTGGTTTACAACACAGGCGTTCCAGGCGGATCGCCAAATAATGCTGACCCCTATGATTTTCAGAATAGATTAAGAGACTATAGAAGGGCGGATATGGGAATTTCCTATATTTTTGCGGACAGAAACAACCAGTACTCAAAAGGACATTGGTTGCACAGATTTAAGGAATTTAGTGCGGGTTTTGAAATTTTCAATGTGTTCAACAACCAAAATTCAATTACAAATACATGGATTAGGGATGTAGATACACAACGGCAATTTGCGGTTCCCAATTTTCTTACAAGTCGTATTCTCAACGTTAAATTTGGAATGCGATTTTAAACGAAGCTGATGAAAAAGATTATAGTATGTATTGCACTTGTAACCGTAGCTTTTGGTACAGCGCAAAAAAACATCTACGAAAACAGAAAGTTCGACGAATTGACCAAGGACCATAAAATTTTGGCCATTGTCCCATTTATTGCCAGCTTGGATTTAAAACGGGATGTAAATCAATTGGAATTGAAAGGATTGGCTAAAAAAGAAGGGTATGCAGTCCAAAATGCCTTGGAAACCTATTTTTCAAAACGGAAAAAACGGAAAAAATTTAATGTAGAGTTCCAGAACATAGAAGACACTAACGCTATTTTGACCCAAAATGGTATTACTTATGATAATCTGGATATCTACACCATCAACGAATTGACCAAAATCCTAAAAGTGGATGGGATTATAAGCGGCAACCTAAATCTGAACATTCTACTTTCCAAAGGTGTTCCTACGGACTTTAATCTTTTGGACTATTTTAGTGGAGATGCCAACTACGGCAGAATCGGTGTCAAGGTAAGTGATGGCAATTCTGGAAAACTTTTATGGAAATACGAAAAAGCCATCACAAAAAAAACCGGAAAAAATACTACCGAGTTAATTGATAGAATGATGAAGTTGGCATCTCGTAAATTCCCTTACGATAAAGAAAAGAAACAGCGAAAGAACAAAAGCTAGCTTTCGGCAAATTCTTTTAAAACTTCAATAGTATAATCAAGCTCTTCTTTGGTGTTGTATTTGGAAAAGGAAAACCGTAATGATGGTTTTTCCAATTCTTTTTCAGGTAGAATTTCCGTTAACACATGTGACCCCAAATTGCTTCCAGACTGGCAAGCGCTCCCTTTGGAACAGGCGATACCCTTCATGTCCAAATGGAAAAGTAACATCAACCCCTTCTGTTTGTCAAAAGGAAGTCGCACGTTCGTTAACGTGTAGGTACTTTTTTCCAAATCATCAGAAAACCCATTGAAGCTTACTTCTGGAATCTCTTTTTTTATCTTTTCCACAAAGTAGCTTTTTAATTCTTTTACAAACTTCGTCTCATCCTCAAGATTATCGTATGCCTTCAGAAAGGCTTCTTCGAGCCCTACAATATTATGAAATGGTTCTGTCCCCGCTCTAAAGCCGCGTTCTTGAGAACCCCCGAAAATCATTGGCTTTAATCCCGAATTTTTTCTAATGAAAGCAAAACCAATTCCCTTGGGTCCATGAAATTTATGCGCTGCTGCAGTAAAAAAATCGATTGGTGTTTTTTGAACATCCCATGCATAATGTCCTACAGATTGAACCGTATCGGAATGAAAGAGGGCTCCATGTTCTTTGCATATTTCCCCAATGGTGTCAATATCAATAATATTACCAATTTCATTATTGATATGCATCAGGCTTACCAACTTTTTTGAGTCATCTTTTGTCAACAACGCTTTTAAATGCTCCAACACTGGATTTCCATCGGCATCCAAATCCACGAACTGTAGCGAGATATTGTATTCTTTCTCCAATTCTTCAGCGGTATGGAGTACGGCATGGTGTTCAATTTTGGAAGTAATGATGGTCGTAACGCCCAAATCCCTGACCGCACAACGCAAAATCATGTTATCCGCCTCGGTACCGCCAGAGGTAAAGATTATCTCAGATGCTTGGGCATTTAAAATCTTTGCAATGGCTTTACGTGCCTTTTCTACCGCAGTTTTGGCAGACCTGCCATAACTATGGGTTGAAGAAGGGTTTCCATAAAATGAGACAAGTGCCTCCTGCATTCTTGCAATGACCTCGTCTCTTACCTGAGTAGTGGCTGCATTATCCAAATACACTTTTTGCATGGTCGGTTTGTTGAATTTTGATGGCCTCAAAAATAAGCGAAATAAAGTTAATTTCTTTTAAAGTGTGGACAAGGGTTAGGCTATTAAAATGGAATTCCTTTAAATTTGACACATGAGAAATATTTTCCTCCCAGTTCTATTTTTATGTTTGCTATATTCTTGTGGCGATGGAGATTTACAAATCGAGGCAGTTGATTTTGATGAAGGATCTATCCAATTTTGTGACCAAGGCCAAGACGATACCGAGACCACCCTGCTCTTTAAAATCAATAGTGATGAAACGCTCATATTGGATCTACAAGCAAATCTTATTGAGAATGCTCCATCCGATGACCCCATTCTTAGTAGTATACCCACCCAATCCAATTTGACCTACCGTCTTTTCTCCGACGATGTTACACAAGCCTATTTTTGTGATGAAATTCCACCCTCAACACCTACTGTTACGGAAGAAATAAGCGCGACGGGTGGAACCGTTCAGATTATAAGTACGCTTGATACGGTATCGCGTACCTCCAAAGTATACAATCATGAAATCAGAATTTTAGAAGTTACGCTAGTTAATAGTCAAGGCGAGAGTTTGACCGATCAGACAGGTATAGATTTTGGGGAATATACCACTACCGAAGAGAGTAGTGTTGCACAGTTTTTTGCAAACTTTGAAGACGTTACCATCAATTCTTGCGAAGACACGGGTGAAAATACTGTACTGACTAAGATTTTAAACGATGAATACCTTAATTTAACTATCCCTACCAGTCTTTTGGCAAACTCTGAAACGGGTGAAACCCCTAGGGAAGCAACCTTGTCCGAGAGTATCATATTCAAAAATGGTACTGCTTTGACTACGGTAACAACAGATAGTGTTTGTGCTGGGATTGAAGCAATAAATCTTGAAAATGAATTTTCCACCACCGAGGGAACGGTATCTGTATCTACAACAGCATCTGAACCGAACACAGAAGGTGTAATTACCTATACACATACTATTTCGCTTTCCGATTTTGCCCTTCAAGATTTGAATGAGGCAAATGCTGGTACTTTTGAAGAGGAGCCTTATGTTTTTGGGACGTTCACTACTACGAGCAGCTAACTGTTTTGAAAAATATAAACTTCGGTAGCGCCCAAGCCATATTTTTGGTAATCGGCATCGTAGAATTTTAAATTGTCATATCTGTTGAAGAGATAATGTAGCTCTTCTTTTAGAATACCCTCTCCTATACCATGGATAAAGACAACTTTTTGAATGCGTTTTTTTATAGCGAAATCCAATTGCCTCTTTGCGGTTTCCAACTGTAGGTTCAGCATATCAAAGTTCGAAAGCCCTTTAGTAGATGGTACTAGCTGATTTATGTGGAGATCCACCTCCATTTTAGGTAAATTTCTTTCTTTTGGTTTAGGTGCGTTACCAAGTTTCTTCTTCGGAAGTTCTTTTTCTTTTTTTATTTTTTCAATTTCATAGCTAGTAATACGAATGCCATCACTGACCTTAACCAATTCTTTAGCAGAATATTCCATAGGAAAACCGTCAGCAGTGGTTATGGTTATTCTTGTGCCCTCAATACCACTTATTTGCCCAGATATGTCTTCATCCAAAACCTCGACCTGATCACCTATTTTAAATGTTGCCACGTGTATTTATATCTAAAAAAAATTGGAAAACTTTAACAATCGCAAAAATAGTAGTATTTTTCTCGACAGT
The DNA here is from genome assembly GCF_021390175.1 of Flagellimonas sp. HMM57. NCBI lineage: Bacteria > Pseudomonadati > Bacteroidota > Flavobacteriia > Flavobacteriales > Flavobacteriaceae > Flagellimonas > Flagellimonas sp. HMM57. The sequence goes on along the minus strand of NZ_CP090004.1, from coordinate 3,002,056 downwards.
AATGATTGGAATGCATCAACAACCTATGCTGGTATCATTGGATACTAGGGAATTTATGCTGCCATGCCTAAATAAACAGTTATTTGGCGTGGAATGTCCTGGCTGTGGTGTACAACGGTCTTTGGATTTATTACTGCATGGAGAATTTTTGGCCGCATTCAAAATGTATCCAGCGATTTATTTTATCTTGACACTCCTTCTTTTTTTAATTACAAATACCTTTTTTAAAATCAAGTATGGGTATCAGATCAAGTTATTCTTGATGTTGCTCACCGGGATAACCATTGTAGTCAGTTATATTGTAAAAATGAACAATCTAATAAATTAAAGTTTAAATTATGGAAAAACAAAAACTACCCAATTCAACATTAATTCTAGTCTTTGGAATCATTTCCATTGTAACCTGTTGCTGTTATGGTATCATAGGTTTGATTTTTGGAATAATAGCCGTGGTACTGGCCAAAAAAGCAACAGCCCTTTACATGGAAAATCCAGAAAATTATGAAGGATTCAACAATGTAAAGACAGGTAGGATATTGGCAATCATAGGTATTGTGTTAAACGTACTCTATTTAGGATATACGATATTCCTATTCAGTACATTAGGATTCGAAGGCATACAAGAAATGCAAGAACAACTTCTGGAACAGTACGGCGGTTAATCATAAAATATGAGTCAACAACCTTTACCAGGAGCAAGCACAGTGCTAACAATGGGAATCCTTTCCATTGTTGGCACTTTGTTTTGTTGTGGTCCTTTTGGAGCAATATTTAGTATTGTAGGTTTGGTCAAAGCCAAAACTGCTAAAGAACTCTATCTTCAAAATCCAGAAAATTATACGGATTACAGCAATGTAAAAACAGGCAAGATATTATCGTATATAGGCCTAGCGATATCCGCAGTCTATCTTTTGCTGGTCATTTTATATTTTGGATTTATAATAGCAGTGATAGCGGGTACCGAGGGATTGGATTATACCTATTAATTGGCTACCTCACTGATAAATTTTAGGCGATAGAGACGTAATTCCTCATCCTCATAATCACCATCGAACTCATCTATGGCTTGGGAAATAGAATCCGATTCTGCTTCTAAAAAGTACTCATGGATTTCTTCCTGTTGGTCTTCGTCCAAGATTTCATCTATCCAATACTTAATATTAAGTTTGGTGCCACTAAAGACAATATGTTCCATTTCTTTGATGAGCTCTGGTAATTCCAATCCTTTTGCAGAAGCAATATCATCCAATGGTAGCTTTCTGTCCACATTCTGAATCACATACAGTTTTAAAGCTGAATTTGCACCTGTACTCTTGACCACTAAATCATCTGGTCTTATAATATCATTTTCTTCAACATAGTTGGAAATAAGCGCTGTAAAAGGTTTCCCATATTTTTTGGCCTTTCCTTCCCCTACTCCATGTATGGTCAAAAGCTCTTCGTTGCTTATTGGATACTTTAGGGCCATATCATCAAGAGAAGGGTCCTGAAACACTACAAATGGTGGTACTTCCATCTTTTTAGCTACCGTTTTGCGCAGGTCTTTCAATAATTTGAGGAGATTGGCATCTGCTCCTGCACCAGCCGATTTTCCAGCAGTAACTATTGCATCGTTATTTTCTTCACTATAAACGTGATCTTTGGTCATTGAAAACGAAGTGGGGTTCTCAAGAAAGTTCTCTCCGGATTTCGTCAAATGCAAGATTCCATATTGCTCGATTTCCTTCTTGAGAAAACCAGCTACCAAAACCTGCCGAACCAAAGCCATCCAGTAAGGTTCGTCATTTTCCTTACCTATTCCAAAGAACTCCTTTTCATCTGTTTTGTGCGAAGAAATCATTGCATTTACTTTTCCGACCAAAACCTTGACGATCTCTTTGGTTTTATACTTTTCATTGGTCTTTTGAACAACATCCAAAAGTTTGACCACCGCTTCTTTTGCTTCTTCTTTTTGCTTTGGATTTCTGGTGTTATCATCCATGTCGGCACCTTCGCCGTTTTCAGCATCAAAATCCTCTCCAAAATAATGCAGGATAAATTTTCTACGGGACATAGATGTTTCGGCATAGGCTACAATTTCCTGTAGCAAAGCATTGCCTATTTCCTGTTCTGCCACAGGTTTTCCAGACATGAATTTTTCCAACTTTTCCACATCCTTATACGAGTAAAAAGCTAGACAATGGCCTTCTCCACCGTCTCTACCTGCCCTTCCGGTTTCTTGATAGTAACTTTCTATACTTTTTGGAATATCGTGATGGATTACAAATCGAACATCTGGCTTATCTATTCCCATTCCAAAGGCTATTGTGGCCACAACAACATCAACATCTTCCATAAGGAACATATCTTGGTATTTGGAACGTGTTTTGGCATCAAAACCGGCGTGGTATGGTACTGCGCTGACTCCGTTCACTTGTAAAACCTGAGCCAATTCTTCTACCCGCTTTCTGCTCAAACAATAAATGATACCCGACTTCCCTTGATTTTGCTTTACAAAACGGATAATATCCGCATCGACGTTCTGCGTTTTGGGACGTACCTCGTAAAATAAATTTGGCCTGTTAAAAGATGCCTTGAATACTTTGGCATCTGTCATGCCCAGATTTTTGATAATATCTTCCTGTACCTTGGGCGTTGCTGTTGCCGTGAGCCCAATAATTGGAATGTTATCGCCCAAACGGCTTATAATGGTTTTTAGATTACGGTATTCTGGTCTAAAATCGTGACCCCATTCAGAAATACAGTGTGCCTCATCCACAGCAACAAAAGAAAGAGGTACAGCTTTTAAAAATTCTATATTTTCTTCCTTTGTAAGTGATTCGGGAGCTACATAAAGTAATTTTGTAATCCCGTTTTTTACATCTTCTTTTACCTGTTTTATTTCCGTTTTGGTCAAAGAGGAGTTGAGCACATGTGCAATTCCTTTATGTTCCGAGACACCACGTATGGCATCGACCTGGTTCTTCATCAAAGCAATTAAAGGCGAGACTACTATTGAAGTACCTTCTTTCATGATCGCAGGCAGTTGATAACACAAAGATTTACCCCCGCCTGTGGGCATTATCACAAATGTGTCTTTATCCTCAAGTATGTTTTGTATTACTTTTTCTTGTAGCCCCTTAAACTGTGAAAAACCAAAATATTTTTTAAGTGAAGCGTGCAAATCGGTATTTGTAAAACCCATTTCCCTATTTTCAATTTATACCAAACAACCCCATCATAGGTCGTTTACATTCATAATTTAGAATATTAATTTAAAGTAAGAAGCATTCTGTGCTTTAAAAACGGTTGTAAAAGATAGTTTGTTTAGTTTTGTAATCTTAAATATAAGATATTCTTTTAGGAATACAATTAGATAATCTTTTTATTACCTTTTATTACCTTGAACGACATTCAGTCTATTTTATCCATTGCGAAAAGAACTATAGAGACCGAGAGCAGGGCCATACAAAATTTGGTCAACCTTCTCGATGAACAATTTGCCCATGCCGTACAACATATTTTAGATTCCAAAGGAAGGGTCGTCGTATCCGGTGTTGGCAAAAGCGCCATTATAGCTTCAAAAATAGTAGCAACGCTAAACTCTACGGGCACACCGGCAATATTTATGCATGCCGCGGATGCCATTCACGGCGACTTGGGCACCATACAGGAAAACGATGTGGTCATCTGTATTTCTAAAAGTGGAAATACCCCGGAAATTAAAGCACTGCTTCCTCTGATTAAAATTGCAAAAAATAAATTGATAGGAATTACCGGTAATATGGATTCCCTTTTGGCAAAGCAGGCCGATTTTGCGTTGAGCACCTTTGTCGAAAAAGAAGCCTGCCCCAATAACCTTGCTCCAACAACAAGCACATCGGCACAATTGGCTATGGGCGATGCGCTAGCCATTAGTCTTTTGGAACTTAGAGGATTTAGTAGTGCAGACTTTGCCAAGTATCATCCGGGAGGAGCGTTGGGCAAAAAACTGTACTTAAGGGTAGCTGATATTGTTGTAAACAACCAAAAGCCCCAAGTGGATATCGATTCAAGTGTAAAAGAAGTCATTGTTGAAATTTCTGAAAAAATGTTGGGCGTAACTGCCGTAATTAAGGATGGTGCTTTAGTTGGCATCGTTACCGATGGCGATATTCGAAGAATGCTTAGCAAGTATAATGATATAAGCGGGCTAAAAGCAAAGGACATCATGACATCTAACCCAAAATCAGTCGATGTGGATACGCTTGCTGTAGAAGCACTTAAAATATTACAATCCAAAGGCATTTCACAACTTTTGGCCTTTGATGGTGATAAGTATTCAGGGGTAGTTCATCTTCATAACCTTATAAACGAAGGAATTTTATAATGGCAAAAGTGACAAACAACCCAGATGAGATGTCCTTCCTAGACCATTTGGAAGAATTGCGGTGGCATTTGATAAGATCCGTACTGGCAATTGTCATCATTGCATGTGGGGCATTTGTTATGAAAGATTTCATTTTTGATACGGTCATTTTTGGACCTAAGAAAATGGATTTTCCAACGTATGAGTTCTTTTGTACAATAGCTACATTTTTTGGAATAGATTCTGAGTTCTGCGCCGACACCCTACCCTTTACAATTCAGAATAGAACTATGGCAGGGCAATTTTCCGCTCATATATGGACTTCTATCTGGGCTGGTTTTATTATTGCATTCCCCTATGTTTTGTGGGAACTATGGCGTTTTATAAGTCCTGGCCTGCATGCAAATGAACGTAAACATTCCAGAGGTTTCATTTTAGTAGCTTCGGCTCTTTTTTTTATGGGCGTGCTGTTTGGTTACTATGTTGTGGCACCCTTATCCATCAATTTTTTGGGCACATATCAAGTAAGTAAAGAGGTACTCAATGAAATTGATATAAGTTCCTTTATTGCTACAGTGAGGGCATCCGTAATAGCCTGCGGAATCATGTTCGAATTACCGATTCTTATTTATTTTTTGACCAAAGTTGGTTTGGTAACTCCAGAAATCCTGAGAAAGTACAGGAAAATAGCCTTGGTAGTGGTACTTATTCTATCTGCAGTGATAACGCCGCCAGATGTTGCCAGCCAAATAGTAGTTTCAGTTCCTGTGCTAGTTTTATATCAAATAAGCATCTACATTTCGAAAGTAGTTGTAAAAAACGAAGCTAAAAGAGCTAAAAGAAATGCAAAATAAAGTAGAAGAGTTCAATGCATATCGTGCCAAAATGAACGATAAGCTATTGGCTGAAAACAACAAACTCATCAAACGTATTTTTAATCTAGACACCAATGCATATATGGCGGGTGCTCTAGATGTAAAAACAAAGGAACTATTAGGCCTTGTGGCCTCTGCTGTCCTTCGCTGTGATGATTGTGTAAAATATCATTTAGAAAGTTCCAAAAAAGAGGGAGCAACCAAAGAAGAGGTTATGGAAACTTTGGGAATCGCAACTTTGGTCGGTGGCACAATAGTAGTACCCCATTTGCGAAGGGCATATGAGTTTTGGGAGGCATTGGAAGAAAACGATGCTTAAAAAAATCCCAACGAGCCTTATCCAGAAAAAGAATATGTTTAGTTTTGGCAAGTTCGTATGAAATTAAGAGCTGATAATATAATGAAGGCCTACCGTGGCCGAAAAGTGGTAAAAGGAATTTCCCTTGAGGTAAACCAAGGTGAAATTGTTGGTCTATTAGGACCTAACGGTGCTGGCAAAACCACTTCCTTCTATATGATCGTTGGACTCATTAAGCCCAATGGTGGTAATATTTATTTGGATGACATGGAGATTACTAATTTCCCCATGTACAAAAGAGCCCAAAACGGTATTGGGTACCTGGCCCAAGAAGCTTCTGTTTTTCGTAAGTTGAGTATAGAAAAAAATATTCTTAGTGTGCTGCAACTTACCAAGTTGAGCAAGAAGGAACAGCACATGAAAATGGAATCCCTAATCGATGAGTTTGGCCTAGGGCATATTCGTAAAAATAGAGGTGATTTGTTGTCTGGTGGTGAGCGAAGACGTACAGAAATTGCCCGAGCACTTGCCACCGACCCAAAGTTCATACTCTTGGATGAACCTTTTGCAGGTGTGGACCCCGTAGCTGTTGAAGATATTCAACGTATTGTAGCACAGTTAAAAAATAAAAACATAGGTATTTTGATTACCGACCATAATGTACAAGAAACCTTGGCCATAACCGAACGTTCTTATTTAATGTTCGAAGGAGGTATCTTAAAGGCTGGGGTTCCAGAAGATTTGGCAAAAGATGAAATGGTACGTAAAGTTTACCTTGGCCAAAACTTTGAGCTACGTAAAAAGAAGTTGGATTTTTAAGCGGTTACTTCACGGCAAAGGTCAACGTCGCCCAATTAGACTCATAGTCTACATCCTTTTCATCACTTTTAACCATATGGATTGTTGCTACGTACCACTTCCCCGCTTCTGTAGGTGTCATTTTCACGATTCCGTTGTTATCCGTTCTAGTGGAATTTTCATTTTCATGAGCATCCTTTTCGGGTACTGAGGTGCTATAATGCACTGTATGATTGGTCAATGGCACTCCTCCACTCAAAAGTTTGAATGATACACTTTCTCCCACTTTCGCTTCATAGGGATTCTCAAGTGGAACAAATTCTATCGGAAAACCATAAACAGTATTAAAATGTGTTGTTCTTTCCTCACCTACCTGAAAAAGCATCTTTACATGTTTGGAATACTTCTCCTTTGCTCCCGAGTTAAAAGAGCCCTCTTTTTTTCGTTGTTCGATTACATCTTCCAAACCTTCATGATCAAGGTATTCATTAAATTTATCAGCATCCAATTCTATCATTCTGGGCAAAGTTGATATCCCAGCGGCATAGGTACCTTCACCACCAGAAGTAAACTTGAGATACGTGATATTGTCCTTATCATAATAGTCTTCTTCGCTCACCTTCGTTTCGTAATCAGGGCCTATAATTCTTGCATCGGAAATTCTATCCCTTGTAATGGTATTTTCACTTTTATCAAATGTTCCGTTGAAAAGATATAGTTCACTTGCTTGTCCCGAGTTCAAAAAGTAAGCATCTGTTTTTAAAAACAGCTCATGGGAAGAAAAAACTATTAAAATCGTCGCTAAAATGAATGTAAAAATTCCTCTTTTCATACTGGTATATTTTGTATTTCCACTACATACGCAAAAATAACTATGAGGGTTTTCTTCTTAAAACAAAATCTGTTAATCTTTCTTTGACAAAAATGAAGTGGCAATGTATAGGAAAATAATAATGGGTATTGCCAAAAACCGTAACGTAAACAATAAAACCAAACTACCTATCAAAAAAAGGTACCGAACGGCATTATCCTTAAAACTCCAGTTCTTAAACTTTAATGCAAAGAGTTCAATCTTGGAATTAAGCAGAAAAGTACTCAAACAAGTGAGGCCTATCAAAAACCACTCGTTTAAAATAATAGTATTGAGTACATTATTATTGTGATAGAGCAAAATCAAGGGCAAGGATAGAATTAAAAGGGCATTTGCTGGAGTTGGCAGGCCAATGAAAGAAGAAACCTGATTTTCATCTATGTTGAATTTTGCCAAGCGATATGCCGAACCCAGCGTAATAATAAACCCGACGAAAGGAAGTGCTGTCATATCAGTTTCATGGCCCATAAACCCTAAATTCCATCCACCAGTCTCTGACATTTGCAATAACTGAAACATTACGATTCCAGGAACTAATCCGCTTGTGACCATATCCGCCAAAGAATCCAACTGAATTCCAACTTCGCTCTGTACATTTAAAACCCTAGCGGCCAAACCATCAAAAAAATCAAAAAGAATCCCAAGAGAAACAAAGAGCGCCGCCAACTCTAGATGGTTGAGAACGGCATACACCGCAGCAACACAACCACTAAAAAGATTGAGCAAGGTGATAAAATTGGGAATGTATTGTTTCATACGGTCAGATTTTTGTAAACGACCTCGGGGCAAGTCCGCAAGGCATTAAAAGGAAATTCAACATAGACTTCAACGCAAGCATCGAAGCATTTAAATCTCGATTATCAAGTAAAAATAAGCTAAAAAACAAAGTGTTGAATTTTCAAATTCTACCATGTAGTAATTATTCTGATATTTGTGCTGATAAATTTAAGAATGACACAAAGGATTTTCTTTTTGTTGGTACTGTTTTTGGTAGGAAAAAATTTGCTTTCGCAAGTTCCTGCCCTTACTGAAAAATCCACGATAAGTCTACTTACATGTGCCTCTGGCGACGAACTTTACTACGCATTTGGCCATAGTGCGTTCCGGGTACAAGACCCGGGCCTGGGAATCGACGTGGTGTACAACTACGGTACTTTCGACTTTGACAGGCCCAATTTTTATCTAAATTTTGTAAAAGGAAAATTGGTCTATTCGCTTTCCAGAAGAACCTTTGATACTTTTCTTTATGAATACGAACTCGAAAAAAGGTGGGTCAAAGAACAAATTTTAGACTTAACACTTGAAGAACGTAGAAAACTGCTTGTTTTTTTTGAAAATAATTTTTTACCTGAAAACAGAGACTATTTATACGATCCTTTATTAAACAACTGTTCCAGTATTACAGGGGATATTTTAGTACAGCAGTACGGTGATGCCATCGTTTTCAAAGATTCACATTTAGAGAAAAAATATACGTTCAGGGAATTGGTGCGCCAACATCTAAATCTAAATTCTTGGGATATGTTTGGGATTGATCTGGCCTTTGGCTCCGTAGTCGATCGCAAAGCAACCATACAAGAGCATATGTTTCTGCCCTACTACGCCATGGAACAAATACGGAATACCACAAAAGATGGAAAACCATTATTGAAACGGGAACGTAGTGTTCTGGACTATGAAGAGCGCACCCGAAATGGATTTTTTCCTGCATCCCCAATATTTTGGTTTACACTATTATTATTATTTACTGTGGTTGTGACCTATCTGGATAACAAGCACAAAACACGCAGTCTGTGGTTGGATTTTTCACTGTTCTTGGTCACTGGACTTATAGGAAGTTTTATGCTTTTACTCTGGTTTGCCACAGACCACACCTCTACTCCAAATAATTTTAATGTGTTATGGGCACTTCCATTCAATTTAATAGTTGCTTTTATTTTTACAGGAAAAAGTACATTGCCAAAGTGGCTGCCAAAATATCTATGGTCCGCTCTAGCATTATTTGGAATATTAGTGATTCTATGGATTGTAAGAGTTCAATTATTTTCACCAGTTCTGATTCCCATACTTTTGACCTTGGCCTTACGGTATGGCTATCTCCTTAAATTTTCAAAGCTGTAACTTGTCACCCTAAAATCATCACATGAATCTGCTAACGGTAGAGAACATATCCAAATCTTATGGGGAACTGGTTCTTTTTTCCGATATCTCCTTCGGAATAAATAAAGACCAGAAAATTGCCCTAATCGCTAAAAACGGCAGCGGAAAGACATCCATATTAAACATTATTTCGGGCAAGGACAGTTCAGAAACAGGGCAAATCACCTCTAGGAAAGGAACCAAAATCGCTTTTTTGGAACAGGAACCCAACTTAAATCCTAACCTAACCGTTGAAGAAACCATTTTTGCGACGGACAATGAAATTTTAAAAGTTATAGCCAATTACGAAAGTGCCGTTCAGAATCCAGACGATGCGGAGCGGTATCAAAAAGCGTTCGAGGCCATGGAAAGACTCAATGCTTGGGATTTTGAAACACAGTATAAACAGATTCTGTTCAAACTTCACCTAAATCAGCTCAATTTAAAAGTAAGCAAGCTTTCTGGAGGGCAAAAAAAACGCTTGGCCTTGGCCAATGTACTTTTAAACAAACCAGATTTACTCATTCTAGACGAGCCTACAAACCATTTGGATTTAGAAATGATAGAATGGCTCGAAGCGTATTTTACCAAGGAGAACATCACACTTTTTATGGTAACGCACGATCGCTATTTTTTAGAGCGCGTATGTAATGAAATCATTGAACTGGACAATAATCAATTGTATAGTTACAAAGGAAATTATTCGTATTACTTGCGCGAAAAAGAGGCACGTATGGAACGTGAAGCCGTAGAACAGCACAAATCCAAATTGCTTTTTAAAAAAGAGTTGGATTGGATGCGCAGGCAGCCCAAGGCTAGAACGACCAAATCCAAGTCTAGAATTGACGATTTTAAAGAAATAAAACAGAAGGCCCATCAAAGAAGGGTCGAGTACCAAGTACAGTTAGAACTGAACATGGAACGCTTGGGAAGTAAGATTTTGGAACTTCACAATATTTCCAAATCGTTTGGCGACAAAGTGATTTTGGAAAAATTCGATTACAATTTTACCAAAGGGGAACGTGTTGGAATAATTGGTCAAAACGGAACAGGGAAATCTACTTTTTTAAACATCATTACCCAAAAAGAGGAAGTGGACGGAGGTAAAGTTGTTGTTGGCGACACCTTAAAGTTTGGCTATTATACCCAAAAAGGAATTTCTGTAAAAGAAGGGCAAAAAGTAATCGATGTAATCCGAGAGTTTGGAGATTTTATTCCCCTGAAAAAAGGCAGACAAATCTCTGCGCAACAACTATTGGAGCGTTTCCTGTTTGATAGAAAGAAACAGTACGATTTTGTGGAAAAACTTAGTGGCGGGGAACGTAAACGACTCTATTTGTGCACAGTGCTGATTCAAAATCCCAATTTTCTTATTTTGGACGAACCCACGAACGATCTGGATATTGTTACTTTGAACGTTCTGGAAAGCTTTCTGTTGGATTTTCCAGGATGCCTAATGGTAGTATCTCACGACCGCTATTTTATGGATAAAATAGTGGATCACTTGTTCATTTTTAAGGGAGAAGGCATCATTGAGGATTTTCCAGGGAACTACTCGGACTATAGAGCCTATGAAAGTAGTAAGGTCCAAGCGGAACGTGATTCCAAGAACAATGGTCGGGAAAAAATTGAAAAGACCCATTGGAAAGAGAAAGACACTACCCAAAAACTATCGTATTCAGAACAAAAAGAACACAGCAGGTTAGAAAAAGAAATCCAAAAATTAGAGGAGCAAAAGGCACTGGTACAGAATAAATTTACTGAACCTGATTTGAATGGCGATGAAATAGCAAAACTCTCCATTGAGCTAAAAGAAATTTCAGATACGATAGAAGAAAAAACAGAACGTTGGTTTGAGCTTTCGGCAATTTTAGAGGGATAAAAATGTGGTTCAGAATCGTCTCATACATAAAGTTCCTATTGAACTCTACCAATCAGCATGGTGTTCATTCCCCGTTTGTATTCAATTATGTGACCAAATGTTTATATGCCTCTAAAAAGCTATCCAATAAAAAGTCGCAAAATGTGCTTCTAAAAAGTATTGGTTATTTTGAATTTGAAAAAATAGCTATTTCCGACATGCATGATGTATCAGGACAGGTTCAAAAATTGTATCCAAAATCAAGATCGAATACAAAATCAGTAGACATCCTGTACACGGAAAAATTAAGTCAGGAGAAATTAAAAGAAATGCTGGTTCAAGGAAAACTCCACAACAACAGCCTGATACTTATCAATTCCATTCATAAAAATCCCCAAAAGAAACAATGCTGGGAAAAACTTATCACTTTACCCAATATCACTGTGAGTATAGATATGTTCCATGTAGGAGCCTTGTTCATACGAAAAGAACAAGAAAAGGAACATTTCACTATCCGGATTTAAAGAAGTAATTTTAAATATCAAATCATTTCTCAAATGGACGATACTATTTATTACGTTTTAGGGGTTTTGGCCATCATTTATCTCATTATTCTGTTTAAGAACAAAAGAAACGCAAGAGATAGAAAATCAAGAAAGTTTATGGATGGCAAGCGTAAGCACAAAGATTCTCATTGAAGAGTTAAGAGTGTACAATTACAAAAGCAATAGCCACTGCACCAATTACCAACTACCAACTACCAACTACTGACTACTGACTACTGACTACTGACTACTGACTACTGACTACTGACGATAAAAAATCATGAAAATATACACTAAGACAGGCGATAAAGCCACTACAGCACTTTTTACAGGGAAGCGGGTACCTAAGCATCATATCCGAATAGAAAGTTATGGCACCATAGACGAGCTAAACTCATACCTGGGTTTGTTAAGAGATCAAGAAATAAATGTAAAAGCAAAGGAGATTCTTGCCTTGACCCAGAATAAACTTTTTACGGTCGGAGCTATCTTGGCCACCGAGCCCAATAAAGAAAATCGTTTGAAGATTCCTAGAATTAAGGCTGATGATATTGAGCTATTGGAACGTGAAATGGATAGAATGAACGAAGAGCTTCCAGAAATGACCCATTTTATTTTACCAGGTGGACACACGACCGTGTCACACTGTCATGTTGCCAGAACGGTTTGTCGTAGGGCCGAACGCATGATATCCTATCTACATGAAAATGAACCTGTACCAGAAGGTGTTTTAATGTATGTAAATCGTCTCTCTGACTATCTGTTTGTATTGGCACGAAAGTTGTCAAATGAGTTACAAGCGGACGAAGTAAAATGGATTCCTGAGAAATTGGACTAATAAATTTCACTTTTCTGCGTTACAGATTAACATATTGAAAATATTTTTTTAAATAAAGTCGATTTTACTTGACTAATTGAGTTTAAAAATTATTTTTGCAAAAAATTTAAAATCAAACCGTTACTATGTACTGGACATTAGAACTAGCTTCATATTTAAGTGATGCGCCTTGGCCAGCCACCAAAGACGAATTAATAGATTATGCCATCCGTACCGGAGCGCCGTTGGAAGTTGTAGAAAACCTACAATCAATGGAAGAGGAAGGTGGTGAAATTTACGAGTCCATCGAGGAAATTTGGCCCGATTATCCCACCGAGGAAGATTACCTCTGGAATGAGGATGAGTATTAATTTGACACGAACAAACAAAACCAAAAAGTCTCTTATGAGGCTTTTTTTTATGTAATTTTGACAGCCTTGCAAAAGCTTTTGCCCTAAGCTGAACAATGGAACAGCTTTTGCGACCCAAAAGAAAAATAATTCATGAGCTTTATTAATTCCGTACTTAAGGTTTTTGTTGGGGATAAATCCGAGAAGGATGTAAAATCCCTTCAACCTTTAGTAAAAGAGATACGATCTTTTGAACAACAACTTGAAGGATTGACACACGATGAACTGAGAGAAAAAACAGTTTCTTTTAAATCCAAAATACAAGAGGATTCCAAGGAAATCACCGATAAAATAGCATCCTTACAAGAAGAAGTACTCAATTCAACAGATATTGACCGCAACGAAGAGATTTACTCAGAAATTGATAAACTTAACGAAGAAGCCTATAAAATATCTGAAAATACACTGAATACCATTCTTCCCGAAGCGTTCGCCGTGGTAAAAGAAACTGCAAAACGTTTTGCTTCCAACGAGACCATTACCGTTACCGCTACGGAATTCGATAGAAGCCTATCTGGTTCTAAAGACTATGTTACGCTGGATGCCGACAAAGCAATTTGGAAAAACTCATGGGACGCAGCAGGAAAAGAGGTGACCTGGGATATGGTGCACTATGACGTCCAGCTCATAGGTGGTATCGCACTTCACCAAGGAAAAATTGCAGAAATGCAAACCGGGGAAGGGAAAACATTAGTTGCCACACTCCCACTCTATCTAAATGCACTCTCGGGAAAAGGTGCACATTTGGTCACCGTAAACGATTATCTGGCAAAAAGGGATAGCGCTTGGATGGCTCCGATATTTGAGTTTCACGGACTTTCCGTTGAATGTATAGACAAGCACCAGCCCAATTCAGATGGCAGAAGGGGAGCATACAATGCCGATATCACATACGGAACCAATAACGAATTTGGTTTTGATTATCTAAGGGATAATATGGCACATACCCCCGGAGACTTGGTACAACGTCCACACCACTATTCCATTGTGGATGAGGTGGATTCCGTGTTGGTCGATGATGCCCGTACACCCCTGATCATTTCAGGGCCTGTTCCCGAAGGAGACCGTCATGAGTTCAATGAGTTAAAACCAAATGTTTCCGATATAGTTCAAAAACAACGTCAGCATTTAACAGGGGTTTTGGCCGAAGCTAAAAAATTGATAAAAGAGGGTGATACCAAAGAAGGTGGATTTTTGTTGCTTCGCGTTTATCGAGGGTTGCCAAAAAACAAGGCATTAATAAAATTTTTGAGTGAAGAAGGCGTAAAACAGTTGCTACAAAAAACTGAAAACTTCTACATGCAGGACAATAATAGGGAGATGCCAAAGGTAGATGCCGACCTGTTGTTCACAATCGAAGAAAAGAACAATCAAATCGAACTTACAGACAAAGGGGTCGATTATCTTTCTGGAGATGAAAACAAGGACTTTTTTGTAATGCCCGATATTGGTGGGGAAATCGCTAAGATTGAAGCCCAAAATTTGGAAATTGAAAAAGAAGCAGAGCTCAAAGAAGCACTTTTCAAGGAATTTGCGGTCAAGAGTGAGCGTATCCATACCATGAGCCAACTTTTAAAGGCTTACACATTGTTTGAGAAAGATGTGGAATACGTGGTCATGGATAATAAGGTAATGATCGTTGATGAGCAGACGGGACGTATTATGGACGGGCGACGGTATTCGGATGGACTCCATCAAGCTATTGAAGCAAAGGAGAATGTAAAGATTGAGGCAATGACCCAAACCTTTGCTACCGTAACGCTTCAAAATTACTTTAGAATGTACAATAAACTGTCCGGTATGACTGGTACGGCAGTAACAGAAGCAGGGGAATTCTGGGAAATCTATAAGCTGGATGTCATGGAAATCCCCACAAACAGACCAATTGCACGTGACGACAGACAAGACCTTATCTATAAGACAAAGCGCGAAAAATACAACGCAATTATAGACGAAGTGACACAATTGTCCAAATCGGGAAGGCCTGTGCTTATAGGTACAACATCCGTAGAAATATCGGAATTACTTTCCAAACTATTGAGTGTTAGGAAGGTTCCACATAACGTATTGAACGCAAAGCTGCATAAAAAGGAAGCGGATATCGTTGCCGAAGCAGGTAATGCAGGTATTGTTACTATTGCCACAAACATGGCGGGTCGTGGTACGGACATTAAACTATCAGCAGAAGTGAAAGCTGCTGGCGGATTGGCTATTGTAGGTACGGAACGTCATGATTCCAGACGTGTGGACAGACAGCTTCGTGGTCGTTCAGGACGTCAAGGAGACCCTGGAAGCTCACAATTCTATGTTTCCTTGGAAGATAACCTAATGCGTTTGTTCGGTTCTGATAGAGTGGCTAAAATGATGGATAGAATGGGCTTGGAAGAAGGCGAAGTCATTCAGCATTCCATGATGACCAAATCTATAGAACGTGCGCAAAAGAAAGTCGAAGAGAACAACTTTGGTATACGTAAACGCCTTTTGGAGTACGATGATGTTATGAACGCCCAACGAGAGGTTGTTTACAAAAGACGTAGACATGCGTTACAAGGTGAACGCCTGAAAGTAGACATTGCCAATATGATCTATGACACCTGCGAGGTCATTGCGGATACGAACAAAGCAGCGGAAGATTATAAAAACTTCGAATTCGAACTTATTAAATACTTTTCCATCACTTCACCAGTGACCGAAGATGAATTTAAGAAAATGAGTTTTCAGGATATCGCCAATGTGGTTTACAAGGCTGCTTACGACTTCTATCAGCAAAAAATGGAGCGAAGTGCTACTGTGGCATTTCAGGTCATTAAAAAGGTCTATGAGGACCAAACCAATAAATTTGAGCGCATCGTAGTTCCATTCACGGATGGTATTAAGACGTTGAATGTGGTTACTGATCTTGAAGGAGCCTATACCAGTGATGGCAAGCAGTTGATCACGGATTTTGAGAAAAATATTTCTCTTGCCATTATCGATGATTCCTGGAAGACGCATTTGCGTAAAATGGATGAATTGAAACAATCCGTACAATTGGCGGTACATGAGCAAAAAGACCCCCTTCTAATCTATAAGTTTGAAGCTTTTGAACTTTTTAAGGGAATGATCGATAAAGTGAACAAAGAAGTAATTTCGTTCTTGTTCAAGGGAGAACTGCCAACGGAGAGTACAAATCAAATTCAAGAAGCAAGAAACGTTAGAAGGCCCAAGGAAAAATTACAGACTTCCAAAGAAGAAATTCCAAATAGCGATGAAATGGCAGCACAAAATAGAGCTGCGGGACAAACGCAAGGCGGAAGACCTCAAGTAACCGAAACCATCGTGAGAGACAAGCCTAAAATAGGCAGAAATGAAAGGGTTACCATAAAAAATGTAATGTCCGGAGAGAGTAAAACAGTCAAATTCAAACAGGCTGAACCACTACTGGATAAAGGTGAATGGGTATTGACCGAAGATTAATCCGAACGCACATGTATAAAGATAGAATGACAGTCGAAATTGGCTGTCATTTTTGTTTATATGAAAAACATGTTTAGATTTACAGGAGAAAAGCCCCATAAAAAGCAAAATTTACCTCCTTCAGACCCCGTTTAGAGTAAATAGCTGAATAACCAAACGTAGCATATGAAAATTCCTGTCAAGGATAAATATCGTTTACAAGACAAGATTGATTTGGTACTAAAGGTTAATTATAGTTCTTCTCTTTTCGCAGTTGTGTTTGGTGCTATATGTTATTTCTTTATAGACATAAAAGAAATCATTCCGCTTACCTGTTTGATCTACGCATCCTTAAACATAATAAACACCTTATTATATAAAAAGCACAAAACCATCCTTCTTACCTACAACATAACTTCCATGTTGTCCTTGGTCGGGGCTATTGTGGTAACATTGTGCAGTGGAGGGATTCAGAGCCCCTTCATTTTTGTTTTAGCGATTATCGTGTTTGCCGGATACGTGACTACACAGATTTACGGACACTTTTATTTGATCATCAATTTGGTCGTCCTCGTTATGCTGTTTCTATATGATTTAGGGGATTTCCGAATTTTGGCAAATGTCGTTCCTCCCGAATCTGAAAGTTGGTTTGCCTTTACAAGTTTGATTTTTGCCGTGTATTTATTAGGTGGTGTTTTTGGTAAAAATCTATTGAAAGCCCATCACAAATTATATAAATCCCGTAAAGAGATTCTAGAGCGTATAGATGAAAAAGAAACCTTATTAAAAGAAGTGCATCATCGGGTCAAGAACAATCTGCAGACCGTTTCCAGTTTGTTGAGCTTACAATCAAGAGCTATTGCCGATGATAAAATCAGTAGTATCATCAAAAGTAGTCAGAATAGGGTCGTATCCATGGCCATGGTTCATGAAATGCTGTACAAACGGGATGACTATTTATCCAAAATTGAATTAAGTCCCTATGTCAAAGAATTGTGTGAATATCTGGTACGTTCCGTTAAAGGCAACACCAATGAAATCAAAATGAATCTTGACATCCATGACAACAAATTGAGTATTGATACTGTGATTCCATTGGGATTGATTATCAATGAAACCATTACGAACGCGCTCAAATACGGTATTTCTGAAGGCGAAGGAGGAGAAATCACTATTTCGCTTAAAAACTTGCCCAATAATAGATACGAATTATATCTTGGTGATAATGGGAAAGGCTATGCGGATAATTTTGATCCTAAAAACTCAAAATCACTTGGGTTAAAACTAATTTACAATCTTACGAGACAATTGCGCGGAACCATTGCAAGAGACATGTCCAGAAAAGGCACCTACTATCGAATTGAATTTGAAGAAATAATTGAAGAATTCAATTCTGTCGATTAAAACCTTTTCCTATCTTTAGAAGATTAACCAATCTTCGTATACATGTTGAAAAAATTACTCCTTGGCGTACTTTTTATAAGTAGTTCCATTTCAGCACAAGACTATTTCTACAAAAAATTTCATCCTTTTAATCCAGACATACCATCTCCTGAAGAATTCTTGGGCCATGGTATTGGTGAAAGACATACAAGGCATGATCTTATTGTAAGTTACTTTACCAAGCTCTCTGAAGTTTCGGACCGGGCCAGTCTTTACGAATATGGAAAAACCCATGAAGGAAGAAAATTGATTATGCTTACCGTAACCACTCCGGAAAATCTAAAAAATATAGATGGGTTAAAATCACAGCATCTTAAGTTTACAGATCCTTCACAAAATCCTTCAAACTATGATGAGGTACCTGTTTTCATAAATCTAGGGTACAATGTTCACGGTAATGAGCCTTCAGGTGGTGAAGCAGCTTTGCTTACTGCCTATACCCTGGTAGCTTCCAACAATCCAGAAATACTGAATTATTTAAAAAATGGCGTCATGTTCATCGACCCAACAATAAATCCGGACGGTAGGGACCGACACACGCAATGGGCAAACATGTATCAAGGCAATCCTTTGGTTGCAGACCCACAAGATGCGGAACATAATGAATATTGGCCTAGGGGCAGAACTAATCATTATTGGTTTGATTTAAATCGGGATTGGCTTTTGGGCATTCATCCAGAAAGTCGAGGAAAACTAAAATGGTACCATCAATGGTATCCCAACGTAGTAACAGATTTTCACGAAATGGGAACCCAAAGCACTTATTTCTTTGAACCCATGAAGGATAATGCTTCTCTGAATCCTATTATGCCCAAAGAAAACTATGAAGATTTAAACAATCTATTTGGGGATTATTTTGCTAAATCTTTGGATAGTATTGGTTCATTCTACTTTACCAAAGAAGTTTTTGATGGTACCTATCCTGGGTATGGTTCCTCGTATCCCGACCTACAAGGTGGTTTAGCTTTGTTGTTTGAGCAAGCAAGTTCCAGAGGCCATAAACAGACTACTGCTTTTGGCGAAATTACGTTTCCGTTCACCATACGCAATCAATATGTTTCGAGCATTGCAACGGTTAAGGCAGCTGTGGAGAACAAAGCATATTTACGAGAGTACCAGCAAAAATTCTTTAAAAGTGCACTGAATAATGCTTCAAAAAATAGAATTAAAGGGTATACATTTAAAGATGGCAGTGATGCAAATCGCGTAAAAGCATTTGTAGACAAGCTTTTATTGCATAAAATCGATGTATACAAATCTGGTGATGATTTTGTTGTACCCACAAAACAACCACAATACAGAATGGTACAGACGATGTTCGAGACCTATGAAAAGTATCGAGATAGCGTTTATTATGATGCTTCGGCTTGGTCCGTGGCCAACTTCTACAATATGAAGTACAAGCCTACAACCTCTTTGAACTTAGGGGAAAAAGTGACTTCTTTGGATAACTTGGCCAGAACAACTCCGGTCCAAAAAACGGCATACGCCTATATCATCGATTATGATGATTATAACGCAGTTGCTGCACTGAACCATCTCCAGGAAAAAGGATTGGTTATTTCAGCTTCGTCCAAACCTTTTACGGCTAAAACAACAGAGGGAAATAAAAACTTTGGTTACGGTGCGCTTGTAATCCCAGTGAGCCTTCAGAAAAAAGATACAGATCAAATATTTGAATTGGTACAAGAGGTACAAAAAAAATATCGTGTTCCCATTTATGCGGTCAATTCGGGATACAGCGCAGAAGGTATCGATTTGGGAAGCCGATGGATATCACCGTTAAAAGCTCCCAAAGCTGCAATGATCATCGGTGATGGGGTCCGTTCCTATGAAGCTGGTGAAGTCTGGCATTTGCTGGATACTAGGGTACACATGCCCATAACCAAAATCCCGATGCGAAACTTTGCAAGAACTGACTTTGATAAGTACACTACGCTAGTAATGGTTTCTGGAAGGTACGATTTCACAAAAAAGCAACAGGACAAAATAAAAGCTTGGGTAAGTAAGGGCAATACATTGATTACCATTGGTAGCGCCACCAAATGGGCTATCGACAAGAAAATAGTATCGGAAAAATTAACCAAATCAGAAGAAAAGGACTCAACAAGTATTGTAGAGCGTAAACCATACGTTGATGCGCCAGAAAATCTTGGTAAAGAAAGTGTTGGAGGTGCTATTTTTAAAGTTGATTTGGATATTACCCATCCTTTGGCCTTTGGGTATACTGATGACGCAATTCCAGTTTACAAAAACAATTCCATTTGGTTGGCGCCAAGTAAAAATGCATATGCTACCGTAGCAAAATATGCCAAAGACCCTCATATCGATGGTTTTATAACCAAAAAGAATATGGAAGAAAACCTAAAGCCATCAGCCTCGCTTGTAGTAAGCAAGCTGGGAAATGGTAGGGTCGTACTATTTGCGGACAACCCCAATTTTAGGGGATCTTGGTACGGAACCAATAGACTCTTTTTAAATGCGATTTTTTTAGGGGATAAAATTAGAATTCCAGAATAAAATTATACTATGAAAAAGCTACTACTGCTTTCACTTTTATTTCAGTTTCAATTGGTGATGGTCCACGCACAGGAAGAAATGAGCGAAGGACCATTTTCCCAGCTCATTATAAGGGGCGTCACCCTTATCAATGGAAATGGTGCTCCACCAAGAGGCCCGATTGATATTGTTGTGGAAAACAATAAAATTGTGGACATACAAGTGGTTGGATATCCAGGTGTTGAAATCGATGCTTCCAAAAGGCCAAAACTAAAAGCTGGTGGAAAAGAGCTTGATTGTCATGGAATGTACCTTTTACCCGGGTTTGTAGATATGCATGGACACATAGGAGGTGTTTCACAAGGTGCCGATTACGATTATGTTTTCAAGCTTTGGATGGGCCATGGCATTACTACGGTTAGAGAGCCAAGTGGGAGAGGTATCGATTGGACCTTGGATTTAAAGCGAAAAAGTGAAAAAAATGAAATCATTGCACCAAGGGTATTTGCATACACTGGTTTTGGTCAAGGTCGTGATATGCCGATTAGTACCCCAGAAATGGCTAGGGAATGGGTGCGTGAAAACGCAAAAAAAGGTGCGGATGGTGTTAAGTTCTTTGGCGCACCTCCAGAAATCATGACAGCCGCTTTGGAAGAAAATAAAAAACTGGGGCTGCGCTCTGCCTGCCACCATGCTCAAATGGATGTTGCGCGTTGGAATGTGCTGAATTCTGCAAGGGCGGGTCTTACAAGTATGGAGCATTGGTATGGACTTCCAGAAGCATTATTTGAAGATAGAACCGTACAGGATTATCCTTTGGACTATAACTATCAGAACGAACAACATCGCTTTGAGGAAGCCGGAAAGCTTTGGGAACAAGCTGCCAAACCCTATTCCGAGCATTGGAACAACGTAATGGACGAGCTCATTGAACTCGACTTTACGATAGACCCTACCTTCAACATTTATGAGGCCAGTAGGGATTTACATCGTGCAAGGCGTGCAGAATGGCATGAAGAATATACAATGCCATTGCTCTGGAGGTTTTACCAACCCAGCAAAATATCCCATGGTTCCTATTGGCATGAGTGGGGTACGGAACAAGAAGTGGCATGGCGCAACAACTATCAATTATGGATGACTTTTGTAAATGAATATAAAAATCGAGGTGGTCGGGTTACCACTGGTTCGGACTCAGGCTTTATTTTTCAGCTATATGGATTTGCCTACGTTAGGGAATTGGAATTGCTTCGTGAAGCAGGATTCCATCCTTTGGAAATCATTAGGTCTGCTACTCTAAATGGTGCTGAAGCCTTAGGTATGTCCGATAAAATTGGAACGGTAGAGGTCGGTAAGCTTGCCGATTTTGTAATCATTGATGAAAACCCTTTAAAAAACTTAAAAGTATTGTACGGTACAGGTGCAATAAAATTGACCGAGGACAATGAAGTTGTTCGGGTAGGCGGGGTAACCTATACTATAAAAGACGGGATTATTTACGATGCGAAGGCACTTTTACGAGACGTAAAGTCAAAAGTACGGCTGCAGAAACAAAAATTAAACTACAAAATAAAGCAGCCAGGATTAAAATAGCGTACATAGGCTATGATATTTATTGGGGTTTAAGTTGCGCAAAAATAATTTATCAGATTTATTGCCAACTTTCCTAATCGGTATGATGCTTTTTTTTTCGATTAACTGTATTATAAGAAAAATCTTATTTTATTTTTATGTTGATTCTTTGGTTTTTTCTTCCTAAAGGAGAAAGCTATCGATGCGATAACAAACGCCACGCTAAAAAATAAAGCTATTGGTATTGCTATTCCCATTTTTCAGATTAAGCCAATTTAGATTTGTTTCTCTTAGTTCTAAAAGAAAGTGCTTTTTTAACTCTAGAGTTTTTGAACTTGTACAACCTAGCAACGCTAGTTTCAGTTTTAACTTCTTCTTGAATTTCGATATTCAATTCAACAGCAACTGTAATAGTTTCTACTTTAACTTCTTTAGAAACGTCCTGAGCCATACCTAAAGTTGAGAAGAAAATTACTGCGATAAGAGTTAAAATAGCTTTCATGATTTGGGTTTTTATTACATTGTAAATGTACCCTCACATGCTACCCGGCCCTGATTTAACTCGCCTAACTCCCTACTTTTTTCGGTGTGGGAATCTTTTTCGGCTGAAGTGTATTTTATCCTCGACAAACGTTTTTTAGCTCAAAAACAGTCCACCGATTCACTGTGCATTTCATCGATGTTTTAAAAATCCATTCGCAACAAACTATTGGGATTTGGACAGTTTTTTTTGTAAAAATCCAGATTATTCCAAGAAGACACACCGGGATAATCGCCATAATATCCCTCTAAATCCAATATCACCTGAAAATGTAAATGGGGTGCATAGTTCACGTTGATGTCCGGAGTGCCTAAAGTTCCAAGAACTTCTCCCCTATCAAAATAAGCACCTATTTCTATTTCATGTATGGATTCTAAGGACAAGTGTCCGTAAAGCGTATAAAAAGTAATACCCTCAATTTGGTGCTCTAAAAGTATTGTTGGTCCGTAGTTGCCCACATCATCATTATTTTTAAAACTGTGTACTTTACCTTCTAACGGAACTATCACTTTTGTACCTGCTTTGCACCAAAAATCCATTCCTAAATGAATATTACGCTGCCCGGCTTCCAAAAAGCGTTCAGACTTAGCATACAGGGCACGTTTTTCCAGATATCCTCCAAAAGCAACTTTGGCATTATTTAATCCCAAAATGTCATCTATATATTGTTGACATAAATCTGGTGAGGTGATGTCGATACCTTTTAAAGTTTCATTTGTGGTGGATAGGTCAATTTTACAATATGCCGATAAAGGAATTTTCGAATCAAGGATTTGAATCGCTCCAGTGCTTTGCGTCTTTAAAAGTGTTTCTAAGTTCATAGGAAGCAATATCAAATGGATTAACAATTTTTAACAACAACATCAGTAATACTTAGTATATTGATACTACTAAACAGTAAAACCGAAAATGAAGATAACAAGAATTACGATTTTAGCATTTGTTTTATTGGTCTCCGTCAATTGCCAACCTAAAAATACCTCCAAGAAACAAGAAGTTGCCGAACAAGTAACCATGGAGAAAGCAATACTTTCCGATGAGGCGCTCCAACAATACGAAACGGCTTATTTTGCAAGCGGTTGCTTTTGGTGCGTAGAAGCCATTTTTGAAAGTGTAGAAGGCGTAAAAGAAGTGCATTCAGGGTATTCTGGGGGAACCGAAAAGAATCCTACCTATGAAGATGTTGCCTATGGCCGTACCACACATGCCGAAGCTGTTGAGGTATATTATGACCCAGAAGCCATATCCTTTACCAAATTAGTTCAGGTATTCTTTGGTTCGCACGACCCCACATCCTTGAACAGACAGGGACCTGATAGGGGCGCGCAATACCGTTCCATTGCTTTTTATAAAAATGAAGCGCAAGAAAAGATCATTAGGGATTACGTTGCACTTTTGGAATCTAAAAGTGCCTATGACCGCCCTATAGTAACTCAAATAGAAGCGTTCGAAACCTTTTATAAAGCTGAAGAATATCATCAGGATTATGAAAGAAAACATCCGAACAACTCTTATATAAGGAATGTATCAATCCCCAGATTGAACAAATTCAAGGAAAACTTTGGTGACTATTTGAAAGAAGAATCCCATTAGCTTCCGTAGGAATTTTTTAAAATAACTATCTTAGAGCCATGCAAAAGTATCTTAGCTTGGCTCTTTTTTTGGTTATTGTAGGATGTTCTTCCCATCAAAAAGAAGACCATCAAACGATAATCGTTAACAGAGCCCAAAAAAGTCCCATTATTGATGGTCAGGCTTTGGACGCCTGCTGGGGAAATGCAAAATGGCTCGCATTGGACCAGCTTTGGCTTGGTGATTCTTACACTAATGATGATTTTAGTGGTAGGTATAAAGTAAGTTGGGATGAGGATGCCCTCTATCTTTTGGTCGAGATTACGGACGATATTCTTTTTGACCAACACAAAGACCCCTTAAAATTATGGTGGGACGATGATTGCGTTGAAATATTTGTAGACGAGGACAATTCTGGCGGTGAACACCAATTCTCCCACAATGCATTCGCTTACCATGTGGCCTTAGATGGAAATGTTGTAGATCTTGCACCTGATGAAAAACCGAAGCTCTATAATGAACATGTTACTTCAAAGCATATTACAGATGACAAGACCACCACTTGGGAAATTGCGGTAAAGCTTTTTTCTGATGATTTTAAAGATGGAAAAGAAAATAAGCCTATAAGCCTATCTAAAAACAAAAAAGTTGGATTTGCACTTGCCTATTGTGACAACGATAACAGTAAGGAGCGAGAGAATTTTATAGGATCTGTCTTTGTGCCAGGAGAAGATAAAAATCAAGGCTGGATAAATGCTGATGTATTTGGGACTTTAATACTTAAATAAGGATACTATTGTTTTAGCACCACCTCACTATATCTTGAGTTGATGTTTATGGCTTTATGATTTTTAGTATCGATATGATACCCTTTATACACATTGGAACCATGACTTTTAGAAGATTCCATGACGAACGTTTTTGGATATTCCAATTCTGAAAGTGTTTCGTTTACGTAAACAAAGAAGGGTATCGAAGGAATTTTACAGGCAACCTCACCATTTTCCACGGTAATATCAATAGTTGAAAAATTATTGCCCACTGAATTTATACGCAATTCGCCAAGACTGTTTTTTACAAAAGCCTTACCCTTTAACCGTTCAATGACCACATTGGAAGACACAGTGCTCAGTTGCAGCTCCCCTACTTCTTTTAAATCTACCCTATCTGAATAATCTGTTTTTAATTGCCCATAATTCCAGTTTTGTACGACCACAGGCGAGTATGATGCCCTAATATCGGTTCGGTCTCCATCAATCGTGGAAGCTTGCAAGCTTGCATATGACAAGCTTGCATTTATATTTTTGGCATTTTCTGCCAATTTCACTTCCCCATGCCTAACGTTCATTTTGAGCTTAATGGATTTTGGCATCTTTATTTTTATATACTTTTTCACCTTAAATCTTCTGCTTTCTCCATCCGACGAAAAATAAAATGTATCCGAATCATCACCACGATTGATTCTGTAAACCCTTTTTGCCTTGATCTTGCGTTTTTCATTGCGTTCTTTTAACGCTTGATTCCTTTTTTCACGTGCCTCTTCTCTCATTTCGTTTCGTTTTTCCAAAAGCTCTTTTCTTTTTTGCTCACGCTCCTCTATCCTTTCCGCTTTTTTCTCTGCCATTTCCTTTACCCTATCTCCCCATGCTTCAAAGCGTTCCTTATATTCTTCATTAAAGTTTTTGTCAAAATCTTTTTTCCACTCTTTCATATAGGCATCACCATCCCGCTTATAGGCATCGTAATCAAACTGAATATTGGGCACAGGGGGCACGGGTGGCATGTCTGGAATTACAATAACTTCGGGCAACTCTGGAATTGCGATGCTTTCAAATAGCGGTTCTATAAAAGACATGTCCGGTATATCTATGTCCATGCCCCTCACATTGAACCCGTTCCCAAAGCCCCGCTCCCTGGTACTCACTTCGATCTCTCTGCTATTTCCCATAATCTTTACAATCTCCTTATCAAAATAAGATTTGGCCTCTTCATCTGTGGCATCCTCTATTTCAACAACAGCAGTAATCTCAACCTGATTTTTGTTCCAAGTTTCAAATTCGATATCCGTATGGCTTGTATTGATGTTCAATTCAGCATCGTTATCGACATTAAAAGTTTCTTTGTACGTTTTCGATTTTTCCTGACCATAGCAGGTAATACCTGCCATGAGTATCAGAAAAACATTAAATAGTATTTGATGATTCCTGTTCATTTTTTGATGATTTTAATTGATTCAACTTTGTTTTCAATTTCTCTAACAATTGCAGTCTTAACTGAAGATTTTTGACCAAGGCAGTTATGGTTTGGTCGTTGGGCCCAATCTCGTTTAATTCTACATTCAATTTGCTGTACTCTTTATCCAATTCGGCAAGCCGCTCCATATAGCCATCAACTACAATCTTGTTATCGCCCGTATAATCAAGATCGGACAATTGTATATTGATATTGGTAACATAATAGCTTTCAATTTTTTTTAAATCTGGTGAAAGGTCTCCCAATGAGATTGTGTTCCGTTCTTTGTCCTCTTTTACGTGCTCAACCATAGTTGGGGTCGAATCTGAATCTATGTTATTCGATGCAGAAAAAAAGTGAACTCCTAAACCAAAAATAATTGTAAGGGATGCCGCTATTCCCAACCAAAAGATTGAAGAGGATTTCTTCTCTATTGAATTGCCCGGCAATTCTTCCTCCATTTTGGATAAGAAACGGGCTTCGTGCCCCTTTTTCATGGTATAGGTTTTCTCCCTTTCCTTTGCAAACAAATCTCTAATATCCTGTGCCATAAGAAATATCTTTAAGTTTTTCCTGTAATTGTGCTTTGCCACGTAATAATCTGGTTCTTGAAGCAGTTCCGCTAATCCCAAGAATCTGTGCTATTTCGTTGTGATCATATCCTTCAACAAGAAACAACTGAACTACATACTTGTATTTTTCGGGCAACTTTTCCATTGCTTCCTTGATTTTTACCAACGAGACCCCATCGTCCACTGTCCAATCATCATCTTCTACCACGTGCATGTAACTCTCGTTCAATTCTACCGTTTTTTGGTGTTTCGTCTTTAAAAAGTCGATACTACCATTTACAACTATTCTTTTTAACCAAGCTCCAAAAGTGACCTCTCCTTTAAATTGATGTATCCTTTGAAATGCTTTTATGAAAGACTCCTGTAGCACATCTTCGGCATCATCCGGGTTTTTCAAAAAACGCATGGCGACACAGTACATCCCATCACAATATTGCTTATATAGCTTTAATTGTGCTTTACGGTCGTTTGCCTTGCATTGTTCTACCAGTTCAATTTGAAACATGGTTGTTGGTTCTCTTTGGTTTTTTAGTTGTTTGCTATAAAGACGAAATAAAAAAGACAGTGTTGCAAAAAAAAATGTCCTTCCTGATTTTAACAAAAAAATCCCGTTGAAGACTCAACGGGATTCTTATATTTTGAATCGTTATTTTGCTACTCGTCCATCAACAAGTTTAAATGTACGGTAATATTATCCCTTGTCGCTTTGCTGTAAGGACATATCTCATGAGCCGCATTGATCAGTTTTTCACCCGTCTCCTTATCTACTGTAGGTAAGTAAGAGTCCAATGTGGCTTCAAGAAAAAAGCCTTCATCTTCTTTATTGAACGACACCATGGCGGTAACACTAAAATCTCCTAAATCTTCAACACCATGTTCTTTGGACACTGCTTGTATCGCCCCGGCAAAGCAGGTAGAATACGCAGCTGCAAAAAGTTCTTCAGGATTGGTCGATTTAGCGTTTGGCTTTCCACTGGAAGTTGGCATACTAATATCAAAATCCAACACGCCATCCTCGCTTTGTACATGCCCAGCTCTACCTCCCATGTTGGTAGCTTTACTTTCAAAAATAGTTTTCATCAGTAATTATTTATGTTTAATTCTTATACCCCACTGACCAAGCAGCACCTAGCAACGAGGCAATTTCTTATTTAATATCAGAAGTTACTATTTGTAAGTGGATACCATCGTATATGCATTATTAAATTTTTGTGAAATACAGTTTATCAATTGTTAGCTTCGACTGCACTCAGCATAAACAATGTTCATTGTTTATCGTTTATTGTTTTTCCCATACTATGACAATTGTCCAATAAAAACACCCGAAAACTTTTTACCTTCGTATACAATGTAATGAGCTTAACTTTTGCTCATTAAAAAACGATACTCATAGCTTCAATTTCCAAAATAAAGCAACTCAGAAAACAGGACATGTCCACAGCTACACTTGTTGAAGGTATTTTTGAGGGCAACAAAGCTATTTTAGCGAGGGCCATTACGCTTCTTGAAAGTTCCAAACCCGAACATTTTGAAAAAGCAAACGCCATTATCGAAAAATGTCTTGCCAAACCGGTTAAAAGCATCCGTATAGGAATTACTGGAGTACCTGGTGTCGGTAAAAGCTCATTCATAGAAGTATTTGGTAAGACCCTTACCAATCTGGGTAAAAAAGTCGCTGTACTCGCGGTAGACCCAACGAGCACTTTAAGCAAGGGCAGTATTCTAGGGGACAAGACCAGAATGGAGACACTTGCAAAAGACCCAAATGCTTTTATTAGACCCTCTCCTTCTGGTGAGTCTTTGGGCGGTGTTGCTAGAAAAACACGGGAAAGTATTATTTTTTGCGAAGCAGCTGGGTATGATGTAATTCTTGTGGAAACCGTTGGGGTTGGACAGAGTGAGACGGTGGTCCACAGTATGGTAGATTTTTTTCTATTGCTAAAATTATCTGGAGCTGGTGATGAGTTACAAGGAATAAAACGGGGGATTATGGAAATGGCGGATGCCATAGCCATCAATAAGGCCGATGGCGATAAC
This sequence comes from Flagellimonas sp. HMM57, assembly GCF_021390175.1. Classification (NCBI taxonomy): domain Bacteria; kingdom Pseudomonadati; phylum Bacteroidota; class Flavobacteriia; order Flavobacteriales; family Flavobacteriaceae; genus Flagellimonas; species Flagellimonas sp. HMM57. Next base: position 2,973,212 of record NZ_CP090004.1, on the reverse strand, counting down.
CTGAAAAGAGCAAAACTGGCCGAGACCGAATTTGCAAGGGCATTACATCTATATCCGCCCAAAGAAAATGGCTGGACCCCAAAAGTGTTGAGCTGTTCGGCCACGGAAAACACGGGAATCATAGAAATCTGGAAAATGATCGATGATTTTATAGCACAAAATTTGGAAAACGGTCACTTTGAAAAAAACAGGGAGATTCAGAACAAAAATTGGTTTCTTCAAGCTGTGGACGAACAGATAAAGCAATTATTTCATCAAAAAAAGTCTTTTAAAACTATGCAGCAAAAAATGTTAACTGCTGTAGGGCAAAATAAAATATCACCTTTCTATGCCGCCAAAACACTCTTGGATGACATCACCAAGGAACTTAAATAAAAAAAGTAAATTTGCCCAGACCTTAAGCTAATAGATGAGCAGTATAACAAACTCCCTTTTATCCATAGTCGTTCCTTTATACAATGAAGAGGACAATGTGGTGTTATTGACGCAAAAAATACATGAGAGCCTAGAGGGATACCAATATCAGATAATCTATATTGATGATTTTTCAACGGACGAAACCCGAAACGTGGTTAAAAAAATGGATGATGACAAAGTCCATCTCATCGAGTTGAAAAAGAATTATGGACAGAGTTTGGCATTGGCCGCCGGAATAGATTATGCCGTAGGGGAATATATTATCACTATGGACGGCGACCTTCAGAACGACCCTTCGGACATACCACAAATGCTCGAATATGCAATCACCGAAGAGTTCGATTTGATAACAGGGATACGTCAGAAAAGAAAGGATTCCCTAGTTAAAAAAATACCATCCAAAATTGCTAATTTCTTGGTGCGAAGGGTGACGAAATTAGATATAAAGGATAACGGATGTGCCCTAAAGGTATTTACCAAGGATATTGCCAAAGGCCTGAACCTTTACGGTGAAATGCACCGCTTCATAACATTATTGGCACATTTAGAAGGTGCTCAAATAAAACAGGTCCCCGTAAAACACCACGCTCGCCATGCGGGAGTATCCAAGTACGGACTAGAAAGGGTTTTTAAGGTAGTGGCCGATATGATGCTATTACTATTTATTAGAAAGTACTTTCAGCGGCCCATACACCTTTTTGGAATTTTTGGGGTGTTGTTGATTATTCTAGGAATCTTTATCAATATTTATCTGCTAATTGTAAAACTTGGTTTTGGTGAGGATATCGGTAGCAGGCCTTTGCTCATTTTTGGAATGATGTTCATCTTGGGGGGAGTCCAATTGTTTACCATAGGCATTGTGATGGAGCTACTTATTCGCACCTACTACGAATCACAGCAAAAAAGACCATATCGAGTTAAAAAAATTACCATAGGTGACGGAAAAGCTGCGTAAAAGGCTCATAACTGTCTTGAAGATCGGCGTTAGTGCAGCTTTAATCTATTTTATTTTCACTAAAATCGATTTTAAAGAAGTAGCCAACACTTTAGAAAAAAGTAATCCTTTTTATTTAATACTTGGTGTTTTGCTAGTTGCGATTTCCAAGGTTTTAGCATCGTTTAGACTCAATCTCTATTTTCATCAGATAGACGTTAAGATAACCCATTTAAGCAACCTTAAACTCTATCTTTTGGGGATGTTCTACAATCTGTTTCTTCCCGGTGGAATTGGCGGTGATGCCTACAAAGGTTATGTAATTCAAAAACAGTACAAATCTGGAACAAAAAAAGTGGTTTCCGTGTTGTTATTGGATAGATTGAGCGGTATGCTACTGATTTTCATTTATGCGTGTATCTGTGCATTTTTAATCAATAACCCAATTTTCACTGAGGTGATCTGGATATTTATTTTAGGAATCCCATTAAGTATTGGCGTATTTTGGTTTCTCCATAAACGATTCTTTTCCTATACGTTACCTATTTTTTGGAAATCCATAGGATATTCCGCTCTTGTGCAGTTTTCACAGCTTGTCTGTATACTATGTGTTTTAAAGTCGTTGTCTATTGACTTGAATATATTTGAATACCTTTTTGTCTTTCTCATTTCTTCCATAGTTTCCGTAGTACCATTGACCATTGGTGGAATAGGAAGTCGAGAGATTACATTTTTGTATGGGGCAAAATGGTTAGGATTAGAGGTGAATACTTCAATAGGCATAAGCCTTACCTTTTTTCTTATCACCGCCTTGATATCCTTTTTAGGTGTTTTTTACCATTTTAAAAAGCCAAAACTGGAAGTTATCGAAACTTAATCGAGATGCAATAAATGCATGTGGTTTAACTTTTTGTGCCTTGTATGGGGATTTAAAAATTTAATCTGTAATCTGGTTATTCGAAATTGATTTACCGTTATTTGTTCGCTCCAATTGATTCCAGAATCCCGAAGTTCCTGTAGTTCGTTGTCGTCCACATATACCCAAGCATCCTCCAAATTTTCTAATGCTGATTTAGTGGTGATTTGTACAGGCTTCCTATTGTAGAAGTCCAAAGCCCAAGTAAATCGCTTTGATATTTTATAAATTTTATCTGTACCTATTTGATATTCAGATATTTTTTCAGCCATAGTAGACCCCGCTTGGTACTCCAACAATGATGGATAAAAATGTGTATTGAGTACGCCATTGAGCAACAGTGAACTGTAGACCGATAAAGTGATGATCCGCATGTAATACTCCTCTCGTTTTAAACAGAAGTACGTTATAACTGCCAGCACAGCAACCAATACGAAATATGAATAAACCGATTGAAATTTAAAAACATGAAAACACACCAGAAGCGAAAAAATAAAAACCAGACTAAGAATAAAATATTGTACCCCCAACAACCCTTTGATTACCGCACTTTTTGAATGTCTATAAAGGCTATGTAGATATGATGCCGATAAAATGGCATACAAAGGCATTAAAATATTGATGTAATGCGGTAGCTTAAACTGTGCTAGACTTATCAGAAAAAACAATACGGTAATCCCACCTAAAGTCAAAAACTCGTATTGCGGTCTGTACTTAAAACGTAGTTTCCAAAAAGTTTTGATTCTATACCAGTAGGCTATCAAAGCCAGTACTGTCCATGGTAAAAACACCCATAAAAATGTATGGAAAAAGAAAAAGAAGTCGTTACTGTTCTTCCCTACTCCTTCACCACTGAGCCTTTCAAAACTTTGCTCCCAAAAAATAAAAAAGATACCGCTCCGATCACTTTTCCCGCGTATCACTTTCTCAGGATGCAAATCAAACTGTAGATAATAGGCGTAGAGCATTGGAGCTATTGTAATTCCAAAAACCAATAGGGCCACAAAAAATTTCCAATTGAACAATCGTTCCCATTTTCTGGTATATGCCAAATGACATAGGATTGAAACGCCTATCACCACTAATGCAATCTGTCCTTTGGTTGAAAAAGCGATTCCAGCTCCAAACGCACCCAGAACAATATTCCAGATTGTATTTTTTTCAATATAAGTTACCAATTGCCATATTGCAAAAATTGTAAACCCAGTCAAAACTGCATCTGTACGCACATCAATTGTGGATAGCACTATGGTTTGGGCAGTCATAAAAATAAGCGCAGAAAATTTACCGATATCTGTATTGTAGAGCAATTTTCCCAATCCATAACAGCTGTGAGCCCCAAGTAGAGTGGCTAAAATACCTGGAATTCTATACGCCCAATCGTAGATTCCAAAAATTTTAAAAGACAAAGCTGCCAACCAATAGTGCATATGTGGTTTATCCAAATACTCTTCAGTTCCTTTTATAAGGGTAAAGAAGTCATTTTCTTGGATCATTCGCATGGCCATAACAGCAAACTGCGCAGAATCGTTCTCAAAAAGGGTCACAAACATTCCGGCGATGTACACCAGAACAACAAGGGAAAGTAAAAACCAATATCTTAAAGATGATATCATGGCCCCAATTTTTGGAATGCAAATATAGCTAACTTGGCAAACAACCATCCAAAAATGATACCAATTGAGATTCCAGTAAGAACATCTAAAGGAAAGTGGACACCAATATAAATTCTACTATAGCCTACAAGAATAGCCCAGACCATTAAAAATATAGGCAAATACTTAATCCTAGAACTCAAAAGCACAGCGAAAAAAGATGCCAATGCCATAGCATTGGACGCATGTGCAGAAAAATAGCCAAACCTTCCACCACAAGATTTTTTTACCAATCTTGCCATTATGTTTATATCCCCATCATGGCATGGGCGTAGCCGTTGGACCCCGTATTTAAAGAAATTGGCCAACTGATCTGTAGCCGTAATCAATAGTGCCACAAAGACCAACACTATCACTGTTCTTTTGGTCCCAAAATGTTTGAAGGTGAAAAACAACAATAATGCATACAGCGGAATTGCACTTAGCTTGTGGGTGATAAATAACCAAAAGCCATCCCAAGTTTCTGTTCCCAATCCGTTCAGGAACAAAAAAAGTTCTTTATCCAGTCTTATGATTTCTTCCAACATGATTATTCGTCATATCTGGAAACTTCCCTATCGTAAAATGCTGTAGCAGCTTCAATCAAGTTTTCTGCTTCCTCGGCCAACTCCTTTTCGTCTTCTTTAGAAAACTCTTCCAACCATTCCACTTCATCATTTTCAAGGTTGATAATAAAGCGAGGGTATTCCGTGTGGACAATAAAAATTGAGTTTGGATAATCTGTATTGTCGCCTAAAAGAAATTTAGGTAATTCCATTTGTTACGTGTTGGATTCCAATATTCTGGAATCTTGTTTATTTTGAATTAGCTTTTTTGTAAGATATTTAAATCGAATATACAACATTACCGCAGATGCGGTAAGGCCTAACAATAATCCCATCCAGATACCCACACTTTTAAATTCGGTGAACAATCCAAAGTAATAACTAACGGGAAAACCAATCAACCAATATGCTATAAAGGTGATAAGTGTCGGAATCTTGACATCTTGAAGGCCTCGCAAGGCGCCAAGTACCACAACCTGTATTCCGTCCGAAATTTGGAAAAAAGCAGCTACGAACAACAGCTTGGCGGCTATAATGATTACCTCTGAGTTATCCATTTGATTTACAATATCATCTACATCCAAATAAATGGTGGGCAACCAATATCTTCCAATAAGAAAGAGAGCAGCAAAAACAATTTCCAGTAAGAACGTTAGAAAAAATATAGATTCCGCAATTCTCCTAAGTTCTTTAAAATCTTGTAATCCTTTTTGGTTGCCCACCCTTACCATCGCAGCGACACTTAATCCCATACCTACCATAAAAGTCATACTACTCAGGTTTAAGGCAATTTGGTTGGCAGCTTGCGCATTTTTACCTAGAACGCCGCTCAACCAGATTGCAGCTGTAAAAATGGCAACTTCGAAAAACATTTGTAAAGCAGAAGGAAAACCAAGGCTAATAATTTTTTTCATTACCGTCTTTTCGATATTCTTAAAATTGAATCCGGTAACGTAGATTTGGAATTTTTCTTTTTGTTTCAACAAAAACCAAATATAGCCGACCATGATAAAGCGAGATACCAAGGTTCCGATAGCAGCACCAACAATACCTAATTTTGGAAATCCAAAAGAACCAAATATCAACAGGTAATTGAGCGTAATATTTATCACATTGGCCAAAATGGTAGCGTACATGGGATATTTTGTTTGGGAAAGTCCCTCAGAAAATTGTTTGAACGCCTGAAATATAATCAACGGAACCAAAGAAAAAGCTACCAACTCTAAATAGGGAATAGCCAACTCCACAACTTCTGGAGGCTGTTTCATGTAATGCAAGAAAGGTTTGCAAAGCAAGATGATTCCAAATAACGAAAGTCCCAATAGTGTGCATAGCACCAGACCGTGTTTTAATGCACTTTTGCCATCAGCTTTGTTACCAGCGCCGTCAGCTTCAGCAACCAAAGGTGTAATTGCTGTTGAAAAACCAATTCCCAAGGACATAGCTATAAATACAAAACTATTTCCCAATGAAACAGCTGCCAATTCTGCTGTCCCCAATTGCCCAACCATAATATTGTCCGCAAAGGCAACGAAAGTGTGACCTAGCATTCCTAAAATCACGGGATATGCCAACCTTAGGTTGTATGCAAACTCTTTTGTGTATTGTTGAAACAATTTTGGAATTTTAAAAGCGCGTAAAGATAACTGGATTAGCTAGATATTAAATAGTTGAAACAAAGTACTTTTTGAAAAAAATCAGATTATAACAGTTTTGCTTCTTCCCAAAAAATATCCATTTCAGCAAGGGTCATATCTTTCAAAGATTTCTGGGCTTCCTTTGCTTTCGCTTCCAGATATTGAAATCTTTTTATAAATTTTTTATTGGTTCTTTCTAATGCATTTTCTGGATTGATATTCAAAAAGCGTGCATAATTGACAAGGGAGAATAGCACATCACCAAACTCAGCCTCTATTTTGTCCTTGTTTTCATTCTCTACTTCTTCCTGTAACTCAGAAAGCTCTTCTTTTACCTTCTCAAATACTTGTTCAGGTCGTTCCCAATCAAAGCCTACACCAGCCACTTTTTCCTGTATTCTGCTTGCTTTGACCAAAGCTGGCAGACTGTTTGGCACGCCTTGGAGTACGCTCTTCTTTCCTTCTTTTAGTTTTATATCTTCCCAATTCTGCTTTACCTCATCTTCACCAGCTACTTTAACATCACCATATATGTGTGGGTGTCTATTGATAAGTTTTTCACAAATTTCATTGGCAACGTCTGCAATATCAAAATCACTGGTTTCCGAACCAATTTTAGCATAGAACACGATGTGCAACAACAAATCCCCAAGCTCTTTTTTCACCTCATCCAAATCATTCTCCAAAATCGCATCTCCAAGCTCGTAAGTCTCTTCTATTGTAAGATGACGAAGTGTTTGCATGGTCTGCTTTTTATCCCAAGGACACTGTGTCCGCAATTCATCCATTATCGTTAAGAGACGGTCAAAAGCTTCTAATTGTTCTGGTCTAGAATTCATCAATCTAATTTTTGACTAAAAGTACAAAGACACAATACTAGCACGTTATGGTTTTTTGGTTTAATTTCGAATACTATCAATGATTTTTCAACATTTGAGTGTATAAATGAAACAACCAATAAAAAAATTTTGCGTTATTTCTCTTTATTTTGCACCTATTAATTACACCACTTTCAAATACTATCAACTATTTTTCAACATTTAAGCATATAAATGAAACACTCGATAAAAGTTCTTTGCATAATTTCCCTTTATTTTGCACCCATCAATTACACCGTTATGGCGCAAGAGAATACCACCGACCAAAGAGTAGATTCATTGTTAAGCCTTATGACCTTAGAAGAAAAGGTAGGGCAAATGAATCAATACAATGGTTTTTGGGACGTTACCGGTCCCGCTCCGCAAGGAGGCAATGCAGCAACAAAATATGAACACCTTAAGAAAGGACTTGTCGGCTCCATGCTCAATGTAACGGGTGCCGAAGAAGTACGGAAATTACAAAAATTAGTAGTTGAGGAAACACGACTTGGCATACCGCTAATTTTTGGTTACGATGTTATACATGGACACAAAACCTTGGCTCCAATTCCTCTTGCCGAGTCTGCAAGCTGGGATTTGGAGGCCATTAAGAACTCCGCAAGAATTGCAGCGACAGAAGCTTCTGCCGTAGGGCTAAACTGGACATTTGCCCCAATGGTAGATATATCAAGAGATCCCAGATGGGGAAGAGTTATGGAAGGTGGAGGAGAAGATCCTTATTTAGGGGCACAAATTGCCAAGGCCCGTGTAAAAGGTTTTCAAGGCGATGATTTGTCCCAACCCAATACCATAGCAGCATGTGCGAAGCATTTTGCCGCTTACGGATTTGCCGAAGCTGGTAAGGAATATAACACTGTAGACATTGGAACCTCTACCCTATTCAATACCGTTTTACCACCTTTTAAGGCGGCAGTCGATGCAGGTGTAAGAACTTTTATGAACGGATTTAATATTCTCAACGGAATCCCCGTTACAGGTGATACATTTTTACAAAGAGATATTTTAAAAGGAAAGTGGGAATTTGATGGATTCGTGGTATCCGATTGGGCTTCTATTGGCGAAATGGCACCTCATGGTTTTGCCAAAGACCTCAAACATTCTGCCGAACTAGGGGCAAAAGCGGGTTCCGACATGGATATGGAGTCCTACGCCTATGTCAACCATTTAGTAGCAAATGTAAAAGAAGGAAAGGTCGATGAAAAAATCATAGATGATGCTGTCCGTCGTATTTTACGAGTAAAGTTTGAGCTAGGATTGTTCGATGACCCTTATCGCTACTGTGATGAGGAAAGGGAGAATGAATTACTGTACCACAAAGACCATCAAGCAGGAGTTTTAGATATAGCACTGAAATCACTCGTTCTTTTAAAAAATGAAGGGGATTTACTCCCGCTTCAAAAAAATCAACAGAAAATAGCCGTGATAGGTGAATTGGCAGATGATAAAAACAGTCCTTTGGGGAGTTGGAGGCTTGGTTCTGATAACAACACAGCTGTTTCGGTATTGGAAGGATTAACAGGATTAGGTATAGACTTTAAATATAGTAGAGGACCCAAAGTCTTCAACAAGGACGCCAATTTCTTAAATGAGGTCGAAGTAAATGAAACCGATACTTCTGGTATGGAAGAAGCTGTTGCATTGGCAAAAGAATCCGAAGTGGTCCTTATGGTTTTAGGAGAACACGGTTTTCAAAGTGGTGAAGGCCGAAGCCGTACCAAACTGGGGATACCGGGATTGCAATTACAACTTTTAAAGGAGGTTTACAAAGTAAACCAAAATGTTGTATTAATTTTGATGAACGGTCGACCGTTGACCATAGATTGGGAAGGCCAGAACATCCCTTCTATTTTGGAGGCATGGCAATTGGGAACCCAAACAGGGAATGCTATTGCCAAAACCCTGTTTGGTGAAAACAACCCAAGCGGAAAGCTGCCCATGACGTTTCCAAGAAGTGTTGGGCAGATACCAATTTATTATAATCATTTTAGTACGGGTAGGCCAAACCCAGAGCCAAACGTGTTTTGGTCACATTATGGTGATGAGAAAAACGAGCCTTTATTTCCCTTTGGCCATGGTTTAAGTTATACGACTTTCGAATATTCGAATTTAGAAATTGACACAGCGGACCAGAAAAATGTTAAGGTATCCGTTATGGTAAAAAATAGTGGAGAGTCAGATGGCGAAGAAGTTGTACAACTCTACATACATGACAAGGTTGCGAGCGTAACAAGACCCGTAAAAGAGCTAAAAGGCTTCGAGAAAGTAAGTTTAGCAGCAGGTGAGACAAAAAAAATAACACTGGTCTTGACCGAGGCAGAATTAGGATTTTACAATCATTCTTATGATTTTTTGGTTGAACCCGGAGAGTTTGGAGTACTGATGGGAACTAATTCTCAAAAAGGACTTACTGGAACATTTACGATAGATTAATTCCCAAAAAAATGAAGGCTTTCCTTATTGCACTGTTATCTCTTTTTACTGTTAATGCACAGCAAAATTTTCCATTTGCTGATGAGGTTAGGGAAATCAGCAAAAAAACGGATTCTATATGGGACGCTGACAAGGAAACCATTGTTTTTACGGGCAGTTCCAGTATTCGATTTTGGAAAGATCTTCAAGAACGATTTCCAGAGAAACAGGTATTGAATACTGGATTTGGAGGTTCTCAGGCATCTGATCTAGAACGGTATCTGAACGATTTGGTTTTGGATTATAATCCCACACAAGTTTTTATTTATGAGGGCGACAACGATATCAACGCAAAGAAAAGACCTAAGGCAATACTTACTACGCTGATCAATATTACAAATCGTCTGAAAGAAAAAAATCAGGAAATGAAAATTGTTTTGATTTCTGCTAAACCCAGCATTTCTAGATGGCACTTAAGGGGAAAATATAAACGTTTGAACAGAAGGATGCACCGATATGCCATTGACACGAAAGGTATCTATTTTGCGGATGTCTGGAACACGATGCTCAATAATAGGAGGTTAAAGAAGGACCTCTTCATTTCGGACGGACTGCATATGAACTCAAAAGGATATGATATTTGGTACGAAGTCATCAAAAATCATATTTATAAAACAAACCCCTAGTATGTTATCAAAAGCCTTGTTAATTTTAAGTGTAGTCACTTTTATAGCTGCATGCCAACCACAGAAAGAAGAAATCAATTTTCCCAAAACGGACCTTGCGGTAAACGCATTGATTCCAAAACCCTTAAAAGTTGTTCCGACCCATACGGCTTTTGGACTATCAAAAAATACGGTCATATTAACTTCTTCTGCCAACACCGAACTTGAAGAAGTAGGTCTTTTTCTATCTAACAAGATAAAATCCAAGATTGGTTTGGATATCGATGTCAATATCCTGAACAGTGAAAAGCAGTTTGAACAATTCATTTATATCAATTTGTCCGATAGTATTGATTTAGATTCTCCTGAATCCTATCAGCTGTATATAAAAAAAGATTCCATATTTCTTAATGCGAAAACGGTTTCCGGTGCTTTTAGGGGAGTACAGACCATAAGGCAACTTATCCCAGAAAAAAGTAACGACACGCTTACGGATTACCCATTATGGCCGGTTCCATCTGGGGAAATCTGGGACAAGCCAAAATTTGAATACCGAGGTGCCATGTTAGACGTTGCCAGGCATTTTTTTAGTGTAGAAGACGTTAAAAAATACATGGATGTTTTGGCATATTATAAATACAACGCATTGCACCTACATCTCTCTGACGACCAAGGTTGGCGAATAGAAGTGAAATCTTGGCCAAAGCTTGCTCAAATTGGTGGCAAAACTGAAGTTGGCGGTGGAGAAGGTGGTTTTTATACCCAAGAAGATTATAAAGAATTGGTAAAGTACGCTGCGGAACGTTTTATTACAATTATTCCAGAAATAGATATGCCGGGCCATACCAACGCAGCTTCTGTGAGTTATCCTTTTTTAAACGGAAACGGAAAAAAGCTGAAACCTTACACTGGTATGCGGGTGGGTTTTAGCACTTTTGATACCCGTAAAGACACCGTTTATTCATTCTTGGATGATGTCATCGGTGAAATAGCTGCCATTACTCCAGGTCCTTATTTTCATATTGGAGGCGATGAGAGTTTTGTCACAAAAAAAAGGGATTATAACTATTTTATTGAAAGAGTCGAGGATATCGTTCAAAAGCATGGAAAACAAATGATAGGTTGGGATGAAATTGCACATGCTAAAATTGATTCGACCACTATAGCACAGCACTGGAAGATAACATCGAATGCGATCAAAGCTTTTGAAAACAACAATAAAATAATTTTATCTCCTGGGGAAAAAGCGTATTTGGATATGAAATACGATTCACTTTCCAAGCATGGGTTGCATTGGGCCGGGTACATTCCTGTTGATGTAGCATATAACTGGAATCCGGAAACCTATGTACCAGGACTTCCAAAAGAGGCCATTTTAGGTATTGAAGCACCTCTCTGGTCAGAAACTATTTCTACTATTGAAGAGTTGGAGTATTTGGCGTTCCCAAGGGCCATAGGCTATGCGGAACTAGGATGGTCAACTTCAGAGCATTTAAACTGGGAAGACTATAAAGAGCGATTGGCTAAACAACTGCCCTTTTTAGATATGATGAACATAAAATACTACCCTACTAAACTTGTGGATTGGGAAAAATAACTATTCTTCCTCATCGGAAGTAACGGGTACGTCCTCTTCATCCTTAGAAGAAAAATCATCTATTTTATTATCAACAAGGATATTGTACCATTGAATAATCTTCTTTATATCACTGGCATATACCCTATCCTCATCATAATTTGGTAATACTTCAAAGAAATATTCCTCAAGTGCAATCTTTTCAGCTTTGTGGCTGATGCTTGTTTTTTTTCCTTCTTCCTTGTCCTTCATTTTTTGAAAGACCTCTCTCAGTGGTATTTCTTCTTCCAGGGTATAAATGGCTATTTCGGAAAGAACACTTACATTACTGCGCATTCCAACGGTAATGCGTTTTCCATCTAGTAGCGATTCCCCAACAAAACCAGTTCTAGTCTGGGTCAACAACTTAAAAAGTCCAGGTTTACCACCAATCGATAAAATCTTGTCCAATGCCATGTATAATTATTTTATGGGCGCAAAATTATACTTTTATACCAAACGTAAATTTTTTTAACGTGCTTTTTTTATGCTTGGAAAACGCATTCTATACTCTATGCTGATTTTTCCCTTGGAAATCTTGTCCAACCTACTTTTTAAAAGTCGCTTTTTAAGTGAAGAAAGCTTATCCGTAAAGAGAATACCTTCAATATGGTCATACTCATGTTGAATTACTCTTGCCAATAATCCATCATAAGTTTCGGTATGTACTTTGAAGTTCTCATCAAGATAGCTTATCCTAATTTTTGGTTTGCGTTTTACATCTTCACGAATATCGGGAATACTTAGGCATCCCTCATTAAAGTCCCACTCATCCCCAGTTTCTTCTTCAATTTTTGCATTGATGAATACTTTTTTAAATCCATCCAATGCTTTTTGCTCTTCTGCACTTAGATCTTCGTCATCTGAAAAAGGCGTGGTATCTACCAAAAATAAGCGGATAGGCAATCCTATCTGGGGAGCCGCCAAACCCACACCACGGGCATTGTACATGGTCTCCCACATATTTTCGACCAAATCGTTCAGTTTTGGATAGTCTTGCGTTATGTCTTTTGCGACTTTCCGTAAAACGGGGTCTCCGTAAGCAACTATGGGTAAAATCATAAAGTTAAATTCTGTTTAGATACGCTTGTAATATCAGCGTTGCACTTATTTCATCGACTAAGGCCTTATTTTGACGCTTCTTCTTTTTCATTCCGCTATCCAGCATGGACTGAAATGCCATTTTAGAAGTAAACCGCTCATCTTGCCGTTCCACTTTTACTTTTGGGAATCTTGCCGACAATTTGTTCAAAAAGACCTGGATAAGTTCTTCGGATTCGGAGGGTGTATTGTCCATTTGTTTAGGTAATCCTACTACGAAAACTTCAACGACTTCATGTTTCAAATAATCTGCAAGAAATGGAATTAAATCTTTGGTTTCAACAGTAGTCAAACCTGAAGCGATCAACTGAAGTTCATCAGTGACCGCTATACCCGTCCTAACCCTTCCATAATCCAAAGCAACGATTCTGGCCAAATCTAAAATTTTGGCAAAAATAAACCTAAAAATGTTATAGACTTAAATTAGTCCCCATTATTCTGATGAGCCCATTATCTTTGTCAAAATTTTTTATAAAAATGGATCAATTAAAGTCAATCATAGAAAAAGCTTGGGACGATAGAGAATTGTTGAAAGAAGCTAGCATACAAGATACCATTAGAGAAGTCATAAATCTAATAGATTTAGGAATGTTGCGTTGTGCAGAACCAAGCGATTCCGGTTGGCAGATCAATGAATGGGTCAAAAAAGCTGTTGTCCTTTATTTTCCCATACAGCAAATGGAGGTTCTAGAAGCAGGTATCTTTGAGTACCATGATAAAATTCCACTAAAAAAAGGATATCAAGAAAAAGGTGTTCGTGTTGTTCCGCACGCCGTGGCAAGACATGGTGCCTACATTTCCAAAGGAACTATTTTAATGCCCAGCTATGTAAATATAGGTGCCTATGTAGATGAGGGCACTATGGTAGATACTTGGGCAACCGTAGGGAGTTGTGCGCAAATTGGGAAGAATGTACACTTAAGTGGCGGTGTAGGTATTGGTGGTGTCCTAGAACCTTTACAAGCGGCTCCCGTGATTATTGAGGACAATGCCTTTATTGGTTCCAGATGTATTGTTGTTGAAGGTGTACGTGTTGAAAAAGAAGCCGTCCTAGGCGCCAATGTCGTACTGACCGCATCAACAAAAATAATCGATGTAACAGCAGAAGAACCTATTGAACTTAAAGGTAGGGTTCCTGCAAGATCAGTGGTGATTCCAGGGAGTTATACCAAAAAATTCGCAGCAGGCGAATATCAGGTGCCATGTGCCTTGATCATTGGTAAGCGCAAAGAAAGTACAGATAAGAAAACTTCTCTCAATAATGCGTTAAGAGAACACGATGTAGCTGTTTAAATGCTATTTGCTGGTGCCAGAATAGAAAACTCAAATATCATTGAAGTGAAGCTGCAAGACTTTTTCCATTGCAGCTTTCAAATAATGACCTTTGGCTATTTTAGTTCTGGCGATTTTTACATTTTTCATGATTGTCGAATAATCTTCGTTGGATAGTTGGTCCAAGGTCTTTTCTAAATCACTTAAAGAATCTATGGTCAGCCCTAAGTTTTCTTTTTCTATGAATTTGGCCATTGCCGCTTTTTTCCAGATGATTACAGGCAACCCACAGAGCAAATACAATGATGTCTTGTGCGGGTTATTGTATTGCAGGTATTTACCAAATTCGCCAGAGCACTCATCAATCGAATTACCATTCCATACCAAGCCAAAAGATCCTGATATTTTGTCAATAACTTCATCTGGTGAGAATACGCCTTGGTAATCTAAAATTGAAGAACTTGGGTCAACAGCTTCCTTGTTGAACCCTCCTCCATATAGTTTTAGCACATAATTTTCATGCCCTAAATTATCCGTACTATATAAAAACTCGCTTTTTTCTTTACCCAGACCTCCTGCAAAAACAACTTCAACAGGCATGCTATCATTTTTAGGAATTTCTTTTGTTATAGGGTGTATATAGTCGAATATTTCATTGGTTACCATTTTTGCTTTGCAACCATTCTCTTCAAACCACTTTTTCATGGATTCATTATGCACTATCAAATAATCAGCTTTATTAAACTTTCTTATTTCACCAGCTGCATCTTTTCTTTTCCCCATTAAGAATTTAACATCATGGACAATAATGATAAGCGTACATTTTTTAAAAGAAGCAAAAAAAACAACCAGATTAAAAAATTTGCTCAATGGATACTGCATACAAAATATAGAGCCAAAAGGCAAACGAAGAAGACCTTTCATGATACCAAAAAAGCTTATAACGGCACCAACAGCAGAACTTGGGTGGTTACTTTGTTTGAAACCTAAATTTTTAAAGCCCACTTTCGTCAAAATAGTCTCGCAATCCATTTTTGGTTTGGAAGCGGCGTTTCTAGAAAACTTATAATTTCTTGAAACATAGAAAAGATTTTTAGATCGCATATTTAGGTTAGGTTTGCTTTTGCAAATATATCTCTTTTAAGGTATCATCATTAGTCATAAAATACTTCTCATTTTTCATCAACATCCTATCTTTGGTGAAATTTTTGTTTTATATGTCCAAAAATCGAGAATACGACTACCTAATTGTTGGTGCCGGGCTTTTTGGTGCCGTTTTTGCACATGAAGCAACCAAAAAAAGTAAGAAGTGCTTAGTAATCGACAAACGTAATCATCTTGGTGGAAATACCTACTGTGAAAGCATTGAAGGTATAAATGTCCATAAATACGGAGCTCATATATTCCATACAAATGATAAATTCATTTGGGACTATGTGAATAGTTTTGTTCCCTTTAACAGATATACAAATTCCCCTTTGGCCAATTATAAAGGAGCTCTCTACAATCTACCGTTCAATATGAATACTTTCCACCAACTTTGGAACGTAAAAACACCAGATGAAGCTAAAGCAATAATTGACAAACAAACCAAAGAACACAAAACAAAACGACCAACCAATCTTGAAGAACAGGCACTTTCCTTGGTTGGAAAAGATATTTATGAGAAACTGATAAAGGGATACACAGAAAAGCAGTGGGGAAGAAAGGCAACACAACTTCCCGCTTTTATTATTAAAAGGCTGCCCCTGCGTTTTACGTTCGACAATAATTATTTTAACGACACCTACCAAGGCATACCCATTGGCGGATACAATATGCTTACAAATGGACTATTAAATGGAATTGAATGCAGAACTGGAATTGATTTTTTTGAAGATAGAAAAAGCTTAAGCAACTTAGCCGACAACATTGTTTTTACCGGAAAAATAGATGAATTCTATGACTATTCTCTCGGTAGATTGGAATATAGAAGCTTAGAATTTAAACACAAAATTTTAAAGAAGTCCAATTTTCAGGGGAACGCTGTTGTAAACTATACAGATGCCAGCATTCCCTACACACGCATCTTAGAACATAAGCACTTTGAATTTGGCAATCAAGAAAATACCATTATCACAGAAGAATACCCTTTAGAAGCCTCAATAAAAAATGAACCATATTATCCCATCAACGATACTAAAAATACCAATTTATACAAAGCTTATAAGGAAATGTCCGAAAAAGATCAGGTTATTTTTGGAGGTAGACTGGCTGAGTATAAGTATTATGACATGCACCAAATTATTGGAGCCGCTTTGGCCAGAACCAAAAAAATATTCAATTAAGCAGATAAATAACCAATTTCATTTTGCCTTGGGCGCAACCTTATATCCATTTTTCATCTCATTAATAGCAGACGACTTAAACCAAAAAAAACAGCTTAAATGTTAAAATTTATTCAATAAAGTAGGAGTTTAACATTTTCGATTGTTGTAAGAAAATAATACGATAAACAATTTTTACCCCATTATTTTGTTATAATTTTGTAATAGTTCACCAATGAATAAATTTGAATTGAGCAACCCAGAGCAAAAACTATCGGCATTGATCATTACTTATAATGAAATAGGATATATCGAAAGATGTTTAGAGTCCATATCATTTGCCGATGAAATAATTGTCGTTGATTCTTATAGTACGGATGGAACCTATGAGTTTTTAACCAATCATCCCAAAGTAAAGGTTATCCAAAATCCATTCGAGAATTTTACAGCACAAAAATCCTTTGCCCTTAAGCAAGCTACAAACGATTGGATACTGTTTGTGGATGCTGATGAAGTCGTTACCGATAAACTTGAAAAAGAAATTTTAGATACTATAAATGACCCAAATGCCCATGAAGCTTATTGGTTCTACCGCAAATTTATGTTTCAAAACACTCCATTAAATTATAGTGGTTGGCAAACAGATAAAAACCATAGGTTATTTAGAAAAAGTAAAGCGCATTTTACGGACAAAAAGATTGTCCATGAAACCTTGGAAGTGGATGGAACTTCTGGTATTCTAAAAGAACGACTAACACACTATTGCTACAAAGATTATAATGATTACAAAGGGAAAATGCTTCGTTATGGCCAGTTAAAGGCTAAAGAAGCTTTTTATAAAGAAAAAAAATTCAGTTATGTTGCTATGACTTTCAAACCCTTATGGAAATTCTTTAACCATTACTTTTTAAGACTTGGATTCTTGGACGGAAAAAGAGGGTTTACGATTTCCTATTTGAATGCTTTAGGGGTTCTAGAAAGATTTAGAGAATTGAAAAGACTGGAAAAGAAAAATGAGCTCACTTATTATTTAGTAATGCCATAATGGCTCCACACTAATTTTTTATTTCTAGTTTCTTTACGAATAGCTACATTCTTTTTGATAGATTCAGGTGTTTTATACCCTCTTTTATGGTCAAGATGTACGCAAACAGCACTATATCGCAATTGTTTTGATTTTAATCCAAAATTGAACAGGCGTTCCCCCAACTCTCTATCTTGACCGCCATATTGCATACGCTCATCAAAACCATTTACATTTAGAATATCTTTCTTCCATCCAGAAGAATTGTGTCCGTTCCAACTGGCGTTTGTCGGAGTAAATGTATTTAAGAAATTGGAAATCAAACCTTTAGCAGTCAACTTGTTGTTTTTAAAGGTTTTTGGGATGCCTTTCTCTTTCAGCCAATTGATATTAAAACAATTTTGTTGCTCAATATCTTCTTTGCTAATCATTTTGGAAATATTCATGGGCAACATATAATACCCTCCAGAAATAAAATAACCTTTCTCCTTATTGATATAATGAACTTCAACAAAATCTTCCCTTGGAATGCAATCCCCATCGGTCATAATGATGTAATCGGCATTACACGCCTCTACCGACTTGTTAAGAATTCTTGATTTCTGAAAACCCTCATCTTCTTGCCAAACATGTACTATGTTATAAAAAACCTTTTTGGCCATTGCATCCAATAACGTCTTAGTTTTAGGTCCAGAGCCATCATCTGCAATGACAACTTCAAAATCCTTAAATATTTGATAGTTAAAGCCCCATAGCACTTTCTCTAACCATTCTTCAGAATTATATGTACTGACAATAACCGATATTTTAGGAGGGTCTTTTTCTTCTATATTCATCTTGACAAAAATAGTAAAGTCTGTAATTTAAAGGATAACTTTACAATACGATTTCATTCTTTCTCTTTAACCTATGAAAAAAATCGCTCTTATTGAATTTAACACGTATCATGATGAGTGTATATACTCTCAGATTAAATTCTTGAAGGAATCGGAATACCTAATCACACTTATCGTAAGTCCCCAAATTCTAGAAAGGGCCAATGAGTATTTGCATCTAGTTGAGAAAAGTGTTGTTTACGATGGGAAATCAACTAAAAACATTCTTGAAAAAATTAATAAAATTTTTAAGCTATCAAAGTATCTTTCAAAAAACAAAGTAGAAACCGTAGTCTTTAATACGGCAAGTTCAAGATTAGAGGTAATAGTTTTGAGTAATCTCCTAAAAGGAAAAGCTAATCTTTTTGGTATTCTTCACAATTTGAAAAAGGTAAACCATAGCCTATCTCAGAAACTGATCAATAGGGCGATAAAAAAATTCTTTGTCTTAAATGATTTCTTATTGGATTCAAACGACTTGAAAAATCAGTCAATAGAATTGAGTAGCTTTTACCCCATTTTTTTTCCTGAATATTCTACTTCAAACATTTCAAAACCAAAGAAAGAAATCTGGATAAGCATACCGGGAAAGCTAGATTTTAATCGAAGGGATTATGATATATTAACCGACGCACTTTTACAAATAAAACCAGTTGAAAATATAAAAATCCTGATTCTCGGCAGAACCAATGGGTCAGAAGAAAAAAATAAACAATTTCTTGATAACATAAAGTCAAATGGTGTACGGGACAACTTCGTTCTTTTCGATTCCTTTATTGAGGATGCCCTTTTTCATGAATATATTTCCAAGTCAGATTATGTTTTGCTTCCACTAAAACATGTTGGGGAAAACTATTCCAAATACAAAATAATGGGTAGTTATAATTTGGCTTTTGCTTACAGAAAAAATTTGATTTCTCCTAAAGGACTAAGTCATATTGAAGATTTCAACTTACATGCTGTTTTTTATAATGATGTTGAGGAACTGGCCAAAGTTTTAAAAAATATTTGCAAAAACTCTGAGAAATATAAACAACCTTACGACGGTGAAAAGTGGAATTTTGAAGCACAGAAAAACAAGTATATCAATTTTTTGGAAAAGTAACAGTAATTCCTAATATGGTTGAAGAAATCAATAACTGCATAAAAGTTCTAAAAGAAGGAGACTCAATCCTTTTCCCCGCTGAAACCGGATGGCGTATAGGCTGTGATGCTACAAATGAAAAAGCTGTCGAAAAGATCTATGAACTCATAAAAAGCGTGGATGCCAATCAATTTGTTTGCTTAGTTTCCAACCAAGCTATGGTAGAACGTCATGTGACCGAAGTACCTGAGGCTGCCTATGACATCATGGATTTAGCCAATAAACCCACCACCATAATTTTTGACAGACCCAAAGGAATAGCAAAAAGCCTTGTTGCCAAAGATAATACGCTCGCTTTTAGAGTAGCTTCAGATAAATTCTGCCAATACTTGATCAACAAGTTTCGGAAACCGATAGTTTCTACATCTATAGAAATCTTAGGTGCTCCGACACCTAATCTTGCAAAAGAGATCTACCCAGAAATTTTAAAAGGAGTGGACTATGTGGTAAATTTGCAACTAGAAAAAGAAAATCCTTCCCCTTCATCCATAATTAAGCTTAGTAATGATGGTCAGGTCAAGGTAATCAGGGTATAGAATGACGCAGGAATTCCATAAAGAGGCCATCCGCAACGCCGTTTTTTCGCTTATCGGAAATACCGCAGATGAATTGAAGATTGACACTTACGTGATAGGCGGATTTGTTAGGGACTTTTTTTTAAATAGAAAGACTCCGAAGGATATAGATATCGTGGCCGTAGGCAGCGGAATTGAACTGGCCCAAAAAGTAGCGGTCCAATTACAGAGTAAGCCCAAGGTATCCGTGTTCAAGAATTTTGGCACTGCAATGATCAAACACCAAGAGTTAGAACTGGAATTTGTGGGAGCCAGAAAAGAAAGCTACAATCGCGATAGCAGAAAACCATTAGTAGAAGATGGTTCCCTGGAAGATGATCAGAATCGCCGGGATTTTACAATCAATGCCATGGCTTTTGCATTAAACCAAAGAAATTTTGGACAACTCCTTGACCCTTTCAATGGCAAAAAAGATTTAGAAGATAAGATTTTAAGGACCCCTCTTGATCCCGCTATTACGTATTCCGATGACCCATTGCGCATGATGCGTGCCATTAGGTTTGCCACCCAGCTAAATTTTAATATCGAAACACAATCCCTAAAGGCCATATCCGAGTATAAGGAACGTATTAAAATTGTTTCAAAAGAGCGAATTGTTGATGAGCTCCATAAAATTATACTAAGCAAAAAGCCTTCGATAGGTTTTAAATTAATGCACCAAACCGGACTCTTACCCATTATTCTACCAGAACTCAAAGCACTACAGGGCATTGAAGAAATTGAAGGACAACGCCATAAAGATAATTTTTGGCACACATTGGAAGTGGTCGATAATATTGCAGAAAACACAGATGACCTATGGTTACGCTGGGCTGCCTTATTGCACGATATTGGCAAAGCTCCTACAAAACGTTTCCATAAAAAAATTGGTTGGACATTTCATGCGCATGAGTTTGTAGGCTCAAAAATGGTCTATAAGCTTTTTAAGAGACTGAAAATGCCGCTTAATGATAAGATGAAGTTTGTACAAAAAATGGTATTAATGAGTTCTAGGCCAATAGTACTTTCAGAAGAATATGTAACCGACTCGGCCGTTCGTAGATTGGTATTTGACGCTGGAGACTACGTAGATGACCTTATGACACTTTGTGAGGCCGACATCACCACAAAAAATCCAAAGAAACAAAAGAAATACAGGAACAACTTTAAGCTAGTTCGCCAGAAAATTGTTGAAGTCGAAGAAAGAGATCATATCCGGAATTTTCAACCCCCCGTTACCGGAGAAGAAATCATGAAAGTCTTTGGCTTAAAGCCTTCCAAAGAAATAGGCATCATCAAAGATGCCATAAAAGAAGCCATTCTAGAAGGCGAAATTCCCAATGAACATGAAGCAGCCTATCAGTTTATGCTTGAAAAAGGAAAAAAAATGGGACTTGTTAGCACAAGTAGTAAAGCCTCAAAGTAACAGAGCTATTTATATGTCTACATTCAGAGATTTAAAAATTTGGCAAAAAGCAATGAAGTTAGTGACCAAGATATACGCTAAAACCGGTTACTTTCCAAAAGAAGAAGTCTACGGATTAACTTCACAAATCAAACGAAGTGCAATTTCAGTACCTAGCAATATTGCCGAAGGATATGGAAGAAAAGGAAAAAAGGATTATCTAAAATTTCTTAATATTTCAATTAGTTCATTGTTCGAACTTCAAACTCAATTAGAAATAGCAAACAATTTGAAATTTCTTACTGACAAAGATTTTAAAGAAGTCTATGAAGATTCAAGAGAAATTGAAAGAATGTTATCAAGTTTTATCAGAAAAATAGCCGAATAAACTTTGAAACTTTTTTAGCTGTGTTGCTCAGTAACTATAAAAATGAAAATGACTTTTAGAAAAATTGCAAAAATCACCTTGATCTTAGTCTATTTGGTCATCATCTCGGGAGCGGTCGTTCGTATGACCGGAAGTGGTATGGGATGCCCCGACTGGCCTAAATGTTTTGGATACTATATACCCCCTACAGATGAAGCAGTGTTAAAATGGCAACCCGATAGGGAATTCAAAAAAGGACAGGTAATCATCCTTGACGAAACTTTACAAATAGCACAATCTGATTTTACGACCAAAAACACATACGATGGTGCCAATTGGAGACCCTATACCAAGCACGATTATGCCATATTCAATGTTTGGCATACCTGGATTGAATACATAAATAGATTGCTTGGGGCACTAGCAGGTTTGGCAACCTTGATTCTCGCCGTTTATTCCTTTAGGTTTTGGAATACGGACAAAAGCATCACACTTCTTTCATGGTTGACCGTATTTGGAATGGGATTCCAGGCATGGCTTGGAGCTACCGTTGTATACTCGCTTTTGGCACCCGTTAGAATTACGCTTCATATGGTCATGGCGTTGGTTATTGTTGCGTTTCTTCTCTATATCATTCACATAACTAAACCCGATAAAAAACCCGAAAATACTTTTCTACCACTTAATTACCTTCTGGTAGCGACCTTACTACTGACACTAATTCAAATAGTCTTGGGTACTCAGGTGAGGCAATTTGTGGACGAGCAAATTGGAGTCGTAGGGGAAAATGCAAAAAATCTATGGCTATTGGATCCTACTTTCCAATTTTATGTTCATCGTTCATTGTCAATTTTAGTGCTGTTGACAAATGGTTATTTGTGGTTCATCATAAAGAAAAAGAAACTGAACCTTCCTAAGATAAATTGGGTCGTTGCCCTAATCGGGTTCGAAATTTTAACTGGCATGGCCATGTATTATATTGATTTCCCCTTCGGAAGTCAACCAGCACATTTGGTCTTGGCATCGTTACTTTTTGGTGTTCAATTCTATTTGATTTTGGAAACAATAATTATAAAGAGAAGCCCTAAAACTTCGTAACTTTGCCCTCACTCTAAAATCTTTTGGATGATTTATAAAATCAGGATAATTCTTGATGCCGAGGAAGATATCTTTAGGGATATTGAGATTGAGGATTCCAGTACACTTGAAGAATTCCATAATGCGATTACGCAGGCCTTTGGCTTTGGTGGCAGTGAAATGGCCTCTTTTTATACCTGTGACGAAGAATGGAACCAAGACGAGGAAATTGCTCTCTTTGATTTGAGCGAGACCGGTTCGGACGTTCGATTGATGAATGAGACCAATGTGGACGATGTACTTACTGAACAAAGTCCAAAAATGATTTATGTGTACGATTTTTTCAGCATGTGGACCTTTTTTGTTGAACTGGCAGACATTACGGAGAAAGAAGATAACAGATCATATCCAAATATATTGTTCAGTTTTGGTGAGTTACCGGACTCCCCCCCGAAAAAAAGTTTGAATCAAAACCTTCGGTCGATTTTGATGATTCCTTTGACAATTATGATGATCTGGATTTTGATGAAAACTGGAACTAAGCCATTTTCAATTTATATTTAACCAAAACTTTAAGTAAAACGCAACGATGCTAAACCTATACCCTGCCCAAATTGAAAGTGTTTCATTACATAGCGTTGGCAATAAAAACAAAAGTGAACCTATCTTTTTATCGGCAGAACCCTTTTTACTGAACGACGAAATGTCCGGGTTGCTCAAAGAATACTTTTTTAAACCCTTTAGGGAAAAAGAAGAAAATTACTTTAGATTTTCCAACGAAGTAGACTTGGAGTTTAATGAAGTCTTTAAATCGGTTGCCGAACTTTTTGAAAATCCATCAAAAGCACATTCCATTTCCAAAAAGATAACCACACATCTTTACGAACAATCCAATCATCCGCATATTAAAAGCGGAGAAGTTTATATCGTTCATTTTTCGGACATGGTAATCGACAATGAAAAAACCGAAGCAGTAGGTATTTTTAAGAGTGAATTAAAACACGACTTCTTGCAGTTCAAGGAGAATGAGCAAAATCTAGAAATTCTGATTCGTCAAGGCATCAATATCAATAAATTGGATAAGGGATGTATTGTTTTCAATCTAAATAAAGAAGACGGCTATAAAGTATTGTCCGTGGACAGTAATCGTTATGATGCAAAATATTGGCTAGAGAATTTTCTTGGACTGATACCATTGACGGACGAAAACTTCTACACTAAAAACTATTTAAAATTCTGTCAGAATTTTGCCAAAGATGTGGTGCTGCCCGCCGAGGACAAACAGCAAGAGGTGATGTTCATGAACAGGGCCGTAAACCATTTTGCCAAAAATGACGAATTTGAAGAGAGCAGCTTTTTGAACGAAGTGTTGGAAAACCCCGAGCTCATTCCAGAGTTCAAACACTATAAAGTTGAAAAAGGACCGAAATATAGTATCGAAGATGTTTCAAATTTTGATATTGCCAACAAAGCGGTATCCGATGCGCGTAAGAAAATAAAGAATGTCATCAACCTAGACACCAACATCCAAATAAAAATGGATTTTATAAATCCTGAATCGGCAGAAAAGTTTGTTGAAAAGGGGTGGGATGAAGAAAAACAGATGTATTATTATCTGGTATACTTCAATAAAGAGCAGAAAAGTTAAGAAATAACGGTGTCATCCTAAGCCTGTCAAAGAATTGGATTGCTGGATACTTAGACAATTGGATTGTTCGGTTTTTCGTATCCCCTTTCAAATGAGAATAGATTCTGAAATAAGTTCAGAATGACGCTAATAGCTAAAACTTCTTCTCTATGATCTGTCGCATGCTCACGTCTTCGTAATTGCGGCGAACAAAATCCAATGCCGTAGAAACTATCTGCCCCATGGTCTCACATTTTTTGAAGCTTACATCCATCGTATAATTATGGAGCTCTTCTTTTAGACGACCAACATTTTCTGGAAGGGATATATCATCAATTTTAATACAATTTATCAACCTTCTTATTCTGTTCCCGGAACTTATGATTCGCTTTGCAACTATGGAACGCTCTTCTATTTTATATTGATCCACGGAATATTCCTGTAATCTGGAAGTTACCAACTCGACCATTTTTAAGTTTTCCTTAAAAAACTGGGGCAGATACACTTTAAACTTGCCTTCAAAACATTGCTGATCAAAATCTATGGCACGTATGCGGTACACTACATGATCAAAATCATGGACAGGTATTATCACATAATTGTAGGAGCGCATATCACCAAGCAAGCGTATCATACAGCGCTCGTTGAATTTCACGAACTCCTTTGCCAACTGTGCCTGCTCCCTTTCACTGCAAGTGGGCAAAATATCCTTGATGAAAACATCACCTGGTATTCCTGGGATATGTTCTTCTATCAACGTGTCTTTATACACCAAAAAATTCAAGTTATACGGGGAGAGCATGTGTTCCAACTCAAGCCCATATACCCGTGAAGCATCTGTTTTCTTTACGTAGAAATGCGTGTAGTTATCATTGAGAATGTTACGCACTTTTATTCGAAAGGGTTTGGAATTTCCAAAGGTGCAATAGTCCACGGCATCAACGTTCAAATACTCCAAAATACGTTCACTACCGTCTGAATGCAATATAGAGTACACCTTCTTCAGGCTCAAATCAATTTCGTCCCTATCAAATTCTGAGTAGTATACCCTGATCCACAACGTGTCATCCCCATTATCGTCATAAACTGCAACGGAACCTGCAAAACGCAATAAGTCATCGTAAAAAATAGGAATCTCAATTTTTCTATTGTATTTCGCCAGATAGCTATCCAATTTTTTATGTACTGGATATGCAGGCTTTTTCTTGGACATTAATTTTTCCTCGGACATTCTTTCCCTATTTTGTAACAAAATTGATAATACTTCGTCAAGTTACTATAAACAAATCAAAAAACGATTCCCACTTGGAGACAATACTCACCGTTAACAACCTGACCAAAAAATTTGGTTACTTAACTGCCGTAAAAGATTTATCGTTTACCATAGAAAAAGGAAATGTCTATGGTATTCTTGGGCCTAACGGCAGCGGAAAATCCACCACTTTGGGGATTATTTTAAACGTGGTCAACAGAACATCTGGAGAATTTAGTTGGTTCGATGGCAACACATCCACACACGAAGCCTTAAAAAAAGTTGGGGCTATTATTGAACGACCCAACTTTTACCCATACATGACAGCCATTCAAAATCTAAAGTTGGTCTGCAAAATAAAAGAAGTTCCAGATACGAAGATTCAGGAAAAACTGGAACTGGTGGGATTATGGGATAGGAAAGACAGTAAATTTAGAACGTATTCTTTAGGAATGAAACAACGCTTGGCCATTGCCTCTGCCCTATTGAATGACCCCGAAATTCTCATCTTGGACGAACCCACCAACGGATTGGACCCTCAAGGTATTCATCAAATTCGTGAAATCATCAAAAAAATAGCCGGACGAGGCACAACCATTTTACTTGCTTCCCATTTGTTGGACGAGGTGGAAAAAGTCTGCTCCCATGTGGTCATTCTCAGAAAAGGCGAAAAGCTATATTCCGGTCCGGTGGACAGTATGCTTGCCAGCCATGGTTTCTTTGAGTTACGGACGACCAATATGGAAAAACTCCAATCCTTATTGGAAAACCATGCAAGCTTTGGAAAAATAACTCGAGAGAACGGCATTTTGACCGCTTTCTTAAAAGAAGAAATGAATGCAGAGGAACTTAACAAAATGTTGTTCAAAGATGGTATGGTATTATCACATCTTGTGAAACGAAAAGAAAGTCTTGAAGAGCAATTTTTAACCTTGACCAAAAATAACTAATAACGGATGGTACGATTACTTCACATAGAATTTATAAAACTTTGGAACAATAGGGCAAGTAAAATATTGATAACATCGTATTTTTTCTTGTTGACTTCCATCGCCCTTGTCGCTGCCATCAAGTTTGACATTGGTCCTATAAAGTTTCATTTAGCAGAAATCGGAATTTTTAATTTTCCCTATATCTGGCATTTCAACACTTTCGTAACCGCATTCTTTAAACTGTTCTTGGCAATCGTCATTGTATCGATGATGGCAAACGAGTACAGCAACAAAACAATTAAACAGAACTTAATCGATGGCCTGTCCAAAAAGGAGTTTATTCTTTCAAAATTCCTGACCGTGATTTCCTTTGCTTTGGTGTCCACTGTTTTTGTATTTGTGGTTTCACTTATTTTAGGATCTATTTATTCGGATTACGATGAACTGTCCATCATATTTTCCGATTTGGAATTCTTATTGGCGTTTTTCGTTAAGCTTGTCGGTTTCTTCTCGTTCTGTCTGTTTTTGGGCATTCTTGTAAAACGTTCGGCTTTTTCCTTGGGGTTTCTGGTTATTTGGCAAATTATGGAAGGGATTATTACTGGGTTGATACGATGGAAATTATTTGACAAAGAGACCACGGAAATTGTTATGGGCTTCTTTCCCTTACAATCCATGTATAACCTTATCAAGGAACCTATTACTAGATTGGAAGCTGTACAAACCGTGGCTAATCAGGTGGGAGAAAGCATTAGTTTGGACTATCAAGTACAGCTGTACGAAATTCTTATTGTTCTCGGTTGGACCGCAATTTTCGTCTATTTATCCTATGCCTTGTTAAAAAAGCGTGATTTGTAGTATCTTGTAGTGTTTGATTTTTGTCAAATGCTAAAAAAATTGCTTTACATAGGATTATTTTTAATCCCTATTTTTGCTTTTTCCCAGCGTTGTCCATCCCTCCTTAATCCTTTAGAAGGAGTAACTGGCGTCCCGATAGAAGCAGTAATATCCTGGGAAGAAATACCTGGTGTTGCGGGTTATTCCATAGCAATAGGTACAACCGCAGGTGCACAAGATATTCAATCAGAGCGAAATGTAGGTAGTGCAAATTTTTTCACTCCACCGGTCGGACTTCCTAGTAACACACAGATTCATGTAACAATTACATTGTTGTTTTTCGATGGGACTGCAAGTATCGTATGTCCCAGCAAATCCTTTACGACAGAAAACGTTAGTATCGTACCAGATTGTACAACATTAAGGAATCCTATTGATGGCGAAATTGATGTGAACTTCAGGTCGAATATAAGATGGAACTATGCTCCAAAAGCTACAGATTATAGATTGAGTATAGGAACAAGTATGGGAGGTTCTGAAATTTTTGGACCACAAAATATTGGTAATGTGCTAACTTTTGACCCTCCCAACGATTTTCCACTCGATACCGAAATCTTTGTGACCATAATACCTTTTAATACCGTTGGAGATGCTACGAATTGCACCGTCCAATCATTTACAACACAAGATATACAAATAAACTTGGGATGCACGAGGCTTATTTCTCCTCAAAATGGAGATTCAGATGTACCATTGACGGTGATATTACAATGGGAACCTGTATCTGGAGCACGTAGCTATTTGGTCAGCCTTGGAACTACTCCCGACGGAAGGGAGATATTGCGTGAAAGAGAAGTATTTGACACAATGTTACCTGTTTTAGAATTTGAAGCAAATCGTTCTATTTTCATTACTATTATCCCTAAAAATGAATTAGGGGAAGCGCTAAATTGTCAACAAGAAGTGTTTTCAACTGCTTTGGGCTGTGGACCTTTTTTGGATAGGACAACAGGAGAAATTGTCACCCTATTTCCAGAATTGGATGTTGAAGAGAACATTGTAATTTGCGAAAATTCCCCTCCGATCACTTTATCTACAAACACTATCGCCGAAACCTACAGGTGGGCAAGCATTACATCTGGAGGAACAGAAATCGAATTGCTATCAGAAACCTCGGAGGTAGAAATATCCGAAGGTGGCCTTTATCGATTGGATGTTACTAATTTTGCTGACCCCAACGGGAACAATATTCCTTGTACTTCATCCCAAGAGTTTATGGTTGATGTTATATCTGGACCCAATATTAATTCCATCGATGTAGAACGAGATGGCGATAATCTGAGATTGACCGTAAATGTTTCTGGAAACAGCCAGTATGATTTTGCACTAAACGATATAAATGGGCCCTATCAAGACAGTAATATTTTCACCAACGTACCCATCGGAAACAATACAGTCTATGTTAGGGATAAAAATGAAGATAGCTGTATACTTTCGGAAGATGTTGAACAAGATTTAATCTCCGAAGGTTTTCCAAAATTTTTCACCCCAAACGGAGATGGCATCAATGATTTTTGGCAATTCGCGCTTCCACCAAATGTTGAAGATTTTGAAATAACATCCATTTCGATATTCGATAGATATGGAAATCTTATTTCACAGATCACTTCGGAATCCGTTGGTTGGGGCGGTCTTTTGAATGGACGTCCGTTACCATCTTCCGACTACTGGTACAGGGCAATTGGGATTGATAAAAGAGAATTTAAGGGGCATTTTACATTAAGGCGTTAGATTTTTTTTGCGATAGCTTTTTGCTTTGTAATTTTAAGGAATGAAGTTTAAAGTAGTATCTGATTTTAGCCCAACAGGTGACCAGCCGCAAGCCATACAACAATTGGTAGACGGCATCAAAGAAAAAGAACCCCACCAAACACTGCTTGGGGTCACAGGTTCCGGTAAAACATTCACCGTAGCCAATGTAGTGGAACAAGTACAGCGCCCTACTCTTGTATTGGCCCATAACAAAACACTCGCCGCCCAACTGTATTCTGAATTCAAACAGTTTTTTCCCAATAATGCTATTGAATACTTTGTATCCTATTACGATTATTACCAACCTGAAGCATACATTCCAACCAGTGGACTGTACATTGAAAAAGATTTGTCCATTAATGAAGACATCGAAAAACTAAGGCTAAGTTCAACTTCATCTTTATTATCAGGTCGTAGAGATGTTTTGGTCGTGGCATCGGTATCGTGTTTGTATGGAATTGGAAATCCAATAGAATTTCAAAAAAATGTAATTTCAATTCACAGAGACCAAGTCATATCGAGAACCAAGTTCTTAAGACAATTGGTACAGAGTCTCTATTCAAGAACTACCGCAGATTTTAGAAATGGAAATTTCAGGGTCAAGGGAGATGTTGTGGATGTATTCCCCGGGTATGCCGACCATGCGTTCCGTATTCATTTTTTTGGAGATGAAATAGAGGAAATAGAGGCATTGGACCCGTTTAACAATAATGTTATAGAGGTCTATGATTCCCTGAATATTTACCCTGCTAATATGTTCGTTACCTCGCCGGATATACTCCAAAATGCCATTCATCAGATTCAGGATGACTTGGTAAAACAGGTAGATTACTTTAAAGAAGTTGGAAGGCCCCTTGAAGCAAAACGTTTGGAAGAACGCACCAACTTTGATTTGGAAATGATACGTGAACTGGGTTACTGCTCAGGAATCGAAAACTATTCCAGGTATTTGGATGGCAGGGAGCCTGGTACACGGCCGTTCTGCTTATTGGATTACTTTCCGGGCGATTATCTAATGATTATTGATGAAAGTCACGTAACCATACCACAAGTACATGCCATGTACGGTGGTGACCGCTCAAGAAAAGAGAATCTTGTGGAATACGGATTTCGGTTACCGGCAGCAATGGACAACAGACCACTCAAGTTTGAAGAATTTGAAGCATTACAGAATCAGGTAATCTATGTAAGTGCTACTCCAGCAGATTACGAATTACAGCTAAGCCAAGGGGTTTATGTGGAACAGGTAATCAGGCCAACGGGTTTATTGGATCCCATCATTGAAGTACGGCCAAGCTTAAACCAAATTGATAATTTGGTAGAGGAAATACAGCAGCGCGTAGAGAAAGATGAACGAACCTTGGTAACGACCCTTACCAAACGCATGGCTGAAGAATTGGCAAAATACTTGACACGAATCGATGTGCGTTGTCGTTATATTCATAGTGATGTAGATACGCTCGAACGTGTAGAGATTATGCAAGATTTACGAAAAGGGATTTTTGATGTTTTGATAGGCGTTAACTTACTACGAGAAGGTCTGGATTTGCCAGAAGTTTCGCTTGTAGCCATCCTGGATGCGGACAAGGAAGGTTTTTTACGGAGCAATCGCTCCTTGACCCAGACTGTGGGTCGCGCAGCGCGCAACTTAAATGGAAAAGCTATCATGTATGCGGACATCGTAACAGAGAGCATGCAAAAAACCATAGATGAGACGAATTATCGTAGGGAAAAACAAATGACCTATAACAAAGAAAACAATCTTGTTCCAAAGGCCTTGAACAAGAGCCTCGACAGTGCCTTGGCCAAAAATTCGGTTTCCACGTATCATTTTCAAAAAGAAGAGTTACGTGCTGCAGAACCAGAATTGGAATACCTTACACCTGACCAGAAGGAGAAGATGGTACGTGAAAAGCGTAAGGCTATGGAAAAAGCGGCCAAAGAACTTAACTTTATGGAAGCCGCAAAGCTTAGGGACGAAATAAAGGTTTTACAAGAAGGCGAATAAAAGAAAGCGCGCTCCCTACACCAAAATTGTGCGGAAACGCGCTTCCAAACTAACTAACCAACTAAACCAATCATCATGAAACACCTAAATGGTGCATTCTTCTTTTTCTTTAATTACCCGATAGAAATCAATCGTTTGGGTCTTGGCAGTGCCTCTTCTTTTTTAGGAAGTGTCAACTTTAAAATTCCATCTTCGTAGCTAGCATCAATTTTATTGCCATCTACTGTTTCCGGTAAAGTGAAGGCTCTCTTAAAGGAAGAAAAAGAAAATTCCTTCCTAGTGTAATTGTCTTTTACTTCTTCATTTTCGGACTTCACTTCACTTGAAATTGTCAAAACATCATTATCGACCTCTACCTTAAAATCTTCTTTTTTGAAACCGGGAAAGGCCAATTCTAATTCAAATGCTTCCGTGTTATCCTTAATATTTACTGAAGGAACAAAGGTTTTTTGATTCTCAATTCCTCCAAACCAATCCGGTCCAAAAACATCGTTCATTAGTGATGGGAAAAACACGTTATTTCTTTTTACTATACTCATGGTGATACATTTTTATATTAAACATTAAAATCACATTGCTATAGTCAAATCCCATACCATTGCAATAAATATGTCATTTTGACATTTTATTAACAAATTATAGTGCCAAAATGGCATTAATTGTAATGCGCCTTGAAAATGTTGATAAGTACGTCTACTGGAATAATGTTATCGGGATACTTATGCATCACCTCTAAAACCTGTCCAATAGCCGATGGTGGAAGCCCCATTGCGAGCCCTATGTTATGAAGTGTGCTGATTTCCTTGTCGTGCTGTTCTTTATCCACATTCATAAGCAGCAACAACCTATGGAACTGCACGATTCGCTCAGCTTGTGTTTTAAGAACAACTTTTGGCGATTTTTTTTTGAGAAGTTTATTGAACGTTTCTTTATCTACTCCTAAATTAGAGGCAACGCCAAGTAAAAATTGGTATTCCGATTGTTTAAGGGAATAATCCACCCTAGCAAAGGCAATCATCTCAGAAAGTATACTCAATTTCTCTTTATACGTTCCCATTATTGTGGAGTTGGCAAGTAATCTTAAGTACATAACTCCAAAACACATGATTTTAGTGTATAAAAAAATCCCGGAGATTTCCGGGATTTTCAACTAACTCAAATATTACCTAGCTATTTAAGCCGTAATCTTTACAGGAATCGTATATATTTTTCCCTCAATTACGTTTCCAACCGTTACTTTTTTATAGTTCAAACGTCCCTTGACAAATCCCTCTAACATATCGTTTTCAGTATAAACGGACAACACTACAATTTCACCTTCCTTGTTAATGGTGAAACGTACTTTGGCGGCCATCAATTCATTTTCAGCTAACTGAAAAGAATTGTTTTTCAATAGCATCTGAATTTGTATTGAAAGATTCTCTGAAGGGTCGATTGTATTGTCTCTGTTTGCAAGAATACTTCCAGAGATACATAAACAAAAGATAACTAAAGCAATGTGGGTTCTTTTCATGATATTTTTTTGATTTCTATTCAATGATTTCATATAAATCTGTTTTACAGCTATTTATTCAAAATTTGAAGAACGTTTCTTTGCAAAGACATGGCAAAATTAAGTTCTATTTTCAGAAAAACTTTACACAAAAATTTGATTTAACCCATGCTTAAATTCAATAACACTTACCTAATATTGGAGCTTTTTTAAGCTAAGAACCGTGTGCTAAGAATCTTTCATGGAAAGCTTCAAAAAGTAGAAAAACCCTCTATGCATCTTAGAAGAATACTGAAGATTTACGAAACCTTAACGCAAACTTTTAGCGATACAAAAAAAGGGCAACGTTAATTAAACGTTGCCCTAAGTATCATTAAGGATTGTTAGGTATCCTAACTAACCCAACACTTCTTTGACTTTATCAGCCGCTTCTTGAAATTGTACTGCCGAATGTACGGCCAATCCAGAATTATCGATAATTTCTTTGGCCAATTCTGCATTGGTACCCTGTAATCTAACTATGATAGGCACTTTTATGGCATCTCCCATATTTTTATAGGCATCCACTACCCCTTGCGCAACTCTATCACAACGAACGATACCACCAAAAATATTGATAAGTATAGCTTTTACATTGGGGTCTTTCAAAATGATTCGGAAAGCTTCCTCTACCCTCTTGGCATCCGCAGTACCACCTACATCCAAAAAGTTGGCCGGTTCACCACCTGCCATCTTGATTAAATCCATGGTCGCCATGGCAAGTCCGGCACCGTTCACCATACAGCCAACGTTACCATCCAAATCCACGTAATTCAATCCTACTTCACGTGCCTCGACTTCAATTGGGTTTTCTTCTCGCAAATCCCTCATTTCTGCGTAAGCCTTTCTTCGGTACAAAGAATTATCATCGATAGAAACCTTGGCATCCACGGCCATTATCTTATCGTCGGATGTCTTTAAGACCGGATTTATCTCGAACATACTGGAATCACTTTCCACATATGCCTTGTAAAGTGATGAAACAAACTTTGTCATTTCTTTGAAAGCAGTTCCTGAAAGTCCAAGATTAAAGGCAATCTTTCTTGCCTGAAATGGAAGTAATCCCGTAGCCGGGTCAATTTCCTCCGTAAATATCAAATGTGGCGTCTTTTCGGCCACTTCTTCAATATCCATACCTCCTTCGGTGGAGTACATTACCATGTTCCTGCCAGTTCCCCTGTTCAATAGAACGGACATATAAAATTCACTGGTCTCACTATCACCCGGGTAGTAAACGTCTTCAGCAATAAGGACTTGGTGCACTTTCTTTCCTTCCGCAGAGGTTTGCGGTGTAATAAGGTTCATACCTATGATGTTTCCCGCAATCTCTTCTACTTCTTTCAAGTTTTTTGCCAACTTAACACCACCGCCTTTACCACGGCCCCCTGCATGAACTTGGGCTTTTATGACATGCCATCCCGTTCCTGTTTCCTGTGTAAGCTGCTTGGCAGCATCTACTGCTTGTTTAGCGTTACGTGCTACTATTCCGCGTTGGATTCTGACTCCAAAACTGGCTAAAATTTCTTTCCCTTGGTATTCGTGAAGATTCATCTATACATTAACTTTTGTTCGACAACAAAAATAGAAAACGACATTGACAAATTGAAGCTAAAAAAGAATAATTGATAGGGAATTTTAGGATATAAAAGTTTTGACCTTCTTAGCGATTATAAGCAGGGTGGCCCGTGGTCGATTAAATCTTAAAATCCGTAAAATCCAAGGGGTCAAAGTTTTTAAAATGCCCATTCATTTCTATAATTCCTTTAGTGCGTTTTACCTCATTCAACACCGAAGTTGTATTCTCTAAATGGGTCTTGATAAAATAAAGCCTATCAGTTTCATTCGAAATCTGCAATAGCTCATATTCCTGTTCAAAAGAAAGTCCCATTTTGTGCGCTAACGAATAACTATTAAACTGTTTTGGGGAGGTTCTGGTAAACGGCACATCCATTAAGTCGTACAATTCCTCCACATGGTCCAATACTTCTTTTCTAAGCTTGTCGCTGGCATCATTTTTCATATCCAAAAATTGTACATCCCCTCCGGCATAGGGCTTGCCTTCCATTTGATTTTCAAACGAAAGTACCTTAAACACTTGCCTGGCAATGCAAACTACATCCATTTCACCATTCTCATAGGTCGTAACCACTTCTACCAATTGTACCTCTGTACCATACGAAATGGTATTATTGATAAAAACGGGAATTCCAAAAGTTACCGCTTCTTGCCTACAATCAAGAATCAATTGCTTGTACCTTTCTTCAAAAATGTGTAGAGGAACGGTTTCACCTGGAAAAAAAACTGATTGTAGTGGGAATAGGGGTAATTTCATCCTAGTAATTTGCCTTAAATTTACAATGACAAGTTTAAAGCGGCAAGCACCACCATACAATAATTGTTATTTTTAAAACAAATTGTTATAAATTTACATTTTCTTAAAATATTCTTGCGCAACTAGTTCGCAACCTTTAGATTTGTCACAAATAATGTTAGCTTATGAACTCCCACGATTTACTTAATATTACAGCGGAATTTGGAGCCCCCATCTATGTTTATGATGCCGAAAAAATAGATTCTCAATTTCAACGTTTGACAAATGCTTTTAAGGGTGTTGGAAGTCTTAGGCTCAATTATGCCGCAAAAGCACTTTCCAATATTTCCATTCTCCGTTTAATGAATCATTTGGGGAGTGGTCTGGACACCGTTTCCATACAAGAGGTAAAACTAGGCTTAATGGCTGGGTTTCAACCTGAATCGATCATTTACACGCCAAACGGCGTTTCCCTGGAAGAAATTGAGGAAGCTGCTGCACTTGGAGTTCAAATCAACATAGATAACTTATCTGTACTGGAACAATTTGGGAGCAAACATCCAAACATACCGGTATGCATCCGTATAAATCCACATGTGATGGCCGGGGGCAACTCCAATATTTCTGTGGGGCATATCGATTCTAAATTCGGAATCAGCATTCATCAGATTCCACATCTATTGCGTATTGTGGACCTAACCCAAATGAACATTAACGGTATCCACATGCATACTGGTAGCGATATTCTGGATATCGATGTTTTTCTCTACGCTTCTGAGATTTTGTTCGAAACGGCCAAAAACTTCAAGGATTTGGATTTTATCGATTTTGGCAGTGGGTTTAAGGTACCGTACAAAACTGGAGATATAGAGACCAATGTTGAGGAATTGGGAAAAAAACTCACCCGCCGCTTCAACAAGTTCTGTAAGGAGTATGGCAAGGAATTGACCCTGGCTTTTGAACCCGGGAAATTCCTGGTAAGCGAAGCAGGATACTTTTTGGCAAAGGTGAATGTGGTCAAACAAACCACTTCAACTGTTTTTGCAAGTATTGATTCTGGATTTAATCATCTTATTCGACCAATGCTCTACGGGTCTGCGCATGAGATTACCAATATATCGAACACCAACGGAAGGGAACGCTACTACTCCGTGGTAGGCTATATTTGCGAAACGGATACTTTTGGCAGCAATCGCAGGATCAACGAAATCTCTGAAGGCGACATTTTGTGTTTTAAGAATGCCGGTGCCTACTGTTTTACCATGGCGAGCAATTACAATTCCAGATTTAGGCCTGCGGAGGTACTTTGGCATAACGGAAAAGCGCATTTGATCAGAAAACAGGAAACATTTGATGATATCCTGAGAAACCAGGTGGACGTAAAGGAGCTGTTCACTTCTCCTGAAAAGGCAATAGCTGAATAAATACGAATATTCGCTTACATACTTTAAAAAAATCCATCTAGGCTATGGAGCTAGCTAATCATCAAAAGGGCTTGCAACGTTCAATAACGAAGGTTGGGAAACTTGGGTATAAACCATAGTTGTCTTAATGGAACTGTGGCCCAAAAGCTTTTGGATAACCCGTATATCGGTACCTTTTTCCAAGAGATGGGTTGCATAACTGTGCCGTAGGGTGTGCGCCGTAATATGTTTGTTGATCTTTGCCCTTTTAGTTGCTTCCCTCAATAGCTTATTAAAACTGGAAGAGGAATATTTTCCGCCTTTTTGCCCTTCAAACAAATAATTGCTTGGTGCATATTCTTTATAATACTCGCGAAGCATATGCAGGACCCTTTCAGATAGCGGAACTATCCGATCCTTACCTCCCTTACCAAGCTTGATATGCAAGACCATCCTGGAGGAGTCTATGTCGTTAATTTTTAGGGCAATAAGCTCACCAACCCTTAAACCCGAACTATAGGCCAGTGCAATCATACTTTTATGCTTGATGTTGTTTGCCTTTTCTATAATCTTTATAACATCTTTTTTGGCGATTATTACCGGAAGCTTACTAGGTTTTCTGCCAGAAATCAATAACTCCAAATTAATTTGCCGCCCAAACAGTTCCCTGTAGTAAAGCTTTAAGGCCATAGCAATCTGTTTTTGATAGGAATGGGATACTTTTTTTGTATGCACCATGTGATAAAAATACCTGTGTAATTCTGTTTCATTTACCTTGTTCAAAGGTGTTTTAAAGAAATGCTCAGCCATTTTTATTACAGATGCATAGCTATCAATGGTATTATTACTATACCTTTTAACTTCCATTATTTTCACAAAATCGAGAACTGGTGCCATACTACGAATATATAGATTTATAGTAAAAAAGTATTACATTTAACCATAAATGGAAGGTTATGCGGTATGTTCCGTATATCTACATAGTTGTACAGCATTTGACGAATGATAACAAATAAAGAAATACAAGCTGATTACAAGATTCGAATTAATCGAGTTTTTGAATTCATTGACCAAAACTTGGAATCTGATTTATCGTTGAATAAAGTGTCTGAAATTGCTTTTTTCTCACCATTTCATTTTCATCGAGTATTTAAATTCATAACAGGCGAAACTCTGAACGGATATGTAACACGAAGAAGAATTGAAAGGTCCGCATCCGACTTATTGCATAAAAATATTACAGCAACGGAAATAGCCCACAAATATGGCTTTAGCGATAATTCGTCTTATTCAAGAACTTTCAAAAAGTATTTTGGAGTAAGCCCAACAGAATTTAAAAAGCAAAACCCAAACAGACATAGTAAGATTCGTCAACTTGAAAGCAAGAACGGACAAGAATATCCTGACTATGAAAAATATATTTGCGTCATTAATAATCTAAAAAATTGGATAAAAATGAATGCAAACATTGAAATTAAAGAAATGCCGAAAATGGACTTGGCTTATGTTTCGAGTATTGGACCTCAAAATCTTGAGACGGCTTACGGAAAACTAATACAGTGGGCAACACCGAAAGGCTTGATGAACAACCAAACTAAAATGATTACGATTTATCACGACAGTTTTAAAGTAACAGAAGCAGGTAAAGTAAGAATGAGTGCTTCACTCTTATTGAATGAATCAATCGAAACAGAAGGAGAAATTGGACTGACAACAATCGAAACTGGAAAATTTATAGTTGGTGGTTTTGAAATTGGGCTAAACGAATTTGAAAAATCGTGGACTGGACTATTCGTCTGGATGAACGAAAATGGATACAAAAAAGCTGACAGAGAACCTTTTGAGATTTACCACAATAATTTCAATGAGCATCCTGAAAGGAAAGCAATTGTTGATTTTTGTATTCCGATAGAATAAAAACGCTGTACAACAATGTATAAACGTAATGCGGGAAAATAGTGCAAAATTGAATGAATAGAATGTTAACAAACATATTACTAAATTGAAAGTAAAGTGCTTTTAAACCCGCACTACGCTTATACGAGACCGTTGTGAGCAATTAGAAGAAAAATATGCTAAAATTAACAGACATCAAAGAAATCTATAAAAGTAGAGATAAGGAAATTAATGGCTATTTTATAGAATTCAACGATGGAAAAAGAATTCATATTACAAAAAGGAGAACGATTATAGCTCTTTTAGTTTTAATAAAAAACGGAGAAGGTTCTGAATCTGATATAGCCCAAGGAAATACAACAATTAATGAAATAAGAGGAATTCTTGGAGAAAAGCTACCTACAAGTTATGTACAAGATTATTATGGAGATGCGAATAAACCATATAGTGAATTATGGAATGAAGAAGGATTTACTTTTATTGATAATTTGAAAGGTGGAAGAATAGGTTCCAGTCAAAAATATACTCTCAGAAAAGAAGACCATCATAAGTTATTTACAGTAGCAAAGAAAGCTTATAGAAAAGCACCAAATGCTGAACAAAAAGCAGAAATTAGAAAAAGGCAAAATGGCAAATGCAACTTTTGTGGTTCTAATATTGTGACTAAAGACAAGTTACTAAAAACCACATATGCCAAAGACAGAAGAAGAGAAGTTTTTGACCATAGGATTCCCGTAGAAAAAGGAGGAGATAGTGAATTAGAAAACTACCAAGGATTATGCTTTTATTGTAATAAGTCTAAATGGCAGATTTGTAATATATGTGCAATCCCAAATTGCGATACAAATTGTGCTCTCTGCTACCCTGAAAAAAGTAAAATTATTAGTCCAACAAAAGAGAATATTGAAGACTTATTAGCCAATCGCTCTGACTTCAAGGACTGAATTAAACTCTACTTGCTTTAAAATATCATTACCAATTGATTCTATGACAGGCGGACAAACGGCATTAGCCAATTGTTTTATTGCATTAGTTCGAGAAACGGGAAACTTAAAATCATCTGGAAAGCCCATTAATCTTCTCATTTCAATTAAATTCAAATGTCTTCTTTCCCCTGTATAAACAGGTATCATTGCACCACCACCACTTACACTAACTGCAAATGTTGGTAATGGCTTGTCAATTGACAGCGCCCTAATTCCACTTGAACGAATTTGTAATACACAATCAAATAAATCTGCTTGATTATCTGCCCTTTCAAGTCTTTTTCTTGTCTTTGGGACTTCAAAATCAATTTCTTCTTCTTTAATTTTTCCTGTATAAAGGTCAATATATGTTTGCCATTTATCAGAAATTGGAATTGAAAAATCACCCTTCTCAATAATAGTTTTGAAACCAATTTTTGCAGATGTTTTTCGAGTAAATAAAAATGGAGTACTTCCTAAATCTTTTCTTTTCCCAATAATATAAACTCTCTTCCTAGCTTGTGCTACACCAAAGTCAGAACTGTCTAAAATACCAAACGAAACATTATATCCTATCTCATCTAAAATTGACAGAATATCTCGCATTACTCTTCCTTTTTCTATCTTAACTAGATTAACTACGTTTTCTAGAAAAACAACTTTAGGTTGGCTAATTTGAATGAGTTCCGCTAGTTTAAAGAAAATTTCACCTCTAGAGTCATTAAAGCCCTTTCTATTCCCTGCAATCGAAAAAGGTTGACAAGGAAATCCTGCACAAAAGACATCAACATAAGGGAATGTTTGTGCGTCTATTTTAGTTACATCCTTAAAGTCAAAACTGTGACCATAATTTGCAAAATATGTCTTTTCACAGTCATCATTGAATTCAGCAGAGTAAACACATTCGCCACCAATAGACTCTAAACCAAGCCTAAAACCGCCAATACCAGCACACAAATCTGAAAAAGTGAAAAGATTATTCATTTTATTGTTTAACAACACAAATATATATTGTTTTTTGATATAATCAAATATTTAAAGAATTTTTTATTAACATATTGTTTATTAATACATTTGTATATTAAAAAACGCAATTAAATTATAGTGAATAAAATTAAAGAGATTTTAGAATCACAAGGTAGAACACAAACTTGGTTAGCTAAACAGATTGATAAAAGTTATGTTGTGGTAACAAACTATTGTAACAACAATAAACAACCAAGTATTCCTCTACTCTACAAAATTGCGGAAATTCTTGATGTTGATATCCGTGAATTATTGGAAAAAAGTAAAAAATAACTGCTCACAACAATGTGTCCTATGAAAAGCACCAAGGGAGTGTCCCAAAGATAGCGAATATGTTCTTTTTGTCTTAAACCACCTTTTTTCTTTTATAAATAACTTGCTCGGCATCCTATATGTGATACGCCTATCTTCAGGTGTTCACCGGCATCTGTGTGATCGTAAGTCATTAAGTCCGGCCACTTGCTATAAATATGTGATCCACGCCCTTGGCGTGGCCACCCACATTGTTTTGTAGTCCGGGTTTTGTTCGTATTTGAGCTTTGTTATCATGATTTTTACTGAACGACCCCTATCTGATACGGGGTCTCCGTTTTGATTACCGCCAAGGCCCTTGAAAGCAGCTTCCGCGCCACTTTTATGATGATCTTCTTGGTGTCCTTGCCCAAGTGTTTACGGTAATAGGCCTGCATGACCGGATCCGCACGGATGGCCTGCCAAGCAGCCTCTACAAAATAGGAGCGGATCAATCGATGGGCCCGCATGCTCATTCCCATGGCCTTGTGGGTGTCCCCGCTCTGGTATACCCCTGGGGCCAGCCCCACATAGCCGGCCAAATGTTTCACATTGTTAAACCGTCTAAGGTCGCCCAATTCACAGAGAATACCACAGGCCACGATACCACCGATGCCCGGAACGCTCCGAAGCAGATAATAATCCTTCTTGTACCGTTTTCTGCAATAGGCCCGCAAAGCATTGGAAACATCCCGAAGCTCCCGGTCCAAAAACCGAAAGGAACGCATCCGGCTCTCCAGGGTCGCCTTGGCTGTCGGGTATTCGAACACCAGAGCGTCCAACCACTGACGAAAGGCATGGCTCCAATGGTCGTTGTCAAACTCCTCGGGAACCTTGATGCCAAAATACAATAGTTGCATCTTCAGATATGACTTTATACGTCTATAGTCCTTCACCAGGTCGTTACGCCTTCTGAAGAGGCTGCGGAGCTGCTCCCGCTCCTTACAAGGTACGGTGATACTTTCCAATCGGCCATCTTTTAACTCTCGGCTTATCAACTGGGCATCTATACGGTCCGTCTTGGTATGGCGCTCTTTTCCCTTGCGGTGGATATCCGCCGGATTCACTACCAGAGACCTCCAACCATAGGACCTAAAACATCGGTGGGGAAAGTAGCCACAGCAACCAGCCTCATAGGCGACGCTTACCCGGTGGCCCGGGAAATGTCTCCCCACATAGTTCCGTAATTGTTCGGGTTCCGGGGCCATACTGAAGGACTTGCCCGAGAACAGATCTGTGGAGCAATGTACCTTCCAGCTACGTTTGTGAATGTCGATGCCAATGTATAACTTCGGAACAGCAGTAATTTGAGTTTTCATATCTTAAGTTTTTTGTCAACCTTTAAGATACTCGACTTACTGCTTTTTCATAGATGCTATAAGTAATAGCGGTTTAAGTGATAAAACGAAAGTGTGAACCAAAAACAAAGGTCAGTCCAAAACTGAAAAATTAGCGAGTAGAAATCCGCTACTACTCATACACATGACCGTTATCTGCAAGCTGAAAAGACCACTCGAATACGAATTGAATAATGAAAAATATAATTGGAATTTGTGGAAGTGCTAGTCGAAATTCTGCAAATCTTTCAATTCTCAAGTGGA
Organism: Flagellimonas sp. HMM57; assembly: GCF_021390175.1. Lineage (NCBI taxonomy): Bacteria > Pseudomonadati > Bacteroidota > Flavobacteriia > Flavobacteriales > Flavobacteriaceae > Flagellimonas > Flagellimonas sp. HMM57. Next base: position 2,930,924 of record NZ_CP090004.1, on the reverse strand, counting down.
TATCGGAATGGGATAAATCTGATTTCAATATGGAAATTATAGATGATTTAAGCGAATTACCACATTTTAAAACGGAACTGACTGACAAAAATGTACCTGAACAAATTGTGCACTTTCGGGATAAAATTGAAAATGCAGACGGAATTATAATTTGTACACCTGAATATGTTTTCAGTATTCCGAGTGGTTTAAAAAATATGATTGAATGGTGCGTATCGACAACTGTTTTCTCTGACAAACCAATTGGACTTATAACTGCTTCGGCAAGTGGAGAAAAGGGACACGAGGAACTGAAATTGATTATGGAAACTATCCAAGCGAAATTTACGGACGAAACAACTCTTTTAATACAAGGAGTAAAAGGAAAAGTCGAGAAAGACGGAAAAATATCGGATAAGAACACAGAAACTGAATTAACAAGATTTGTTCAGAATTTAAACAAGTGGACGGAAAAGCCAGCAGATAACAAAACCTAAACGTAATGCAGACTTTAGGGCTAAATCTAAAGGTCTGTGTATATTTACTAAGTCGCAATCCCGATAGCTATCGGGAATGGATTTAGCTTTGGACAAAAAAAGAAAAAGCAAAACAATAAGCTTTAGCTTCGTGCTAAGACGGAAACGAAAAGTTTCCTTACTTCCGAACTACGCTTAGCCAAACCGTTACCTGCAAGCTGAATAAAAAAACCCAAAACGACAATTTATGAATGCTGAAAAATTTGCTCAAGAATGGATAAAATCTTGGAATTCACACAATCTTCAAGATATATTAAGTCATTATTCCGAAGATATAGAAATAACGACACCAATGATAAAATTGGCTGGAGGAATTGATAGTGGAACTTTGAAAGGAAAAGATGCAGTAGGTGATTATTGGAAAAAAGCATTAACCAAAATTCCTGACTTAAAATTTGAATTAATTGACGTTACAGAAAGCGTAAACTCAATAGCTCTTTACTATAAATCCGTAATGGATAAAAAAGCGATTGAAGTAATGTATTTTAATGAAAATGGGAAAGTAAACAAAATGATTGCCCACTACACAAATTAAAAACGGATACAATATGATCTATGTAACACAGTTAATTTACATCATAGATGGACAAGAAGATGTTTTTGACCAATTTGAAGATATTGCGATTCCTACTATTTTAAAATATAATGGTCGTCTAACTTTAAGAATTCGACCAGAAGAAAATTCTATAATTGAAAGGAACATTGAAAAGCCGTATGAAATTCATTTGGCAGAATTTGGGACTCAACAAGATTTTGATAATTTCAAAAATGATGAAGAGCGAAAAAAATTCTTGCTCTTAAAAAAACAGTCTATCAAATCAGCAATTTTAATTCAAGGAGTGAAATTGTAACTAAAAAAAGCCAGCAGGTAACAATGCTATAAAAAATAGGCGAATTAGTAGTAGAATCAAGGCTTTTGGCTCATATTAAACCTTGAGCTTAACTGAAAGTTTGGTGCACTAAGCCGCCTAATTTTCATATACTAACCGTTGTGCAACATTATAACCAACCAAGAGATTATGGCACTAAAAAAACATATACTTCATCTTCTTTATTTCATTTTTATGTTTTCCTATGGACAAGAGACGGAATCAGACGAATATTTTTCAAAAATTGAAATGAATAAAAGATTCGTAGAGCTACTATATTGTGGAAATAAGAGTCACTTCACTGTTAGAATTGATGGCAAGAAAATCGAAGAAGTAGAAATAGAGGGAGACACTGATATTGAGAATAATAAGCATTTTATAGCTGTAGATAATACGATAATACAATCAATGATTATTCCAATCCCCAACTATCTAAAGAAATTTAATTCAACAGATGAAGAAAAAGTTCTAGACGGGTATTTAACCTATGAATTGAAATTTATAAAAAATGAATTGAACGCGAACATTTCGGATGCCCTAATGATGCCCGGGAATTTTCAATCAAGAAAATATATTTTATGGAAATATAAGCTTACCGACAATATTAATATTAACGACGGAGAAACTGTAAAAGGACAAATTCATATTTCTACAGTTTGTTTTGACCAAATATTGACACTAAGCATTCCTATTATGGATTTGTCAATGGAAAATAAATACAAAAGGAAACTTGTAAAAATCGCACGTCAGATAACAATGAATGAAAAGCGGTGCGAAAAATAACGTTGCACAACAAAACCTATAAACAATACGGGCTTAGCGCTTAATCGCAGGGTTTGTGTATTTTTATGAAGTCCGCAAAATCTTTGGGATTTTGCTTTTAAGTTGGACAAAGAAAAAACAAAACAAAAAGATTTCGCTATGTGCGTGGCGGAAAGCAAACGCTAGTTTACTCCCGTACTGTTCATAGCTCAACCGTTAGCAACAAGCTGAATCACTCAGATGGAAATAAAAACTGAATTTACTATTGAACCTTGTGAAAAGGAAAATATAAAGAAAATCGTCGACGGAATTAACAAATACAATTTGAGTAAAGTTCCTGCACTTGCTGACATCTGGACTCGCTTAGAGTTTGTGGCCAAAGATGAAAACGGAATCGAAATTGGCGGAATATTAGCTGGACTTGGATATTGGAATGGTCTTGAAATTAAAATTCTGTGGGTGAAAGAAGAATACAGAAAAAAAGGTGTTGGAACTAGAATTTTAAAACACGTCGAAAAAATAGCTATTGAAAAAGGAGCGGAAATTTCTATGGTTGACACATTTGACTTTCAAGCGGAGGGATTTTACTTGAAAAATAAATATAAACCAATTGGAGAAATGAAAGGTTTTCCAAAAGGACATAGACGGATATATTTCTCGAAACAGTTAACTGAATAAATAAAAGCCAGTTGCTAACAATGTATAACCGCAATTACGGCGGATTCGACTACGTCCGAATCCACTCGGAATTGCTAAAGTCAGTGCCAAACCAAAAATTAGCGAATATTAATCCGTAACTGACGGTTATACGAGACCGTTGGCAATAATTTAAATAACACTAATTGAAAGGATATAAACAATTGAATTACTTCACAGCGTTATGGGTTTTCATAATTCTCTTGCTCAATTCTTGTGTAGAAGAACAATACGATAAAACAAAGGCACTTGAACAAGCTCATACCTCGCTAAATATTGGATATGAAACTTATTTAGCCTCCGAAGATATTAATTCACTATTGTATAAAGTCCGCGACCTCAATTTTGAAATGGAGGACATCGAAGGGATTTATAGCTTATCGCAACAGTTGGTTAAGAGAACGGAAGAAAATATCGATTTACTATCAGCTGAAAAAAAAGACCATAATGTGACATCATTATTTGAATCGACTATTACTTATCTAGAATCGGTTAGATTATTGGAAGAAAACATTCCTGCTTTCGTTGAAAGTATTGTTGACTCAACGCTAGTTGATAAACCGGAATTGAATCAAAGGATTGCAGAGTTAGCGATGGATGTTCAGAAAAAAGGACAGGATTGGCAAAATTCTAAAACTGAATTTTACACCGCTCAAAATATTGGTCAAAAAGCAATTGACTCGATTGAAAAATTGATAACAAAAAAGTAAAAACTACAGCTAACATTGCCTATAGCAAATAGGGCATAAAGTGTTATATTTAAAGGCTTGGGCTTGTTTACTTAGTCCGCCAAATCTTTTGGATTTGGCAATTAAAAAAGAAAAGATAATTACAAAACAAAAAGCTCTGGCTCGCAGACCAGACGGAAACGAAAAGTTTCCTTGCCTGCCCTACTTGCCATAGCCGAACCGTTATCGGCAATTAAACTCAATGTGAAACCAAGCGAACTTTTAAAAGAGAAAATAGATGAAGAATCTAAAACCCTCAAAGACAATTTTGGAGGTCCAAGTTATTGGGCCATACAAAATATAGTTCGCAGAATTGACTTCATATTTCCTTTGTTCCATAGAAGAGATGGATGGACCGAACAACAAGTTGATGAGTTTCGAGAGTTCTTTAATTATGGTTGGGCTCCAATTCTTAAACAGTACTATGATGACATAAACTTAGATGTTCACCAACCATTTCCTTTAATGAATGATGAACTAATTTCTTGGACAGATTCTAATATTTCATTTAGTGGAAGAATAGAGTTTTGCAAACAACTTCTGTCGTACGAAAAGGCGGGTTTAATTAAAATTACCTCTCCAAAAGAAAATGAATTCACATTTTCATACTTACATGACGTCACGGGAATTGAACAGTATGACCAAATGAGTCTGGATTTCTTTAAGGAACAAATAGTCGAAAGAATAATTGAACGAAAGAAAAAAGAAAAACCTTTTGACGAAGAAAAAATAAAGAACGAATTAAGGAAAATCATCAAGAATCCTGACGGAAAGATGATCCGTTATGATACAACTCCTGAAATTGATGAGTACTACAACCAAAGAGGACACTATCATGTTTTACGCCTTCAAGGATATGATGACTTTGATACGATTGACAAATTTGGCGGAATAGAATATTGGAAGTATGTAGATATGATCGAGTTAATAACGGGTGTTGCGATTATGCATATGGAAGCTTGTTTAGAACTTGTCAAAATGAACCCAAAAGTTGATTTGTTAAACATATTATCATACACCTATTTTAAGGACAAAACGATAAAGTTGTATTCAAACTACCTTGGAGTGGATGAAGAGGAAATTGAGCAAATTTTCTCTTGTATGACATTGTCAAAAGAAAATTTCGATTACTATTTAGAGTATCCTGCTACTCCACCTCCGATGTATTTTCAAGTATCTGACAATCTAACTATAAGATCCATAGCAGGATGTTTGAGTAATCCATTTTCATTGCTAAACCGAGAACTTAAAAGAAAATACAGGAGTGATTACGATAAAGCTGTCAACAAAAGAGAAGACAGATTCAGAAAGGAATTATTCATGTTCTTTCCTGATGATCGCATTATCAAAATACCAAGAGGAGTGAATATCTCTTGTAACGGTATAAAAACAGATATAGATGCTGTTGCCTTTGACAGTAAGACAGGTACTTTAGGAATATTTCAATTGAAATGGCAAGACCCATTTGCAAAAGATATGACTGAGAGATACAGTAGAATGAGCAATCTATTTCCGAAAGCAAATGAGTGGGTTGATAAAATGAAAAAATGGGCTACAAATAATACCAGTAAAACAATTATTAACTCCCTTCAAATCAATAAGTATTTAAAAGAAAAACAAGAAGTTAAAGAAATATGCTGTTTCGTAATTTCTAGAAATCAAATGAACTTCACAGGAATGGAAATTACCGATGAAACAGTTGCTTGGAGTTCTTGGCATCAATTAATTGAATCACAAGCAAGATTTAAAACCGATATTGATGATCCAATTAGGGAAATGTTTGTAAAGATTAAGTCCTTTAGCCCAGAAAGAAGAATTAACATGGAGGAACTACCTCAACCCGAAGACATTGAAGTCCAGATTGGAAAAATTAAAGTGTATTATAAAAACCAGAAAGAGGAAAATTAGAGATTACTCTTTAGATGGGACAAACAACTCTCTCACTTCTACATCCAAAATCTTAGCAATTTCATAAAACGTTTCAATTGGTGGTTGCATATCGTTTGTACACCATCGAGAAACTGTGGATTTATCTTTGCCTAACTGATCTGCTAACCACTTGGCAGATTGCTCTTTTTCAGCAAGAACTATTTTAATTCTATTGTACCGTTGTTTTGACATTTAGCCAATTAGATTTCGTCTCACGCAAATATAATTGAACCAAAATCAACTCAATTTCAAAATAGTTTTTTATATTCGCCTATATGTTTTCGTTATACGAAACTTTAATTTCCTGAATCGAAAATAATCGAGTGATTTATAAAAAATGAAAAAAATTAAAATCCAGCCTAAACACCGTAGGAGAACCTATGATGAAATATGGATTCCTGAAATCAAGATGGAGGGGAAATGGTTGGAAAAGTTGGGTTTTAAGCAAGGGGAGCATGTGAAGGTGGAATGGAAGCGAAAGAAACTAATAATTACTCTGATTGAAGATGAAGAAAAAGTCGATAACAAAAGCTATACGTAATGCGGGGTATAGTAGTACAGGAAAGGCAGGTGTTTCATAGCCCGCCAAAGCTCTGCTTTGCCTTTCTTTCAGTAAATTTAAAGCCAAAGACACAGCTTTGGCTACCGTTTGTGCAACTCGAAAGGTTATTGCCTTGAAATCCCGCACTACGCATAGCCAAACCGTTGTAAATATTTTGACTGAAATGAATAAACTTACGTTTACGATATTATTCTATTTTTTTAGTATCATTATTTCTTGTTGTTCTGGTGACGGTACTATAATAAGGTCGAATCAGCAAACGCATTACTTTTTCCTTTGATGAAAATGAAATTCTTTGACAATTGAAAAAGTCTATCCCAGTGATGACCCAAACGAAGTGATTTACACGAACACGTTTGATGCTCTTAATATCTTTACAAAATTAAGAAGCTAATGCTGAGATTTCTCAATCGATTTTTCAAACAGTACTCCTCCTTTGTACATACTTTTTAAGACGGGATAGATTTCTTTGCTAAGTTCTGTCAGACTATATTCAACCCGTGGAGGAACTTCGGGAAAAACTGTTCGATGTATTAGGCCATCAGATTCTAGCTCTTTGAGTTGTTTGGTGAGCATCCTTTCACTGATATCGGTCAACAGTTTAACCAATTCGCTATATCTCTTTTTTCCCTGAAAAAGGTGGAGAATGATGGTTCCTTTTCGTTTCCCTTTGACTGCATTTATAAAAGTATCTATCGGACAATAACTTTTTTTCATTTTTTTCTCTTCTCCAAAGTATTGAAAATAGTAAAAACAGAAATAAATGTTCGTATGAATACAAATTGTACGCTCTTGATAAGCAAATCATTTATCCTGATTTTTGAGTAAAAATAAGCAAAATAAAGTACAGCATATGAATACAAACAACGTTACATTCAAGGCTTTTCGGGTTGAAGAGCAAGATGGCAATTATACAAGCTCCATTAAAAAAATGGAGCTTGGCAGGTTAAGTGAAAATGAAGTCTTGGTGAAGGTTCATTACAGCTCATTGAACTATAAAGATGCATTATCCGCTTCTGGCAATAAGGGTGTAACCAGAAATTACCCTCACACACCAGGTATTGATGCAGTAGGAAAAATCAAAGAATCGAACAGTGATTTATTTAAAACTGGAGAAGAGGTTATTGTAACCAGTTATGACCTAGGAATGAATACCGATGGTGGATTTGCGGAATACATTAAAGTTCCCGCTAGTTGGGTCGTGAAATTGCCCAACAATATGACCATGAAAGAGGCAATGATATTTGGAACTGCGGGATTAACAGCGGGAATGTCCGTTTTAAGACTTACGGAACATATTAAGCCCACGGATGGAAAAATAGCAGTTTCTGGTGCAACAGGTGGAGTTGGTGCGCTAAGTGTTTCCATATTAAATAAACTAGGTTACTCGGTAGTTGCAATAACAGGTAAAGAAAAAGAACGGGACTATTTATTTACGCTTGGGGCAAAAGAAGTGCTATTGCGCAATGAGATCGAAAGTTTTGATAAAAAACCATTGCTAAAACCATTATATGCAGGGGCAATTGATACTGTGGGAGGTGTGATTCTTGAAAACATCATTAAAACAACCTATTCGATGGGTACCGTAACATGTTGTGGCAATGTTGCATCTCCCAAAATTGATTTAACGGTTTTTCCATTTATCTTGAGAGGTGTGTCATTAATTGGAATAGATTCGCAAAACTACCCAATGAAATACAGGGAAATAGTTTGGAATAAATTAGCCCAAGAATGGAAACCAACACAATTGGACTATACTTGTAATGAAATTGGGCTAGAAGAGGTTCAACATCATATTGAGTTAATGCTACGAGGAAAATTAAAAGGAAGAACTATTTTAACTTTGGTTAAATAAATACACAACTCTTCAGAATTAGCCAAGCCTTGGAGGTTCCTTTGACTGAAATTTGCAATCTGGGCAAATAAAAAAACGTTTGCCAACACGGTGCATAATTCATTGGTAGCGATTTCTCAAAAGGAAATCCTTGTAATCAATTATCTTTACGTTGGGGTGGATATTTTCCTTTAAAAATATCCGCAACTAATCATACACGATACCGTTAGGCACAAGCAAAAACAGCACAAACTGAAATGACACCGAAAGAACTGATAGAGAAATGGGTTAAACTATTCAATGAAGGAAACGCTGAAAAAATAACCGAATTATATCATCCAGACGCAATAAATCATCAGGTAGCAAATGAACCTGTTGAAGGGAAAAGCTCAATTGGAAAAATGTTTGCGGATGAATTTAATACCGCAGATATGACTTGTATTCCTGAAAATATATTTGAGGATGGTGAATGGGCTATTTTGGAATGGAAAGACCCTTTGGGGTTAAGAGGTTGTGGATTTTTTAAAGTCACTAATGGAAAAATTAAATTTCAGCGCGGATATTGGGATAAATTATCATTTTTAAAAATGCATAATCTACCCATACCGACTGAATAAAAATACGAACGCAAAACCAAAGGCTATAAGTAATCGCTTGTTCTCACCCACTTCTGAAAATCACCTCGCATATTCAATTTAGTGTCTACTTGCAAAATTAATTGCTAAACCACACAACTACTCATAGCCGCGACCGTTGTAGCCAATTATGGCTCAGAATGTCGGTGAACTTATAAAATTCTAAACGCGAGCAACCATTAGTATACTATTTACGTCTTATAGAAAGACAACAAGACCAATGCTAAAAATAGTATTCATAATTACCCCTTTGATTTCCATAAGTTTAAACTATGGTCAATCGCCCAAAGAACAGTTAAGGCTTATAAATTCTGTAACAGGCTTAGGATATAATCGTCCTCGGTTAAAGAACCAAAGAAGATGATCAATGAAAAAATTACTAGCTATTCTACATGCTACAATTTTATTTTCTTGTCAGGACAATAAAGAACAACTGAATCTTACGGAAGGTGTATACATATCGAATGTTACCATAATCTCAACAGAAGATGGCACTTACAGCCCTTATATAGGCCATTTAGTGGTTGAAAAAGATGGAATCGTTTATGTGGGCAAAAACAAGCCAAGTATAAGCGGAACATTTGAACAGATCGATGGAACTGGAAAATTCGTAATTCCAGGGTTGATCGATAGTCATGTTCATATTCCAGGAGTACAAGGAATGCTTCCTCATCACATAGAAAAATATCCTGAACTAGCCAATGCTTTTTATGACCAAATGCCTAGAAGCTATTTGTATTATGGTTTTACCTCAATCATTGATCTTGGGGGCATATCCGAAGATCTCATCACTTCTTTTAACATGCACGAAGTAAAACCCGATCTATTACATGTTGGATATTCAGGAGCTACGGTCGCAAATGGCTACCCAATGAATTTTACACCTAAAGAATATCGATTTGATGCTGTGCCAAATTTCATATACATGGAAAGTGAGGCAGAAAATATACCAGATAAATATGATCCTACCGATCATACTCCCAAAGCAGTTGTCAAGCGCATTAAAAATTCTGGCGCCATTGCTGTAAAATCATATTATGAATCAGGTTTTGGGCGCATTATGGGGTTACCTGTTCCAACTAAGGGCATTATGGAAAATTTGCTTACAGAAGCACATTCAAATGGGCTTGTCCTGACTGTTCACGCCAATTCATTGGAAGCACATTCGTTTTTGGTGAACATAGGAGTGGACATTATAGCTCATGGAATATGGAACTGGGGAAAGTACAAAGATGTACCAAGGGACTCCCTTCCATCAGAAATAAAAAACATATTGGATATACAAATTCAAAAACAAATAGGCTATACCCCCACCTTAACGGTTATTGAAGGTGAGGAAGCATTGGCCGATAATGAATTTCTTGATCAGCCAGGCATAAAAAAGATAGTCCCCAAAAATTTAATCGAATGGTATAAAACAGAGGAAGCACAATGGTTCGCCAAAGAAATTTTTGATGAACTCAGTGTAGAAGAGATCCATACCATCTATGACAAGGTACAGGCTCATGCAATGCTGGTCTTAAAATACCTTTCTGACAATAATGGTCTAATTCTATTTGGCTCAGATACGCCATCTGGCCCAATTTATAGCAACCAACCTGGTCATAATGGAAATTGGGAGCTTAAATTAATGAAGGAAGCTGGAGTTCCTTTAGATAAAATATTGGCCTCTGCTACATTTAATAATGCCAAATCTTTTCATTTAGATTCTTTATCTGGTTCATTGGCTGTTGGGAAAAAAGCTAACATACTTATGACGACTAAAAACCCTTTACTGGATATTGAAGCATATGATGCTATAGAGAAAGTTGTTATTGGAGGTAAAGTTATCGAAAGAGAAGATTTAGAGGTCAAAGAATAACTGGCTATAACATTGTTATTAACAATTGCTTGTTATCGTCTATTTCTAAAAATCCTCTCTAATTCTCAGTCTGGTGCGTACTTGCCAAATTTCGTGCTAATGCGGGCTGCCACCACCGGTCATAAGCTACAACTCTGAAAATCAATAAAAATCTTAGTAAAATCGAAATTTATTAATTTAGTCAAGACCATATAGATTGTGACTATAATCACAGAAATCAAAGTTAAAATTGAATAGTATTACAGCGAACCAAAGCGGAAAGGAATTGTACTCAGCGAATGAAACCATACTTCGAAAAACATTGGACAAATTTAATGTCCTAAACGATACGGAGTTTTCAGATTTTTTGAATGTCTGCGAGTACAAGGAGTTTGCTAAAAAACAATACCTCTTAAAATCTGGCAATTACAATAACGGGATTTACTTTCTAATTTCAGGGGCGGTTGGACTTTTCGAGCCAATTGAAGGGAAGGAGATGTATCAAAATTTCTTTTTGGAAAGGGAATTTGCCCATGAACTAAAAAGCCTGACAACCCAAACGCCTTCTACAAAAAATCTTATTGCATTAAGTGACACTACCTTATTCCATTTAAGCAGAAAGAAACTTCTCGAACTCTATGAAAAATCTATTTCATTTGAGCGATTAGGTCGCAAACTTTTGGAACATTTATTGAACGGTCAAAATGAAATATCATATGTTCTTCAATCTTTAAAGCCCGAAGAACGGTACGCATATTTAGAGAACAAAAGACCAAATCTCTTACATACCATACCCCTGACCTATTTGGCATCCTATTTAGGTCTGGCAAGAGAAACACTAAGCCGAATAAGGGCAAAAAGATAACTTTTTCAACCGATTGTGATTTTGGTCACAGAGTTTCCTCATATCTAAAGATAACTTTGGTTCATAATTTAAACTCAAAAGAATATGAAAAGATTATCAATGGTACTTCTTACAATGATTTGCTTTAGCTCAACAAGTTGTAAATCCCAAATACAAAACAATTCAATAAAAATGGAAAAAGAGATAAAAAGCGTGATAGAAACTTTTGTCAAAGCTGGCGAAGAGCGAAATGTGGCGATGTACAACGATATTTTGCACGAAAATTTTCGAGTGATTGCCAACAAATATCCAACGTCCGATAAAATATCGATAATTCCGGCGGAAGGCTACAAAGCCCTAATTACCAAAGAAGTCATTGGTGGAACTAAATACGAGGTAGTTTTTAAGAGTATTGATATTGCAGAACATTCCGCCACGGTCATAGCGGAACTGAAAGCGGAAAAAGGTGGGCAGTCAGTTACATTTCTCTTGGTGCAAAACACGGAAAACGAATGGCAAATCATTACCGATATGGCTACGCAGAAGAAATGATTATTGCAATGTTCAACAGTGGAAAAGGACAGTAGATAACAATGGCTATAAGCAATACGGGGATTTAGTGCTTGCCGAAAAGTAGCTGCATAGATCGAAGACCGCAAAGCTTTATTTTTTGTTTTAAAATTTAACGATAAAAACTCAATATAAGGCTTTGCTATGCGGCAGACGAAAAGTCCGTGCTTAAAATTCCCCGTACTACTCTTAGCACACTTCCACCCAACAAAGATATTCCATATCTTGTTGCTGGAAAGTGGACCATAGCCTTCCGCATCATGAGCATCAATAAAAATGGGAATTGAATTAGAAATATTCTATTTGTATAAAATCATATCTGATGAGAATAAAGAGACAAATGTTCTTATTAGATGCACTCGTAATGAATTCCCTAATTATAACCAGACTAAGGAAGACCAAGCCAATAAAGATGTTGAATCCAAGAAGGAGGTTTTGTTAGAGAGCTTCATAATTCAAAATTTAGGGACTAATAAAGAAAATACAAAAGTGGAATTTTTGGGTGAAATGCAAGTAAACACATTTGGAGACGAACTATATGAAATTGAAAATAAAGAATTGGTCATATATGTTGCCGATACAGAGTATGGATTTCCTTGGATTGCAATTGGGCAAGCAGACTCAAAAATGGATTTCATCAAAAAAATGAAAGATGATGAAATCTATGATTTCGAAATAGGGATATTAAGCCTTAATCCCAAAGTTGAAACAATTAGAAAGCTGAAAGTAGAATTAATAACAGATGCTAACACTGTGTAGAAATACACTAAAACGCGTTTTGCTCAAACTGTTCGAGTTAATGCTCCGCCGCACTGCGCATCAATTCGAATAACACGGGCGGCCAACGCCACAAGTTGGATGAATAAACTAATTGAAAAACCACATCTGATTTTTTTACTTGCTATTCCAATAATACTATTGACTGGAATTTTGAGTGGAGATGCTATATTGGACATCAATGTTCACGATACTTATTATGTAATTACTTATTTGCATTTTGCAATATTGATTTCCACATTCTTCGGAATAATCGGAATTGGATATTGGATTATACAAAAAGTGGGAAGAAAATTATCAAAGTGGTTAAATTGGATTCACATTGGACTGACTTTTGGCGGAACTATAGTTGTCTGGATTTTAGCCAAGTTTTATCGGACTGAAATTATGGAATATGAATTCAATAATAATCTGACTTTAATTATCACTTCGATTGTTTTGCTAATGACCGTAGGGCAATTGATTTTCCCGATTAACATTATTTATGGACTGACAAAAAAGAAGAATGAATGACTGAATTTTACCCCGTTCCTAAAAACAGGGAAGGCTGCAAAAAAAGGTAAGGGGCCTCACAAAAAACCACTTAAAGCCAAAATTATTGTTAAACACATAAAATTGGCAAAATAAAATTACAATTTGCGAACATTTATTTTTGAAAAAAGAAAGTACGGATTCGAATTACTGATGGATCTTCACAGATTTGAAGGAAACCCAAACGTTTTTTTCGATCCTGAACCTCACACAACCAATTTTTTTGAGATCATGGTTTTCGAAAAGGCCAGTGGAACAATTGAATTGAACGGACATTTATTGGAGGTTGCAGAAAACAGCTTTTTTTTCATCTGCCCCTTCCAAAAGAAAAGCTGTAAAATTTCGCTTTCTGGAGTTAAAGGTTTTCATCTTGTTTTTCAAAATGACTTTTTATCTGATTTTTTTGATGACAAACTGTTCGCTTATCGGTTGCAGTATTTTTATAATTACCAATACCCTCAATACTTGCAATTGGTTAGTGAAGATTACAATGTTATACGATTTGCTTTAGATGAAATCATTGCGGAGATAAAAAATTATCAAAATGATAGCTCTCATATATTACGCTCACTTTTATATTTCTCCTTGTCAAAGTTAAATCGGCTGTATTCAAAATGTTACAATATTTCACCCAACATCCAATCAAATTCAATAATTTATAAGTTTAAAGAACTGCTCGAACTGAATATTCGCACATTACATTCTGTTGCAGATTATTGTAATCTATTACATATAACACGCCATCAAATGAATGCCATGGTAAAAGAACATACCGGGCATACATCAAAAGAAATAATCAATAACAGACTATTGCAAGAGGTAAAAACAGAACTTCGATACTCCGATAAAACAATTGCCGAAATAGCACATTCCTTAAAATTTAGCGAACCCAACAATTTGACACGGTTTTTTAGAAAGATGGAAGGTGTTAGTCCTTCCACATACAAGGATAATTACCAAAATGATAGAAATTAGCAATCAACTGATAAGGTAAGTGAAGATAAACAAACAGAATTTTGTAAAAAAAAGTCATGCAAAAATTTCTTTGCCCATTAATCACATTATTGAGTTTTCAACTGGCCATCGCCCAAAATTCCACCACAAAAATTGATATGGTCGCTTCTAACTGGGACATTCCAAAAGAAGCTTCATTTGAAAGATTTGACAACAGGGAATCACTAATTTTAAATGGTGGAAGAGCCACCGTTAAAAATAAAACCTTCACAAACGGAACTATTGAAGTAGATGTGTACGCCAACTCGATCAGAAGTTTTGCAGGCATCACCTTTAGGAAGCAAGACGACACTATGGAAGAAGTATATATGAGAATGCACAAATCCAATCAGGTAGATGCTGTTCAGTATACGCCCATCTTTAATAATGAGTCCAATTGGCAGCTATATAGAGAATACCAAGCTCAGGTTACCTTCAAGAACACAGGTTGGAATAACTTGCGCATTGAGGTCAATAATCAAAGTGCAGAGGTTTTCGTAAACGACAAAAAAGTAATGACAGTAGATAACCTTAGAACAGACCAAAATAGTGGGGAAATTGGGCTTTTTGCATTGTTCACGAATAGGTTTTCCAACTTTAGGGTCACTCACAAGGATGCCATAGCGAAAACTGAAACAGGAAGCACTCCACCTATTGATTCATCAATCGTTACAAAATGGGAAATCACTAAAGCAAAAACCTATAAAAAAGCAGAATTGGATTTTGAGAAATTTTCAAAAGAGAAATACATTACAGTTGAAACGGAATCGTCAGGACTTTTACCAATTTCCAAATACATAAAAAAAACCTCTTCTGGTAATTTTGAACAAAATGTAGAGGACTACATCGTGGCATCTACAACCGTACGTGCTGAAAATGACGAAACAAAACTGCTTTCGTTTGATTATAGTGACAAAATAATCGTGTATTTAAATGGCGAGATTCTTTTTGAGGGCAATAACGCTTTTAGAGCCAAAGGGATACAATACATGGGACATATGGACATTGACACCAACACATTATACTTACCACTTAAAAAAGGGAGCAATAAAATACATTGCGTTGTCATAGATAAAGCCAACGGTTGGGGATTAATGGCTAAACTGGAGTAATACGCACAACAATATAGGGGTTAACAGTTTGAGCGATAATACAACAAGCAGTACATGATGATAGTAAAAATTAAAATTATTCTTTTGGTAGTTGTATTCCTCCCAACAGTTTGCATTGCTCAACTACTATTTGAAGACGATTTTGAAGGAAATCTTTCAGGTTGGGAAATAAACAATGTTACCTCGGTAGAAATAATTGATTCTCAAGATTCTAAACAAGGAAAGGTTCTTACATTGAAGCCTAATGGTAATGTTTCGGCTTTAATCAAGGATTCCGATCAATGGGGTTCAGTAAAAGTGGAAGGGCAACTATTATTTCCTAAAAATGAGCATAATTATTTGGGCTTTATCTATAATTATAAAAAAACGACCAAAAGGGAGGACTTTGGTCTTTTGTACGTTAAAGGCAATGGGAGTTACATAAGGGCAAACCCATGGAGAGATGGCAATGTTTCCCGACTTTTATACGAAGAGTATAAAACAAATCTAGAAGGAGATCAGGCCATTAAAATTGGACAATGGCATACGTTTAAAATGGAAGTCATCAACGAAACCTGCCATTTGTATATTAATGATATGAAAAGGCCTAAAATAACCTTTGGGCTCTTTGAACTAAAATCAGGAAAAATAGGATTTCAACCCAGAGTTACTGGTGGAGATGTATGGATTGACAACATTAAAGTGACCTCTATCGAACAATTTAATTACAAGGGAGAAAATATTCCACCCCTAACGTACGAACCAGATTCGTTGTTAACTAAATGGGAAGTATTTGGCCCTGTAACAAAACCCAATTTAGCCATTGAACAAGTTGTAGGTTATGATGACACCCCAATAGATACAAATAAGGAAGGCCCTACTTGGGAAAATTTTAAAACAGATGCAAGAGGTGCTTTAATTACGGGCAGGATAACTGAATATGAAGGAGAAAACACTGTTGCATATTTTCGTACATCGTTGGTTGCCAAAAAAGATAAAACTGCGACATTGCACTTTACGACCACAGATGAACTGACACTCTATTTGAACGGAAAAGATGTTGGAAGAGTTTACAGGGATGGCTATATTTCGAAAGACAATGATTGGAATGCTTGGTACGATTTCTGGAAA
The DNA here is from genome assembly GCF_021390175.1 of Flagellimonas sp. HMM57. Classification (NCBI taxonomy): domain Bacteria; kingdom Pseudomonadati; phylum Bacteroidota; class Flavobacteriia; order Flavobacteriales; family Flavobacteriaceae; genus Flagellimonas; species Flagellimonas sp. HMM57. Next base: position 2,914,617 of record NZ_CP090004.1, on the reverse strand, counting down.
AATCCCCAACATAAAGGCAGGAAAAAGAAAATTTCTCTTAAAAAAGGGAAGAATCAATTGGTAATAAAGGTTAGAAATGGCCAATTTGCCTCTGGGGGTTTCTTCGCTTATATGGAGAAGTAAAGGTTTTTTTTTAGAATTACCTATCTCTAAATAGTAAAGGCCAGAAAGAAAAGAAAATAGTTAGAGCTTAACCATTGGGGTATGAAAAAGATATACTACCTATTTTCAGTTGTCATTGTGTTCATGTAACGGTTGAGAATATAATTATCTATTCGATACCGGTAAGCTACTGAAGCATATGAACCCATCATATTTTTGTTGAAAACCTCATAAATTTTCTGCCTAAATGAAGGATAGTCCACTTTAATATCAACCTAACATGCTTGTGAGCATTACATGCTCTAAATACTATTTTGGCACAATTTTCGTTAGTTTTGTACTGGTCGATGGACTAAACCTCAAAAAATAAAGAACTATGCGCTCAATTTTTACCTACTTTACCCAAATTGGCTTACTTTTTTTTCTTTTAACAGGATTCCAATCCCAAGCACAAGACGTACAATGGGTATCTTGGGATGAGGCCGTAGCACTTACCAAAAACGAAGGAAATACCAAAAAGATTTTTATAGATGTTTACACGGATTGGTGCGGATGGTGCAAAAAAATGGATAAAGATACTTTTCAAAATCCAGAAGTAGCTGCCTACATGCAGGACAATTTTTATATGGTCAAGCTTGATGCAGAAGGCAAAGACCCAATTGAATATGAGGGTAAGACCTTTAAATATGTACCTTCTGGAAGAAGGGGCTATCATGAATTCGCCGCTGCACTTCTACAAGGCAAAATGAGTTATCCCACGGTTGTATTCTTGGACGAAAATCTAAAAATGCTTTCCCCTGTACCAGGCTATCAAAAAGTCAAGCCCTTTTTACAGATTGCCCGTTACTTTGGGGATAATATCTACAAGGACCAAGATTGGCAAACATATGCCGGAAAATAGAATACTGAAATTCTATAAGACTAATACCACCATAAATCCTAAGTAAGTCCCTAGGGCATTTCCCAACGTACCTACCAATATTGCAGGTAAGACAAGTTCTTTACGATTAAAGCTTTCAGCCAAAGCAATAGCAGAGGTACTTCCTCCCACATTAGCCTGACTCGCTATTGCAATCATATCCCAATCCTTAAATACCATAAATCCAAAAAGGATAATGAACAATCCATGAACTACCACAGCCAATAAGGTAAATCCGAATAGGGTAAGCCCGATTTCCTTGAGTGCTATGACCGCTCCAATTTCACAGTAAGCGCCAATAACCGCCAGAAATAAATAAACCAAATATAAACCCAGGGTTCGACTCCCCTTAAGCTTAGTAATGAATGAAAACTGTGCCAGAATAATTCCTATTGTGGAAATGGTGATAATTGATGGTATCTTAGGAAATACATGGGCTATAAGTTCAGATACCAGGAATGCCGTTAAACCTAAGACCAAAAGAATTCCCAAAGAATATAAATCCAGCGTATCCGAAGCAGTTTCATCTTTAGCGGAAGTAGGGGCTCCAATTTTTTTGTCCTTAAAAAAACGTCGAAACACTACGGGTATGGCTATTGTCACTACCACCCAAATAGCAGTAACCACATTATCTACGGCAATAGTACCCGCATATAAACTCCCTTTTTCCTGAAAATTATACGCCAAAGCAACTGCATTAAAATTTATGCTACCCCCGGTATACGTTCCAGTAAGCATTCCCGCCAATACTTTTGCATCATCGCCTAAAATATCTTGTGGCGAAACTAAATACCAAGAACAAACAATTCCAAGCACTGTGGCCAATGAGCCAATCAAAAACAGAACTATCATCGGTGCCCCTGCTTTCTTTATGGCTGTTAAATTAGCTCCAAGCAGCAAAAAAAATATCGAGATCGGAGCCAAATAACCAAATATGGCGTCATATAACGGAATGGAATTCGAGGCGGAGGGTATTAGCTTCAGGTTAGCAACAATGGCTGTAAAAACAATAACCAACAGTGCCGCACCCATGGGTTTACCCCATTTGGTCCTGCCAGCATAAAATGATAAAATCACCATGAGGCATAAAACGGTCAATACATAAACTGGGTTGGCTAAACTCATCTTTAATCCCTAAAAGATAAGCAAAGTGAATTGATTTGTCCAGCTATAAAACCAACATTTATAAATAGTCAATTATTAGTTGCTATCTACTGTAATTAGGACTCTCTTTGGTAATGGTTACATCATGTGGGTGGCTTTCGTTAATACCACTAAATGTTATTTTCACAAAACGCCCTGAATCTTTAAGCGTTTCAATATCCTTGGCACCGCAATAACCCATACCGGCACGCAGGCCACCGATAAATTGGTGCATACTTTCGTACAGATCTCCTTTATAGGGTACACGGCCAACGATACCTTCGGGAACCAACTTTTTGATATCATCTTCAACATCTTGAAAATAGCGGTCCTTACTCCCTTCTTTCATAGCCTCAACAGAGCCCATTCCACGATACGATTTAAACTTACGTCCTTCGTAGATTATCGTTTCGCCCGGAGATTCTTTTGTACCTGCCAATAGTGATCCCAACATAACCGTATCCGCACCCGCAGCAATGGCTTTTGGAATATCCCCCGTATAGCGTATACCACCATCTGCAATTACAGGAACACCGGAACCTTTTATGGCAGCTGCAACTTCCAATACCGCAGAAAACTGTGGAAATCCTACGCCGGCTACAACCCTAGTAGTACAAATAGAACCAGGACCAATACCAACTTTGACTGCGTCTGCTCCTGCTTCTACAAGATATTTAGCAGCTTCACCTGTAGCTATATTTCCTACGATTACTTCCAATTCAGGAAAAGATTTTTTTACCTCTTTTAGAATATTTACCACTCCTTTGGTATGACCGTGTGCGGTATCAATAACTATAGCGTCAACACCGGCATTCACCAATGCCCCTGCCCTATCAACGGCATCTGGCGTAACTCCAATGGCAGCAGCTACACGCAAGCGGCCGTATTGGTCTTTGTTTGCCATAGGTTTTTGGGTCAATTTGGTAATATCCCTAAACGTAATGAGTCCTACCAGCACGTACTTATCATTAACAACCGGGAGTTTCTCGATTTTATTTTCTTGTAAAATTACTTCAGCATCAGAAAGTGAAGTACCCTCACCAACAGTTACCAGATTTTCTGAAGTCATCACTTCGGCAATGGGCCTATCATCATTCTTTTCAAATCGTAAATCCCTGTTGGTCACAATACCGATCAACTTTTTGTCTTCATCAACTATAGGGATTCCGCCAATGCTATGTTCTTTCATATTGGCCTTTGCATCACGAACAACAGAATCTAGCGGAAGTGTAACAGGGTCGATGATCATACCGCTTTCGGCCCTTTTTACCTTTCTGACCTTAATTGCCTGATGTTCAATGGTCATATTTTTATGCAAGACGCCAATACCTCCTTCTTGAGCCATGGCAATTGCCATTTGCGACTCGGTCACCGTATCCATTGCAGCAGAAACAATAGGCACATTTATGGTAATGTTACGAGTGAATTTTGTTTGAATGTTGACTTCTCTTGGCAGTACTTCAGAATATCCAGGTACAAGCAGTACATCGTCGTACGTTAGACCTTCGCCAATAATCTTTTTTAGGTGGGCTTCCATTGCAATTACGAATTAATTGCGTGCAAAGATACCATATTTTAATACAAATAAGATGTTTAGGAAATCACATTGGTTTTTAATGTCATTTTATTTAGATTCATTATAAATAATAATTATATTTATGACATAATACTCCCATTATGTATCAATCTTTAGAAGTTTTAAGCCAAACTAAGAACGGATTATTTACTTTTTGTAATCACAGTAAACTTTTCCAGTTGGTCTTCAATAATTTATGTTTTGAATTTTATGAATGGGAACTTGAAAATTTTAAAAAATACATTTTCCAGTTAGATGTAACATATTGGGAAAAAAATTACATTCAATCCCTGAATCAACGAAAAATACCAATTTCGGTAGGAAACAAGTTTTTCACGATATTGGTAAACAAACAAGAACTGGACGAAATTAAGAACTTGTTGCATATTGAGTTTTCACCCATCAAGTTATTAAAGCACAAAGACATAAACTATCAATTCATAGAAAACTAATTCCTAAGTGTTCTCAGGAGTTAGTAGGTTTGGAAAGCGGCTATTGGATTCAGCCGCTTTCTTTTTTACTATAGTTTAATCTGAAGTGTTGTATAGAACGTTCTTGGATCTGCCGGAATAATTCCCGGACCCGGGTATCCTGTAGCTCTTCGCGTAAAATAGGATTCGTCAAGAAGGTTGTTAATACCTGTTTCTAACCTGAACTGTTTATAGGAATAAGAAAAAGATAGATCCATAATGCCATAAGCCGGTAATTCACCAATAATACCGGCACTTGGCGCAGTTGATTCAGTGAGCGGTGGTGAATTTTGCGGATCATTGAATTGTTTCGATAAATATGTGTACTGTAAAGAACCAAGAAAATTTTTATACCCAAATCGTACTCCAGAACGAAAATTTATCTCTGGTATATGTTCAACCTTTTTCCCTTCCACATTATTGATTCCCTCTGCTTGTTCTATATACTCTGAAGAAGTCAAGGCCAGGTTACCAAAAAGGTTCAATTGTATATCTGGCGAAACATCCAACAGTGTTTCTTTTACGTTCCAATCACCAAGTAGTTCCAAACCATAGATAACGGCTGTACCAGCATTATCCGTGAGGTTCCTAACTCTATTTTGGTCGTCCACCAATGGAATGGTTCTAGAAATACGATTATCATAATACAACAAAAAACTACTAATATCATAAGACAAGAATTCCTTAAACCTACCTCTTGCTCCAATATCGGCTGTAAAGCCCTCTTCATCTTCTAAATCTTCACTAATCACCTGCGATGGATTTATCACCCTTAAATCATTAAAGGTCACTGAACGATAATTTTGGGATATGTTACCGTAAAACTCAACACTCTTATTTAATTTATAGGAGGCACCTAGACCCAATAAGACAAAAGAACGTTCTAAGTCACGATCTTCTTCGGTTACGCGAGTTTCTAGAACATTATCGGCCAAATCGGTAAATATTGTAGTAAAATTGCCAATGGCAGACGTCTTTATGTATTCAAAACGAAAACCGGGAGTAATAGAAAAACGGTCGCTTAAATTAATGATATTCTCCCCAAAAACGGCCAAGTTCAAATTAGGGAAACTATAGGTGGATCTTCTTGGGAAGGCAGGGAACTCTTCATCCACAAAATTGAAATCCGGGCCTGTAGTTGCAGGGCCAGCTCCTTGACGTTGTTTGTTAAACGCCTGATAATACTTTGACCCTATCAAAAAAATAGCATCTTTTTGACCAATTTTATAACGTGAAAGTAAACGGGCCTCAGCACCCCAATTCTGAAAATCATCTACCAACAATTCTCGTACACCCCCATCATCAATAATATCTACCCTATTTTCACGAAATCCCAAGGCTTTCCGCGAAGCATCCAATGCAAATAGATTAAGGCTAAAATCTGTTGCAGGTGAGAAGCTGTGGTCTAAACGCAAAGAACCTAACTTCCAATCAATATCGAACCAATTGCGTTCCCGGTTGCTAAAAGTAGGGTCTTCTTCAAATTGCATGTCGGTCAATCCTCCTGGTTGTTGCGCCAAATAGTCCAAGATTGTAGCCTCAAATGTAAGCTTCGTTCTCTCAGATATTTGATACCCAAAATGACCGTGGTAGTTTCTAGCATTAAAATTAGAATTAGGTCGAAAACCATCACCTTGCTTGTAATTAAAATAGTTATAATAGCTAAACTTCCCCGAAGTACCGCTCAAACTATTAAAACTGGTGAACAAACCATTTGAACCAATAGTTTGTCTAGATATGAGCTCTACTTTTTTATTTGGATTGGGTTGCTTAAACTTAAAGTTGATCAACCCCCCAAATTGTGTTCCATACTGTAAAGATGCTGCTCCACGTACTACCTGTATTTCGCTTAAAGCTTCTACGGGTGGTGTATAATAACTTTCGGGATACCCAAGTACATCGGCACTGATATCATAACCATTTTGACGCACATTAAAATTTGCGGTTCGGTTGGGGTCCAAACCCCTCCCACCAATATTTAATTGGAGACCTGCATCACCATTGTCATAAATATTAAGACCTACGACTTGACCATAAATCTGACGTGCATTGTTTGCTGCTAAATTGCCTGTGATCAGATCAATTGCCACTACTTCTGTTTTCTTACCTGCGTAAATGGCGGTACCTTCAACTTTTCTAAGGTTTCGTAATGCAAATACTTTTTCCCGTTCTCTGGTCAAGATCACTTCGGATAGTTTTTCCCCTATCGATTCAAGAGAAATGACCAAATCTTGATTTGATGTATTTATAGTTTGTTCATAAACCTTGAAACCATAGGCAAAGACAACCAAGCTATAGCTACCTTCAGAAATGTTATCGAAATAAAAATTTCCCGTTGCCGATGTGGTCGTTAACAATTCCAGTTCCTTCAAATAAACTTCCGCTTCAGATATAGGCTGATTGTTCGCATCCATTACCAAACCAGAAAAACTCGTTTGGGCCTGTACCAAAACAGAAAACAGCAATAAAAAAACCGTACTCTTAAATACCTTTGATCTCATCCTTAAATGGAAGTATCCATGTTTTATGTTTAAATGAATCATGTTGTTTGGTCAAATCTGTTTCCGGGTCTATGAATGGCTGGCTCAACCTGCCGTTAAGTGCCACATAACTCTCCACATAAACTCCAATATTTTTATGTCCTTGTGCTTCAAAATGATTTTTTAAGTAGTGGGCATATTCAACAATAAAGTCTGGTTGAAAAGCCATTTGTTTTTCTTGAAAAGGGGTTAAGAAGTCAGTATTATCAACATAAAACCATTTCCCGTTTTCCTGGTCAACTATCTTAAACTGGGCATAGCCCGATTTCTCCATCAACATTACCCGCCATGAAAAACGATATCCTTCTTCCGTCCAAAACAATTCTCCGGGATATAGAAGATACCTCCAGGGAAAAGCAAGTTGGATTACAAAAAACATACTTATTACCATATACCGTAGCTGGTTTGAAAGACTGGTAGCGTATACTAAGGCTTTATTATTATCAAACTGGTTCTTAGCAATTTTCAACAATCGCGAAATATAGTTCAATACGTTAGTATGAAACTTGCTATCAAAAAAAATGAGTGCGGAAACAATCATGATATAAGGGAACATTCCAATGGGGAACAGTACCCGCGTTAATACGTGAAATACGACCACCAAGAAGAAAGCAAAATACCGTGTCTTGGAATACAGAAGAAGAAAGGGAATAACAAGATCATATGCGGCACCGCCCCAACTAAAGGCATAATGCACCCACTCTTTACCCATAAGTTCCCCGATCAACGGAACATCAAATTTAGAGGGAAGCCAAATTTTTAACGGCATTGCTTTTACCAACCAATCAGAATTCAGTTTTGCCAATCCTGCATAAAAGTAAACGATACCCAATACCAACTTTAAAGCATCCACAGTCCACTTGGGTATATACTGAAAAGCGTTTTTAGGATTTTTTTTTGCATCCAGGGCATAATACACGTTTGCCGGCAAAAAAATCATTAGAAAAGATAGTGCACTAATGAAGTAATAATGATTGAGATACGTGGTCTTATCCATTAACTCGATATACGTAAAAGATAAGAAGAAAGTCAAAATGGACAGTCGATACTTATATCCCAACGCTACTCCGATTGATGCAAGAGCGCAAATAACAAAAATCAAATACGTTAAATTGCCTATTGGCTTTACCCACTCAAAACCATAATAGGAAAAGTGAAATTTAGGTTCCAAGTACAATTTTTCAATCCAGCCATTAGCCCAAAAACGAATGATGCTAATCAGCATCATAACACCAAAAAAAATACGAAAGACCGCCAAAGGGGCGGCCTCTACATTTATTTGTCTGTATTTGGAAAAGGAAATGGACATCTAATCGCCATCAGCATCAACAAAATCTATACTGATACTCATAGCCGATACCATATCTACCTTTAATAACGGAACAGCCCTTTGGACCTCATCGTAAGCCATATTCATATTGGTAGGAATATCGTTGTTCTCAATTTCATTTCTAAAAGTATCCAAACCTGAAACGGCGGTACGCGCAGTATTCAATTGATTATTGATAAGTTCCGATAAATCATCGCCATCTTTTATAGAATTTAAGTCTTCAAGATACGAGGCCAGACTTTCACCAGTTGCCGATGAATTAAAATGCTTTCCATTAAAGAAATCCTGCACCGCTGATAAACCCTCTAAAAAAAGTGTATTGCTTATATCAGCTTTGTAGAAGGCTTCTATGGTATTAGGAGCGGTTTCTCCTGTGAAAACCCCCAACGGAATTCCCATTTTTCCAGCTCTGAGAAATTTTTCGTAGTAAAAGATATAATCGTTCACAAAACGATCTACAGATGCAGTTGATGAAGAGCCATCATTTTCTACAAAAGTATCGCGGTAATCACCTTCCCATTGTCCGACAACATCATCTGTTAGGGATTTCATATCTGAAATCACATCATCCATGTACGACAAGGTACCATCTGCTTCTGTACCACTGGCCAATCTGTTGACCAGAGCAACATCATCAGTTTCCAATCCATTTAAAAGATAATCCAGAGCGGGAAAACCTTTTGCATCTCTATTTGATGGCAAGGAAAGGTCATAAGCACCATTAGCGATATGAGATTCTATCAAATCGGCATCCGCAGGATAAGTATTCATATTCAAACGATATCCAACAGATTCTGCAGGACCAGTTTCAAATAAAGAGACTTGTTGCCATGCAGTGTAAGCATCCAACCATGCTTCCCTAAAAGCGGTTAAGTTATCAACACTTCTATCTGAAACGAAACTATCGTACGATTCTTCCAGAACAATGAGTTTGGCAGAAAAAGATTGGTATGCCGGCACAATAATATTATCGGCCCAATTTACCAACATAGCACTTCTATCGAATGTAACGGGGACCTCATCGTCCACTGCAGTACCGTCATCATTATTGGAATCTGAAGAACATGCCCAAATAAGAAATGGAACTGCAAAAAGAAAATACCAATACTTTTTCATTTTTTGTTTTTATTTATTCTAAGTAAAAGGTTTCAAAAGTAGTAAAAGGAATGGATTTTACCTTTGTAAAACCCATTCCTTTTACTTAAAAAAGTAAGATTACTACTTAAAAACAAATCTTACTCTGCTGCTTGTTCCAATGTGAAGTCAAATTCTGATGCAATAGCTTCAGAAATTTCGTCTAGAGTCGTAGTGGATACATCCCATAAACCATTGACTCCGTCGTCTAACAAATCAACAAGAAATGCATCTACTTCAGCTTTGGTAAAATAAGGTCCGTCAGTATTTGGTTTTCTTGTAAACTGCAGGCTATAGATAAACCCGTATCCTTCGGATAAATCGTGAAAAGCACTACCAAAATCAGGGTTTTCTTGATCAAGTAGATTTTTTGCTTGTTGCAAATAGTAAACCGCTCTGATCCCAATAACTTCTGAAATCAATCCTTTAATAATTTCGGCTTGCTCATCACGGGTTGTGTAATCTTTCGCAACAATAGCCGCCCTACCCAGTTTAAATGCCTGGTAAATATCGTCTGCAATTCCGGCAAAATCTGGGTCTCCTTCCACTCTACCAATATACTTGTTCAAGAAATCATCTGCTCCCAGATCATCGTTTGGATTGGCTGGGTCAGCATTCAATCCATAAGCATAACCATAAGCTTCATCCCATTTGTGCTCCATGGTCGTATAGTTTTCTCCTTCTGCAACAGTACCTGCGTCATTTTGGGCAATATTCTCACCAGCATCTAAAACTCCTTTCCCTAAATAATTGTTCAATGCTTGATCAACCATAAGAGCGCCTATCAGGCCTTTGTTGACCAATTGATTATACTCCAATCCTTTGGCACTGACATACCGTGTTGATGAGCCATCGGCAATTTGGCCTGCCTCACCTTCGGCAGCGGCATCGTTCCATCTGGGGAAAACATCATCGACTTGTTTTTTGATCCAATCTTCAAAATCAGCCCTGATTAACCCCTGATCTGCCGTGTTATCCGAAAAGAAATCGTTTGAAGCTGCCGTTTTACTACGAATGCTTTTATCAGATGCGTTTAAATCTGGGTCTGAAAAATTATTTTCCCCTTCTTCATGAGCAAACATGGCATCCAACATAGCTTCGGTAGTGTTCTCATCTTTAAGCTTATCGTTAAGCTCTTCACCCATTTTAATTCTAGTGGTTTGACCTCCAAAACTGACCGTGGATTCACCGTTTCTTGTAAACACATATGTTGCAGGGTTATCAATTGTGATTTCATCTGGATTCGAATCATCTGAATCATCATCAGAACATGAAACAAGCAATAGGCCGGTAAAAGAAAAAAAGAAAAATCTTTTTAGAAACATTGTATCGTTTATTTAGATTACTTAAAAATAATTTCGATGACAAATATATTCTTAGAAAACCAATACAACAAATTTATTTAGACTTGATTTAAATAAATTTACTGTTGCTTTCTTTGAAGATAAGAAAGGACAAAATTAGTTTTAATGATAAGCGGAGAACAACTTCGTAGCCTTGTTATAGGCAGCTTCAAAAACCATCCAGTTTACACCAGAGTCTACTTTTTCCGTAGTAAAATAGGACAACATTTTTTCGGTTGGCATATTCCCAGTGAGTTCATCTTTTGCCATAGGACATCCCCCAAAGCCTTGGATTGCACCATCAAAACGCCTACAGCCGGCCTTATACGCCGCATCTACCTTTTCGTGCCATTTTGTAGGTGTTGTGTGCAGATGTGCCCCAAATTCAATATGCGGATATTTTGGAATTAGATTGGAAAACAAATATTGAATGACTTCTGGAGTAGAGCTTCCTATAGTATCGGAAAGTGATAAAATCTTTACACCCATGTCCGCTAACTTCTCTGTCCACTCCCCTACAATCTCAACATTCCAGGGATCACCATACGGGTTTCCAAAACCCATAGAGATGTATGTTACCACTTGTTTGTTATGAGTATGGGCCAACTCTAGAATGCCTTTTAAAGTTTCTACGGACTGTGCTATGGTCTTATGCGTGTTACGCATCTGAAAGTTTTCCGAAATTGAAAAAGGGTAGCCTAAATAATCAATTTGGGGATGTTGGCATGCGTCACTTGCCCCCCTTACATTGGCAACAATGGCCAAAAGTTTACTTTTTGTTTTGGTAAGGTCTAATTTCTCAAGTACTCCCGCAGTATCAACCATCTGGGGGATTGCCTTTGGCGAAACAAAACTTCCAAAATCCAACGTATCAAAACCACAGCCCAATAAGGATTGAATGTACGTTACTTTTTCATTGGTAGGAATGAAAGTTTTTATGCCCTGCATGGCATCTCTTGGACATTCTATAAGTTTGATTTTCGACATATATTGAATGTAAAATTACCATTATTTATCCGATAGGAATATGAAAATGGCAATTCCCACAAAGACAGCAATCTGCAACCATCTTAAGTAAACTCCCGCTCTAGGGCTTTTTGAAAGATAGGTTGCTATTGTTCCCCCTAAAACAGCGATAGTACTAAAAACAATAAATGCTGAAAGCATAAATAGTAATCCGAGCACGTAGAACTGAATCACGGTATGCATATTCTCACTGAATAGAAAACCTGGAAAAAATGCCAAAAAAAAGATGGTCACCTTTGGATTGAGGACATTCATTGTAAAACCTTTCTTGAATAACTTGAACAAGTCTGTTTTTGGAGTCCCCTTTTTGTTCAACAAAATAGATGAATCACTTTTATAAACGCTAACAGCTAAATACAATAGGTATATAGCTCCAAATAGCTTTATACCAAAAAAAAGTGCATCACTTCTTTTAATTATTTCGGAAACACCAAATGCCAGCAAGGTGGTATGTACCAAACACCCACTCACTAGCCCTGCAACCGTAACCAGTCCAGATTTTACACCATTTGATACACTTTGGGTCAGCACAAATATGTTATCCGGTCCCGGCGAAATGGCCAAAGCAAAAGATGCGGTCGTGAAAAGTATCAGCGTATCAAAACTCAAACGTACAGGGTTTATCCTAGAAAAATACAAAATAATGATAGTGCAAAAGAAGAAAACTACTATTCAAAAATCACATATTCCCTTAGCTTACCAAGTGTATTCGGGTGGTTTTATGTGATTCATTCGCAGGTAAAGGTTGGCTTTGGACCTATGGTTGGTCAAATGGTCTTGCACATAAAAAAATGCAAATGCCCTGCTTACCGTATTACCACTATGATACATGACACAAGTCTCATCCAATTTAGATTGTTCAATGTTGTAAATGACTTCAGTGGTATATGAAAATCCTTTTTCCAACAGGCCTATAATTTCTTTCTTGCTCATTACAGTAGCATCTGGGGCATTTGGCTTTACTTCCATGCCTTGAACGTATCGTTTGGTCAATAGCTCGATGGTATAACCAATATGTACCATTTGCTCCGCAAAAGATTTGCTCTGTTCGGTTGGCCGGTAACCGTAAAGTTCATCGGGCATAGCTTTTGCAACTTCGAGACAGTGTTCTTTCGCCTCTAACCATACCGGAAGATACATTTTGGTAAAGTTGGTTTTAGGTGTCTTATCGTTTTGTGCGAACACTATGGCTGTCACCAATAAAAGAAGGAACATACTAAAAATTTTTCTGCTCATTGGACAACTAAGATTTTAAGTTCTTGCCAAAAGGGCTTGATTAATTTTTTTGACAATTGCAGGGCCTTCATAAATGAACCCTGTATACAACTGAATCAAATCTGCACCCGCATCCAGTTTTTCCAGAGCGTCTTCAGGAGAGTGAATCCCCCCTACTCCAATTATGGGAAATGCTTTGTTACTTTTTTCTGCTAAGAATCGAATCACTTCAGTGCTTCTTTTGGCCAAAGGTTTTCCACTTAGCCCCCCTTTTTCTTCAACAATGGTCAAATGCGATTTAAGATTTTTCCTAGAAATAGTTGTATTGGTGGCTATAACCCCATCAATAGCGGTATCCTTCATTATACCAACAATATCCAGCAATTGCTCATCGGTCAAGTCAGGTGCGATTTTTAATAAAATCGGTTTTTCCTTCACACTGTTTTTCTTGGCAAGTTTAGCGTTTTGTCGCTTTAATTTCTTGAGCAGCTCCGTGAGGGGCTTTCTGTCTTGCAACTCCCTTAGGCCAGGGGTATTTGGAGAACTTACGTTCACCACAAAATAATCTACATGTTCAAAAAGTGCGTCAAAACAAATGAGATAATCCTTAATGGCACTTGCATTAGGTGTTACTTTGTTTTTCCCAATATTTCCACCAATAATAACCCTGTGCTTCTTTTTTAGCTGCTCAACAGCCTCGAACACCCCTTTATTATTAAATCCCATTCGGTTGATAATCGCCTCATCATCCAACAAGCGAAAAAGGCGTTTTTTTGGGTTCCCATCTTGTGGTTTAGGCGTTAAAGTGCCTATTTCTATGAAACCAAAACCCAAATCGGACAGTTCATTATACAATTTGGCATCTTTGTCAAAGCCAGCTGCGAGACCGACCGGGTTTTTAAATTTTAACCCAAAAACCTCTCGTTCCAGTTTAGCATCATTAATGACATAAGATTTTCTGAACAAATGCCCCAATCCCAACCTTGAGAAAAACTTTATGGCTCCAAAAGAAAAATGATGTACAGCTTCAGCATCGAACAAAAAAAGTATAGGGCGGATGAGGATTTTGTACATCTTACATATTTTAGACAAAAATATAAACTCTATATGCAGAATATGCTGAATTTATCATTTTTCGTTAATCGGTATCGGTGTATAGAACAAGTCTAACGTATGTACACCTTTTTATCAAAATGGTACGGTAACCGTAACGAAGAATTTGTTATGGGCATATTGCTTTTTCAAATCTTTGGAAGTTACCGTTTCACCAACTTTTTTTCATAAAATCACGATTGAATAAACGTTATTTTTGATGAAACGCACATTATGGAAAAATTACTACCCCGATTTCTAGAATATGTGTCCATCGACACACAAAGCGACCCCTACTCTCAAACCACACCGAGTACGGAAAAACAATGGGATTTGGCTAAAAAACTAGTGGTAGAGCTTCATCAAATAGGAATGCAAGAAGTCTCTATAGATGAGAATGCCTATATCATGGCCACACTGCCCAGTAATATCGAAAAAAAGGTACCCACTATTGGTTTTATCTCACATTTTGATACTACCCCAGATTTCACGGGGAAAAATGTACAACCCCAGCTGATAAGGGATTATGATGGAAAAGATATTGTACTCAATTCAGTTAAAAATATTGTGCTGTCACCTGAATATTTTGAAGACCTACTGCTGTACCAAGGACAGACCTTAATAACGACCGACGGCACAACATTACTAGGCGCAGATGATAAAGCTGGCATAGCCGAGATTATTACCGCTATGGAATATTTGGTTAAAAATCCAGATATAAAACACGGAGAAATTAGGATAGCTTTTACGCCCGATGAGGAAATAGGTAGGGGAGCACACAAGTTCGATGTGGAAAAGTTTGGTGCAGCTTGGGCCTATACTATGGACGGAAGCCAGGTTGGCGAACTTGAATTTGAAAACTTTAATGCGGCAAGTGCAAAAATTAAGATTGAAGGTAAAAGCATACACCCTGGTTATGCCAAAAACAAAATGGTAAATGCCATTGGAATTGCCAATGAGTTCTTAAGTCTTCTCCCACCTCATGAAGTCCCGGAACACACTACGGGCCATGAAGGTTTTTTTCATGTGCACAAGATTAAGGGCGAGATTGAAAAAGTAGAAATAGAACTTATCATAAGAGATCATGATGATGAACACTTTGAGGCAAGAAAAGAATTATTGAACGATATCTCCCAAAAACTGACAAAGAAATATGGAGACTTTATTTCACTTAAAATAGAAGACCAATACAAAAACATGCGTGAAAAAGTGGAGCCTGTATTCCATATCGTAGAAATTGCAAAAGATGCAATGGAATCGTTGGGAATAGAACCCATTATTAAACCAATACGTGGGGGTACCGATGGTTCGCAACTAAGTTTTATGGGATTACCGTGTCCCAATATTTTTGCGGGTGGGCATAATTTTCATGGAAAATACGAATATGTACCTTTGGAAAGCATGGAAAAAGCAACACAGGTAATCGTGAAGATTTGTGAGCTTACTGCCGTTCAAATAAAGTAATCATGGAAAAAACCGATAAGCTCAATGCATATTATAACCAAGAACACCCATTCAAAGATGGTATTGCCAAACTTAGAAAACTGGCTTTACAAACAGACTGTACTGAAGATTTTAAATGGAGTATTCCAGTTTATACTGTAAATGGCAAAAATATCTTTGGAATATGTAGGTTTAAACATCATTTTGGAATATGGTTTTTCAATGGAGTTTTTCTAAGTGACCCAAAAAAGATGCTACGCAATGCCCAAGAAGGAAAAACAAAGGGAATGCGCCATTGGAACTTTCACTCCGCTAATGAAATAGATTCAGAAAGTGTACTGCTTTATATGATTGAATCTATTGAAAATCAAAAACAAGGAAAAGAAATTACAATTGAAAAGACCAAAAAAGAAATAAAAGTTCCTGAACTATTGGCCAATAGATTATCGCAAAGTGATTCGCTAAAATCCTCCTTTGAAAAATTGTCCCTTTCTAAACAAAGGGAGTTCTGCGTCTATATTGCAGAAGCTAAACAAGAGAAAACAAAAATCCGAAGGTTGGACAAAATTGTTCCTATGATACAAAAAGGTGTTGGATTAAACGACGCTTACAAATAACAAAAAAGCACCTGAATTCAGGTGCTTTTCATTTTTAAAATTTAGTATAAACTACTTCTTCTTTTCAGGAGTGTTCAGTTTCTTGCTCATTTCCAACGAAATGGCAGAACGATCAAACTTTAAGCGACCTGCCATAGTTTCAATAACACAGGAATAATCTTTGTCATTCAACTCAACAACTTTTCCATGAAGCCCGCTTTTGGTGATAATACGGTCTCCTTTCTTTAACTCCGAAGCAAATTTTTTCTCATCCTTCTGACGTTTGATCTGTGGGCGAATCATAAAAAAATACGCTACTATAAAAATCAATATCAGTGGTAAAAACTGTCCAATGTTTTCCATTCAGGTGGTATCTCTATTTAACAGGACCTACTGCTTGCGCAGCATCCTTAGGATTAACAAAAGCCTTGATTCTCAAAAGTTCAGAACCTTTTTCAGTGTTTGCTGTGACAGTCACTGTTTTGGTCACTTGATTTTGACCTGAACCATTGAATTTAACCAATAGCTCACCTGTTCCTCCCGGTGCAATGGGCGTATTTTTTGGATACTCGGGAATGGTACAACCACAGCTACTTTTAGCATCGGTAATGATTAATGGTGCGTTTCCTGTATTGGTAAATTTAAAGATGGTCTCTTGCGGAGTTCCTTGGGCTATGGTTCCAAAATCGTGTTCAGATTTTTCAAAACTCATTACTGGAAGTTGCTTCTGTGCTTCATCCCTACTGGTGGCACTTTCTACATTATCTGCAACTATTTTACTGGTAGCTTTATCCTTGCACGAAATAAAAACGAGGGATACAGCCAAAATCAAACTTAAAAAAGATGTTATTTGTTTCATGTTAAGTAATTATTTTTTCAAAATTAATCAAATATTGTTTATTGTAGTCCTCTTCCCATTTTTTGTAGCTGCCCAGTGGACTTATACTCCTTTGCCAGTTTATCCAATACGCCATTGATGAAGATACTGCTCTTTGGTGTTGAGTACTCTTTTGCAATTTCCAAATACTCGTTCAGCGTAACTTTTTCGGGTATAGATGAAAAATTCAGTAATTCGCATATGGCCATTTTCAAGATTATGGAGTCAATCTCGGCAATACGGTCATTGTCCCAATTGGGTGTTTTACCTTCTATTTCTTTCTCCCATTTCGCGTCGTTCAACAATGTTTTGGTCAACAGCTGATTTGCATATTGCATGTCTTGCTGATCCTTTAAGAGTTCGGGCAAAAAGAACGTTTCATTCACAGAAGCATTGGCTTTTCGCAACCGCTTTACCAAATAGGTGTTTACTATAGGAATATCATCGACCCAGGTGAGTTTATCATCCTCAAAGTATTCATATATCTTTTCGTTAGGAGCTATTACGTTCTTAAAAAGTTCGATGACCATGATTTTATCCGCATCGTAAGAACTTTTTTCGCTCAACATATATTCTTTGTAGATATCGCTGGCCACAACTTCTTTGTAGATAATTTTTACATACTCTTCGTTAAGGTACCAATTATTAAGTTTTCTTCCTGTGAGCTCTTTTTTTAACGATTCGTTATTGGAGATTTGGAGCAAGAGTTTGTTTTCTACAAACTTTTTTCTGTTTGGATATGTATCTTCTTCAGTGGCGAGATACTTTGTTGAAGCATGCTTTGCATGTTTTTCCGCTAGCCGATGAAGTTCGGCCAACAAGCTTAGCATGAGCAAATAAAGCACATACATATTCTCGATACTTACTTTCAGGAATTTTTCCTGCTTCTCTAAAGAATCGTCCTTAGATTGAATCAATGCATAAATGCATTGCATTACTTTTACTCTGATATGCCTTCTGGTAAGCATTTTTAAAGAACTTTTAAAGTCGTTATTTGGCTTTCTCAGCGCAAAAGTAATCTTATATTTCCATCCAACCTACCAAAGTTGTTTTCTTATTGGTTTTATAACATTTACTTTGTGGGTAAACCTATATATTTGCCGTGCTATCAAACTATCTTCAAAATCTAAATCGATTTTTTCCCTTTTATGAAGGAACTAAAACACCTGAACAAATACTTTAAAAAGTACTGGTTAAAACTATTGTTGGGTATTCTTATTACCATAGTGGCCCGTGTTTTTTCCCTTATAATGCCTTCCTATGTGAACAAATCCATTCAGGCGGTCGAAGATTTTGTATCAAACACTATTCCTGTATCAGAAGCCAAAGGACTCCTATTCGAGTATATTTTGATTATTGTAGGCGCCGCCCTTCTCTCCGGTCTCTTTACTTTTTTGATGCGGCAGACCATTATAAATGTTTCCCGCTATATTGAATACGATTTAAAAAATGAGGTTTTTGATCATTATCAATTCTTAAACCTTAACTTCTATAAAAAGAATCGTATTGGGGATTTAATGAACCGAATCAGTGAGGATGTCAATCAAGTTCGCATGTACGGTGGACCGGCCATTATGTATGGGATACAGACCATTACACTTTTTGTATGCTTAATTCCATTGATGTTCATAAAAGCACCGACTCTCGCAACTTATACCTTGCTCCCATTGCCATTTTTATCGGTTCTCATATACCAAATCAGTAAAATCATTCACAAGAGAAGTACTAAAGTCCAAGAATACCTATCTACACTTTCTACGTTTACGCAAGAGTCTTTCTCTGGGGTCGCGGTCATAAAAGCATATGGGTTAGAGCCAAAAATCAATGCAGAGCTTGGTGATTTGGCTTTGGAAGGAAAAAATACCAGTATGGATCTGGCTAAAGTTAATGCATGGTTTTTTCCATTGATGATCTTACTTATTGGAATCAGTAATATTTTTGTGATTTATATAGGCGGAAAGCAATATATCAATGGTGAAATTGCAACTATTGGTATTATAGCCGAGTTTATACTATATGTAAACATGCTTACTTGGCCTGTTGCCATCGTGGGGTGGCTTACCTCAATTATACAAAGAGCAGAAGCTTCACAAAAAAGAATCAACCAGTTTTTAAAGATAAAGCCAACCATAAAAAATGAGGTTCAGAAAGCTACTCCAATTAAGGGAAGCATAGAATTTAAAAACGTGACCTTCACTTATGAAGACACAGACATCACCGCTCTAGAAAATATCTCTTTTCAAGTAAAAGCTGGTGAAACCGTTGCGTTTTTAGGAAAGACCGGTTCAGGAAAATCTACTATTTTGGATTTGGTAGCCCGATTGCACGATGTATCCTCAGGCGAAATATTGATTGATGACACTCCAATTCAACAATTAAATTTAAATAGTCTGCGAAGTGCTATCGGAGCTGTACCACAAGATGCCTTTCTTTTCTCAGACACCATTGCCAACAATATCCGTTTTGGTAATGAAGAAGCTTCTTTTGACGAGATAGTTAAGGTTGCAAAAAAAGCTGTAGTACACGAAAATATAGAAGGTTTCGCCAAAAAATACGACACCATTCTAGGTGAAAGGGGCATCACCCTAAGTGGAGGGCAAAAACAGCGTGTTTCCATAGCCCGAGCGTTGTTGAAAGACCCAAGAATATATCTTTTTGATGATTGTCTCTCGGCAGTGGATACCGAAACTGAAGAGGAAATACTTAATAACTTAAAACAGCTTTCACAAGAAAAAACCACCTTATTGGTTAGCCATAGAGTATCTTCTGCTAAAAATGCCGACAAGATCATTGTACTTGAAAATGGTAAAATATTACAAGAAGGGACACATGAGCAATTGAATAGCGTAGAAGGATACTATAAAGAATTGTATCTTAATCAACTCTCTGAGAAAGAATAATAAAAAAGTTGCTGATTTAGCTTTTTTTTTACATTTTTGGTAGAATTATTCATCATTGCACTAAATTATACTAGACCATATGGGAGATAAAGATATTATGGACCAAGAGGAAATTTACTCCAAAGTCTTAAGGGCCGGGAGAAGAACTTACTTTTTTGATGTAAGAAGTACTAAAGCCGGTGACTATTATCTAACCATCACAGAAAGCAAAAAATTCACCCATGATGATGGTTCTTTTCATTACAAAAAACACAAAATCTACTTGTACAAGGAAGATTTTACAGCTTTCAAGGATATCATGGAAGAGATGATGGATTACATCATAGATGAAAAGGGACAAGAAGTAATCTCAGAACGCCATCAAAAAGACTTTAAGAAGGAAGAAGAGACTAGCTCGAACGAAAGTGAAACCAAGAGCAGTTTTACCGATGTCGATTTTGATGATATCTAAACTGAACCTTTAAAAAAACCTTAAAACGACCTGTATTACGCAGGTCGTTTTTTATTTTTAGCACTAACTAACTTAAACACAATTTCATGAGGTTGACCAGCATCCTGCTTTTTGCACTCTTTAGCTTTACCCTTACCGCACAAAATGTAACATTGGAGTATTATTTACCCGATAATGTGACTTATGACCAAAATATTCCAAAACCATCAGAAATCATTGGGCATGAAGTTGGGGAGTGGCATGTAACGCATGACAAGCTTATGTTCTACATGCAACAATTGGCTTCATCCAGCGATAGGATAACCATCGAAAATCGCGGAGAAACATTTGAGGGCAGACCTATACTTTTACTTACGATTACCACACCTGAAAATCATCAGAATATTGAAAATATACAGCAACAACATATTGGGCTGTCCGAGGGAAATACTGGTCTGAATACATCTGAAATGCCCATCATAGTGTATCAAGGATTTTCCATTCACGGAAATGAACCAAGTGGGTCTAACGCTTCTTTGGCCTATGCTTATTATTTGGCTGCGGCACAGGGTCCAGAAATTGAAGCTATGTTGGACAATATGGTCGTTCTATTGGACCCCTGTTTTAATCCTGATGGGCTCCAGCGCTTCGCATATTGGGCCAATGTAAATAAGAGCAAGAACCTGAATCCCGATAACAATGAAAGAGAGTATCATGAAGTATGGCCAGGGGGAAGAACAAATCATTACTGGTTCGACATGAACCGTGATTGGCTACCCGTTCAATTGCCCGAAAGTAGGGCACGTATTGAAACCTTCCATAAATGGTTGCCCAATATTCTTACCGACCATCACGAAATGGGAACAAACTCAACATTTTTCTTTCAACCAGGAGAACCTAGCAGGGTAAATCCGTTGACGCCAAAAATCAATCAAGAGCTCACAAAGGAAATTGGAACCTATCATGCCAAGGCATTGGATAAAATAGGCTCGTTGTATTATTCAGAGGAAAACTATGACGATTATTATTACGGAAAAGGCTCTACTTTTCCAGATGTAAATGGTAGTATAGGTATTCTTTTTGAACAAGGAAGCTCAAGAGGGCATATTCAAGAAAGTGAAAACGGTATCTTAACGTTTCCGTTCACTATTCGGAATCAATTCACAACTGCCATGTCAACCATAGAGGCCGCCAAAAATATGCGTACCAAAATACTGGACTATCAACAAAAGTTTTATGGCGATATGCGCAATGAAGCGACCAAGAGCAAAACAAAAGCAATTGTCTTTGGTGATAGTAAGGATGCCTACAAAACATGGCATTTAGCCGAAATATTGAACAGGCACAAGATAAAATTTCACGAGTTGGCCTCTGACACCAAAATTGGAGGGAAAATGTATAAAAAAGGATATAGCTATGTGGTTCCCATGAATCAAAAAAATCCGAGACTTATCAATGCTATGTTCGAGAAAAGAACAACCTTCCAAGACAGTCTTTTTTATGACATATCCGCTTGGACTTTTCCTTTGGCATTCAATTTAGATTATGCAAACCTTACTTCACTTTCCAATGCAGGTGATGAAGTAATAGATTTTAATCCTCCCAGTGGCAGAGTCGATAAGCAAAGTAATTATGCTTACCTATTTGAATGGAATGAATACTATTCCCCAAAAATGCTGAACAAAATTTTAGAAAAAGGGCTAAGGGCAAAAACAGCAAAATCTCCATTTACTTTGGAAGGGAAAGATTATGATTATGGCACTATTATGATACCAGTGCATAATCAGGAAATGAATCCCAAGGAACTGTATGATTTTTTAAATGAAATCGCTAAAGAAAGTGGTATTGAAATCACAGCTGTTTCCACTGGCCTTACGCAAGGAATCGACTTGGGAAGTAATGATTTTGACCCTATCAAAAAACAAAAAGTGGCAATTTTAGTGGGCGATGGTATACGCCCTTACGACGCAGGCGAAATCTGGCATCTTTTCGATACGCGTTACGACATAAAAATCACAAAAATAGATACCCGTTACTTTAATACAGTGGATTTAGCAGAATACTCAGATTTAATCATTCCCAGTGGTTGGAGGAGTAGCATTTTGGATAAAAAAGGAGCGGAAAAAATTAAAAGTTGGGTAAAGAGCGGCGGTACCATCATTGGATATAGAAACACCGCCAATTGGTTTAAAAAACATGAGTTCTTAAAACTACAAATGAAGGAAGATACATTGGTCGCCAAAAATATTCCATTTGATCGTAAACGCGATTTTAGTGGTGCACAAGTCACCGGTGGTGCAATCTTTGAAGCTAAGCTGGACCGCTCCCACCCCATCAACTATGGTTATAAAAATGATAAATTGGCATTGTTCCGAAATACCAATATTTATTTAAAGCCAGAAAAAAACAGCTACGACAATCCAATCCAATATACCAACGACCCATTGTTGAGCGGTTACATTTCCGAAGAGAATGAAGAACTTATCAAAAATAGTGTGCCCTTTAAAGTAAAAAGAATGGGCAAAGGAAGCGTTATTCTATTTACGGACAACACCAATTTTAGGGCATTTTGGTATGGAACCAATAAGTTGTTGATGAACGCTATTTTCTTTGGACAAATGATGTAATCAAACCCTTCTACAATGGCTCGTACACCAAGTAATATGTTGCCCTTGGGCACAAAAGCACCTTCGTTTAACCTACTTGATACGGTAACCGATAAATTTCGTTCCCTTGAAGAATTGAAGGGAGGAAACGGTACGCTCATCATGTTTATTTGTAACCATTGTCCATTTGTCATCCATGTTAGCCCAGAGATTTCCAAAATGGGAAAAGAGTACCAGGACAAGGGCATACATTTTATAGCTATTTCTAGTAACGACGTGGTCAACTATCCCCAAGATGCACCACATTTAATGAAACTGAAAGCAAAAGAAGAAGAGTATTCGTTTCCATACTTATATGATGAATCACAAGAAGTAGCCAAAGCATACGATGCGGCATGCACACCTGATTTTTATCTTTTTAATGCACAGTCGGAACTAGTGTACCGAGGACAGTTGGACGATTCCAGACCGGGGAATGGTATCCCTGTAACGGGTTCGGATTTACGCAACGCCATGGATTCTTTATTAAATAGAAAAGCTATAAGTGCCCATCAAAAACCAAGCATAGGTTGCAACATAAAATGGAAGGATAATCGTTAACAGTCATTTCCATGAAAATAAATCCAAAAGAAGCTATAAAAAAGTTATCGGAACAAAACTCTCCGTTTATCCGTTTGTTTGAGCATGGTACTTTGCAGGTAGAAATCTATAAACCCGAACAATTGGATTTGCAGCAACCACATGCCCAAGATGAAATCTATGTCATAATCTCAGGAACGGGAGAGTTTTTGAATGGTACCGAGCGAACTACCTATGGTCCTGGGGATTTTTTATTCGTTCCCTCAGGAGTTGTGCATCGGTTCGAAAATTTTACGGAAGATTTTTCAACATGGGTATTTTTCTATGGTCCCGAAGGCGGTGAAGGAAATCAACAAAAGGTATGAGAATTGTCTTGGAACCTCTTTCGCCCAAAACTATAGATAACTATATTTCTATTGGCACAAAATCGTATAAAGAACATTATTTACATTTATGGGAAAATGAAAATCCCACTCCATATATCGAAAAAAGTTTCACCAAAGACGTAGTCAAAACTGAATTGGCAAATACGAATATGGTCCACTTTTTAGTGAAAGCTGAACATACAACTATAGGAATTGTTAAGCTTGTGATAGATTGCCCATTAGATGAACTCCCAGCAAACGATTTGGTATTGATTGAAAAAATCTACTTGCTACGAGAATTTTCTGGTAAAGGAAACGGAAAAAAAGCATTGCAATTAATTGAAGCTTATGCAAAAGGGCTCAAGAAAAAGATGATATGGTTGGACACCATGAAAAAAGCAAACGCCATCAACTTTTATATAAAGAATGGTTTTCAGATAAAAAGGGAAAGTGAACTTACACTTAAAGGGGTAAAACCGTCAGAAAAAGCGATGTGGATTTTAACCAAATCTGTCTAAACTACCAGCCTTCTCTTTCGATTAAATTTTTAATATGTGCAAAATGGTGGCTGCCATGCCAAGCATAGCGACCCACATTTTCCAACAAAGTCGTTTCCTCATTCCCCACCGGATGTATAAATTTTCGCTGGAGTTGCTCACTGGAAAGCCCTTTTAGCAGGTAAACCAATTTGGCATGGACAGCTTTAAGATGGTCCAGTGACATTTGAATGGGTGCAGTCTTTGCATCGAATAATTTGGACCACTCTTTCTCAAAATAAGGTTTTATAACGGGTGTATCTTCCGTTAGAGCCCATTTAAATCGTATGTAACTGTGGTGGTGGCTGTCAGAAATATGATGTATCAACTGTCTAACGGTCCATCCTCCTGGCCTATATGGGGTTTCCAATTGTTGAGCCGTAAGTGAAATCACCATATCGTTCAATCGCTGGGGTAAATGCTCCAGTATGGCAATCCATTCTTTTAAATGATTTTCAGTAATCTTCTCAGGAATCTCATATTTACCAATGGGATATCGTAGTTTTTCCAATGTATCATTTTCCATAGGCTAAAAATAACAAACTTTCATGTTTATCGTCCTGGTTACTTTGCTTCTCCCGTTCAAAGCTTAAAACTTTAATACACTTTTAACGAGAACTAAAACATTAAGAAAAACAATCTACTAATTTTGTAGGGTAATTTATTATTCAATTTTAACAAAATATATATGGCTACAATTAGATTAGGCGATACAGCTCCCGATTTTACTGCTGAAACTTCACAGGGAACACTAAATTTTTATGATTATCTAGGTGACGGTTGGGGAATATTATTTTCTCATCCTGCTGATTTTACACCAGTTTGTACTACAGAATTAGGAACAGCAGCCAAGTTCAAGGATGAGTTTGAAAAGCGCAATGTAAAAATGATGGCCTTAAGTGTAGACGGTGCCGAATCGCACGCTGAATGGATTAAAGACATTAATGAAACTCAAGATACCATTGTCAATTTTCCGATTATAGCGGACGAAGACAGAAAGGTGTCCGATTTGTACGATATGATTCACCCTAACGCGGACGATACTCTAACAGTTCGTTCGGTTTTCATCGTAGGCCCCGACAAAAAAGTTAAGCTGATTTTAACTTATCCTGCTTCGACCGGACGTAATTTTTATGAGTTATTGCGCGTAATTGATTCACTACAGTTGACTGCACATCATAAAGTTGCAACACCGGCAAACTGGGAACATGGAGAAAAAGTGGTTGTAAGTCCATCAATACCAACCCAAGAGGCGAAGGAGATTTTTTCCAAAGGAGTTGAAGAAGTCAAGCCTTACCTGCGTTTAACACCGGACCCTACAGCGTAGAAAACTTTTCAAAAAAAAATAAAAAATCCTAGTTTCCAATAAATTAACTGTACATTTGCAGCTCAAATTAATTTTTAGTTTTTATTATGAGTAAAGGAACAGTAAAATTCTTCAATGATTCAAAAGGCTATGGCTTTATTACTGAAGAAGGTTCAAACACAGATCACTTCGTACACGTTTCAGGCTTAATTGACGAAATTAGAGAAGGTGACGCCGTAGAATTCGAACTACAGCAAGGTAAAAAAGGATTGAACGCCGTAAATGTACAAGTTATAGATTAAGGTAACAGCACACTTTTTTATAAGACAAACCCAAGCTAATGCTTGGGTTTTTTATTTACTTTTTGTTTGATCTAAACGCAACCTCTTCACTTTTTTTCATCTAAACATTAAACAAACCGAGCTTTCCCACATTTTAAATAGACAACACTATGGGAACCTTTTTTGCAATTCTATCAGTGTTACTGGTTATTAACCTAGTGCTGCTTTTGCTAAGCTTGACCAGTTCAAAAAAGTAGATTTTGATAATATCTTTATCAAATAGAAGGCTTGAAAAGAGCTATTATACAATATAGTAGGGTTTTTTTCCGTTGGGTTGTTGTAATGATAAGACAGTTATCTACAAAAAAATAGAGATGGGCACTTTTTTTACAGTATTGCTTTTATTACTTGCGCTTAACCTTTGTCTGTTATTGGTAAGTGTTAATAAATCAAAATAAAAGCTCCCAATATTTGAGAGCTTTTCGTTTACCTTGAAGTTAAATTATTTTATTTAACGTTCATCAATTCCACATCGAATATCAAAGTTGCATCTGGAGGGATAACGCCACCAGCACCAGCACTGCCATAAGCTAAATGCGATGGTATTACAAAACGTGCCTTATCGCCAACTTTTAATAGCGCAATACCTTCGTCCCAACCAGAAATTACCTGACCTACACCCAAAGTAAAATCTATAGGTTGGTTTCTACTATAGGAGGAATCAAAAACCTGTCCGTTTGTCAAACTACCTTCATAGTGTACGGAAACTGTTTTACCTTTTTCCGCTTTTGCACCACTTCCTTCTTGAATCATTTTATAACGCAGACCAGATTCCGTTGTATCAAAACCAGCTGCTAATTTTTCCATTTCTGCTTCTGCCTGTGCCTTTTGTTCTGCAATACGTTTCTCCCGTGCTCCTTCAAAAGTTCTAAATGCTTCAATGGCATTCCAACTTTCCGCCTCTTCACCTACTCGAACAATTTCCAGTTTTTCAATCGCATCATCTTGGACAATGGCATCAACAACTTCTTGTCCATGTTCCACAAAACCAAAAACAGTGTGTTTATTGTCCAACCAAGGTGTAGCCACATGTGTTATAAAAAACTGACTTCCATTGGTTCCGGGACCTGCATTGGCCATGGAAAGTACACCTGGTCCTTCATGGGTAAGCTCTGGATGAAACTCATCATCGAACTTGTATCCAGGGTCGCCTGTACCCGTTCCTTGGGGACATCCTCCCTGAATCATAAAATCCTGTATGACACGGTGAAACTTAAGTCCATCATAGTAAGGTTTTCCTTGTGGCTTGCTACCATTTTCCATATCACCTTCTGCCAAAGCAACAAAGTTGCCTACAGTGCCAGGGGTTTTGTCATGGGTCAATTTTACTAAAATCTCCCCTTTTGTAGTATTAAATTTTGCGTAGATTCCGTCTTGCATCTTTTTTCTATTATTTATTACCTGAAATTTTCAAGAATGCAAAGGTAGCGGTTTTATTGGTTGTCCACAGTATCAAAAAAGATATCAATTTGAAACCAAGAAAAATAGAAATTGTTTAAAATCTGTTGTTCTGCAGCTATTTTTAGCCCTTTATCTTTTTAGAAGTAATTGTTCCATACTTGTCAAAAAGATAGACCAAACTTGCCATGGTAGCAGCTCCTAGCTCCAGTTCACGCTTATTTACATGCTCGAATGTATCATTTTCCGCATGGTGATGATCAAAATATCGTTGGGAATCTGGACGCAATCCTGCAAGTACTAAATCTTCCGTTTTTAAAGGACCAATATCTGCTCCACTTCCACCTTTTACGAACATATGTATCAAATAGGGCTCAAATAACTTTTTCCAACCTAGTACTTGATCAAAATTCTCTTCGGTACAATCAAAGGAGAAGCCCCGTGGTGTAAATCCCCCAGCATCACTTTCCAAAGCAAAAACATGGTTCTCATTTTTGCTTTTGGCCACCTCAGCATATTTATTTCCCCCTCGTAAACCATTTTCCTCGTTCATGAATAAGACAACACGTAAGGTTCTTTTGGGTTTGTATCCGTTGGCCTTTATTAATCGTAACACATCCATACTCTGTACTACACCAGCGCCATCATCGTGAGAACCATCGCCTAAATCCCAAGAATCCAGATGTCCGCCAACGATCATTATCTCATTAGGA
Organism: Flagellimonas sp. HMM57; assembly: GCF_021390175.1. Taxonomy (NCBI): domain Bacteria; kingdom Pseudomonadati; phylum Bacteroidota; class Flavobacteriia; order Flavobacteriales; family Flavobacteriaceae; genus Flagellimonas; species Flagellimonas sp. HMM57. The sequence goes on along the minus strand of NZ_CP090004.1, from coordinate 2,886,637 downwards.
TGTGTAGAACCCTTAATTTCTCCGATTACATTATAAGATTGCACATCATCGAACTGCTTACAATTTTGTTTGAAATAGAACTTGATATCCGGATTCAATGTAAGGGTGGTACTCAACAATTCTGCCCCTTTTGTACTGATTGCCGCTGCTGGAATTCTATCGGAGACAGGAGTATCACCATAACTCATTGAGCCAGTATGTGGATAATCATCCAAACGCAAGTTAACAGAACGTACAATTACCCCAGCAGCACCATACTTGCCCGCTTCGGCTGCTCCGGAATAACGTTGGTCCACACAACCGGAGTATGCAGTAAAGGTACTAATCTGAGTAGGGTCCATGGGGCGGTTGTAAAAAACAATCTTGCCCGCTATTTTATCTTTCCCCAATTTTTCCAAATCCTCTATACCCTGCACCTCAACAATATTGGCCTTTAAACCTCCATCTGGTGTAGCCACCGAACCTCCAAGTGCACAAATAGGCACATTAGTGGTAAGTCCGGGTTTTGTTTCCATATATGCAAATTCTGGAGTTCCCCTAACCCATTTTGGAACCATTACAGGTTGTAGCCATACTCTATCCAATCCAATGGAATCCAATTGTTTTTTTGTGTAATCAATTGCTTGTTGAGCCTGTATAGATCCAGATAGACGTCCACCAATCTGGTTGGAAAGGTGGTTCAGCCAATCATAAGCTTTTCCATTGGTCAGGGCCTTATCATATATTGCCCTGAGTTGTTTTTCATCATCTGACTGTGAAAAAAATGGGGTGCTGACCAAAAAAATGGCCATTAGTACGATTGTTCTCATTAGGATTCTTTTTCCAATTCTTGCTTAAAGCTTTCTAAATTAACTCTTATTTTCTCTTCTAACTCAGGTTCTTTGACATCTTTATACTTTTTTAACTCTTTCAATAAGATAGAAGCAACGATGACCCGCGCTGCTTTTTTATTGTCAGCAGGAATCACATACCATGGAGCATGGGGTTTTGATGTTTTATTAATGGCTTCTTCATAGCAGTTTTGATAGTCATCCCATAACTTTCGCTCTTTAAGGTCACTAGGAGAAAATTTCCAATTCTTTTCTCTTAGCCTTAGTCTACGTAACAAACGTTGCCGTTGTTCTTCTTTGGAAAGATGAAGAAAAAATTTAAAGATTATAGTACCGTTTTCAGTGATATGCTTTTCAAAATCGTTGATTTGCCTATACCGGTTTTCCCAAAACGTTTCATCTATATCGGATACCGATTCAATTCCTGGAATATTTTCTCCTAAAATATACTCGGGATGTACTTTAGTTACCAATACATTTTCATAATGGGTTCTGTTAAAAATACTGAACTTACCCCGTGCGGGCAATGCAATATAATGGCGCCAGAGGTAGTCATGTTTTAGTTCCAATTCAGTAGGCACCTTAAAACTATGTACCACCACACCGCGTACATTGAAGTCTTTAAAGACCTCTCGTACCAAACTGTCCTTACCGGAAGTATCCATTCCCTGAAGGCAAATGAGTACACTATACTTTCCGTGGGCGTAGAGCGTATTCTGGAATTCTCCCAAATCCTTTCTGATATCCTTAAGTTCGTCTTTGAGTTTCTCTTCCCCTGTACCAAAATCTTCTAGAGTGGCATATTTTGAAAGTATTATCTCTTTTTTCACCAAGTATTCTCCTGTATCAACTTTTTTCATGGTAATGAATATACTTTTTTTTAACCAATACTCCATTCACCGCCTCAAAACAACTATTCACCGATCTTAAATGCAACTCATAGTGATAGATTGCTTTTTAAACGATTTTTTTGGATTTCATATGATTCTTGAGCTAATTTAGTAGGAATAATAAGACGCAAAGTCCCAAATCTAGCGTTATGAGAACTAAAAAGATTATTCTTTTCATCATTTTTGTTATAGGCGTTATCAGTCTATTTCTATTATCTTCTTTTAGCATACGAAATGCATGTGAGTATGCCAATTCCAACTTAGAGTATATAAAAAGTCAGACGCAACGAGCTATTGTGGCGAATGATTTTAACAAGTCTAAATATCATGCTTATAAAGCACTCAACGGAATCGAAAAAACCAAATACAATTTTATAGACTGTGGTTGTGAAGGCACTATTGAAAGCCTTGATAAAACTCTTGACCACCTAAAAACCGCTACAAGAGCAACTTCCTTTGAGGAGTCTAAAAAATCGTTGCACAGCGCATTGAAAAGTACTGAAATTGGGATGAATGTCCTTAAGAACTATGATCAAGATTTTTCCAGTGTTTACGGTAATAACATGTTGGTTTTAAATACGAAAGATGCGCTTCGCACTCAAAATGGTGTCATTGAACCAAGGATAAAGCCTTCAAAACAACAAATACACAATTGTTTATTGGGCTTCGAAAATTCTTTGGATAAAATAGTAAAAGAGGTGAATTGCAAAGAGGCCTTTGAATTTATTTCAAAAACAAGTGAGGAAGCACGATTGACTCTTTTGAATACGGAGTTATCCGAGCCTAAAAAACAATACTATCAACGCGTAAAGACCCTTTCTGATGCGGCACTCTCGCGTTTGGGAGATTGCTCCAAATAAGAACCATCTTTGCTACTTACTGGCAAATAGCTTTACATCATCTTCGGAGACTTCCTTGCCTCCAAGTATAATTAATCGTTCCACCACATTACGTAACTCACGTACATTTCCTGTCCAGTCGTATCCTTTTAGAAGTGCAATGGCCTTTTTTGAAAAACTTTTTTGGGCAGTGCCCTGTTCCGAAGCTATTTTTTCTGAAAAGAATTCGATCAGCATAGGAATATCTTCTCGCCTATCGTTCAATGCCGGTACTTTTATTAAAATGACCGCCAAACGATGATACAGGTCTTCCCTAAATTTACCCTCTTCTATTTCTTTCTTTAGATTTTTGTTGGTGGCCGCCAAAACACGAACATCTACTTTTATGTCTTTATCCGTACCAACCCTAGAAATCTTATTTTCTTGCAGCGCCCTAAGCACCTTGGCTTGAGCGGATAGGCTCATATCCCCTATTTCATCCAAAAAAATAGTTCCCTTGTTGGCTGCCTCAAATTTACCGGCCCTGTCCTTTACCGCAGATGTAAATGCACCTTTAACATGACCAAAAAGCTCACTTTCTATCAATTCTGATGGAATAGCTGCACAGTTGACCTCGATAAAAGGCGCAGAAGACCTAGGACTTTTCTCATGTAGCCAGTGGGCAACAAGTTCTTTTCCCGTTCCATTGGGGCCAGTAATCAAAACACGGGCGTCTGTTGGAGCTACCTTCTCGATCATATCTTTTATAACGCCTATTTCCTGGCTCTCACCTACCATTTCGTAGTTCTTGGAAACTTTCTTTTTAAGAATCTTGTTTTCCACGACCAATTCTTTACGATCAAGCGCATTTCTGACCGTAGTCAACAACCGGTTTAAATCTGGGGGTTTGGAAATGTAATCAAATGCTCCAAGGCGCATGGTATTTACGGCAGTATCCAAATCCCCATGGCCCGAAATCATAATAAACGGTATCTCTGGCTTAATCTTTTTGGCAGCTTCAAGCACTTCAACACCATCCATCTTTGGCATTTTAATATCGCAAAGCACCAAATCAAAATCCTCCTTTTTTATGGCTTCAATACCTCTTAAGCCATCTTCGGCCTCTTGTACATTATAGGTATCACTTTCTTCACCCAAAATCTTCACCAAAACTCTCCGTATGGCTGATTCGTCTTCTATTACCAATATTTTTGACATAATGTGCTATTTAAAAAATTCCAATCTTGAACCCAGTTCTAATATAAAGATTTGATTCATCATTCAATAAAAAAACGTCTTGCCTATTGTCGTTTCGTAAATTGCCCCCTTGTTCAAAAGAGCGTCCAACCAAGGCGTAAAGCGACATCCTTTTTGACATATTACATTGATAACCAATCGCTCCCACTAATGCGGAAAGTGTTATTCTTGACCCAACTTGATTATCTGGCAAAAGAATATCGTTTTGCAAATTGATAAAATAACCATCCAATAACAATGTGGTTTCCAACGTATGCTTTTTAGTGATATGGTATTTAAAATTTGTACGGGGTATGCCCAAGGTATACGACCAATTTGGATGAAATCTTTTATAGTAACTTACAATAGGTAACGGAATGGGAAGACCGGCAGTACTGTTATAGGAAAGTCCCAAAACAATTCGAAACGGTTTGTCCGCTTTTGAGTTTTCTTTCCATAATGTTGCCGTTGCGTTCATAAAAAAATCATCTGTCATTGCTCCGTTTATAAAATTGGAAGCCAATCTTGGCGTAAGTATTGTTACCAGATTCCAATTTTCATTCCATTTTGTAATGTAGCCCAAATTAAAGTCCACCACATGAAACCTATTCAACTCACTGCTATCAAAGGGAAAATCCTGAGAGTAACCAATATCCAGTTTGTTGTACTCAACACCAGTGATTAGGTAGTCTTTCTTTTCATTCAGTTTTATAGGAAGGTTAAAGAGAAATCTATAGCGCTGTGTTTTAATCCCTGTATCGTTTTCTGGTATGTTCAGATACTCCAATCTAAAGATATCCGAACTCTGGCCTAAAGCTATTTCACTGTATAATATGCCCAAGAAAATAAAGATTAGCCTTGTTACTGTATGATATGTTGGTGTTTTTATATGTTCTAGGGGTTTTATTGTTTTAAATGAACATCTCGTTGAGGGAATGGGATACTGATTTCGTTTTCTTTGAACTTGGCATTAATATGATAGCGAATATCACTTTTGATTTTTGGGTCGCCAAAACTATCATTAGTAAAAAAATGCAGTGAAAAAAGGAGCGCCGAATCTCCAAAATCATCGAAAAGAACAAATGGTTTTGGATTTTTAAGTACCTGTTTCTGCTCAGCGGCAACTTCTTCCAAAATTTTGGTGACCAAGGAAACATCGCTTCCATAAGCTACCCCAATATTCACTTTTTCACGTGTAGTTCTATGGTTCTGCGTGTAATTGTATACAATATCACTAACAAACTTATGATTGGGAATGATAATGACTTTATCATCACGGGTCAATGCCCTGGTTGTGCGTAACTTTATTTCAAATACTTTGCCAACTTTTCCATCTACCTCAACAATATCCCCAACTTGTAGAGATTTATCTATGATAATGAAAATACCTCCCAAGATATCTTGAAACAGTTCTTGTAACGCCAGCCCCAATCCTACAAACAAAGCTGCAGAGGCAGTAATGACAAGTGTAATGTCGATTCCGGCAGCACTCAGTGTCACCAACACGACCACCAGATAAATCACATAATTGATAAACTTAAAAACACTGGCAAATTTTCGTTTGTCCTCCAGATCCATTTTTCTGGTGAACAAATGCTTTAGCCATTTCATTACAAACTTGGTAAAAACAAAGGCTACAGTGACAAGCAGTAACAGGCCAACGGTCAGGTTGATGGATTTATCGCCTTCGCCAAGATGAAATCCAAAGTCCAGAAATTCTTTAATGGTACCCCAGATATCCTCTTCAATAATTTCTTTTATCTCACTGGTTTCTTCCTGCATTTCAAATTAATATCTCAACCATTTAAATAATTCTTTATAAGTAGGTCTTTTTCCATACATTAAAATACCCACCCGGTAAATTTTAGCCGCCAACGATACTATGCCCAAAAAAGTAGCAATCAGCAAACCAATGGACAACAACAATTGCCACAAAGGTACTCCACCTTCACCAATACCCCCAGGAAGCCGCATCAACATTACTATAGGTGAAGTTAACGGAAATAAGGAAAACCCTACCGCAATAGGCCCATTAGGGTTACTGAATACAGAAAAGAAACCAACATAAATCCCTAACATAAGCGGTAATATAATCGGAAAAATAAACTGCTGGGTATCCGTTTCATTATCCACGGCAGCTCCAATGGCCGCATAAATTGAACTGTAAATCAAATACCCCAAAACAAAGTAAACCAAAAATGAGCTTATCAAAAGCATCCAGGGAATATTTAGGATTTCATTGGCATAAAGCATGGTATCGCTATCTATCGAATTAGAAAATTGAGATACCCCACCAATAGGTCCTGGTGGCAGCGGAGCATTTGAATCCATCGCACCAAAATCAATTCCGAAGAAAAGCGCAATCAAAAACAGCAAAAGAGATGCAGATAGTATCCATATGGTGAATTGGGTTATTCCCGCCAAAGAAGTTCCTATAATTTTCCCCAGCATAAGTTGGAACGGTTTTACCGAAGAAATGATAACCTCTATAATTCTACTGGTTTTTTCCTCGATGACACTACGCATAACAAAACCGCCATAAATGATAATGAACATCATAATGGCATAACCAAATCCACCCCCAATAAAAGCCTTGATCTCGTTAATACCTTTTATACTTTTCTCTCCACTGAATGCAGCTAAATTTATTTCAAACTGCGCTTCGATATCAGAGAACTGTTCTGGGGAAACTCCCAACTTTCTTAATCTTTTTTGAAGTAATTGCTTTTGAAAAATAGCCTCTATACGTTGGGTCACATTTGTATTGGGGTTATCCTTGGTAAATAGATAGGAAGACTCGGCAACACTTTCTAAATCAGCACCTGTTGGAAGATAGAGCAGACCATAATAGCCCAACGAAACTGTTGAATCTTTAGCTTCTTGTAGTGTAAGGTCCTGAAAAAGAACGTAGGACATGCTAGATGTAGGTTCAAATTCTTTTGAAAGAAATTCACTTTCATTAAGAACCGAAATAATCCGCTTTTCACTATCGTTAATTTCAGTTAGGTAAGCTATCAAAACAATCATTCCCACTATGAGAATAGGACTGAGAAACGTCATGATAATAAATGACTTGTTTCGGACCTTTGCCAGATATTCCCGTTTTATAATCAATCCCAGCTTACCCATTATCCTCCTTGTTGTTTACGGTCTGAATAAATATATCGTTTGCCGAAGGAACGGTCTCCTCAAATCGATTGACATTTGCCCGTTTGGCTATTTCTGAAAGTACTCCTGACGTATTATTGGAAGGTAACTGCAATGTAAAATCCAGTTGCTTTTCCCGAATATTGAAATTTGAGGACAGGATATGGAATTTTTCTTTCAATTGTTCTATCAAGGCATCCCCATCTCTTTCTATTTCCAAACCAACCTTGAAAATATTGTTTTTATATTCCTTTTTTATTTCTGATAGTTTACCGTCCAATATTTTTTCAGACTTATGAATCAATGCAATATATTCACATAATTCTTCTACAGATTCCATACGATGGGTAGAAAAGATGATAGAAGTACCCTTGTCCCTCAACTGTAAAATTTCATCTTTGATAATATTTGCGTTGATAGGATCAAACCCACTAAAAGGCTCATCAAAAATCAATAGTTTAGGTTCATGGAGCACAGTAACTATGAATTGGATTTTTTGGGCCATTCCTTTGGAGAGTTCCTGAATTTTTTTGTTCCACCAGTCTCCTATGTTCAATCGCTCGAACCAAAACTTCAACCTTTTTTTTGCGTCTTGTTTGGACAATCCTTTTAGTTGTGCAAGGTACAGTGCCTGTTCCCCTACCTTCATGCTTTTGTACAACCCCCTTTCTTCTGGCAAATATCCTATATGGGCAATATGTTCGGGTGCTAGTGGTTTACCGTTGAACAAAACCTCTCCCTTATCTTGATACGTTATCTGATTTATAATTCTGATGAACGTAGTTTTCCCTGCCCCATTGGGTCCTAAAAGGCCATAAATACAGTTTTTGGGTATTTCTAAAGATATGTTGCTCAATGCGGTATAGTCTCCATAAGACTTGGAAACATTTTTGGCAACAAGGATGTTATCCATGTAAACAATTTTTTCAAAGATATGTATTTGGACAAAAAGACAGGGTGGTTTAAAAAACAAAACCCACCCTTAAAAAATTCAAGGATGGGAAAAAAATTGCTATGAAAAAGAAAATTTGATATTGGTTTCCCAACATCAGTTTCAAATATACGTTTTTTATTTAAACAGAAACCTAATATTCGTTAGGAGAACATATCTTTAACTTTTTCAAAAAACGACTTATCCGATTTTTCGGGTTTTGGCACAAAATTTTCGTCATTTTGCATGCGTTCAAAAAACTCTTTTTGTTCTCTGTTCAACTCTTTTGGGGTCCAAACATTAACGTGAACCAACAAATCACCACTACCATATCCGTTTATACTGGAAATTCCTTTTCCTCGTAATCGTAAAATTTTTCCTGATTGAATTCCAGGCTCCAACTTTATACGAACTTTTCCAGTTACGGCATCTATTTCTTTGGAACTCCCCAAGACAGCTTCGGAAAAACTAATGTAAAGGTCGTAGTGCAAATTATCCCCTTCTCTCTTTAATGTAGCGTGCTCAATAGTTTCAATAGCGACCAGTAAATCACCCGGTATACCATCGCCGGGCGCACCATTACCTTTACCAGTGACCTTCAACTGCATCCCTTCTTCCACTCCTGGTGGGATTTTAATGGAAACAGTCTCTTCTTCTACTTTTAGTCCTTGGGCATCGGCACCACTTGGTCTTTTATCAATGGTCTGACCAGCTCCTCCACAAGTATTACAAGTAGTTGCCGTCTGCATTCTTCCTAAGATGGTATTGGTTATCTTGGTCACCTGTCCACTCCCATTGCACGTAGGACATGTTTTGTAGGTTACGCCAGCCGCTTGAATTTTCCTCCTGACCTTTACCTTCTTCTCTACACCGTTCGCGACTTCTTCAAGAGTCAATTTCACCCGTATGCGCAGATTACTTCCTTTGACCCTTCGTTGTCCACCTCCGCCAAAGCCACCAAAGCCACTAAATCCACCTCCAAAAGCACTTCCGAAAATATCTCCAAATTGACTGAAAATATCGTCCATGTTCATACCGCCTCCGCCAAATCCTGCGCCACCCTCAAAAGCGGCATGGCCAAATTGATCGTACTTGGCACGTTTGTCGGGGTCGCTCAACACTTCGTAAGCTTCCGCAGCTTTTTTGAACATTTCCTCGGCCTTTGCATCACCAGGGTTTTTATCAGGATGAAATTCTATGGCTTTTTTCCTGTATGCCTTTTTAATTTCAGCAGCCGATGCGCCCTTGGAAATACCCAATATTTCGTAAAAGTCCTCCTTCATATATTCTTAGTTACCGACCACCACTTTTGGGTGTCTTATGATACGGTCTCCCAGTTTAAATCCTTTTTCGACCACATCTATTATTTTACCTTTCATTTTTTTGCTAGGAGCCGGAATTTGGGTAATTGCATCATGTACTTCTGCATCAAAAACATCTCCTGCACCAACCTCAACCTGCTCCAATCCTTTCCCTTTGAGCGTTTCCTTAAATTTATTGCTGATGAGTTCCACTCCTTTGAACATTTCTTTATCCTCAGATTTTGAAATCTCTTTGAGCGCTCTGTCAAAATCATCCATAACAGGTAAAAGTGATACGATTACTTCTTGGCCTGCAGTTTTAAAAAGTTCAACGCGTTCTTTTGAAGTGCGTCTTTTAAAGTTTTCAAATTCAGCAAAAAGTCTGAGAAATTTATCTTTTTCCTTTGCCAAATCCTCACGTAATCGTTCTTCTTCGGAAACTTCCCCTACCTCTCCATTTTCGTTTTCAGCATCTGCATTTGCATCGTCCAGTTCAGGAGTCTCCAGCGTTTGGGAATCGTTAAGCTCGCTGTCTATTTCCTCAACTTTACTTTTCTTGCTCATATACTTTAATTTTATTTTCAATTTCTGAAGTGGCAAAAGTACTGCCAATTGTCCAAAAATGTCAAAATGTCACAAGAAATCACAAAAAAATCCGCCTTATAGGCGGATTGAATTTTATGAATAAGGAAACTATTATTAAGCAACCTCTTTATTTAAACTTGCAGTTTTGGTTTTACAGACTTCAACATTTTGCTTGCTCGTATATAAATCTTCGATAGCACAGCATATATTGGAAAACTCAAAATTGTATCCTTTCTTTTCAATACGCTTGCTACTTACCCTGTGGCTTGCAAATAGTAGGTACGACATCTCTCCTAAAATCAGTTCCATTATTGGTTTTGGAACATTGGGCAAAACCAATGGCTTCTTAAGAATTTTTGCCAATTCCTTGGTCATTTTGCTATTGGTCACAGGATTGGGGGCAACTGCATTAAAAATGCCTTTCAACCTCTTCTCCAGAACATAAACAAATATATTGGCCAAATCGTTGATATGAATCCAAGATTGCCATTGTTTACCATTTCCAAAAGCAGCTCCCACATAATTTTTAACAGGTGAGGCCATTTTTGGCAAAGCTCCTCCTTCGGTAGATAAAACAATTCCTATTCTTATTTTGGCTACATTAAAATCGAAAACTTTTAACGTGTCTATTTTTTTCTCCCACTCTTCTACCACCTCACCTAAAAAACTATCATCCACCGCAGTTTCCGTCTCATCATAATATGTGTAAAGAGAAGAAGGGTAAATACCAATAGCCGATGCCGAAACAAATGATTTGATTTGGGATGCATCTACTTTTTTAAGCCCTTCGTGTAATGTTTGAATACTATCTATTCTGCTTGAAAGCACCTTTTTCTTGTAAGCAGTCGTCCATTTATTGGCAATGCTTGCACCTGCAAGATTAATGATTGCCGAAACTTCCTCAAAACAAGCTATATCGATTTCACCATCTGTAGGATTCCAATAGAAACCATTATAGTTTTCTGTTGAAACTATTTTATCCTTACTGGTGGTCAGGTAATTAACGGCGATACCTTTAGTATGCAAAACCTTTGTAATGGCTTTACCCACTAAACCCGTAGCACCCGTAATTAACACTTTCATAAAATCGTTTTAAAACAAATGTAATAGTTTAACCTGCTGTTTTTGAGCTATTAATTAAGGTTTAACATAAATGTTTAAACTTTAATTGTTTTTAAGACAACCCGAATACATTACTTAACAGAATATTATGAAAATATTTAAATCTTTGTTGCCCTTAACATTTCACGTTTGCCCGGCGGTCCGGGCAGTCGCTCAACGGAGAAACCAACCGCCTCCAAGGCCCTACGAACACTACCTTTGGCAGAATATGTTACCAAAACACCATCTTTTTTCAATGCGCTGTACATTTTCAGAAACAATTCTTCTGTCCACAAATCGGGTTGGACTCTTGCTCCAAAAGCATCATAATAAACGAGATTGAACAAATTAGCGTCGTTTATGGATTTAAAATCCTTCAGCTGCTTAAGCAATTCAAAGTTCTGGGCAATTTTTGTTTTAGTTTCCCATGATGAGCTATGCATCTTTTCAAAAAGCTCCTGATGTTCATGGGCATTTAAGTTCTCTATATAGTTTAACGCCGCTATTTCTTCAGATTTTACCGGAAATGCCTCCACACCTATATATTCCACAGATAGCTTTAAACGCACACTTTCCAAGTAAGTTATAAATGCATTAAGACCTGTACCAAATCCTACTTCTAAAATACTGATACATCTATCTTGAAATAGGCGTAGACCGTTCTGAATGAAAACGTGATAGGCCTCTTGGACTGCACCATGCTTTGAATGGTATTGCTCGTCCCAATCTTCAATTTGGATGGTTTTTGAACCGTCGGCAGTAGTTATGATTTTGCGCTTCAAACTATTTTTCTATCTGTACTCCAGAAGCTTCAAACCTTAAGGTTCTTTTAGGTTTGGTTATTTTGGCAACTTCTTCCTTGGATTTTCCCGCATCTTCTGCATAATGCCTTTGTTCATCTACCGAAACTTCTTCGACAAATGCAACTCCGTTCATAACGACCTTTCCATTTTCCGAATCCGTGGGAACAAAAAAGCCATAATCCTTGAACTTTACAAAAACCTGTTCTTTGTTGCCGGTATCCACTTTCATCCAACATCCTTTGGATTTACATACTTCAACGATAGTTCCTGATATTTGGGTCGCGATAGTGTCTTTTACGCCTATTTTTTCAAAAACTCCATTTTTATGGTCAGAAGTAGTATTTGCATTAAATGATGCTCCATAAGCTTCAAAATCTGTATTTTGGGCATGAGCAACCATCTGAAACAGTAAGAATATGGCAGTTAAAATGTTAAATACTTTCATAATCAAAAAAAATAAATAATGTGTAAAGGAATAACTGAATTTTAAATTAATAAAGCACTGAAAAATAGGGATAATTAGCTAATTTTATCTGTTAATATTTTTTTCGATATGGAAACAACGACTAAAGCTATCAGGGTAGAAAAATCTAAAACTTCTAAAATCAATGATGTTGATTTTGACAATCTTTCGTTTGGAAGTGTTTACACAGATCACATGCTGGTCTGCGATTTTGTCAACGGTTCATGGCAAACTCCAAAGGTTGTCCCCTATCAGCCTATAACTTTGGAACCTTCGGCAAAAATATTCCATTATGGACAATCTATTTTTGAGGGAATGAAAGCGTACAAAGATGAAGCAGGAGATACTTGGCTTTTCAGACCTTTGGAAAACCATAAGCGCTTAAATAAATCTGCCAAAAGGCTAGCAATCCCAGAACTTCCTGAATCTTATTTTATTGATGGCCTGACCACCTTGCTTCAAATAGAATCAGATTGGATTCCGCAAGCATCTGGTAGTTCATTATATATTCGTCCTTTTATATTGGCTTCTGGCACTGGGTTTCATGCTTCGCCGGCAGATGAGTATAAATTTATCATAGCTTGTGCGCCATCCGGTTCTTACTTCTCTGGTAAGGTCAAAGTTTTGATCGAAGAGAAATATTCCCGTTCAGCTAACGGCGGGGTGGGCTATGCAAAAGCCGGAGGAAACTATGCCGGTCAGTTTTACCCAACGCAGCTTGCCATTGAAAAAGGATACAACCAAGTTATCTGGACAGACGACAATAATCATGAATTCATAGAGGAGGCGGGTGCTATGAATATCTTTATTCGTATCAACGATACCTTAATAACAGGACCCACCAGTGATCGTATTTTAGATGGTATTACCCGTAAAAGCATTTTAGACATTGCCAAAGACGAAGGTATTGCGACCGAAGTGAGAAAGATTACCGTAAATGAAGTTGTAGATGCGGCAAAAGATGGAACACTTAAAGAAATGTTTGGTGCAGGAACAGCTGCGGTAATTTCTCCAATTTCTTCTTTTGGACATAAAGAAACAGATTATGATTTACCTGAGTTATCGGAAAGTTATGCGGCACTTCTAAAAAAACGAATTACCGATATTCAATACAACCGCGCTGAAGATAAATTTGGATGGCGCTTTAAAGTATAACAAAAAGAAAAAGCACCTTAAAGGTGCTTTTTTATTTTTCGAGAACGCCTTCTATATTGGGTTTAAAATAATTTGGCCCTTTCAGTACTTTTCCATCTTCACGATAAATAGGTTTGCCGTCCAATCCTAATTTACTCATATTGCTACGCTGAATTTCTTCGAAGACCTCTTCTATCTTGTATTGCATCCCATGTTCCAAAATTGTCCCACAAAGAATATAGAGCATATCTCCCAGTGCATCGGCAACTTCAACTAAATCCCCCTCATTGGCAGCCTCTAAATACTCTTTGTTTTCTTCGTCCATAAGATTAAATCGCAACTTGTTTTTTGCCGCTCCCAAGTCTGCTTGCGGTTCTTGTAGCACCCCAAGACCAAAAGAGTTATGAAACAGTTCTACTGCCTTTATTTTACTTTCCATTATTACTGTTTTGATTTAGCTTTGCGTAAAAATAGAAAATATGTTCAGCACAGGACAATTAATTTTTGCCGCCCTATTCGTTGTAGTTTTTATTGCCATAATCTCAATATCGTATCGAAAGGATAAATCCTTGCACAAAAAAAACTATAAAGGGGTAAAATGGATTATGGTCTCCTTTGTCACATTCATAATAATTTTATTCCTGATCAAACATTTCCTTAAAAATTAACAACAAGCTTGATTACACCACAAAAATTAACCGTTTTACAACTTTATTCATAAGGCAATACGTACAACGTAGTAAAAGACGTACTTTTGTTTAACGTTAGTTTTGTACAAGATGACAACATTTTTCGGCCTCCTTTTAGTTTTACTTATTGTTAATGCATTGCTCTTATTTCTTAGCGTTAATGGTTCTAACAGCAAGTTAAACAAGACAGCTTTAAAGAAACCTGAGCCTTCTGTAACAAAAATTTTCCCTAAAGAAGCTTCTAAAAGTCAATACAAGAAAGCGGTTTAGTTTGTACTTTTAATGAATGAAGCAAGCTTTTCTTGTTTTTCTCGGTGGCGGTCTTGGTAGTGTGCTCCGCTATGTTATTACCAAACCTCTAAACAATATCTTTCCAAATTTCTTCTTGGGAACTTTTTTAGCCAATGTTGTAGGTGCGCTGCTCATTGGTTTCATTCTGGGAATAGCTTCAAGAAGCAGTCTAATATCAAACAACAGCACATTATTTCTTGCCACGGGGTTTTGTGGAGGCTTCACTACATTTTCCGCATTTGCTTTGGAAAAGCACAGTCTTTTAAAAAGCGGTGAGATTTTTCATTTTTCTTTCTACATGGCATCAAGCATTATTCTAGGCATTTTGGCCGTTGCAGTTGGCCTATGGCTCTCTCGATTGGGCAATTAGTTATAAAATCAACTTTTCTCAATATTTTTTGTTGATTATTAAACATTTTTCACAAAAATGAACATTTGCTATTAATAATATCTGATTTTTAATTCTAATGTTAAGAAAAAATCATCAAATGCTTAATAAAAACGTCTTCAAAATAACTTACCCCTAAAATACTGGGGGTATTTTTTTCATAAGCATAAAAATTTACCCAACTACCTGATATTTATCATAGTCTTTTTTGATTTAACATATATTTGGGAAATCAATTAACTATTTAATTATGAAAAAAGTCGAGGCAATTATTAGAAAATCCAAATTCGATGAGGTGAAAAAAGCACTTCATGGAATTGAGGTCAACTTCTTTAGTTACTGGGATGTAACTGGAGTTGGAAATGAAAAACAGGGGCACGTTTATCGTGGTATCTCCTACAGTACTTCAGACATACAGAGAAGGTATTTGGTCATTGTTGTATCAGATGATTTTCTGGAGCGGACGGTAAATACATTGATAGATGCTGCGGCAACTGGAAATGTGGGAGACGGCAAAGTATTCGTTTCAGATGTCATTGAAGCCTACCGAATAAGAACCAAGGAAAGCGGTAGTGCCGGAATTAACTAAACAACTCAACTAACACTAACAATATTTAAAGATTATGGACGCAGGATTATTTACAGCGAATAACGTATGGATGATGATCTGTACAGGACTAGTGTTTTTTATGCACTTGGGTTTCTCTTTTTTAGAAATCGGTCTTACCAGACAAAAAAATACCGTAAACATATTATTTAAGAACGTATTTATAATATGTGTTGGATTACTACTTTATTATATAGGAGGATTTAATTTAATGTACCCAGGTTTTGAGGATGGAGATTTAGGGTTTCTAAAATTTGCGGGCTTCGGTATTGCAGCTCCA
Organism: Flagellimonas sp. HMM57; assembly: GCF_021390175.1. NCBI lineage: Bacteria > Pseudomonadati > Bacteroidota > Flavobacteriia > Flavobacteriales > Flavobacteriaceae > Flagellimonas > Flagellimonas sp. HMM57. The sequence continues at coordinate 2,871,143 of NZ_CP090004.1, read as the reverse complement.
GAAAATGGCATGACACCAGAATATGCAGATGGAGGCTATACTTGGTGGACAGACTTCCTCTTCCAAGGAATGTTTGCCGCGACCGCCGCAACAATAGTTTCTGGAGCTGTTGCAGAACGGGTAAAACTTGGAGCATTTATGCTATTTACAATCATATACGTAGGGCTTATTTACCCTATTGTAGGTTCATGGCAATGGGGAGGTGGTTTCCTTTCTACGCTTTCTTATGGGACGGCAGAAGGATTCTATGACTTTGCAGGTTCCACACTGGTACATTCCGTAGGTGGATGGGGCGCATTGATTGCTATTTTCTTACTTGGCGCCAGAATAGGGAAGTTTGGCGAAGATGGTAAACCCAAGGCAATTCCAGGGCACAGTTTACCTTTTGCAGCCGCTGGGGTCCTTATCCTATGGTTAGGGTGGTTTGGTTTTAACGGAGGCTCTGTACTTTCGGCCGACCCAGAACTGACCTCATTGGTATTGGTCACAACTTCATTGGCAGCCGCTGCTGGAGGCGTATCCGCATTTTTAACTTCATTAATCGCCTACAAAAACTACGATTTAACCATGTTCTTGAACGGTATCTTGGGTGGTTTAGTAGGAATTACTGCAGGTGCTGACCAAATGTCTCCCAACGAGGCAGTAATCATAGGCTTGATTGCTGGTGTTGTCATCGTATTTGGTGTAGCACTTATCGATAAACTAAAACTAGATGACCCCGTAGGTGCGGTTGCCGTTCACTTAATATGTGGTATCTGGGGTACGCTTGCCGTTGGAATCTTTGGAAGTTTAGCCAGTTTTGACCAATTCTTGGTACAACTTGCAGGTGTTGGAGCAGCAGCTGCGTTCTGTTCGGTCTCGGCATTCATCATCCTATTTGCCATTAAGAAAATCTCTGGCCTTCGGGTTTCGGAAGAGGAAGAAGTGGAAGGTTTGGACATTCACGAACATGGAATGGATGCCTATGCGGATTTTAGAATGAATCAGCATTAAAAAAGGAAACGGAGCGTTTGGCAGAACGCTCCGTTAAATAACCTTTTTCAATTACAAAAACTCAATAACAATATTAAATGGTCCTCTTTATGTGGACCCCTAAACTGATTATGATTATGAAAACGATTATAACAACAAAGTTCGTAAAAAATTTAGCTTTCGCCATATTGGCACTAGTATCTTTAAGCACATTTGCGCAAGAGGAAGAAGAAAAAAAATCAGTATCCATCAGCGGTAGTGTTGATGCTTATTACAAAACCAATCTTAGCGCTACGGATAGGGCACTGGGCGAAGAAGACCCAACCTTTATTACCCCAGGAACTTCATTTGCAACCGAAACAGGATTTGCTTTGGGTATGGCAAATATTATTGCTGCCTATGAAGGAGATAAAGTTGGAGCTGTTGCTGATTTGGTTTTTGGACCACGGGGAGATGATGCCACTGGAGGGTTTAACATAAACCAATTATACGCATACTGGAACGTATCCGAAGGAACTACATTCACTGTTGGACGTTTTAATACTTATTTAGGATATGAGGTTATTGCACCTGCGGCCAATTTCAACTATAGTACTTCCTATATGTTCTCTTATGGCCCATTTTCGCATGTTGGCCTAAAGGCAGATTTTTCTTTATCCGATGATTTTAGCTTAATGTTAGCTGTAATGAACCTGACGGACGAAAACAGCAATCTAACTGGAGAATATTCTGTTGGAGCGCAATTAGGCTACGCTGGGCAGTTTTTGAATTTCTACTATGATGGAGAAGCTAAATTAGGTTTTGAAATTGATTATACCGGTGGTTTTGATTTATCCGAAGACTTCTTTTTAGGAATAAATGCTGCCTACCAAGATAATGATGGCCTTGGTTTTTATGGTGCTGCACTATATCCCCAATATGCAACGTCCGAAAGTTTCACCCTTGGTTTAAGAGGAGAATATTTTGCAGAAATGGGGAACTATGATGCCATAGGAACAGGAGTTGAGGATTCCAGCGTTTTTGCAGTCACCCTAACAGGTAGCTATACCATTGAAAATTTAATCATTAAACCAGAAGTACGATTGGATAGTGCATCTGATGATGCGTTTCTTGACAATGATTTGGCGGGCACTAAAAGCCTCTCATCATTTTTAGTAGCTGCTATCTACTCTTTCTAGGACAAAGAATTATTTTAATGCTAGAAAGCCTTACATCAATTTGGTGTTAAGGCTTTTCTATTCTTTTACAAAAGCTTTCACTCCTGCTCTCACACTAGTTCTCAAATAATTTTGCCTTGGCACTAGAGGGCAGGAGTACTTTTTATTATAAACACAATATGGATTGTACGCCTTATTAAAATCTATTAAGATTGTTTCTCCTTCCGGTATCTTTAAATCAATGTAACGACCACCGCCGTAGGTTTCAGTGCCATTCGTTTCATCCATAAATGGCAAGAACAAATAGTCTCTGTACCGCTTTTGGGAAATTAAATCGAGACTTTGATAAATCTCTAATTGATGTTCAATTCCGTTTAATTGAAAATGTGCAATGCCATAAACAACTTCTCTTGTTTTTTCATCGGTTGTGCTGGCCATTAAAAAAGGAACCGCATCCGGAGTTCTTTCAAATCTGGCTTTGATAACGTATGTAGTATCTGGGGCAAAAAAATCAAGCCCTTCAAAATCTTTTCTGAACCTATCTGGCAATGGTGAAGTTTCCGGATTTTTAAATGTTGCATTCTGCTTTTTTTGAAACGCAACGATATCTTTTATCACGGCCGACCCAGATTGGGGTTCCTTAGAGGTATGGTACTTCTTGTCAGGTTTACAGGCAATCATCAAAAGTACTAGTATTGATAAAGCATACTTCATTTACACAAAATCTTTTCCGTAAAAGTAGTAGAAATCATTCTTAATATTACCTTAGCTCATCACTCTAAGCAAAAATTCATCATGATTAAAAATCTAATGCCCTTACTACTCTTGATTTTGATTGTTTCCTGTGTTGGTAAAGAACAAACAAATGCTTCAAACAAAATAAAAAGAGAACTTCCCAAGTTAGAGCCTGGAAGATATAATGTAGCATTTTTAATAATGGATGGCGTTTACAACACGGAGTTTACGGCACCTTACGATATTTTCCAGCATACACAATTCCGCAAGAATATCAAATCCATGAACACGTTCTCTGTTGCCAATACCCTAGAGCCCATTACTTCTTTTGAAGGAGTTCGGATTTTACCTGATTTTGATTACACAAAGGATTCCATTCCCAAAATTGATATTTTGGTCGTACCTAGTGCAGAACACCATTTGGATACCGACCTAAAGGATTCCATAATGCTGAATTTTGTACAAAAGGTGGATAAAGAAGCCATGTTCGTCACCTCGCATTGCGATGGCGCTTTTGTGTTGGCCAAGGCTGGGCTTTTAAACGATGTTGTCTCTACTACATTTCCCAGTGATATTGAAAAGTATAGAACCATGTTTCCAAAATTAAAAGTAAAGGATAGTGTACTTTTTGTGCATGACGGAAAATATATCACCTCTGCTGGTGGTGCCAAAAGCTTTGAGGCGGCACTTTACCTATGCGAACACTTATACGGAAAAGAGATTGCCGAGTCTCTTGCAGGCGGTCTAGTCATTGATTGGAATTTAGACGAGGTTCCAAGTTTTATTCGTCAGTGATTTGATACCTTGAATCCTTCAAATATTTGGCCACCAATTCGTTGAATTTTGGTGTTATTCTAAACAACGCGGTATCTGGTAAATCATATAATCTTTCTCTGTCCTCGAACCCCTTTTTAAACGCTTCTTCAAGATAAAACAAGGCAGTTCCAAAGTCTTCGTTCTTTGCACTTAGTGATATGACGCTCATATAGTAGTCAAAGTTTTCAGGCTCCAAAATAGTCTTTAACATATATAAAAATGCAAGTGCATCCTCGTCTATCAACGCTTCGGATTTCACCATATCAATATTATCCTCCGCCAGTGCATTTACATAACCCAGCAAACGATTTCCCATTTGTTTTTCATAGATGTTGCTTGCGGAAATGAACTTATTGATTTCAGTCATTTGGTAATTCCACCAACCCAGATTGTTAAAATTATGGGTGATCACATCCTCTTCTATATAATATTGATAATCTTCTTTTAAAAGTGATTCTTTAAAGAACGTTGCATTTTCTGCTCTTTTCATCCCTTTGAACACACGATCTCTTCTCAAGTTTTTTTGTACTTGCCGCAAAGAATCCAAGTTTTTGTGAACACCATAAATAGACATCATCTCACCCATATATTGTTCTGCAAAGAGCAACTTGTTCGAATTCTTCAGTCTATTTACTTTGGCTATATCCTCTTTAAACGCTTGTTCAACGTAACTGGAATCCATGGCCACCAATTTTCTCCCCATCGCTGAAAGTGTAAAGAGTTGCATGGCCTTTTGAAAATATTTTAAATCGGGCCATTTTTGTTGTTCATCGTACAACAAAATCTGGTTTGGAAACTTAAACCGATCTAAAACCTTTTCCACACCCAGCATTTGAGTGTAGTTGAAATCATTTTTTCCGATTATTCCAATAAAATGAAATGACCGTTTAGGGTTCAACAAGTCTGAATTGGCAATAGAAGCACCTATAGAAACTGTGCCAGCCACGTCTTTTATAAAAATTGGAACCAGATTGGCGAAACGACCTCCAGAAGAAATCCCCGCAGTATAAACCCTAGATTTATTAACGGGCAGAATGGCCAACAATTTATTCAAGACTTTGCTCGTACTTATCATATTATTGGAAATGGGATCAGTGTTGGAAATCTTAGGTGCTGCCAATAGATACCCCTCTTCTTCTGCCGCTTCCAAGAACATGGACATCGATTGCTTTTCCTTTCCATCCAAATCAAATACCATGAGCAAGGGCCACTTTTTGGTAGTGGTAAAGTTGGTGGGTAAATAAAGGGAAAATGTTTCTGAGATGGAATCGTTAACGACCAGCGAATCTATAATCTTCCCCTTTTTGAGTACTAATTCTTGCGTAAACGCACTTTGAAACAAAAATGTGGCAAAAAAAAGTATAGCATATTTTTTTTTCATAACGCTGTAACAACAAAAATCTAGCCAAAACGAAAAGGCTCTTTATCCTTTATAAAAATAAACGAAATTTATCACTAATTCTTACTTTGCTTAATCGGTGCATTTGCGACAATATTGGACAATACAATATGTGTTCTACATTCTCCGTACACTATTAGCTCATCAATAAACTTTTCCAAATGGGATTGATCCTTTAGGACTACTTCCATGATAATATTCTCGTTTCCCGTAATACGATAGCAATTGACAACTTCTTGAAACGATTTTACCTTGTTCAAAAATGGTTTGAGTTTCCCCATAAAAGCACGAAGCATGATGATTGCTTTTAACTGGTGTCCTGCCAAAGCATAAGAAACGGTTGTCCCGTATCCCTCTATCAATCCTAGATCTTCCATTTTTTTTACACGTTCAGCTACGGCTGGTGGTGTAAGCCCAACTTTACGCCCAATATTTGCAAAAGATTCCCTAGCATCTTGTTGTAGATAGCCCAGAATTTTCCAGTTTAAATCGTCTATTTTCATATTTAAAGCAATTTACCGATAAAACTTAATATTCAATAGTAAATGGTTATCTTCTATTTTAAAAGCAAAGTTACATTATCTATTTCATATGTAATTTTAACTTTCAAAATTGTATCGAAAAAGAAATGGAAAGGAGCGGCTTAAACTCTCTTATTGTATATCGAAAATCACTAGCCCTTAGAGATTTGAGTGAAGCTGTGGCATCTTATTTTTCCCGAAATAAAGAGGCATTATCCTTACGGAATTATCAAAGCTTTCGGGATGATATTTCCAAGTCCCTCCGTACCGATGCAATTTTAATCACCAAAGAGGTGGAGCAAGCTGCTTTGAGCAATTCGTATTCCGTGAAAATGGAAAGCCTTACCTTTATCAACATCATGACACGTAATATTTTAGCATATTGCAATGGTCTTGAAAGAGATGGTGTAAAAGAAAAAGAATACCTCAATCTTTTACGAAAGGAAATCAAACTGTTTAGGTCTTCTTTCAAAAAATGGAGAAAGTCCTTTAAAAACGGAAACGACTAACTTTTTTCGTATCTAAATCCTACATGTTACGCCTATACTGCCCACCCACCTGAAACAGTGCATTGGTAATTTGCCCTAACGAAGCGTACTTGGTTACCTCCATAAGTTTTTCAAATAGGTTTTCATTGTTTACGGCCGCTTCTTGGAGTTCCTTTAGCTGAAGTTCGACTTCCATTATATTTCTAGAATGTAAATTTTCTAAAATAGCTATCTGATTTTTCTTTTCTTCTTCGGTCGCCCGTATGACTTCCGCAGGAAGTACTGTTGGGGATCCTTTAGAACTTAAAAAGGTGTTTACTCCAATAATAGGATACTCCCCAGTATGCTTCAAGGTTTCATAATGCAAACTTTCTTCCTGAATTTTGGAACGTTGGTACATGGTTTCCATTGCTCCCAAAACTCCACCACGTTCCGTGATTCTATCAAACTCCACCAATACGGCTTCCTCGACCAAATCCGTAAGCTCTTCAATAATAAAAGAGCCTTGAATAGGGTTTTCATTTTTGGCCAACCCAAGTTCTTTGTTGATAATCAATTGAATGGCCATAGCCCTTCTAACTGACTCTTCCGTTGGGGTCGTAATAGCTTCATCGTAGGCATTGGTATGCAGTGAATTGCAATTATCGTAAATGGCATATAAAGCTTGCAACGTGGTCCGTATATCGTTGAAATCAATTTCTTGCGCATGCAGGCTTCTACCGGAAGTTTGTATATGGTATTTTAACATCTGTGCACGTGAATCGGCACCATATTTTTCTTTCATTGCCTTTGCCCATAAACGTCTTGCTACTCTTCCTATTACCGCATATTCTGGATCTACTCCATTGGAGAAAAAGAACGAAAGGTTTGGACCAAATTTATTAATGTCCATTCCCCTACTCAAATAATACTCCACATACGTAAATCCGTTTGAAAGCGTAAAAGCGAGCTGGGTAATAGGATTTGCCCCTGCTTCGGCAATATGGTATCCTGAAATTGAAACGGAATAAAAGTTGCGTACAAGATTGTCGATAAAATATTCTTGTACATCACCCATTAATCGCAATGCAAATTCCGTAGAAAAAATACAGGTGTTCTGTGCTTGATCTTCTTTTAAAATATCTGCCTGTACCGTTCCTCTAACTTGATTTAGCGTATCTTTTTTAATCTGGTCGTAGATATTTTTAGGTAGAACCTGATCTCCCGTTACTCCCAAAAGCATAAGTCCCAATCCATTATTTCCATTGGGGAGATCTCCAGAATATGAAGGTCTACTACTATTTTTCTTTTTGAAAATTGAAGTTATCTTTTTCTCGACTTCTTTTTCCAATCCATTTTCCCTGATATATTTTTCACAGTTTTGGTCAATGGCGGCATTCATAAAAAACGCCAACAACATAGGTGCAGGACCATTAATGGTCATACTTACCGAGGTCATTGGGTCACTCAAATCAAACCCGGAATATAGTTTTTTAGCATCATCCAAACAGCAAATAGAAACTCCTGCATTCCCAATTTTCCCATAAATATCGGGTCTGTGGTCTGGGTCATTCCCGTATAGGGTCACCGAGTCAAATGCTGTAGATAGGCGTTTTGCCGGCATATCCAAACTCACGTAATGGAAACGCCTATTGGTCCGTTCTGGCCCACCTTCACCAGCAAACATTCTGGTAGGGTCTTCCCCTACTCTTTTGAACGGATACAATCCAGAAGTATACGGAAATTCACCAGGAACATTTTCCTGTAAGCTCCATCTAAGAATATCTCCCCAAGCTTGGTACTTAGGCAATGCCACCTTGGGGATTTTACTGTGCGAAAGTGAAGTTGTATGAGTTTCGATATTCACTTCCTTGCCCCTAACCTTAAAAGTGTACTGCTCAGACTTGTATTGACCTACCTTGTTTCGCCATTTTAAAATAGTTTCCCAGTAGTGGGGGTCAAGATTCATTTTTACTTTATCAAATTGTGCCAACAACAATTTCACAAATTCGATTTCATCATTTTGAACGTGCTTCAAGATTACATCTGCATTAAGTCCTGACTTTATCAAATAAGAATGCTCATTTTTGTTTGGGACAATAGATAAAATTGTTTGATGGATACCAAACAATTTTTGTGCTACAATAACTTGTTCGTCAACCTTTTTGTCATACGCCCTATTACTTTCCGATATTTCAGAAAGGTATCTTGTTCTTGCGGGTGGAATGACAAAAACCTTTTCCGTAAGTTCATTGGAAACTTGAAAACTGGATTCTAATTTCGCTCCTGCCTTTTCGGTAAGGGTTTCCATAACAATTTGATAGAGTCTGTTCATTCCAGGATCGTTAAATTGCGAAGCAATGGTCCCAAAAACAGGTAAATCGTCTTGATCAACATCCCATAACCCTTGATTGCGCATATACTGTTTTTTCACATCGCGCAACGCATCCAAAGCACCTCTTTTGTCAAACTTATTGATAGCTACGACGTCTGCAAAATCCAGCATGTCTATCTTTTCCAGCTGGGTTGCCGCTCCAAATTCTGGAGTCATCACATATAATGAAACGTCACTATGTTCCAAAATTTCGGTATCTGATTGACCTATACCAGAGGTTTCCAGTATAATCAAATCAAAATTAGCAGCTTTAAGTACCTGCACCGCCTCCGCTACATGTTTGGAAAGTGCTAAATTTGAGCGTCTGGTGGCCAGTGAACGCATGTAAACACGTGTATTGTTAATTGTGTTCATGCGGATTCTATCTCCCAACAAGGCACCTCCCGTTTTTCTCTTGGAAGGGTCTACGGAAATAATGCCAATATGCTTATCTGAAAAGTCGCTTAGAAACCTACGCACAAGTTCATCCACCAAACTAGATTTTCCTGCACCACCAGTTCCCGTTATTCCCAGCACAGGAATTGCTTTGGAATTCTTCTCAATTATAGATTGATGGTTCTCATAAAGCTCATGCTTGTTTTCTGCCAAGGATATTAATCGCGCAATGGTATTTACATCTTTCGCTCTGAGCAGTTCTTCTAAATTCTTATCTTTTGAAAGTTTTAAATCTGGTACATCGGTATCGCAGCGCATTACCAAATCATTAATCATCCCTTGCAAGCCCAATTCACGGCCATCATCTGGAGAATAAATCCGTTCAACCCCGTAATCCATCAAAGCTTTGATTTCCTCTGGAAGGATTACTCCACCGCCACCGCCAAAAATCTTGATATGCCCTGCATCCCTTTCTTTAAGCAGGTCAAACATATACCTAAAATATTCATTGTGCCCTCCTTGATATGAGGTCATCGCAATTGCGTTAGCATCTTCTTGCACTGCGCAATCGACAACTTCGGCGACACTTCGGTCATGTCCTAAATGAATCACCTCAACCCCGGTCGATTGAATAATTCGACGCATAATATTAATTGCGGCATCATGTCCATCAAACAAAGAAGCTGCGGTAACGATTCTAATCTTATTTTTGGGCTCATAGGGCTTTATTTGTTCCATTGGCAATAAAGGGTCTTATTTTTCACTGCAATTTACAGAAAATGCAACTTAAAATTGATTTTGATTAGAATTTTATAAAAACCAAAGGTGCTTTGGGTTACTTTTTTTGAATATCATAATTTTATCGTGCTCAAACCAACTATATGAAACTAAAAATACTTATACACTGTCCAGACCAATCGGGAATTATAAGTGCAGTAACACACTTCATTCACGAAAAAAACGGAAATATCATTTACTTGGATCAGCATGTAGACAAGGAAGCTGGAGTATTCTTTATGCGGTTGGAAAGTGAATTTAGCACTGATTTCAGTTTACCAAATTTTGAAAGTGGGTTTGAAGAACAATTGGCAAAAAAATACCATATGCATTGGAACATCCATTTGGAAGCCTCAAAACCCAAAATGGCGATTTTTGTCTCTAAATACAATCATTGCTTATATGACCTTTTAAGCCGTTACAATTCAGGGGAACTTCTAGTTGATATTCCATTCATTTTAAGCAATCATCCAGACCTTGAGTATGTAGCCAATCAGTTTAATATTCCTTATTATCACATTCCTGTAAGTAAGGAAAATAAGGCATCCGCAGAAGACCAACAATTGAAACTTTTAAAAGAACACAACGTTGATTTTATTGTGTTGGCTAGATACATGCAAATCCTTTCACCAAAGGTAATCGACGAGTTCCCACAGCAAGTCATTAATATACACCATTCTTTTTTGCCTGCATTTGCCGGAGCCAAACCGTACCACGCTGCTTTTGAAAGAGGGGTTAAGATTATTGGCGCAACAAGTCACTATGTTACAGAGGCATTGGATGCAGGTCCTATCATAGCACAAGATGTTGTCACGGTATCCCATTCCCATGCGATTAAAGACTTTATTGCCAAAGGAAGGGATTTAGAAAAAATTGTACTTTCCAGGGCGGTACAGCTTCATGTGGATAGAAAGACCATGGTCTACAATAATAAAACGGTTATATTTTCTTAAATATATTCTGACAACATTCCGTTTTCTAAGCTTATGTAGTAATTTCACCCCAACTATAAAAACAACACTATGAAACGAATACTATTAGTGCTTTTAATTTTTCAGCTTGTAGGCTGTACAGAGTTACAACAGGTCGTAAACCAATTACCTCAAGGAACAACCGGTATTGGAAATGCAGAAATAGCACAAGGTCTACGAGATGCCCTTAATCTGGGGATAGATAAGCAAGTGAACAAATTGGCCCTTGAAGATGGTTTCTTTAAAAATGAGCTTGTTAAAATTTTGCTTCCAGACGAACTAAAAAAAGTTGATAAAACGCTTCGGGATGTCGGCTTGGGCAGTTTAGCTGATAAAGGACTACAAATACTGAACCGAGCTGCAGAAGATGCCGTTAGTGAGGCTACGCCAATTTTTGTGGATGCAGTAAAAGGAATCACTTTTAATGACGCCAAACAAATTTTATTGGGAAATGATAATGCCGCCACCAACTATTTAGAGCAATCCACAAAATCCAAGCTTTACGATAAATTCAATCCCATTATCAAAGAGTCTTTTAAGAAAGTAGGTGCAGATCAAATTTGGAGCAATATTATTACGAAGTACAATAACTTACCTCTTACTAATAACGTGAATCCAGATTTAACAGATTATACCACACAAGAGGCATTGGAAGGAGTTTATACAATGATTGCGGTTGAAGAAAAAGAAATTAGAACGAAAATTTCTTCAAGAACTACAGATTTACTGAGAAAAGTTTTTGCATTGCAAGATTAGTCATAGATTTTTCCTACGCACAATATTCGTTAATTTTATGCGTTCTAAACTCAAGAAAACAAGACAATTATAACAAAATCCTAAAGTTTAGTTAACCTTACTAAAGCGGTTAAAATAGAATTTTGCGAAAGATTATCTGAGTTAGCATTTTTTTGAGTTAGTTAGTTTAAAACCGGTGTTCGCACCGGTTTTTTCGTTCAATACCTTTTTACCTTCCGATACTTTTTTATTAAGAAAACAGCTTTTATCCGTTACAAAAAAGGTAAGTTCTTATCGGATTTTACTTTTTTTAAGATTTCATTAACAAATGGTTTTTTGTAATTCACTAATTTGAAGGGAGTTAATTCATCAATCAAAATGAGATGGTCAAAATTCTTTTTTTTCCTGTCTTTTATATGCTGTACATTCAATTCTGTTGAAGTATATAGTTGTTACAAATCTGTTGAGCCCAATACTATTTCTGTGTATGATTCACTGAAATGGGCAGACTATTACTATAATATACAGCGATACAATAAGGCGATACCTATCTATGAGAAAAATCTGGTCAATCCCGATGCAAAGAAAACGCATATTCTAAAAAGACTCGCGCTTAGCGAAGCTGCATTGAACCATGTAGATAAGTCCACTACCAATCTGACCAAGTACTTGCAACTGGAATTCGAACCAAATTTTTTGCTTAACGAAGGTTTTGACCCTATACGCAAGGAACAAGGATTTAAAAAGATATCGGATAAGGTGATACCCAAAGTGACCTCTTGGTCATTATTTTATCTCTTTGTTGCCACCATAGGTTTTTATGTGGTACTCATTCTATGCTTAAATAAACAGATATACCGCACATCCCGTTTTTTGATAGCCTCGTTTATCTTTATACATTCTTTTTTCATTCTACATCTTAGTATCAATTCCGCAAATTATTTCTTTCAATATCCCCATACCTATTTAATGTCCACATGGGCCATATTTTTATACGGTCCATTGTTATACTTTTATTTTAAGAAAACTACAACTGATTATACCTTCAGGCCTATCGATATATTACATCTATTACCGAGCGCAGTCCTTCTAGCCTATCTTATTTTAAATGTATACACACTCACTGAGGAAAGTAAAATAACCTTGATGCTTTCCAGAATGCAAAATGGCTTGGGTCCGCAAGACTCCAACAGACTGGTCGTACTGGTCATCTTTAAGATTATTTCCCTAAGCGTGTATGGCTATTTTATAGGTAAAGTGTATAACGAGGGTAAAAACAACAAACTGTTAGACCTAAAAAGTCTTACTTGGCAAAAAAATGTATATCACATACACATATTATACGTATTTACCTATGCTGCATATGGTATTGTTATCATCAATGGTTACTCAAATGGTGTCCTTTTTGACATATCTGCCGCCACTATGGCTTTTATGGTCCTTTATGTTGGTTATTCCGCCAATATACAACCAGACGTATTCAGTGGTATTTACGCCTATAAAAATAGATTGTTTCCAAAGTATGAGAAATCCGGTCTAACCCCAAGCCTGTCAGATGAACTAAAAGAAAACCTACTGCATCTTTTTGCCATTGAAAAAATCTACAAGGAAAACAACATAAGCTTGGACATGGTTGCAAAACGCTTAAATACTACAAGACACAATGCATCTCAAATCATCAATGAGCATTTTAATGTTAGTTTTCATGAATTTGTCAATATATATAGGATAAGGGAAGCAAAACAATTGTTAATGGACAACGAATCCCATAAGTTAAATATTATCCATGTAGCCTATGAGGTAGGTTACAACAATAAAGTAACTTTTAATAAGGCTTTTAAGAAAGATACCGAACTTACTCCTTCAGAATTTCAAAAAGCAGTTGCAAAGACATCTTAAATGAATATGAACGTACCAAAAAAAGAGTAAAGGTTTATCAGAAGTTGCTCTTTTCGTTTTTCGTACATCTATTTTTAAGGCAGAAAACAGCTCTCTGGGAAACAGTAAGACATTTATGGTCTCAACTTTTAAGGAATGATTGAATTAGTCAGCAATACTAACCTTTACCTAAGAGCTGTTTCTTTTTTAAAGAGAAGGTAACCTATCCAGTTTATAGCTATTCTACATTCTTAAGGTAAGTGATTACCTTTTCGTTAAAAACCGATGGCTTTTCGACATTGACCACATGACCACAATTCTCTATAACGAACAAAGTTGATTCAACATGCGAATCAACAACTTTCTTTATCGTTGGAAGAAATAGGTAATCCTCACCTCCCATGATATAAAATGTTGGTATTTTGATATCGACCGCTCTAAAAAAACGTAATAATGGATTAATCTCCGAAGTCAACTTAAACCATCTGATAAATTCCTTTTGATATAGTTTTTTGGCTTCTCTCACAAACAAAGAGCGGGACTCCCTATGATTCTTATTTGGCATGATTACAAAAGCAAAAAACTTGTACAACCATAGATAGGGTACTATTGATTTAAAAATAACCCCCAAACGCATTAGGACTTGGGACCTTAAGTTAAGCTTCATTATAGCACCGCCCATGACCATACTAACTACCCTGTTGGAATAATTCTCTGCTAAGTTTCGAATTAAAATGGTCCCTAACGATATCCCAATAAAATGGGATTTCTCAATCTTTTCATGGTCCAATACCTCGATGATGTCCGCTGTAATGGAATCAAAGGTATACTTATCGTTAAAAGCATCTTTTATGTTCGGCTTGGAGTTACCATGTCCTCTCAAATCCAATAATAGTATATTAAAATGCTTTTTAAAATCCCTTAATTGTTTGTACCAAATCGTAGAACTACCCCCTGCACCGTGTACGAAGGTTACCCAATCTTTTGATGTTTCATGTCTGTATGCCGTGTAGTGTAGCAAAGATTGTTTTTTTATAAAAGTACGTTAATTTTTCACTTACAAAAGGTTAGATCAAAATGATGGCAATCTCGATATTGTTAAATTTTAGATAAAGTACCTGATTTCTAGGTGTGTAACCCTTCATTCTATAGTCCATAGCTGGGTTTTCAACGTATCTTTGTTATAACAAATCTTGTAATGATGAGTGAGCAATATTGTAAAGTTGGAGCAGTGACTCCAATAACCAGCGGAAGTCAAGCGATATCAGTTTTAGAGTTTATGTATCAGAATTTTATGGAAAAAGCATCTGATGCAACGCATATGGACACTAATTTGAGAGAATTCTTTACTAAAAAAGCCCAGGGAATAAAAAAGACATTGGAGGGTTTGGTGTAAGTCTCAATTCAACTTACCCAATTCAATTTCCATTTCCTTTTGTATACCTTTCGCTTTTTCTGCAGCAGCATGGGCAAAATTATGGTCATGTGAGGCGTATAGAATTCCTCTAGAAGAATTTACCAACAACCCCACGCTTTTTGTAATACCGTGTTTACAGACTTCCTGTAAGCTTCCCCCTTGTGCACCAACGCCAGGAACCAACAAAAAGCTTTCTGGAATGATTTTTCGTATTTCACCAAGGTAAGATGCTTTGGTTGCACCCACCACATACATTAACCTATCGGCATTCTCATAATTTCTAGAGGTTTCCAAAACCTCTTTGTACAACTCATGTTTTCCCACATTCTTAGTTTGAAAATCAAAAGCACCTTGATTGGATGTTAATGCCAACAAGATGGTATGTTTATCTTCAAACACCAAAAATGGTTCTACGGAATCCTTCCCCATGTAGGGCGCTATGGTAATTGAATCAAAATTCAATGTTTCAAAAAATGCTTTTGCATATCTTGTGGACGTATTCCCAATATCCCCCCGTTTTGCATCTGCAATTGTAAAAATATCAGGATGATTCTCGTTTAAATACTCTATGGTGCGTTCGAGCGATTTCCATCCTTTAAGACCATACGCTTCATAAAATGCGATATTAGGTTTATAAGCAACACAGTATTGATGTGTAGCATCAATAATCGCTTTGTTGAATGAAAAAATTGGATCTTCTTCTTTAAGAAGATGTTGGGGTATTTTATCAAGGTCCGTATCCAGACCAACACATAAAAAGGATTTTTTTTGTTGAATCTGTGATATTAAATGGTCTATTTTCATTCGATGAAATTAGGTGTTAGGTTTAGGGTATTAGGTTGTTGAGTCGACATATTTTTTAAGTGAATTTATGCTTCTTTGAAGATTACGGAGCTTTTTGATAATTGTATCATAATCAACTTCCATTTATAAGTTCCAATTCTTTAGAAATAAGTAATTGAGTTTCTAATTCGTATGAAGAACCTAATGTTATTTGCAAAAATCTTGAAAAATCCTTTTGGGATTCTCTTGAACATCCTTCAGCAATATTTGACGGTACAGAAACAGCACATCGTGAGATTTGAGATGATAATCCGTACTTCTCTGTATTTGGAAAACCTTCAATTAGTTGGTAGACATCTTTAACCAATTCAACTCCATTTTTCCAAATGTCTAAATCTCTAAAATTTCTCAACAACTATTTCTTAAGCTAACCTAACACCAAAAACCAAACATCCAAGTTAGTTCTTGACTGCGTTCGAACTGACAATCAATTCATAACCACTAACTACTAAAGCTAAAAAATCTCCGATGCCTCTTTCAATTTCTCCGTGTTCTCTACTAGCATTAATTCATCAATGATTTTCTGGATGTCTCCATTGATTATATTCTGTAAATCATAAAGGGTAAGACCAATTCTATGGTCTGTAACCCTGCCTTGGGGATAATTATAGGTTCTAATCTTTGCGGAGCGGTCTCCACTGCTAACCTGTGAGTTTCGTTTAGCAGCATCTTCTTCCTGCTTTTTGGCCAACTCCAAATCGTACAGTCTTGAACGCAACACCTTAAAAGCTTTTTCTTTGTTCTTATGCTGAGATTTCTGGTCTTGGCATTGTGCAACCAAACCTGTGGGAACGTGTGTTAATCTAACTGCAGAATAGGTAGTGTTTACAGATTGTCCACCGGGACCTGAAGAACAGAAAAAATCGATACGAACATCTTTTGGGTCTATTTGGACATCAAAATCCTCTGCTTCTGGAATTACCATTACCGTTGCGGCACTGGTATGCACTCTGCCTTGAGTCTCCGTTTGTGGCACACGTTGCACACGATGTACACCAGCTTCAAACTTTAGTGTGCCGTATACATCTTCACCGGTTACTTCAAAATGGATTTCCTTGTAACCACCACTAGTTCCTTCGCTTAAATCCATAATATTGGTTTTCCACCCTTTAGATTCACAATACTTTGCATACATACGATATAAATCCCCGGCAAAAATACTTGCCTCGTCACCACCGGTTCCTGCGCGAACTTCCATCACCACATTCTTTTCATCCTCTGGGTCCTTGGGTATCAAAAGCAACTTTATTTCTTCCTCCAATTTTGGAAGCAAGCTCTTGGCCTCATCCAATTGCATTTTAGCCATTTCCAACATCTCGGCATCACTACCATCAGAAATAATTTCTTCTGCCTCGCTCATATTATTGTTGAGCGTTATGTATTCTTCACGTTTGTCAACAAGCACTTTTAAGTCTTTATATTCCTTATTGAGCTTTACATATCGTTTCTGGTCAGAAATGATATCTGGTTGAATGATAAGGTCGGAAACCTCATCAAAACGCTGTTTTACTATATTGAGTTTGTCAAGCATAAATCAATCTACGTTAAGAATACGAATTTACAATTAATTTGTACATTTAATTCCAGTTATGGGCGCACTGTTCCGTCTTACCACCTATTCTTTGGCTTTTTTGTTCAGCAGATGGATTTTGGCTATTTCTATTGGAGTTACAGCATTCCTATGCTATGCGAACCTTCCCTTTTTGCCAATATTCCTTTGTAAAGCAGTGTTAGTTGGTTTGGTATTTTTTCTTTTCGAAGAAGAAAAATTAAAGCAAAAGCTTGTTTTTTATCAGAATTTTGGACTTTCCAAAACTTTACTTTTTTTGATTTCGTTTGCTTACGACACTTTAGTCTCAGCACTCATTCATTCAATATTTTTGTAAAGTGGTTCTTGAGATAGACAACATAGAACTGAATTTTGGTTCCAAAAGAATATTATCGGGCATCTACCTTAAAGCAATTGAAGGCCAAGTAACAGGAATTTTAGGAAGAAATGGGTGCGGAAAAACATCACTGCTTAAAATACTGTTCGGGAGCTTGCAACCAAAATACAAGACCATAAGAATCAATGGTAGAAATCATAAGGGCAAGTTATACTTGTCAAACAACATAGCATATCTTCCCCAGCATCAGTTGCTACCCAACGGTATCAAGGTCAAGAAAATATTCAGTCTATATAGGGAAGACTGGAATAGATTCACTGATTACTTTGATAGCTTCAAAATTTATAAGAACCATAGCGTTTCAGAACTTTCAAGCGGAGAAATAAGAATACTGGAAACCTACCTTATCCTGAATCGGGACTCTAAAATAATCATGTTAGACGAACCTTTTTCTTTTATCGCACCTATTTATGTGGACATATTCAAAACAATGATTCAATCAAAAAAGAAGGAAAAAATACTTATTGTGACCGATCATTTTTATAATGATATTATGGATATTGGAGATACCATTTATCTTATGAAAGGTGGACAATCCAAACTCATAAGTAGTAAAGATGACTTGGTCAGAGACGGATATTTATCCTCTAATTCCCAATAAATGTTGTACCCAAAGTAACAATGTAAGCATTAAGCCCATCGCTCCTGTCGTATTGACTTAGTTGTAAATCGATTGTTTTAAGACCAAAGGACAAAATCTTGGAATTAGCGAAGATATCCTTGTACTGAATTCCCAACCCGTATTGATGTGCATCATACTGGGACAAATCATAATCCGAAGTATAAAACTCGAAGGTAGAAAACGCACCTTCTTTGGCATAAAAATAGTCTGCAGCGGATTGGGTGTAATAGCGATACGTAGGATATAACGTAAACTTGTCCGTTACTTTGACCGGTGCTTCCAAACTTGCGGTATGCGAGGTTATGCCCCAGTCATCCCAATAAAAACGGTAGTACGAACGCAATATTAAAAAATCGTTCACATAATAATTTAACCTACCACCAATGGGAACTTTAAATCTGCTTTCCGGTAATCGTTCCACATCATCGGCCAATTGAAAATCGTCAATAAAGAAAGCTTCCGTATCTCCAAAATATACCCGCTGAAAAGGAGTGCTGAGCAATCCATTTTGAGAAACCAAGTCCATGAAAAGTGCACCTTGCAATTTCTTGCTCAAGATTTGAGAGAAACCTAAGGATAAAGAATAGGAATTCCTGTTTTCATTTTCAAACTCTAAAAAATTTGGGTTATAGGTACCGTTTCCAGTAATACGATCATCAAAAAAACCTTGTCGTAGTTCAATGGGGTAAATTGCATTCCATTTGTCCAAAAATACCCGACCACTAATAGATAATTCCGTGTTTTTTTCATTGAACAATCTGGTGTAACCACCTCCAAAACCAATGGAAACATAGTCGTACTCGTTCGAAAAATAAGCATTAGCGTTCCAAACTATATTTCTATCTTCTGAACTATGCTGATAACTGGGGTTTATATATGCCAGTAAATCTTGTCTTGATTCACCAGAGGATGCATCAAAAGGGGAAGTATTGAGATTGGTTCCATCCAGAGGGTTCACATTACTTGATGATGCAGAGGTATATGCCGATATTCCTACATCTACCGTCAACACATCATCCTCGTTCATGGGCATACGCAGAACAACAGTTGATGTTGCATCGGTGAGCTCTTCGGTACCTTCACCTCCCGTAACTGCGGCATTTTGACCATCTTGTTCATAATAACTGAACAAAAGGTCTATCTCACTGGTTTCCAATACTCTCTTAGTGTAAGAATTGTTTTGTTGTGCAAACCCATTATAGCCAATGAGTAAAAAACCTATAAGAAGTAATGTATAAAATGGTTTATCCGAAAATTGAACCGTAAAAAAAGTGATTTGTGTCCTTTCGACCATAGCTTTAGTTGCACCCACAGCCACCTCCTGTTTTTCCACCATTGGCACCTGCCGAAGCTTCCCTATAGATTTGAAAATTGGTCTCAAAACGTTCAGAAGCACGCGCGCCCAATTGCATTTCAGCATCATTGATATAAACCTTGTCATATTCCCTGACCACTACACAAGAACTGGTGACTATCAACAAAACAAAGAGATACAGAAGTTTTTGCATATGTTAAAATTACAGCTTTTTGTCAAAAACGATTCCAGAACTCTTGTGAATCTTATTATCAGAATCAACCAGAACGACCTCTACCCCATCAATCTGATTTATCATATGTATTCCGCTGTCCTTCCCCATTATAAAAACAGCCGTTGCCAAGGCATCACACAATTCCGCAGTCTTTGCAAAAATAGATACACTGTTAATTCCCTCTGTTGGATAGCCGGTTCGTGGATCAATGATGTGAGAATATTTTTTGCCGTCGAGCGTTACATACTTTTCATAATTACCAGACGTAGCTACTGAAGATTCCACTATGGGCAACCAACTAAAAACTTTATCCTTGTCCAGAGGATTGGATATTCCTATAACCCATTTTTCTCCAGAGGCTTTTGTGCCCCATGTGGTCAAATCACCAGAAGCATTGATAATCCCTCCTTTTACCTGTTTCGAGACCATAAGTTCTTTAGCCTTGTCGGCAGCATACCCCTTTCCAATAGCCCCAAAGCCGATACGCATTCCAGGCTCTGTCAAATAAACCGTTCGTTCCATGGAGTTCAATACTATTTTTCCGTATCCAATCTTAGCAATGGACTGTTGTATGTGTCCTTTTTCAGGTACTTTTTTCATGGTACCATCAAATCTCCAAACTTTATCTATGGATGCATACGTAATATCGAAAGCCCCATCAGTGATTTCGGATATTTTTTTTGAACGCTCAATCAATCGGAATAATTCGGGTGATACTTTTACCGGTTTAATACCGGCATTTTTATTGATCAATGATGTCTCTGATGCTTCATCCCAAGAAGATATCATTTTTTCGATTCGCTCTATTTCTGATACAGCTTCATCAATATCAAGGTAGCCAATGTCCTCGTTAGGCGCAACCACAATTATTTCGAACGTAGTTCCCATTAGCTTCAACGTACGCTTTACGGTAACATCTTCTTGCCGCTGCCCTTGGGAAAGCATACAGCATAAGCTACAAAAAATGATCAGTACTGTTCTCATTCTAGAAACCCGTTCAGTACCGAAACATATTCTTCCGGCGAATTCTTTTTAGAGAAACCTGTTTTTCCCAACACCACTTGCTGCTTGTCCATGAGCACAACTAGTGGAAAGTATCCCTTTGGATTATATTTTTCTGCCAAGGATTTATTGGTGTTCAACTTATCTAAGGGAAGTTGATTTTTTTTTCTTTCTTGGGAAATCGGCATTGTACAAAATGTAGTTGGCAGACGCATACGTTTTAAAATAATCCGATTCAAGAATACTTCGTTTTAAACGAATGCAGGGCGCACACCAGTCCGACCCCGAAAAAACCAAAACAATGGGTTTGTTCTCTTCATTTGCTTGATCAATAGCACCATCAAAGGTTTCTTGCCACAATTGCGCTTGCAACGTGGCAACAAAAAAATAAAATGCCATAAGCATAACATTTTTCATAAACCTAGATTAAGTGTACCTCTATTCAAAAACACGAAGGGTAGAATCCGTAAGTTCTGTATTAAAGACCCGTAAAGGGTTGCTTGTTATCGAATTTAAAGGTGTACCGTCCTGATCGAACCTTGAACCATGGGTAGAACATCTGAAAATCCCACCATCTTCAGAAATAAAACGCACCTCCTCAGTTTGCTGATGACTACAAATCTGACTTGCAGCAATTAAATCGCCCTCAAGATTTCTGGCGACGACGATGTCTGTGTACCCTAAACTTTGACTTGATTTCACGAGGATGAATCCCCCGTTGTCAGCTAATGGAGTAGCTTCAGCAGATGTCAAATCTATTGTAAAGTCAACTCCGTCCGGTTCTGGGAATTGCTCCAAATCTTCTGAATCATTAGAACAACCATGTAAACAAGGAAAAGTAAGGGCAAAAGCAGCGCCTGCACCCAAACTCCTTAAAAAAGCTTTTCTTTCCATAGCGTGGGGTTATGTAGAAATAACGTTAATTTACCCTAAATCGTATGTCAATATTCAAACTTGCCAAACTCACTTTTGATGGTCAGTTTTTTGGAACGGACACTTTCTACATGACCTATAATTTGGGCATCCACATTAAAGCTTTGCGAAATTTCAATAATATCCGATGCAACCGCCTCATTCACATAAAGTTCCATACGATGGCCACAGTTAAAAACCTGATACATTTCTTTCCAGTCGGTCCCTGATTGCTCTTGGATCAACTTAAAAAGCGGAGGAATGGAAAACATATTGTCTTTGATAATATGAAGATTTTCGACAAAGTGAAGGATTTTTGTCTGAGCTCCCCCACTGCAATGTACCATGCCGTGGATGTCTTTGGCTGTATAATTTTCCAATACTTCTTTAATGATAGGGGCATATGTTCTAGTAGGTGAAAGCACCAGCTTACCCGCATCCAATGTAGAATTAGGTACATCTGCCGTAAGCTCTGTAGTACCAGAGTAGACCAGTTCATCGGGAACAGATGGATCAAAACTTTCTGGATATTTTTCAGCCAGATACTTCCCAAAGACATCATGGCGTGCAGAGGTAAGGCCGTTACTGCCCATACCACCATTATATTCATTTTCATAGGTTGCCTGACCAAAAGATGCCAAACCTATGATAACATCTCCCGCTTTTATATTGGCATTATCAATGATATTTTTTCGTTCAACGCGGGCCGTAACCGTTGAATCTACGATGATGGTGCGTACCAAATCCCCAACATCGGCAGTTTCCCCGCCAGTGGAATGAATGGTTATTCCGTGATTTTTCAAATCGGCAATTAACTCCTCGGTGCCATTGATGATAGCAGAAATAACTTCCCCTGGTATTACATTTTTATTTCGTCCTATGGTAGAGGATAACATGATGTTGTCCGTGGCCCCAACACAGATTAAATCGTCCACGTTCATGATGAGTGCGTCTTGGGCTATTCCTTTCCAAACCGAAATGTCCCCTGTTTCCTTCCAATACATGTATGCCAACGAAGACTTTGTCCCAGCACCATCTGCATGCATCACCAAACAATGCTCGTTACTACCTGTGAGGTAATCTGGTACTACTTTACAAAAAGCCTTGGGAAAAAGCCCTTTATCAATATTTTTTATGGCGTTGTGCACATCTTCCTTTGAAGCCGAAACTCCACGTTGGGCATATCTTTTACTAGTGTCTGAAGACATAAATTTGCTTTGCGCAAAAATAGCGGAAAGCTGTTAATTAACCCGAAATATGATTTTATTCTTTTAAGTTCTGCTAACGTCGGCTTTCATCTTTTCTTGATCACCTCGCAAATAGCAACTCCCTATATTTGGTGAATGGCCATAAATCGTCTGAAATCAATTTTTCCAACTTGTCAGATTGCTCCCGTATGGTTTCAAAATAGGGTTTTACGTTATTACAATACGCTTGAGCTTTTTTATTGATTGTAGAGAGTCCATTGGCACGTCTACGAGCAGCAGTCATATCATCCGTTTGTTTTTTGATTTCCGATATGTGCTCCCCGATCTGTTCCAGAATATTCAATTGCCCCTCAGCAACTTTTTTGTGAGCTGCTCCATAGACTTCTTTAAGGCCCTTTACATTTTCCAAAAGCAAATTCTGATAACGCAATGCAGCAGGTATGATGTGATTGTACACCATTTCTCCCAGCACTCTCCCCTCGATCTGAAGATGAAAAATATAGGCTTCCAACTCTACTTCTTGATGCGCGTTTAGCTCCACTTCGCTCATAACGTCCATATCCTTAAAAAGTGCTACACTTTCTTTAGACGTTAGCACCTGAAGTGCTTCTGGTGTATTTTTATTATTGCTCAGTTTTCTTCTTCTGGCTTCTTCCTGCCATTCCATTCCGTAGCCATCACCATCAAACCGGATTCGCTTGGAGGTTTTAATATATTCCCGCAACACATTAAAGACTGCCTCATCTTTTTTAAGATTCTTTTTGTCTATTAAGGTATCGACCTCTTTCTTAAAATCCTTCAGCTGCTTGGCAACAATAGTATTCAAAATGGTCATGGGTTTTGCGCAATTGGTCTTTGCACCAACACCTCTAATTTCGAACTTGTTTCCTGTAAAAGCAAAAGGTGAGGTTCTGTTTCTGTCGGTATTGTCCAATAGGATTTCAGGAATTTTACCGACTACATTCAGTTTAAGTTCCGTTTTCTCTTGAGGTGATAATTTTCCTTTGGAAACGCCTTCCAGTTCATCAAGAACATCACTCAATTGTTTTCCAATAAAAATGGAAATAATGGAAGGTGGTGCTTCATTGGCACCCAATCTATGGTCATTACTGGCAGATGCAATAGAAGAGCGCAACAACTCCTCATAAATATCAACAGCTTTTATAGTATTAATAAAAAAGGTCAAAAATTGAAGGTTCTTCATTGGTGTAGAGCCCGGGCTCAGAAGATTGACCCCAGTATTTGTTGCCAAAGACCAATTATTATGCTTTCCCGAGCCATTTACACCAGCGAAGGGCTTTTCATGAAAAAGGACGGTAAAATTATGTTTATCAGCAATTTCTTCCATGACATCCATCAACAACAAATTGTGATCTACGGAAAGGTTAGCTTCTTCGAAAACGGGCGCAAGTTCAAACTGATTTGGGGCCACTTCATTATGGCGGGTCTTGACCGGAATACCCAACTTGGTACACTGTTTTTCCAAATCACTCATAAAATTGAGTGCCCTGGCAGGAATCACTCCAAAATAATGGTCGTCCAATTGTTGGCCTTTTGCGGCAGGGTTGCCCACCAAGGTACGTCCTGTCATTACAATATCCAACCTAGACTGTGCAAGTGCCTTATCCACTAGAAAGTATTCTTGTTCCCAGCCTAAAGTTGCATAGACCTTACGCACATTTTTATCAAAATATTGAGCCACTGCCGTTGCAGCTTCATCCACGGCATGCAAAGCTCTTAATAATGGAGCCTTATTATCCAATGCCTCACCTGTATATGCAACAAAAATTGTTGGGATGCAAAGTGTTGTTTTATAGATAAAAGCTGGTGATGTGGGATCCCAAGCGGTATACCCTCTTGCTTCGAAAGTATTACGTATTCCACCACTTGGAAAGCTAGAAGCATCTGGTTCTTGTTGTACCAGTTGGGCACCTTCAAATTTTTCCATCGCTCTTCCATCCGATAGTATGTCAAAAAATGCATCGTGCTTTTCCGCCGTGGAACCTGTTAAGGGTTGAAACCAGTGTGTGTAATGCGTAGCACCCATAGACAGTGCCCATGCTTTCATACCTTCCGCAACTTGGTCCGCAATCTTTCTATCTATTTTATTTCCTTGAAAAATGGCGGATTTGACCTTATCAAAGGCTTCCCTGGTCAAAAACTGAAGCATTCGTTCTTCATTAAAGACGTTTTTTCCGAACAATTCAGAACGTTTGCCTGTTTCCCCTGTAGCGTGAACCCTTTTACGACTCTTTGTCAGTGCTTCAAATCTTGTATTTGACATTACTTAAAATTTAAATCACAAAGCTACAATTAACAATTTAATAATATATCCTTCAAAATTTACTTTTTTTTCATTCAGCCCTACACAAAATAGGGGTAATTTAAAATATATCCATTAGTTTGTGATTTTAACCCTCATAAACCTATATTATTGAATGAAAAACATATTTTTGTCAATCGTAAACTTGAGAACAAATAACTGCCGGAATTATGAGCAAATCTAAATTAGAGTACATTTGGTTGGATGGTTACAAACCAACTGCCAACTTAAGAAGTAAAACAAAAATCGAAGATGATTTTAGTGGTAAACTAGAAGACTGCCCAATGTGGTCTTTTGATGGGAGTTCTACAAAACAAGCCGAAGGAGGTTCTTCTGACTGTTTGTTAAAACCAGTAGCAATTTACCCAGACCCAGCACGCATTAACGGATACTTGGTTATGACCGAGGTATTGAATGCCGATGGTACACCGCATGAATCAAATTCAAGGGCAACCATTGATGACCCTGACGCTGATTTCTGGTTTGGTTTTGAGCAAGAGTATTTTATTATGGATACTGAGACACAGTTGCCACTTGGTTTCCCTATTGGTGGATATCCTGGGCCGCAGGGACTATACTACTGCTCTGTAGGAGGAAAAAATACTTGGGGACGTGATTTAGTCGAAGAACACGCTAATCAATGCATTGATGCCGGATTAAACTTTGAAGGTATCAACCAAGAAGTTGCTGCTGGCCAGTGGGAATTTCAATTATTCGCCAAAGGTGCACAGAAAGCAGGTGATGAAATCTGGGTCGCCAGATATCTACTTGACCGTTTGACAGAGTCTTATGGTTACTACATTGAATATCACCCAAAACCTGTAAAAGGAGACTGGAACGGTTCTGGTATGCACGCAAACTTCTCGAACACAACATTGAGAACTGCTGGTTCTAAAGATGTTTACGAAAAGATATGCGAGGCATTTAGGCCAGTTACAAAAGAGCATATTGAAGTTTATGGTGAATTTAATGATCAACGCTTAACAGGTGACCATGAAACTGCATCTATAAAAGATTTTAGTTATGGTGTTTCTGATAGAGGGGCTTCTATCCGTATTCCTATCATGACTGTTGAGAAAGGCTGGAAAGGTTGGTTGGAAGATAGAAGACCAGCCTCCAATGGAGATCCATATAAAATTGCGGCACGAATTATTAAGACCGTTAAGTCTGCCGATGTCTAGTATATAAATTAATTGTTGAATACATTTTTAGAAAACCGTCTCAACTTGGGACGGTTTTTTAGTTTCTACTACTTCATTGGGCATATATATTTTACGTCCACACAAAACTTATTTACTCATTTTTAATAAAATATTGAAGTCTGGGCAGTAGGAAAAAAAGAATTTAGCTAATCGTAAAATAGACAAATGTTGCATAATAGGCCACAAGAATTATACCATCACGCCATCCTAATCGTAACCCTTTTGGGATAAACACCAAAGGGAGTATCAAGAAGGAAATTCCAAGCATCCAGAAGATGTCGCTAGAGAGCAACCCTTGGTCAACAACGGTTATTGGTGTAATTATAGAAGTTATTCCCAAAACAGCGAGAAGGTTAAAAATATTGGAGCCAATCAGGTTGCCCAGAGAGATAGCCTTCTCTTTTTTGATAATAGCGATAATGGATGCTGCCAATTCCGGGATACTTGTGCCGACAGAGACAATGGTAATACCAATGACCCTATCGCTCACTCCAAATGCTGATGCCAGACCCACAGCGCCATCTATCAATAACTCCGAACCGCCCCAAAGAGCAGTTCCTCCTATCCCTAGAAACAGGGCGATTTTATGTAAAGGTAACGGAACATCATCTCCGGGCATTTCGTCTATAACCGCAGTCTTTTGAAAACGCAATAAGTAAATAAGAAATAAGAACAAAAAAACGACCATGATAATGCCTTCATACTGTTCCAAGACCCCATCAAAATAGATAAAGCCAACAAACAATAAAGATGCTACCATCATTACCGGCCAATCCGTGGTGTAAAAACTCTTGCGTACATCTATGTTCCCCAACAACACCGTAATGCCGAGCACTAGACCCAAATTAGCAATGTTAGACCCTACAACATTGCCCAGAGACAAATCGGGAAATCCATCTAAAGCGGCTTTGATACTAACTATGAGCTCGGGAGCAGAGGTAGCGAAAGAAACCACTGTCATGCCTATCACTATTTTCGGAATTTCAAGCCTTAAGGACAGAGCAACAGCAGCTTTCAACAACCAATTTCCTCCCAAAATCAGCAGTACCAGACCAAGAACAATAAAAAGTAGATTTCCCAAAAATAATATTTGGTGTAAATATAGAAGAAGATTTATTCGTCAATAGCTTAGTGACAAAAAATGTTTCATAAAAACATGTAAACCACAAAACAAATTAAAAAACTAAGGTGATAAAATATTCAAAAAGCACAAAAAACCTGTTACCAAATGAACTGTCCAAAGAATCAATAATCTATTTGTCCAAGAGAACGGAATGGCAAAAAAAAGTGGTTTTCCAAATGAAAACCCCCTTAGGTTTTGAAATTTACATAAAAAGACCACTTCATTTGTTATCATTTATTATCTAAATATGCATATTATATTATAAATTAAATTTTTTTTTAAGGAAGTCACATAATTCTTAAAGTTGATTTCATTTTTTAAGCTACAATCTTGTATTCAATTTAATTAATTTTTAGCTAAGTATTTGGAAACCTGATAATTCTCATTTTATATTCAAAAAACATAACCGGTTTACCACAAATATTCACCCTTTAAATTAATCAATACAATGATAACCATAGTTAAGTTTTTAGTGATGTTGCTCATACAGCTCATTACATCCATTTTAGTCTAACCGAGAAACCCAATACATTAGATTGCCTTATTTTAAGTATTTTGCATCTGAAATGTTTAGCTACTTGAAATGACAAAAAAAATCACTCTTTTATGCGCCATACTTGTTTCACTTTTTTCGTGCAAACAAGAACCAAAGCAAGAGAACACTCCAGACCTCAGCGCGAATTTTTCCAAAATTCTGGACAATTATTATGAAGATGGTCTAAAATTGAACCCAATCAATGCTACAATGGCGGGAGACCATCGTTACGATGATGTTTTTGTCAATTTACTTTCAGATGAGTATTTGGAAAGAATCAAAACGCATTACAGTACCTATAAAAATGAATTGGGTACTTTTTCAGATGAAGACCTCTCGGACAGTGAAAAAATGAGCAAGGCAATTTTGACCTGGGAATGTAATATCCATTTGGAAGAGCTCAAATTCAACGCAAATCTAACTCCAATAGACCAAATGTGGTCTCCCAATCTATTCATGGGGCAATTGGCAAGCGGTTCTAGCGCGCAGCCCTTTAATACTGTGGAGGATTATGAAAAATGGATGAAAAGGGTAGACGGGTATTTAGAGTGGATGAATTCAGCAGAAGAAAGAATGCGTGAAGGAATGGAAAAAGGTCATGTACTACCAACATCCTTGATTAAAAAAGTTTTACCGCAATTGCAGTCACTTACCGATAGGAATTTGGATGAGCACCTATTTTATGGACCAATCAAAAACTTTCCGGACGACTTTACAGAAGAGGAAAAATCAACTTTAGAAGAAGCCTTTACAAGAATGATACTCGATAAAATAGTTCCTTCTTATGAGCGTCTGTATACGTTTATGAGTGAAGAGTATATCAAAAGAGGACGTGAATCTAGCGGTATACAAGGTGAACCAGATGGCGATGCTTACTATGCGCACCAAATAAAAAAGTATACAACAACAAACATGACAGCCACCGAAATCCACGAATTAGGGCTTAGTGAAGTTGCTAGAATTCGCGCTGAAATGGAAAAGATAAAAACAACGGTCGGTTTTGAAGGAGACTTAAAAGCTTTTTTTGATTTTGTAAGAAGCAACGAAGAGCTTATGCCCTTCAAAGAACCGAATGAGGTAATCGACAACTTTAATGCTATCCATAATCGTATGAAACCACAGATAGAAAAATTGTTCGACGTAAAACCTAAAACTGCTTTTGCGGTAAAACGTACTGAAGCTTTTAGGGAAAAATCCGCAAGCGCCGAATACAATCCAGGTTCATTGGATGGAACAAGGCCCGGTATTTTTTATGTACCCATTCCAGATGTTACGGCATACAACACATACTCGGACGAATCACTTTTCTTGCACGAGGCAATTCCCGGACACCATTACCAAATATCCCTGACCCAAGAAAGTGAAGTCCTGCCCAAGTTTAGGAAAACCCTTTGGTATAGTGGTTATGGGGAAGGTTGGGCTTTGTACAGCGAATCATTGGGTACTGAGTTAGGACTTTATACTGATCCCTATCAGCTTTTTGGTATGCTAGGAGCCGAAATGCACCGTGCAGTGCGTTTAGTGGTGGATACCGGATTACATTCCAAAGGATGGACAAGGGAAGAGGCCATTCAGTACTCTTTGGATAATGAAGCAGAATCTGAAGCGAGCATTACATCAGAAATAGAACGCTATATGGCCAATCCCGGACAAGCGCTTTCCTATAAAATTGGACAATTGAAAATTAGGGAATTGCGAGAAAAAGCAGAAAAAGCCTTGGGAGAGAATTTTGATATTCGAAAATTTCATAATCAGGTCTTGGAAACCGGCTGCGTTCCCCTAGCGTTATTGGAGGAAAAAATAAACAATTGGATAAAAGCCAATAGTTAACACTTTCTTTGGTAATTGGCAGACAATTATATCTGCTTCTTGGTTATATTTGCTGTTCTCAACAGACGAACGATGTTTTACAGATTGCTGGCTAGAATGAACAAAGCGTTCCTTCCCTCCTACTCAAAAAGAGGATTGGATTTATCAAAAGCTTCCAAACTACAAATGGCCATAATAGGCTGGCGCTACTTCATAACAACAAAGGCTTTGCGCTAATAGTTCAAAAGTGCTGTTATCTCGTGATCTTTGAGTTTGATCGCTCCGTTTAAAAAGGAAAGCTGAATTAAAAAGTTGCATTGTACTACCTTGCCTCCGAGTTTTTCAATCAACTTACATACAGCTTCTGCCGTACCACCAGTCGCCAATACATCGTCATGCACCAATACTCGCTCTCCTTTTTGTATGGCATCTGTATGAATTTCCAAACTGCCATTGCCATATTCCAAGGCGTACGATTCAGAAACTGTTGTGTACGGTAATTTTCCCGATTTACGAACGGGAACAAAACCTGCATTTAGTTTTGATGCCAAAATAGGCGCAAAAATAAACCCCCTACTATCTACGCCAACTACCTTGTCCACTTCATATTGTTTTACCATTCCAAAGAGCACATCAGCGGCATTGTTGAGGGCATTTTTATCCTTTAAAAGTGGAGTAATATCCTTAAAAAGGACTCCTGGTTCAGGAAAGTCCTTGATATCGCGAATATAAGAGTGAAAATCCATGGAATTATGTTGTTAGGGTTTTGTCGTAAATTTAAAAAGAAATATATTTGCACCCCATAAAAAAGGCCTCGTGGCGCAACTGAATAGCGCATCTGATTACGGCTCAGAAGGTTGCAGGTTTGAATCCTGCCGAGGTCACTTAAGGTTCAAGGCTTGAATCCAGCAAGATTTAGGTCAAGAACACCAAATAAAACTAAAACCTTTCAAATACTCCTATTTGAAGGGTTTTTGATTTTTAATACGACACTAATCGCAATCAAAATTTATTAGAAAAAGGTCAACAAATCGGTCAACAGATTTTTAATCGTCAACAGTGTTGACGATTAGTCAAAATATGGCGTTATAGAGAATTATACACGAAAATTGGCTAGCACTTCCTTTTTTAAGCGTACACTTATAGGAATTTCGTAATCACCAATGATAATTTCATTTTCCACAATTGTATCCACTTTATATTTACATACTATATACGATTTGTGCGTTTGAATAAAATCATTTTCAGGCAATTGATCTTTAAAATTCTTTAAAGCTATTTGTGTAACTATTGTCTCGTTTGTTGTTACCACTTTGATATAATTTTGCATTGCTTTTGCAAATAGAATATCCTTTATGTATATCTTTTTAAGCTGTCTCTCATTTTTTAAAAAAAGTATGTTTTTTTCATCATTATGTTCATAGTAACTGTTAACCTTATTAACTGCCTGTAAAAAACGCTTATAAGAAATGGGTTTTACTAAATAATCTAAAACGTTGTACCCAAAGCTTTGTAACGCATATTCCTCATATGCAGTTGTCATTATAATTGAAGGTGATTTTTTTAAGCCTTTTAGCCAATCTACACCGGATAGTATGGGCATATTGATATCTAAAAAAATTAAATCAATTTCATTGCTTTCGAGATAATGATTTGCTTGCAATACATTCTTACATAGCGCAACCACATTTAAGAACGAAATCTCTTTACAATAATCGCTAATGCCTTCTCTAGCGACAGGTTCATCATCTATGATTAAACAATTTAGTCGTTTCATTCTTTTACTTTTTATAATTCTATAATCAAGTCAACCATAAACATCTGTTTTTTCTTATGTATGATTAATTCATGCTTATCTGGATATACTATCGATAAGCGTTTTTTTACATTTGTTAAGCCAATTCCGCCAACAGCATTCTTACCAGTTGCACCATCAAAAGTATTTGCACAATGTAGCGAGAGCTTACCTCCTACTTCTTTAATGTTTATGTCTATACTATTGTCATTATTATTAGTGTGATTACTACAATGTTTAAATGCATTTTCTATAATAGGAATTAATAATAATGGAACTATTTTTTTTGTGGCATTCTCAAATTCTATAATGTAGGCTAGCTGAATATCTGAACCCTTACGGGTTTTTTCCATTTTAATATACTGTAATACAAAGTCTAGTTCTTTTTTTAATATAATTTCAGTGCCACTTTCATACAATTGATAGCGTAATAGCTCCGAAAACTGAAGTAATGTATCTTTAGCCAAGGCATTATTTTTACCTATTAAGTGGTACACATTATTAATTCCATTAAATAAAAAGTGAGGATTTAACTGGGCTTTTAGATATTTTAGTTCAGCCTTAAATGATTCTTGTATTAGTTGTTGTTTTTCCTTTTCAGATTTTTTGTGGGCGTGTCTCAAAATATAATAAAAGCCCGCAACGCCGTAAAAGACATTGACAAAAACGGTAATACTGAAGTTATCCTCAAATTCATCTGTATCATATATTTCAAATATATCATACAGCATATAGTCAAAATAGGTTTCAACTAGAGAAACTGCTATGCATATAGAAAAAGAAAGCACATAGAACATTGCTTTTTTATTATGCATATACATTTTTGGCACTAACCAAAACACTTGTATATAAAACAAAAAGACATTGGTAAAAAGCCCATACGTATAGGCATAGGCTAAACTATTAGGATCAGAAACATTATTAAACCCATTCCAATCTGAATGGACAACAAAAGCAAACAACCAATAATTTAACACCCAGAACAGGAGATGCAATGCTATTTTCCTTATTGATTTGGTTTTGTTCATTGGTGTATTTTGTACAAAGGAACCTATTATTTATTTGTGATTAAGTAATTCCTACGTTCGTCAACAACTACGCAACGTTCGTCAAATTATTCTACCCCAAAGCGTTTTCACCTATTCCTTTGCAAGGAAATCATAAAGAAATCATCATGAAAAAAATGTTTTTTAAAATAGAAAAATCAAATAACTTATCTACTCTTGCCAATAAATTTCTAGTTGTACTATTATCAATCATTACACTCTCCTGTTCTAATGATGATAATGGAATACCTCCTGCAGATATTACCGAGATATCCCAAGACATTAAAAATTTAATTTATTTCAGAGGGGATGAAAAAGCTCCTACAGTATTGATAGCTGTACCAGGTGGTCCTAGTCCCGAATTGGCTACAGATATAATAGATGACCTTGCACAAGATATTAGTCGCCCACAAGACATTTTAACTATAACCGTACATCAGGCCCAAACGTTAAATTCCAACATATTGGAAGGCAATGATATAACATTGGACCAAGCCATTAATTTTAATGCTGAAAGTATAGAGATGCTTTCTGAAGTGATTACCTATTTTAAAAATCAAGGTAGAACGGTTTATGTTGCTGGAATATCATTTGGCGCATTTGTAACGCAAGAGTTTATTGCGCAACAAGGAATAGATGCGGCCGATGATTATTTAATTATAACAGGTAGGCTAGACATTAACGATGCTATATGGCAGGGTCTAGCTGAAGGAAAGAATGCGTTTTTTGAAAACGGAGTTACTCCCATAGTAGATGATCAACCATTTGTAGATGCATTCAATAGAAATGAAGCTAGAATGTTTGCTGGGTTAGCAATGAATAGATATACAGAGCAATTTAATACTATTGAAAGCCTATCTAACATAACATACATTTATGGAGAAACAGACATGGCCGTTGGTAGCCTTACGGTCGAAGAAGTTGCATTTTTACAATCGAAAAATGCAAATATACTTTCCGGAAATGGCGGTCATGATTTGCCTTTTGAGGATTTTCTTAAACAGGGTTTTAGTGAAGCATTTGGAATAGTATTGCCATAATAGATAGTGACACCATAATTAAAAAAAGATGAAAAAAATAACAGTAGTAGCAGTATTCATGGTACTTATAACTAATGCTTTTGCACAAGGAACAGTACAACAAAAATTTGAAGTAAAAGTAATTACAAGCGTAGAGTCTATTATACCAGATGGATTGGGTAGGTCGCGTTTAATTTCAGCAAATGATAAAAGAGACTATA
Source organism: Flagellimonas sp. HMM57 (assembly GCF_021390175.1). Taxonomy (NCBI): domain Bacteria; kingdom Pseudomonadati; phylum Bacteroidota; class Flavobacteriia; order Flavobacteriales; family Flavobacteriaceae; genus Flagellimonas; species Flagellimonas sp. HMM57. Next base: position 2,837,393 of record NZ_CP090004.1, on the reverse strand, counting down.
AAGAATTTACTTCTACGCAAACAAAAGATGATAATACAAGAAATAAGTCGAAAAGGAAAGACATTAGAGTAAAGGATTTTGAGGAAACAAAACTATTAAACTTTTATAATGTCGCAGGAATACGCTTTCAAAATATAGCAGCAAATGATGCTGTAATCTCATCAAAACTAACTGCAATGATTTCTGAAGGTTGGGATTTGGCATTCGTAACAAGTGCTGTGGAAAGTGATGCCGGCGAGAATGATGGAAATGGCATTTTTATTACACGCTACATCTTTAAAAGAAAATTGAATTAAAAAATATAAACAATTAAATAAAAACATCAATCATGAAGAAAATAATATTAATAACGGTTATTACAGTTTTAGGATTAAATACTATCAATGCTCAAAAAGTAAAATTCGGAGCTAAAGCAGGTTTAAACCTTGCATTTGTTACAGGAGACGATACCGAAGATTTTACTCCCAATACAGATTTCCATTTTGGTGTTATGGTTGAATGGAAAATTTCAGACAAATTCGCTTTGCAACCCGAAGTCATGTATTCCGGACAAGGGGCAGATACAAACATTGATTCTGAAGGTGTAATTTCATTAAACTATCTAAATGTCCCGGTAATGGGAAAATACTATGTTACCAGGGGATTGAGCTTGGAAGCAGGGCCACAAATTGGTTTTTTGCTTTACACTGAAGGAGGCTCCATAAACTTTGAAGACGCTTTAAAATCGACAGATTTCGGAGTGAATTTTGGCGTTGGTTATAAACTTGATAACGGACTCAATTTTAGCGCAAGATATAATCTTGGGCTGTCTAATATTATTGACTTTGATGGGGTCTTGGATAAAAATAGAAATGGAGTATTTCAACTATCTGTTGGTTATTTCTTCTAAAATCAAATTTGTAACTACCCAGGTGAATTCACTTTGGTTTTTATTTTTTAAACATTGAAATTTTTATTTCAATCAAGTAAACAATATAAAATCATGAAAAAAACAAATACAATCTTATTACTTCTAATAATTTCATTTTCATTACTGAATTTTAGTTGTTCCAATAGTGATGAGGAGTTAATAGTTGATGATTTTTCTTCCCTTGATAAAGAACTTATGGCCAGAGATTTTTCAGGTGTTGTTCTAGTCGCTCAAAATGACGAAATCATATTTAACCAGGCATATGGAAGAAAAAATAGTCAAGAAAATGGATTGAATGATATCAATACCGTTTTTGATATGTGCTCCATTTCAAAACAGTTGACTGCCGCTGGAATCCTAAAATTGTCAATGCAAAATAAGATTTCAGTTGATGATAATTTATCAAAATACTTTGACGCTGTTCCTAATGACAAAAAAAATATAACCATTCATCAGTTACTCACACATTCTTCTGGTTTAAGAGCTGGAATAGGTGGAGATTATGAAACCATTACTGAGGAAGAGTTTTTAAGGCAAGTTTTTAATAGCGAATTAATTAGTCCCGTTGGAGAAAGATTTAATTATTCTAACGTAGGCTATAGCTTACTTGGTTTAATAATTGAAAAAGCTAGTGGAATGGATTATGAAAGCTTTTTAAGTTTAGAGATTTTTGAACCTTCAAACATGTACCATACTGGTTATATAATTCCAGATTGGCAACAAAATGAAGTGGCCAACGGTTATTTGAATGGAGTTGAAAATAATAAGCCAAATGAAGAGAATTGGAGTGACAATGGTCCGTATCTCAATCTTAAAGGAAATGGAGGTCTTCTAACACGAGCAAGTGACATGTTACTTTGGAGCCAATCTATAATGAACAATACAGTACTAGATGAAGCAACTACATCTGCATATCTTTTTCCGCATTTCCAACCCACAAATCTATATGATAGCTATGGATATGGCTGGGGAATTGAAAATAATGATTCAGAGAATAAATTAGTGGTTCATGGAGGTGCGAGTAATTTGTTTACATCTGATATGTGGATCTACCCAAACAAAGGAATTACAATAATTGTACTCAGTAATGAATTTGACGCATCTGTATACACAATTGCAAGAGGGATATCAAATTTTTTACTAGCAGAGTAATAGTATTACCTGCAGCAATGTTCATGTTGTAAGAATTATAGATTTTTATCTTTGTTCTGAAAGTCAAATGAAACCATTTGGTATCAAATTGACCGTCAACAATTCGGTCAACAGATTTTGTAAAGTTTAAGAACCGTTTAAAATATTGAGCTTCGGAGAATAGGACTTAATCCTGCCGAGGTCACGAATAAATCGAAAGCAAGCTAAAACAAATAGCTTGCTTTTTTGTTTTAGTGAGGTTTTGATGCCTCAAGGCGGAGCTTTGTTAGAATATGTATTAGCAAATCCTACCGAGGTCACTAGAAGGAAACTCCAAACGAATAAAAAACCTTGAAAATCCAGGGTTCTGCAAAGTTTCGTTGTTTTTGGACAATAATAAGATTTGAATTGATATGATTCCAAACGCCAATAATTTGGTGAACAGATTTTAAAAAGAGTTTGTTGAGACTTAGTCTGGCCCATACTCTTTATGGAGTCACTCCATATGTTGCAAATACGACTAGAAATGTATCATCAAAAATTGTTTTCAGAATGTTTAAATCAAAGACTTTTTAATTTTCTTATCTTACCTAGACAACAATCATAACACGTATCTAAATGAAAAGGATAGTTTTCCTTATACTGTTTTCTACCATTTTGTTGTGCTGCAAAAATGAAAACAACCAAAGAAGAGAGGGCTCTATTGATATGATAGAACCCAAAGGAATAGATAATGTCGCTTATAGATGGGGCGAAATGGCCCTCGTAGCAACTGCTTTGGACACTGAACGGTTTAACCCTAGACCAACCATTACTTCTAGGTATTTAGGACTCATATTTACCGCAATTTTTGATGCTTGGTCCAGGTACGATGCAAATGCAATGCCTGTTTACCTCAATAACGTGGAAAGGCAGCCTACAGGAAAGCGCACCTTAAAAAACAAAGAGATTGCCATAAGCTATGCAGCCTTGAGAACCTTGAGCGAATACTATTATTCGGACAGGGCATTGTTCGATAAGTTTATGGAAGAGGAATTGAAACTGGACCCCAAGGATACTTCGGTTGACCCCAATACACCAGTAGGTATCGGCAATCTTGCTGCCAAGGCAATCATAGAGGCCCGAAAAAACGACGGCTCCAACCAATATGGCGAGGAAGAAGGCTCCAATGGTAAACCTTATTTTGATTATACGGGCTATAAACCAGTAAATACGGTTGATAAAAATGTGAGCATCGACCGTTGGCAGCCCAAGTACTTCTCCGATGGAAAGGGAGGTCAATTTGCTCCAGGGTGCCTAACCCCTTTTTGGGATAAAGTAAAGCCAATAGCACTAAAGTCGGGTAATCAATTCAGGCCCGGACCACCACCTTTGGTAGGCTCCGAACAGTTAAAAAAAGAGATAGCTGAAGTTGTAAATTTACAGGCCAATCTTTCCGATGAAGAAAAAGCATTGGTCGAATTTATGCGTGATGGACCTGAGTCTGTGCAACAAGCAGGGCATTGGCTAAAATTTGCCCAAGACGTTTCAAGAAGGGACAGCCATACTTTGGACGAAGATGTAAAGATGTACTTCTACAACCAAGTGGTAGCAATGGATGCTTTTATTGCCTCATGGGATTCCAAAATGTTTTATGACTACGCTCGACCTTACGCGTTGGTACATGAATATTACGATGGCATAAAAATCAGGGCGTGGGCCGGACCCGGGAAGGGAATGGTAGACATGGACGGTAGTCAGTGGCGTCCTTATTCCCCGGACACCTTTCTATGCCCGCCATTCCCAAGTTATACTTCGGGGCACAGCACCATAAGTGGAGGCTGTGCAGAAGCATTGAAGCTTTGGACGGGAAGTGATGAATTCGGGGAAAGTGTTGAATTACTTGCTGGTGCGCTTACCGAACCCAATAATCCAGGTGCCATGGTAACCTTGCATTTTCCCACGTTTACGAAAACTGCAGATATGGCCGGTATGTCCCGAGTATTGGGCGGCTATCATATCCAGGCCGATAATGTCGCTGGATTGGAACTGGGAAGGAATGTTGCCAAGGAAGTATGGGAATTCTACAAAAAGCATATTGGGGAAAACTAGCACTATTTCTTTTTCGTTGCGTTTTAAGTATTTGAATTTCTTTATTGATTCTCTAAAATTCTTGCATGTCCAGTTTATCCAAAATAATTGAATCGACTTTGCGCTATCAAATCAATTTAGTATTCATCTAAAATTTTTCTTCTTTTCTAAAATCTTTGAAGATTCTGAATAAGGATACAGAGAAATGTAAGAGTTAATATGTGACAATACTTTCAAGTATAGACTTACAAAAAGGACATCTTTTTTAATACCCCAATCCTTTCTATCAACTCATATATTATCAAATTTTAAAGTTAAGGTTAATACGGATGTCCATGTTAAAACTTAACATGCACTACCATACATGTAGGTCTAGTTTTGCACTTCAACTAAAAAATATGAAGATGAAAACCTACCTATTTCACAAACTAAAAAAACTTAGAAAAACACAGAAACTACTTTCGCTTTTATTCATTTGGTTATCGTGTTCCATATCGTTCGGGCAAGCTACCAATGCATCCATACGAGGTAGTGTATCAGATATCAATGGAGAGCCATTGATGGGTGCTACCGTAATCGTTAAAAATAATTCTACAGGATTTACTTCGGGTACCGTAACCAATGAAAATGGAAGTTTTAGAGTACAACAGCTACCTCTTGGAGGACCATATACCGTTACCGCTCAATATTTGGGGTACAGCGATATGGTTAAAGAGGGATTTAATTTAAACTTGAGCGATGCACTTGTGCTGAACTTTACCATGCAAGAAGCATCAACTGCTTTGGACGAAGTAGTGGTCACCACTAATAGCATAACCAAAAGAATAGAGCAGCTTGGTGCATCGACCAAAATTGGTGCAGGTCAAATAAAAAACCTCCCTCTTGAAGGACGGAATTTTACAGGGCTTACAAGCCTTTCCCCCTTACAAGGTGGTGGAAGTATAAATCTGGCTGGACAAAGACGTACCTCTACCAATGTTACGATCGATGGGGTAAATGCACGAAATCAATTAACTGCTGGTGAGATCGGTAGGGGGCCCTATACAATATCACAGGAAGCCATTCGTGAGTTTGAAGTAGCGACCAACGATTATGCGGTATTACAGGGTAGACAAGGTGGTGGCGCCATTAATGCCGTAACTAAATCTGGAACAAATACCTTAAGTGGCAGTGCCTTCTTTTACCATAGGGCAGATGCTCTTCAAAGCCAATTTAATATTAGGGGCGAAGACCGGGACGCCAATTTCTTTACGTCACAATATGGATTCAGTCTTTCAGGACCTATTATAAAGGATAAACTGCATTTTTTTATGGTCTATGAACGTCAGGATGAGGGGGACCCGGTTAGTATAGCTGATATTCAAAGTGATAATGACCAAAATCTATTGGGAATTTCCCAAGAAAATCTAGACCGATTTTTACAAATAGGCAGGGACGTTTATGGGCTGAGCAATTCTCAGCAAACAGGTCAATTTGACCGTGAAACCGAAGCCAATAACCTATTTGTTCGATTGGATTGGCAAATAAACGATAAGCACAGACTTACATTTAGAAACCTTTACAATAAATGGGATCAGCCACTTCGCACTAGCGACAACTCCAATATTGAAGTATTGGAATCCTTTTCAGATTTTGAATCCCAAGAGAATAGCACCCTTTTATCGCTGCGCTCTATATTTTCTCCAACTGTAACCAATGAATTCAAGTTACAGTACCAACATGCTGAGCGTTCATTTAATACCAATTCTGAACTACCGTCATCCAATATTCCCAGGGCCATTGTAGAAGTTTCTTCAGAATTGCCAAATGGTAATAGTAGAAATCGAAGTGTGCAATTGGGCGGACAGCGATTTACCCCGGAAACCAATCTGGAGCGACAACTACAGATTGCCAATACAACTTATATCAATTCTGGCAAATATAATTTCACTTTTGGTACGGATAACTTAATCACCTATCTAGAGACCCTATTGTCCAACGAGCAAAATGGTCGGTTCTTTTTTGATTCTTTGGACGATTTTGAAAACCAGAACCCTTCTAGATATGCACGCGAGGTACCACTTCAAGGTTTACCCCTTGTAGAGCAGACCGTTCTTGATCTATCTTTATTTGGACAAGTGGAATTTGACCTTGCGCCCAATCTAAATCTAATGGCGGGTCTGCGTTGGGATGCTACCCTATTTATGGATGAGGCAGAATTTAATCCCGTAGTATTTGAAGAATTAGGCATTAGAACAGATGAAAAAATTGAGGATTTTGACAATATCCAACCACGATTCCAACTAACATGGAACGTTAAAGGAAAGAATACGGATATTGTAAAAATAGGTGGTGGCGCCTTTAGTGCCCAACCACATTACTATGCGCAAGTAAATAATATTCAGAACAGTGGTACTTTGCTCGGTGCCATAGATGTTACTGGTGATGCAGTGCCTACACCAAATTTTCCCGGATATCGCAACGACCCAAGTACCGTTCCAGGAGTTCCAGCTGGCGTTACTCCTTTTTCGACCATAAATGCAGTTAGTCCAGATTTTGAAGTACCTACCATCTATAAAGGAAACATAAGTTATACAAAATTGTTTGGAGATCGTTATTCCTTGGGAGTAAATGCAATTTTTAGTCACACTACCAATAATTATGTGTATCAGGAAGCCAATCTAGTCACCGAGCCTTTTTTTACGACACCGCAAGGACGTGAAGTATTCGTACCTGCCAATACCATTACTGAAAATGGATTGGTGGATTGGACAAATTCCAGAATTTCGGATCGGGTCGGAAGGACCTTGGTATTGACATCAGATGGTGTTCTGGACAATGTCTCGCTAATTGTTGAGGGATCTGCCCGTATTGGAGAGGACGGTTATGTGAACGGAAGCTTTACATGGAATAGGACAAAAGACAATTCTTCATATAACTGTTGTGTTGCCAATACTTCAACATTCATACCCGTTGAAGGCGATCCAAGGGATTTAAATTATGGATTCGCCGATAGCCATTTTGATACCAAAGTGGTACTCAACGGAGCTACCCCAACATGGAAAGGGTTCAATTTTGGTGCAACGATTATTGGAACAGGTGGTACACGTTACTCATTGCATGTTGATGACAATACCAGTGCAAACGGAGATTTTAATTTAAGAAATGATATTGCCTATATTTTTGACCCCAATGACCCAAATACCCCACAGGCCATTATAGATGGTTATAATGAAGTACTTAACGACCCTGAGACCCCAGAAGGTTTTAAAGAATATCTGCGCGAAAGTTTTGGAAGTTTTGCAGAACGTAACGGCGGTAAAAATCCGTTTAGGGCCATTATAGACCTCCGGTTACAAAAACGGTTCAGTTTTAACAATAACAAGCACGGATTAGAACTAACGGCAGACGCATTCAACTTTGCAAATTTGTTGAACAAAGAATGGGGGCGTACCAATAACTTTGGTAGAAGACGGGATTTTATGCGTATCAATGGTTTTGATACGACCACAAACTCCTATAACTACGGTGTTCAAACGGGAGCTGGAACAGAACCAATCAACGGCACACCTTGGCGCCTACAATTAGGAGTACGATATACGTTCAATTAAGTGTTTAATTAGCAACCTGAAAGGACTTGACCATAGTGTTAGGTCCTTTCTTTTATACAAGAGGCAACCTAAAAATGAAAAAAATCTTTACTTTAACCATTGTACTACTGATTTCTTTAGCTGTACAATCACAAGAAACACTTTACAGTGACCATGTAGTTCTAATTTCAATAGACGGTTTTAGACCAGATTTTTATTTGGAAGAACAATGGCCAGCCCCAAACCTAAAAACAATGACCTCTGAGGGAGTCTCGGCAAAAGGGGTGCGTGGTATTTTCCCTTCAGTTACTTACCCTTCGCACACCACTATTATAACTGGTGCATTACCTGTAGAGCACGGTGTTTTTTACAATAGCCCTTTTGAACCAAATGGTCAAACTGGCCGCTGGTATTGGCAAAGTAACCTTATACAAACCGAAACACTATGGGATGCGGTACGAAAAGCGGAAAAAACAAGTGCTAGCTTTATTTGGCCGGTTTCCGTTGATGCTCCAATAGACTATAATATTCCAGAAGTTTGGAAATTGGACCGTTCTTATAGTAGAATTGAGTCTATGAGAGATCACGAAAATCCAAAAGGACTACTTAAAGAAATGGAAAAAGCTGTTTTGGGTAAAATGGACTCCACCACTTTTAATGGGGATTACCTGAACAGGGAAGACAGAACAGGTGAAATGGCAGCCTATGTACTTTCAAAGTATAAACCCAATTTAATGACCATACATTTAATAGCTACCGACCATTTTCAGCACGAACAAGGCAGAAACGGTAAAAAAGTAAAAACTGCAATTGCTGCCGTTGACCGTGCCATTGGTAAAATAATTGAAGCTGCTGAACGGTCCAACATTTTAGAAAGGACCACTTTTATAATAACAGGCGACCATGGTTTTGTTGATATACATTCGGCTTTAAGTCCAAATGTCTGGTTGGTCGAAGAAGGATTGATGGAAGCAAAAAAAGACAGAGGGGATTGGAAGGCAACTTTTCATACTTCAGGAGCTTCCGCCTTTTTAATGCTAAAGGATAAGAATGATAAGGGTACACTAAAAAAAGTTAAGGAGAAACTCAACAACCTACCCTATGCTTATAAAAAATTGTTCCGCATTGTAGAACGGAAAGAACTTAATGAAATTGGAGCTGACCCCAATGCGATTCTTGCACTTGCACCTATTCCCGGAGTTACTATGTCAGCGTCGGCCAGCGGTAAAATCCTAAAACCCAGAAGTGGAGGTACGCATGGTTATTTTCCTGATTTTCCACAGATAGAAACTGGATTTATAGCGTGGGGTGCAGGAGTTTCCTCTGGAAAAGTTTTGGAAAAAATAGGATTGGAAGATATTGCCCCTTTGATCAGTGAACTATTGGGGCTGGAGTTTGAATCTAAACATGGAATGCTTTATCCCGGTATATTAGCTCATGATGATTGAGCTTTTTTTAAAGCACTTGCAATAGTTTGTCGGGTGGCCCCTACCAGGTCACCCAAATCTTTTTGAGTGAGCAAATCATAAAGAATATGGTCATTTCCATCAATATCACTGATTCTCTTATTGAAATACGTTCTTAAAAACCTTAGTTTCTCTATGCTGTTTCTTTCATTTACCTTACGCATTTTTTTTTCGGAAGCGCACCATCTTTTAACAAGATAAGAGATAAACCATTCAGCGATAGTTGGCTCATTAATAATGATTTGCTTAAAAAATGAACGATCATAAACCCTAAGTCTTGTACTTGTTATGGTTTTAGAAAATTCAAAAAACTGATTATTTAGATACTTAAGGTTGCCAAAAAAATCTTTCTGACTAACTACGTCATGGACATACTCATCCCCCTGGTCTGTATAGCTTCCTAGTTTTATGGCACCGTTCAATATTTCATAAATGAATTTATGCTCAAATGGTGGTTTGTATAAATACTCATTTTTCTGAATGACGATTTCTTCAGTAAAGTCCTTCAATTTGTATTTTGTACTGTGTCTAAGATAATTATATAAGCAAAAAGTCTGGTGCTCCAAATTAATCGGTGGAATGATTTCAGTAAGCATAACAAAGGGGTATTTTGCTTATTAAATATCTAAAGTAATACTCCTTAATTACCAAAAGGTTAGGTAACCATTAAATAGATACTTATAGACTAAAGATTTTTTCCTCGTAGTGAATCCATTGTAGCTTGTGCTCGTTGCAATTCTTTTTCCAAGCTTTGGTTTTCTTCAATGTACTTTGAACGCAATTGTCTCATTTCTCTCTCAAATTCTTCTTTTTGAACATAGTCAGTCTCTATAAGTACCCCTTTTATCACACTGAAGAGTGTGAACAAAAAACTGATTACAACTGCAGATACCAGTACAATAAGTAATGTTTTTTCTCTTTTAAAGGTTTTCGAATTCTTCTCAAGAAGTAATTTTTCGTCTTTTGATAATTTGCGATCTCCCGAAAGTTGGTTTAAAAAAACATCCCATTTTTCTTCCTCTTTAATGTGCATGTCCATAAACCCGCCTTCATTTAAAAAGTCTTTGGTTTTTGGTGTTGAGGCAAGAATAAAGACTTCGACCCCATTACCACTCATCACGTCCAATAAAGCAGCATCATGATCTCGAATATCCTTTATTAGTTTTTCAACAAAATCCAAGCTATAATTTGGATGCAGGAATTCATCATAGAGTACTTTTACTTCAAAATAATCCCTACGACTTATTGCATACTTTAAAAAACGGTCTTTGAGTTCAGCTTTAAAAAATTCGCCCATTTTTCAAGTGAAAAAATTAAAGGTTTGGTTTACTGGTCTAAAACAAAGTTAGTGTAATCGAAGATGTCAAAACCTACTATCTATGCAAAGAATTTTTAATTTTTACAATCATTAAACGCAACACAATTATAATTGATACTGCTTTTTAGGACATTGCATTGAAAAACAAAGTACCATTACACAATTATGTCCTTAAACTATTTCTGCGTTGAGTCCAGCCTGAAGTAACTTGGAGCATCTTGGTTTCAAATAAGTGTACTCACCGGTTTTTACGGTACATTTTCCATTGTAATGTACAATCAAGGAACATTGTTCGGCCTGTTCAGGAGTATGTTCACAAACGTTTATTAGGGTCTCGATAACATAATCAAAAGTGTTTACATCATCATTGAACAGCACAATCTCATTCTGATTTACCGTTTCTTCTTCTAAAAGCAGTTCTTCCGATACTTTTTCCTTGACTCCCATGATATAACTATTAACCAAACCTAATTTACATATTTTACTGAAATCCAATTATTCTTTTCGAATTTTTTTTCAAATTCCAAACCATAGGCGTCACATTTTGAGGAAATTGCATCTAAATCGCTCAAATAAAAGCCACTTAGAAAAAGTGTTCCTTCAGCATTTAGACAATTGGTGTACACAGGTATGTCCTCAAGTAAAATATTCCTATTGATGTTGGCAAGGATCACATCATACTTTCTAGTTGTCAACAAACTGCTATCTCCTTGGTAAACATTAATTTGATCACAGTGGTTTCGCGCTACATTTTCTTTGGAATTCAAGAAACACCATTCATCAATATCAATAGCATCTACTGTATCCGCTCCTTTCATTTTGGCAAGGATTGCCAAAACCCCGGTACCGCAGCCCATATCCAGTACGGATTTTCCTTTAAAATCCATATCCAAAATATGTTGCAACATCATATGCGTAGTTTCGTGATGTCCTGTTCCAAAGCTCATTTTGGGCTCAATAATAATATCATATTCAACAGCTACGGCATCGTGGAACGGTGCTCTTACCATGCAGCTATCCCCTACTTTAATTGGATGAAAATTATTTTCCCATGCTGCATTCCAATTTTGCTGCTCAATTTCGGTTTGCGTCCATTTTATGTTGAATTTGGGGTTTTTAAGGATAAAGACATCGTCCAAAATAGTCTCTTCCCATTCAGATCTTAAAATATAGGCCAAAAGCCCAGAATCGTTTTCTACAAAACTCTCAAATCCCACTTCACCCAATTCTGCAATGAGGATATCGGTAGCAGGTTCTTTGGGAGTTACTATAAAACTGTATTCGATATAGACCAAACCTTTTTTGGAAATTTAGATAGCCTTGATAATATCCACAAAATCATCCGCTTTTAACGAAGCTCCTCCTATTAGACCACCATCAACATCTGGCTTTGAAAAAATTTCTGAGGCGTTTGAAGGTTTTACACTTCCGCCATATAGAATAGAAACCCCATCTGCAATGGAATTGGTAAAAGCTCCTGAAATTGTTTTTCGTATAAAAGCATGCATTTCCTGGGCCTGCTCCGGGCTTGCCGTTTCACCGGTACCAATTGCCCAAACAGGTTCGTAGGCCAATACAATACTACTCCATGCCTTGCCATCCAAATCGAAAAGGGCATTTTTTAGCTGGCTTTCCACAACGGCAAAATGATTATCAGATTTTCTATCTTCAAGCTCTTCTCCAAAGCAGAAAATGATTTTCATGCCTTTTTCCAGTGCAGTTTTTACTTTTTTGTTCAATAAATCGTCTGTCTCTCCAAAGAGTGAGCGTCTTTCGGAATGGCCAAGAATTACGATATCTACTTCAATATTAAGTAACATATCGGCAGAAATCTCTCCCGTATACGCACCATTTTCAGCATAATGCATATTTTGTGCAGCTACCTGTATCGTTGAGGATTGTAGGCTTCTATTTGCAGCAGCCAAATTTACGAATGTTGGTGCTACAATAACATCAGCATCGGTATCGGGCAACTTTGCCGATAAACTCGACAGTAAAGTCTCCGTTTCTTCAAGGTTTTTGTTCATTTTCCAATTTCCTGCTACTATCTTGGTTCTCATATGCTATTATTGTTTTGTTATATAGTGTAATTAGAGTTCTAATTTGTTTAAGTCGTTGTAATGTACTTTTTGCAAGATGGTGCCTTTTTCCAGAACCAATACAGCAGGATTAGATCGCACAATAGTTTTTAACACAGTTTCATCCGTAAAATAAAAATCGAAACTCAGACCAAACTTTTCTTTGATCGCATTTGCCCTATCAACACTGGAAGCTGACATTCCAACTACTTTATATCCCTTCTCATTTGCTTGTTCGGTCACCTTTGCCACTTCTGAAAAAACATCCGTAGTACTCTTTGCCAAATCATAGGCTATTACCATGACCAACTTATCCTCCTCCAAAATTTCCGAGGCCCAATCTTGACCTTCTTTTTCTATAGTGAAATCATGTATAGGAGGCTCATAACCTTCTTGTACCTCTGTAGTTTCCACATCTATAAATTCACCATCCACTTGTGGATACTCACCATTTGTCACAACAATCTTATCATCACCGTTGACTTTAAATCGCCAAGCATATTCGTAAATGGCCTTGGCAGCATCTGCTGGTACGCTCATTCCTTCTTGAATGTTCGCACCAATTTTATAAGGTCTAAAATCTACTGAAGGAAGGTGGTTCAGCACATGATTGGCAAACAAAGTACAGGCAAACAAAGCGGTTCCACCGATAATCCAATTGATTTTGGTATTAAATATTGGTTGGATGTGCTTTCTCCCCAAAAACAAAATGAGTATAAAAACCAGAAGAATTATATCCTTAGCAAAAGATTCCCATGGGGTAAGCTTTACGGCATCGCCAAAACAGCCACAATCGGTTACCTTATTAAAATAGGCAGAATAAAAGGTTAAAAATGTGAAGAATACTATCATTAAAAGCAAACTCCAAACCGTAAATTTTGGTTTGAACCCTATCAACAACAGTACACCTAAAATCACCTCATAGATGACCACAAAAATAGAAATCCCTAAAGCTAAAGGCATCAAAAAAGGAAGGTTCAATACGCCTTGGCTGAAATATTCTTCCAGTTTAAACGAAAACCCAACGGGATCATTCAGTTTTATGAGTCCACTGATGATAAACAAAACCCCAACAAAAATTCTGGAAATCCAAACCAAGTATTTCATGATTCTTCATTTAAATGGATTAAGGCAAAGACGGCATAATTGATAATATCTTGGTAATTGGCATCTATTCCTTCACTTACCAAGGTAGCACCTTTATTATCTTCAATCTGTTTTACACGAAGTAATTTTTGAAGTATCAAATCCGTTAAGGAGCTCACGCGTATATCTCGCCAGGCTTCACCATAATCATGATTTTTGTTCTCCATCAATGTTTTGGTGGTGGCCACTTCTTTATCGTAGAGTGAAATTGCTTCGTCAACCTTCAAATCGGGTTGTTCGGCCACTCCTTTTTCCAACTGGATCAAGGCCATAATGGAATAATTAATAATTCCGACAAATTCCGATTGTTCTCCTTCATCAACTTTCCGCACTTCATTTTGCTGTAAACTGCGTATACGCTGTGCTTTTATAAAAATCTGGTCTGTTAGGGAAGGAAGCCGTAATATTCTCCATGCCGTACCGTAATCTTTGCTTTTCTTGATAAATAGTTCACGGCAGGTCTTGATCACGTTATCATATTGTTGGGAAGTCTGCTGCATGTATTCTTGCTAATTTGCGTAAATTTCGTCAAAACTGAAATGCTTTGACAAACAGTATGTCAAAGATAATCAAACCCAATAAAGCTCGTATTTTTTATGACCATAAACTGTAAAGGAACTCTCATCGATTTTACCGTCCCAAGAATTATGGGTATCCTTAACCTTACTCCAGATTCTTTTTATGATGGAGGACGGTATAAAGATGACAATGATATTCTAACACAAGTTGAGAAAATGCTAAGGGATGGTGCTACTTTTATAGATATGGGTGCCTACAGCTCCAGACCTGGTGCCGAGCATGTTCCTGAAAATGAAGAGCTAAAACGATTGGTTCCGATTATTACACTAATTCTCAAACAATTTCCTGAGGTTATAATTTCAGTAGACACGTTCAGGAGCAAGGTAGCTTCTGAAAGCATACAGCATGGTGCCGCTTTAATCAACGATATTTCTGCAGCAAACTTAGATTCCAAAATGCTGGATGTTGTCGCGCAATATCAAGTGCCCTATATTATGATGCATTTGAAGGGCACACCACAATCCATGCAAAAACAGGCGGTTTACGATGATTTATTAAAAGACCTGTTGTTTTACTTCTCAAAAAAAATAAATGCAACCGCTTCTAAAAAAATCAACGATGTTATCATAGACCCCGGATTTGGTTTTGCCAAAACAACAGGGCAGAATTATGAGCTCTTGAATCATTTGGACCTATTCAAGACCTTTAAAGTTCCTATTATGATAGGATTAAGTCGAAAATCCATGATTTACAAAGTATTAAAATCTTCACCAAAAGAAGCACTTAACGGCACAACAGCGCTACATACGGTCGCGTTATTAAAAGGCGCCAATATTTTAAGGGCACACGACGTTAATGAAGCATATGAGTGTGTACATCTTATTGAAGAGTTGAAAGCAAATAGCCAGTAATTTTTGATTCTGCTATTTTTGTTAATTTTACAAAAACGCCGCGGTTGGATTTCCTAAATTTTATTGAATTTAAAATCACAGATGTCATAGATATTGTGCTTGTTGCCGCAATGTTGTATTACATCTATAAGTTGGTCAAGGGTACGGTCGCCATAAATATTTTTATTGGTATCGTAATCGTTTGGGCCTTATGGAAGTTGACGGAACTGCTACAAATGAAGATGATCAGTAGTATGGTAGGTGGATTCATGAATATTGGATTAATAGCTCTTATTATTGTATTTCAACAAGAGATCAGGAAATTTTTATTAATGGTCGGTTCTACCAATTTTGCTTACAAACGAAACTTTATCCGTCATTTTAAGTTTCTTAGGCAAGAGACCATGTCAACAGATACAGATGTAGAGGCTATTATAAATGCTTGTAAAAAAATGGGGGTCAGTAAAACTGGTGCACTTATCGTAATCGAAAGGGCCAATTCCCTTGATTTTGTCAAGTCTTCTGGGGATAGCATGAATATTGAAATCACCCAACCTATTTTAGAAAGCATTTTTTTTAAGAACAGTCCGTTACATGATGGCGCTGCCATTATCCAAGATAATTACATTACGGCAACTAGGGTGATTTTGCCGGTTTCCAATGACCGCACCATTCCTTTACGCTTTGGGCTACGGCACCGTGCTGCGGCAGGAATCACAGAGAAGACAGATGCCATTTGCTTGGTAGTAAGTGAAGAAACCGGAGCTATTTCTTATATTAAGAATGGTGAATTTGTCCCCTACAAAAACAAAGAAGAACTCATTGATTCGATTAAAAAGGATTTAGAGTAAATGAAATGTAAAAATTGTAATAGCTCACTTAGATCAGATTACAGTTTTTGTCCCGTTTGTGGTGCAAAGGTTATCAGAAAACGATTAACCTTAAAAAACATTTGGGAGGATTTGAGTTTTCAGGTATTTAATTTGGATAATACCTTTTTAAAGACTTTTCGCCATTTATTTTCCAAACCGGAAACGGTCATCCACTACTATATCTCTGGAACACGAAAAAAATATATGAATCCCATAAGTTATTTTGCCATTGCCATAACACTATCGGGACTTTTATTTTTTGTCCTTAGAAACATATATGAAATAGACCTTACGCAAAGTAGTTTTTCTGATAATCAAAATACGAATTTGGATTTTGTTTATGATTATCAAGGTCTGATTTCATACCTCTTCATGCCCGTGTATGCATTAATGACCTGGTTACTATTTATTGATAAGCGCAAATTCAACTATACGGAGCATTTGGTGACCAACGCTTATATAACCGCACAAACATCTTATGTTCAAGTACTGATATGCCTTCCCCTATTTGGATTTTTTGACATTAGATATGATGTTTTTAATGGGATACTCTTAATCGGAGTCGTCATTTATCAGTTTTTTATTTTGGGAAAAATGCACCAAACTGGATTTTTCAGTACTTTTTTCAGAGGTTTTGTTTACTTAATATTATTTATGATCATTACGATAATGTTAGGAGTATTAATAGCAGCAATCGCATTGGTGTCAGGCTATATATCTTTAGAAGATTTTATCGCCAAATAGTTAAGCAACCTCTTCAGCCAAGAATTGGGCTTCATACAGATTACTGTAATATCCGCCTTTTTTTAGTAATTCCTTATGCGTACCTGTTTCCACAATCTGCCCGGCGTCCATTACTATGATTTTATCGGCCTTCTTAATTGTAGCCAAACGGTGTGCTATGATGATAGAAGTCCTTCCTTCAGTAACCTTGTCCGTAGCTTGCTGTATCAATTGCTCCGAATAGGTATCAACAGAAGATGTAGCTTCATCCAAAATCAAAATACTTGGGTTACTTACATATGCTCTTAAGAAAGCAATAAGTTGCCGTTGTCCGCTAGAGAGCATGGTCCCGCGTTCCTTTACATTATACTGATAGCCACCTGGCAGGCTCGAAATGAACTCGTGAACACCAATCTGTTTAGCCGCAGCTTCAATACTGGATAGTTCAACGGAAGATTCTCTAAGTGAAATGTTATTGGCTATCGAATCGGCAAAAAGAAAAACATCCTGTAAGACTATCGCAATATGGGAACGAAGAGATTTTAAGGAATAGTCACGAATAGTATGACCATCGATTAAAATATCGCCAGAATTTATTTCATAAAACCGATTCAATAAATTGATAATCGTCGATTTTCCAGCTCCTGTAGCACCTACAATAGCTACAGTCTGTCCCGCCTCAACCTTGAATGAAATCCCGTGCAAAACTTCTTCATCCGCCACATAACCGAAACGAACGTCGGAAAATTCTATATCTCCCTTCACATCTTCTTTTTCCATTGTCCCGGTATCTGCTATTCGACTTTCGGTATCTAGAATCTTGAACACCCTATTTGCAGCTACCATTCCCATTTGCAACGTGTTGAATTTATCCGCTATTTGTCTCAATGGACGAAACAATAAATCCATTAAGAAAAAGAAAGCGAAGATAGATCCGGTATCGTTTAAAGCCACATTTTCAATATTCTGAATCACTCCAAAATAGACCACTAGACCAATACCAATAGAATAGGAAATCTCAGCTATGGGGAAAAATATGGAATTGTACCATACTGTCTTCAACCAAGCATTCTGGTGTTTCTCATTGATTTCCCTAAACTTCTCTTTTTCGATTTCCTCCCTATTAAAAAGCTGTACGATTTTCATTCCCGCAAGACGCTCTTGAACAAAGGAATTGAGATTTGAAACCTGAGCCCTTACCTCAATAAAAGCAACCTTCATCGCCTTTTGGAATAAACGTGTTGCCACAAGAATAACGGGAAGGATTGCAAAAACGATAAATGCCAACTTCCAGTTGATCAATATCATGACCGTTGCTCCCAAAACCATTTTCAACAAATCTGCCACAATCACAAAGAAACCCTGGCTAAATATCTCACCTATTCGTTGCATATCTGCAACGGCACGGGTAACCAATACGCCGATGGAAGAGTTATCAAAATAGGTCATCTTAAAACCCATCATCCGTTGGAAGAGCCTAATCCTGATGTCTTTTATAACAGATTCTCCCAAAAGGTTTGCATAGTAATTAAAGGAAAGTTGACAGACGACTTGGCCAAATAAGGCTCCCAGCATGGCCAACACTATATAAAACAGAAGCTCACTATCTTTATTGGACAAGGCCTCGTTTATAATATCCCGTACCAAGATCGGCGTAAGAACGGCAAAAGCAGCAGAAAGAATAGCTACAATGGCTACGACCCAAAAAATTGTCCTGTATGGTTTGGTATGTTCAAAAACTCTCTTGAACAGTCCAAAATCAAAAGCGGTTCCAGTTTCGTCCTTTTTACTCATTAAAAATTGCTGTAGGGTATAAGATTTTAGTCAAATATAGTCCTTTTGCAGGGACGGAAAACCCAGCTTCCCCCCTATTCTTACTTGCTATTATTTTTTTGATTTCCTCTGGCTTCATTTTGCCATGACCAACATCTAAAAGGGTACCCACAATTGCACGTACCATATTGCGAAGAAATCTATCTGCTGTGATGGTAAATATCAATTTATCATTTTTATGCATCCAAATAGCCTTTAAAATCTTACAATTGAAGGTCTTTACATCGGTATTCGACTTGGAGAAGCACTCAAAATCCGTGTAATCCATCAAAAAGGACGCCGATTTGTTCATTGCCTCTATATTCAAAGGATGCCTGACCAGATATGCAGTATCCGAATAAAAAGGATTCTTTTCTTGGACTATCCAAAACTCATAAGTACGTTCTGTGGCATCAAATCTGGCATGGGCATCTTTTATTACACGATCAATCGCTTCAACTGCAATATCTTCTGGAAGAAATGCATTGAGGCGATAAACCAAGTCTTTTGTGTTTTTAAGTGTGGTATAGTCAAAATGAGCATACATTTCTCTGGCGTGTACTCCAGCATCCGTTCTGCCAGCTCCCACCACTTCAATTTTTTCACGCAATAAAGTAGAAAGTGCTTTTTCCAATACTTCTTGTACCGTAATAGCATTGGGCTGATTCTGCCAACCGTGGTATGCCTTTCCGAAATAGGAAAATCGGATAAAATATCTCAATGGAATGCCTTATTTTTAAGTCGTTAAAGATACTTAATCCCATCCAACAGAAATCCAACATTCTTTTTTTAGGAAATTTTTAGCGTTATGACCAAAATTTTATTGCTTTCGGATACTCATGGTCACATAGACGACTCCATTTTAAAATATGCGACACAGGCAGATGAAATTTGGCACGCAGGTGATATTGGGAGTTTGCACGTAACGGACAAATTGAAAGAGAATAACCCATTGCGTGCGGTTTACGGTAACATTGATGACCATATTATTCAAAAAGAATTTCCAGAGAACAATCGTTTTTTTTGTGAGGAGGTTGATGTTTGGATAACCCATATTGGAGGTTACCCCAATAAGTACAATGTTAGGGTAAGGGATGAAATTAAGCAGAACCCGCCAAAACTTTTCATTTGTGGCCATTCCCATATATTAAAGGTGATGAACGATAAAAAATTGAATTTACTTCACATGAACCCAGGCGCTTGCGGAAAACATGGGTTTCACCAAGTCCGTACAATGTTACGATTTACGGTAGACGGTTCTAAAATAGCCAATCTTGAGGTTATAGAACTGGGCAAGCGCTAATCCTTTTAACCATGGTGTACATTACAAAAAAAGTCATATTGATAAAAAATCCCGACCAAGGCCGGGATTTTCTCGCACTAATACTACTAAGATGTTAGGTTCAACGTAAGCGATCAACAGATTTTACAAGATCTTCATCCTTTTTGATAGCTCTGTTGGCCAGAACCAGAAAAACGATAGAAAATACAGGAATCAGCATCCCAATACCCTTCTCAGAAACAACAGTTTCTCCGGATAAGCTTAGCGATCGATAAACGAAAAATCCTAGTAAAAAAAGATTCAATATCATATTCAATCTGTTTATCACAAATTGATTTTGCCTGTTTTTGTACATAAAAATCGAAATCACGGCCAAAATTGCAGATGCGATAAATACAATACTTATCCATAATTCGTTTTTGGCAAAAAACTCGATTCCTTCCGCATCAATCCATAAACTAAAAATAAACGGTAGTACTCCGGTTATTAAAGCTACAATAACAAGAAATAACGTCTGTATTCGCTGAATCATTGTTTAAATTGATTTCGGAAGGCAAAAATAAGTGTCTTTTTGGTAAATGCCCTCTTAATCTTGAAAAATAATTTGTATACTTGTGTCGTTATTAGCGAAGCACTTACCCAAGGAAACTTTCCTATCGTAGTACCCAAATAACTTTTTACTTCAATTATTCACATTATACAAGTTTAACCTATTCATAACTTAATGTTCGAGATTTCAGATCTAAAAGCTAAAAAGCTTCCTGAATTACAGGAAATTGCAAAAACCCTCAGTATTCCAAAATTCAAGACCCTCAAAAAACTTGATTTGGTCTACCAAATTCTGGATACACAAGCATCCAATCCAAAAGCAGTTCAAGAAACTGCTGTTACAGCCAAAGAGAAACCTGCTCCAAAACCAAAAAGAGAAAGAACTCCACGACCCAAAAGAGAGCCGAAAGAAGCTGTTGCCAAAGAACCAGCCGAAACCAAACCGGCAGAGAAAGAAACGGTAGCTAAGAAAGAAGATAAGCAGCCAGAAAAGAGAGAGCCGCACAAGCAAAATGCTTCTCAAAAAAATCAAAATAACAACAGAAGAAACAATCAACATCAAAGAAATAGCGGCCACGAAAAAAAGAGCAGCAATTTTGACAAAGATTTAAAAAACAGGTACAAGGAACCTGAGTTTGAGTTTGATAGTATTATCGAAAGTGAAGGTGTGCTTGACATTATGCAGGATGGCTACGGCTTTTTACGCTCTTCTGACTATAATTATTTATCATCTCCAGATGATATTTACGTCTCGCAATCACAGATTCGATTGTTTGGCCTAAAGACCGGAGATACGGTACTGGGAAATGTTAGACCTCCAAAAGAAGGAGAAAAATATTTTCCTCTAATAAAGGTGAGCAAGATAAACGGGCTAGATCCGCAAGTGGTCCGTGACCGTGTTTCTTTTGAGCATCTGACACCATTGTTTCCGAAAGAAAAATTCAAATTGGCAGAGCGACAAAGTACATTATCGACACGTATAATGGATCTCTTCTCCCCTATTGGAAAAGGACAACGGGGTATGATCGTTTCCCAACCTAAAACGGGTAAGACCATGTTGTTGAAAGATATTGCCAATGCCATAGCCGCCAATCATCCTGAGGTTTATCAAATTATTCTTTTGATAGATGAACGTCCAGAAGAGGTTACGGACATGCAACGTAACGTACATGGAGAAGTTGTAGCTTCTACATTTGATAAGGAAGCTACAGAACATGTTCGTGTTGCCAACATTGTATTGGAAAAAGCAAAGCGCTTGGTAGAATGCGGTCATGATGTTGTTATCCTGCTGGATTCCATTACAAGATTGGCACGAGCCTACAATACCGTACAACCTGCATCTGGAAAGGTGTTGAGCGGTGGTGTTGATGCCAATGCACTGCACAAACCAAAACGTTTCTTTGGAGCGGCACGTAATATTGAAAATGGCGGGTCACTGTCCATAATTGCTACGGCTTTGACAGAAACTGGTTCTAAAATGGACGAAGTTATCTTTGAAGAGTTTAAAGGTACGGGTAACATGGAACTACAATTAGATCGTAGAATTTCCAACCGAAGAATCTTCCCAGCTATTGATCTTATTTCTTCATCAACACGAAGGGATGACCTTTTACTCGATGAAACCACTATCCAACGTATGTGGATCATGCGCAAATATTTAGCAGATATGAATCCAGTTGAAGCGATGGAATTCATGGAACAACGTATCAAACAGACCAAGAACAACGAAGAATTTTTGTTGACGATGAATCAATAATTTCCATATTGGAATAATGATATCGATTACCATTACAAGGCCCTTTGATGAAATTCAAAGGGTTTTTTTATAGCTCCATTTTATAGAAATGCCATATCTTTAGTACGGTTTCCCATACTATCAACAATAAAAACACTTACAACATGAAAAACACCAAAAAAGCAGCACCATTCCTCCTAGTTTTCACCCTATTATTACTAGGTGCTTGCCAACCAAAACAAAAGGAAAATCCAAAAGAAGAACCTAAGGAACATGTAGAACCTCCCAAACAGATTATTTCTTTAATAGAATCGAAATCACTGTACGACAACTACAGCAAAAACCGTGTAGAGACCATTCAACAATATGAGGCACAAGCAAATAGGGACAAGAACTTTAAACCATCAAGGTTTACTTCTTTTGATTATAAGACCATGAAACAGTACATGGCCTTTATAGAACAGGAGGCTGAAGCTGCTAACGTCGACATTTCTACCTTGCGCTTTTATTTTGCTACTTATCCTAGTAAAAGACGATTTCCTGATGGGCAAAGGGTAGTACACCCTAGACAAAATTCGCTTTTTATGCTGCCCACCATGAAGGTTAAAGGCTTGGATTATGGATTCTATATTGGTGCCGACGGCAAAGCAAAACTTGTTAAAGATGCAGTAGGTATAAATGGAGTTCAAGATTCTATGCAACAAGCCAATGGAACAGCTAAAGCGAGTTTTATGCCTTCTTTGACTACAGCCCCGCTAATGCAAGGAGAGCAGAGCTTGACCATGAATCATGGCTCATCTGGACCCCCACCCTCAGGTGATTTTTAAATAATGGTGGAAATTTTTTTACATTTTATCAAAGAACATTTTTATATTCCATTATACTTATTCACGTGGACTATAGCGGTATATAGATATAGGAGGTACTTTGATACAGTATTAAAGTATCTCCCTATCCTTATTATTTATACCTTTTTCACAGAGCTTTTAGGATATTTCGTAAAGCATCATGATGATTTTCAATTCTTCTCGGATGAAAGATATGATTGGCATAATGTTATCATCTATACTATTTATCAAATCGTCTTTTTTGTCTTTTTTTATTGGATATACTGGAAAACCATAATCAATGAAACTTTGAAAAAAATCATTAAGTATGGAGCTATTATAAGTATTATTTCTTATCTGATAAGCGCTTTCTTTCAAAATCCTTTACATGAACAATTGAACTATGCTCATGCAACTGGATCCGTAGTTTTAGTTATCGCATTGATTTTTTACTTCAAAGAAAAAAGCCATGAAGACTTTCCTTATTCCCAGAAAAACAATTTACTTTTCTGGGTCAGTATTGGCTTGTTTATATTTTATGTTCTTTTCCCTTTCATTTTGCTATCGGATTACTTAAAGTTTGACGTATCCATCCAATTTCATCTTAGAACAGTACTGTTGACCGCTATAGTTTTAATGTATTCATTTTTTATAATCGGCTTATTATTAGGAAAAAGACAAGCATTTAGATAACCTTTTTGTATTTAGGTTTATCATTTGGCAACTATTTGTATAGACATTGCTGTAACTTTTCTCCCTTTAGAAAAACCAACACCATGACTGCTACCTATCTGTTCTTAATGTATGCCCATTTGATTACGGTAGTTCCTTGTATTTTTATGGGAGCCTATCTTTTATCAGTCAAAAAAGGAACAAAAAGACACCAGACCATTGGAAAAATATATATGACCCTCATGTTTTTCACCGCATTCGTCTCTTTATTTTTACCTGCCCAAGTTGGCAACCAGTTTTTAGACCATTTTGGTTTTATACATCTCTTCAGCTTCTTAACTTTATATACCGTTCCAACTGCAATAACAGCGATTAAAAAGGGAAATGTAAAAGCGCATAAGCATAAAATGGTTTTGCTATATTTTGGTGCTTTGATTATAGCTGGCGGTTTTACATTGGCTCCAGGGCGGTTTTTACATGAAGTTTTTTTCGGATAGCATCAATACACCACTACTTTAGCTTCTTTCACAACTTTAGTGGCACGAATTCTTAATCGAATATATAATATTGTAATCTTTTTCGTTCATATAAGTAGTTTTATAGCTACTAAATATTTATCGGAAAAAATATACCATTAGTCGATACTTGATGGTATCCTAGCTAAAACAAAAGTGCTTATACAAGAAACACATTTAATTTTATACTATTAATTAGGATGTAAATCCACAAAATAAAAATGATGAAAATATCCCAAATCGTTTTCTCACTAATTTATTTGGTACTACTATTTACCTTTTCCTCCTGTGTCAAAGATAATTTTGATGATTCCATTGATACGGAAAGTGAAGATGAAATTGAAGTACCCGTAGATGAGCTGAAAATTACTGAATTGCAAATTCCATCTGGCTTTGAATTCAAAACGGAAAGGTCGGTGGAATTGACGATCAATGATAATTCTACCAATGTCAAGTATGACGTATACGCCTATCAAGAAAACTCAACCAACGGTCAGATAACCTATGTCAATGAAGATGACGAAGAAGTTACCGGTACGGATTATGTTGTGGACAATCTGAACCATCTAATTTTCAGTGGCGCTCCTTCTGGAGGAAAAATTGAGCATACATTTGTGGTTCCAGATTATTACGATCAACTATATATAAGAAGAAAAGAGGGTTTCGCCTATTCTTCAGAAATAGTCAATATCTCTTCAGAGCAGGTTGTTTACACTTACTCATCATTAAATGCAAAAGGCGCCTCTTCTTCCAAGGGCGTTGTTGAGGACTTTCTATACTGTGTAAACGGTAATGCAGAGTTGTTCCAAGTAGACCCCATTACCGGGGCGTATACTTTTATTTCTACTATGCCGATGGGGAGCTTTACTGCTGCCATTGATCAACAAAATAACTTTTTATATTCAATAGGGAGATCTAATCCGAATCCTCTGATGCGCTATGATATTACCAATGATACATGGACCACAATAGCAAACCTAGGTATAGGTGGCCCGCGTTTGGATTTTAATCCTCAAGACGGGTTGCTCTATTTCTCAACAAAAGCAAAACTGTATTCTATTGACCCAACCAATGGATCCATTCTTTCCCAATGGGATATCAACGGTCTTGACCGAACGCAGGGTGGGGATTTAGCATTCGCAGCAGATGGCACCTTATTCGTATGTACTTTTTCTGGGCTTTATCGACTTGAATTGAATGTAGAAGGTGATTACGACTCTACCAGGATTAGTGGTGAAGACTTGCCATTCAATCCAACCTCCATGACATTTGACTCCAATAATGAATTATGGCTGGCCAATAGTGGCAGTAACAGCAATTTGATAGTCATGGATACTCAAACAGGAGGTTGGGAATACAGATATGGCCCCAATTCTAGTTCAGGTGTCTCTTTTGACAGAACTATAAATGATTTAACCACTTTCCGTGTTTTTGATGAAGAAGCAGTGGACCCCGATACTGATGGAGATGGTATTACGGACAGCAATGATGATTTTCCTGAAGATGCCGACAAAGCCTTTGAGCAGTTTACACCAAGTAAATACGGTTGGGGAACCGTAGCTTTTGAAGATTTATGGCCATTCTTGGGAGACTATGATTTCAACGATACAACAATCAATTATAGATTTGTTGCCGTCCTTAACTCGGACAACATGGCTGTACAATTAGATATTTATTTTGAGGTAAGCTCTGATGGAGCTGGGTTTGTAAATGCTTTCGGAATTGAACTGGAAAGTATAGCCCCAAGTTTAGTAGAATCTGTTACAGGCACAGTGTTAACGGAAGGTTATATCAACGTAGCCTCTAATGGTGTTGAGCAAAATCAGGATAGGGCAGTCATAATTCTATTCGACAACCATGAGACCATGTTGGGAATACCTTCAAAAATAGAGGTGAAATTCACAACGCCCATTACCACCAATCAATTGGGAATTGCACCATTCAATCCCTTTTTGATCGTGGACAGGAACAGAGGAAACGAAATCCATTTACCCAATAGGTTCAGAACTAGTTTAGGGACAAACACTCCCTCTACCGAAGGTGTTAACCGAGATGAAGATGGTAATTATCAAACTGAATCAGGATTGCCTTGGGCCATCAATATTGTTCACAATTTTAAACCCCCAAAGGAAAATGTTCCAGTGAACCAAGCCTATAACTTCTTTAATGAATGGGCTACTTCAGGAGGAACAGCCTTCCAGGATTGGTACAAAGATTCATCTGGGTACAGAAACGAATCCGAATTGCAAGAATAGTTCTCTATCACCTATTACACAACAAAAAAGCGCCCTAAAATTAGGGCGCTTTTTATTTATGCTAAATAATGTGAAAGGCTACTACATTGCAGCAACCTTACTCATTAACTTACTTTTTAAGTTAGCAGCTTTGTTATTGTGGATGATGTTTCTCTTAGCAAGCTTATCTATCATTCCAACTACTGTTGGCAACAAAGTTTCAGCGGCTTTCTTATCTTCCTCATTACGTAATTTTTTAATCGCATTACGAACCGTTTTATGCTGATATCTGTTACGTAGACGAACTGCTTCGTTCCTTCTTATTCTTTTTAATGCTGACTTATGATTTGCCATTATCTTAATTTAAAATGGAAGATGAAAAATAGTACTTCTTGCAATCTTTCACCTTTTAATTTATAATTTTTTAGTAGCCCGTAGGGGAATCGAACCCCTGTTACCAGGATGAAAACCTGGCGTCCTAACCCCTAGACGAACGGGCCATTTTGGATATAACTAATTATGGTTGCAAAAAAGCTTCACTCTTATAGAACTCAAAATTAATCAATTCCAATATTTCATTGAACTTCGTAGCCCGTAGGGGAATCGAACCCCTGTTACCAGGATGAAAACCTGGCGTCCTAACCCCTAGACGAACGGGCCGGGTGCATAATTGCGGATGCAAAAATACAATTATTTTTAAGTCCTGCAACAGTAAATTTTATTTTTTACGTGCTTTTAATACGCCTTAGCAAATAGCACACGCTGGGTAGATGGCTTTCCCGTTACCATACATTTTCCTACCTCTTTTTTTGCATCCAATGGAATACAACGTATTGTAGCTTTGGTCTCCTCTTTAATCTTATCCTCTGTCTCAATAGTTCCATCCCAATGTGCGGAAACAAATCCACCTTTTTCAGTGATAACTTTTTTGAATTCATCATAAGAACCTACCTCAGTGATATGTTCCGATCTAAAATTCAAAGCTCTTTGATATAAGTTCTCCTGAATCTCATCCATCAAAGAAACTATCTTGCCTACAACCGCTTCTGCTTTTACCGATTCTTTTTCAAGTGTATCCCTTCTGGCTACCTCATAGGTCCCATTTTCCAAATCGCGCTGTCCAATGGCCAGTCGCACAGGAACACCCTTCAATTCGTATTCATTGAATTTAAAGCCTGGTTTATGGGTATCCCTTTTATCGAACTTAACAGAAATTCCTTTACTACGTAATTCCTTTACCAAAGGATTTACTTTTTCCGAAATGGCATCTAACTGCTCCAATCCTTTATAAATAGGAACAATTACAACTTGGATAGGTGCTAATTTAGGCGGAAGTACTAATCCATTATCATCACTATGCGTCATCACCAAAGCACCCATAAGTCGTGTTGAAACACCCCAAGAGGTTGCCCAAACATACTCTTGCTTTCCTTCCTTATTGGCAAATTTCACATCAAAAGCTTTGGCAAAGTTTTGTCCCAAAAAATGCGAAGTTCCTGCTTGCAATGCCTTACCGTCCTGCATCAATGCCTCAATGCAATACGTCTCTTCTGCACCAGCAAAGCGCTCACTTTCTGTTTTAGTGCCCTTAATAACCGGAACGCCCATGTACTTTTCCGCAAATTCAGAATAGACATGCATCATTTGCTCGGCCTCTTCCAAAGCTTCCTGTTCTGTGGCATGTGCCGTATGTCCTTCTTGCCATAAAAACTCAGCAGTACGCAAAAACAATCTTGTACGCATCTCCCAACGCACCACATTGGCCCATTGATTGATCAACAATGGTAAATCCCTGTAAGATTGAACCCATCTTTTATACGTATCCCAGATGATAGTTTCTGATGTTGGTCGAACAATGAGTTCTTCCTCCAATTTTGCATTTTCGTCAACCACGATCCCACTTCCATCTTCCGCATTTTTTAATCGGTAATGCGTCACCACAGCACACTCCTTTGCAAAACCCTCAACATGACTAGCTTCTTTGCTTAGGTACGACTTGGGAATGAATAAAGGAAAATAAGCATTTTCATGTCCAGTCTCTTTGAACATTTTATCCAACTGCGCCTGCATCTTTTCCCAAATGGCAAATCCATAAGGTTTTATGACCATACACCCTCTAACCCCTGAGTTTTCAGCTAAATCTGCCTTTACTACGAGCTCATTATACCATTTGGAATAATCCTCGCTCTGACTCGTTAATTTTTTCCCCATCTACAATAGTTTGGCACAAAACTTGTGACTTTATAACAAAATAGTTCGGTAAAACTAACTATTTTTAGTATGTTCAACAATAAAAATTGCACTATGACAAAGTCTATACGCTTCTCGAAATTTCAAATTCCCGCCATACTTGTTCTGGGCATTTTTTTAATGACCTCTTGTGGTTCTTACCAGCAAGCTTCATATTATGATGATGATGGAATTTATTCCAACAATAATCGTGTTGCCCGTGTTGAAAAGAAATCTGCCGAGGCTGTAAGAAATGAACAAAGAGAGAGCGATATCTATGGTGATTATTTTGGTGAAAGGGCAAATGAGTTTGATGAGATCTTAGATAATGAGATTTTTACAGATGTCGATAGCTACTACAGCGGCACTGAAAATGATGATACTCAAATTGGTGAACAAACAGATTATTTTGCTACGAACAACACCTACAACGGAAATCCAGGTTGGGGCGATAATCCCACTAATTTAACCGTAAACGTTTACGATAACAGCTGGGGCGGTGGCTTTGGCTGGGGTTGGAACGATCCTTGGCTTTGGAACAATTGGGGCTGGGGAGGTGGCTTTGGCTGGGGTTGGAACAACCCATGGAGATGGAACCGTTGGGGCTGGGGCGGTGGTCTTGCTTGGGGTGGCGGCTTTGGCTGGGGCGGTGGCTTCGGTTGGGGCGGTGGCTGGGGCAACCCTTACTGGGGTGGTGCCTGGGGCTGGAACGGAAACTATGGTCGCGGTTGGAACAGAGGATTTAATAGAGGTTATGCCTACAATAGGTCAAGAAGGGGCTATTCAAACAGTGTAATTCCAGGTACTGCAATAAGAAGCAGGTCCAATCTAGCGTCTAGAAGAAGTGGATACTCCTCAAGATATGCTAGCGGACGCTCCAATATTAACAGAAGTTCTTCAGCTGCAAGGAGCTCAAGGTCCTATCGTAGCGGTTCAACAGCAAGAAGGTCGGTTAGTGCAGATGCAATAGCAAGAAATAGAAATTATAGGTCCAGCAGAAGTACCCGGTCTGCCTCAAATTACGGAAGTAATGCCAGAACCAGTCGTTCTTACGGAACCTCACCTTCATCTTCAAGAAGCAGTGGGACCTATAGAAGTAGTGGCACGAACAGGAGTTCTTCGTCCGGCTACAGAACTTCGGGAAGAAGCACAAGAAGCTATCAATCTTCTGGTAGAACTGCCCCAAGAAGCAGTAATTATAGCCGGTCTTCCGGTAGCTCAAGACCATCTGGCAGCTACAGAAGTAGTGGAAGCAGAAGCTCTCGAAGTAGCGGTAGTTACAGAAGTTCGGGCAGCAGCTCAAGGTCTTCCGGTAGCTATAGAAGCTCAGGTGGTTCCAGTAGGTCTTCTGGAGCATCCAGATCATCTGGACGAAGCAGCGGAAGAAGAAGATAATCCTTAATTAATTCAAGGCAAAAAAAGAAAACAAATGAAAAGAACCCTAACTTTCATAACGGTATTGGCATGCACTTTTGCAAATGCCCAAAACATTAACGACGTTTTACGCTTTAGCAATGAAAATATTCAAGGTACTGCAAGGTTTCAGGCAATGGGCGGTGCATTCGGCGCCTTGGGCGGTGATTTATCATCTTTAAATGTAAACCCTGCGGGTTCAGCTGTTTTCAACTTTAGTCAATTTACCATAACAGGTACAAATTTTAATAGAAACAACGAAGCCGCATTCGGAAATAGCCTAACGGAAACCAATATTAATTCTTTGGAATTAAATCAATTGGGGGGTGTATTTGTCTTTAAATCCACCGAAAGTGCATGGAAAAAACTGGCACTTGCTTTCAACTATGATATGGTGCAGAATTTTGACAATGAATTTTCCGTATCGGGAAATACAACACAGGGCATCGATAATTATTTCTTGAACTTTGCACAAGGCCAAGCTTTAGGACCTTTACGAGTACAAGAGGGAGAGTTCATAGAAGATGCTTATTTAGATATAGGTTCCAACATTGGCTTTGGAGCACAACAAGCATTTTTGGGCTTTCAAGCTGGCATTATAGAACCAACGGTCGATGATGACGAGAATACCGCTTACGTATCCAACGCTTCATACAGCGGAGTAAATCAAAACTATCTTCAAAGTACTACTGGGTATAACAGCAAGTTAACTGCGAATTTTGCCGGGCAGTACCAGGAGAATCTTTATATAGGAGCTTCAGTAAATTTTCACAATGTACTTTATGAGAGATTAACGTTATTGGATGAGAGCGGTTATGACACAGATTCCCCCGTACAGTTCACTACGTTCGATAATCTTTTGAGAACCGAAGGATATGGTTTTTCATTTAGCGTTGGAGCCATTGCTAAATTGAACGACAACATTCGCATTGGTGGTAGTTACCAATCCCCTACTTGGTACGAACTAACGGACGATACATCACAACGGATAAATTCAAATTTAGCAGAACCGGATATCGATTTTATCGATTTTAGAATTGTAAATCTATTTGAAGAATACAGAATAAAGACTCCAGAAAAACTTACTGGTAGTTTAGCTGTTGTCTTTGGAAAAGACGGACTTTTAAGCTTTGATTACAGCTATCAAGACATGTCCAATGCAGAACTACGCCCCAATTCGGACCCTAATTTTGCAGCGGAAAATGATTTTATCGCAAATCAATTAGGTGTTGTGAACTCATACAGATTTGGAGGAGAATACAGGATTGATGATGTAAGTCTAAGAGCTGGATATCGATACGAAGAGAGCCCATATGAAGAAGGAAATCTCATTGGTGATTTAACTGGCTACTCCGGGGGTATTGGTTATAATTTTGGCGGAAGCAGATTGGATTTAGCCGTAAATAGGACAGAACAAGATGTAAATACGTTACTTTTTGATTCGGGAATAAGTAGTTCGACCATGATCAATAGAAGGAATACCAACGTGACCTTGGGCTTTACCCTAAAGTTCTAAACATAATTAACATGGGTTCGACGTAAGCATATCTATTAACACCTGTGCTCAGTAATTTATACCCAAAACCTTAAAACAAAACCCAAAATCCAAGACCCCAAACACGGTCATTCACAATTCTTGTATCCATTTGGACGAAGTTTCGTTTTCCAGAATCTTGGCATCGGGGAAACTTCCTATTTCCCTCGGTATTGAACAAAGAAGTACCTAGCTGTGCTATCCTTTCCATTTTTGGGACGGTAACAAAAAATTCCGTCAACTCAAAATGGCCATTCGTCAAACGAATGGGGGTATCCGTTCATTTTGCTTCTTAACTATCACCAAGAAATCTCAATTTGTGTAAAACTAAAATTACATAAAGATGAAATTGAAGAACATTTGTCTATTCCTATGTCTTTGCTCGATTGCTCTTTCCTGTGGCAAGGACGATTCGCCCAATGTGATTCCAGATGATAATCCGCCCAGTGGAACTCCTAAGGAAGAGAACAAAGCCCCGGTCATAGCGGAGCAGTCCTTTACCGTTGCCGAGGATATCACCGATGCCCAGAACATTGGAACGGTAACCGCAACCGACCCGAATGGGGACAGCCTTACGTTTTCCATAGAGATGGACGATGACGGGCTTTTTGACATCACCGATGCCGGTGTACTTAGCCTAACTGCCGGAAAATCCCTGGATTTTGAGACCAAAACGGAACATACCCTTTTTGTGAGCGCTGAAGATGGGGAGTTGGAAACAAATGCGAAAGTTACGGTCACTGTCCAAAATGTAAGCGACACTTTGGCAGAAGATATCAATAGTTTTGTGACCACCTGGAAGACCACCGAGGACGGGGAAAGCATAACGATAGGTTTAGTAGAATATTTGACATACGATTTTACGATCGATTGGGGGGACGGCACCGTTGAGGACATTACCGATAATGAAAATATAGCACATTCGTATGCAGCGGCCGGTGACCATGTTGTGGCGATTCTAGGAGATTTTCCCGGTATAGCAATGTTAGGGTTCCCAAGTGCGCCCAAACTCATAAGTATAGATCAATGGGGCAATAGCAAATGGGAGTTCTTGAATTCGGCATTTATGGGCTGTGAGAACATGGTCTACAAAGCGCCCGATGCGCCCGACCTGTCACAGGTCCTTTCCCTTTCAAATATGTTCCGTAGTGCCAAAAAATTTAATGGGGACATAGGCGATTGGAAAGTAAGTACTATTGAGAAAATGAACGGTATGTTCCAAGGGGCATCGTCGTTCAACCAGAATATTGGTGGGTGGAATACGGAAAATGTCACCGATATGTCCTTTATGTTCAACGATGCTTCTTCCTTTAACGGGAACATTGGTAACTGGAACGTGTCGAGTGTTACAACAATGCGTTCCATGTTCTCTGGGGCCTCTGCCTTTAACCAGGATATTAGTGGGTGGAACACGAAAAATGTCACCGCAATGCTCGCCATGTTCTCTGGAGCTTCTGACTTTGATCAAGATATAGGGGGTTGGAACATTGGCAACATAACCAACATGGAGAACATGTTCAATAACAGTGGAATGTCCAAAGGGAGCATGGAAAACACCTTGGTCGGTTGGGACAATTTTGTAAAAGATAACGGCGGACCAACCGGAATTACCTGTGGTATGGAGAATATCACTGTCTGTGGCCCTGGAGCTGATATGGCAGTTGATAATCTTGAAGGTAACGGTTGGGTATTTCCCGGCTTAGACTTTCAATTAGTTTGCGAGTAGGCATTCTATCATGTAAACGTCACATAAAAAAAATCTGAAGGCCGGTGTGGATGACCATTCCGGTCTTTTTTGGTTATCTAACCAAAGAAAAGTGCCTTCTCACGGAACGTGCTACGATAACACCTTCATCATCTCGGTTATAATCCAAGCGAAACCAGTAATCCGAAGATGGTAACTGTCTTCCGTTAAAAGTACCGTCCCAGCCACCTGTGATATCCAATTCCTTTAACAGTTTCCCGTAACGGTCAAAAATGTAAACCGTAGGATCAGAAAGGGTTTCGATACCTAGTACGTTCCAATTGTCGTGAATCCCATCACCATTAGGTGTAAAAAACTTTGGATAACCTACTACCAAGAATTCTATAGGTTCCGTAATCCCACATCCGTTTTTATCATTGATAACAACAGTATTAACGCCCGGGGGCACATCAAAAAACAAAGGATCATCCTGAAACTCCCCATCATTGATGGCATATTCATAATCTCCATTCCCTAAAGGAACTATTTCAATATTGTAAGGATCGGTTTGGTTGCTGTTCACCAGATCATCGACCACACGTACCTCATCCAATTCTGGAACGCCAAAAAAGGTGATCAAAATGTCATCTGTTATGGTGGTTGCCAAAGTAGTCTCTATGGTCACACGGTAACGACCGGAGTTTGGACTTGTAACGGTTAGTTCGGTTTCAGCAGGTCCACTTGCCAAAACAGTTTCATAAGTACCATCATCATCTGCATCCAGCTCCCACGTAAAAAATGAGGCTGTAGGTCCAGCTGGGGAATTCAAGGCACTTAGAACAATGTCCGGATCACCCTCACAGGCAATAATGTCCAACCCTAAAAATTCGTCGCGCAGCGTACAGTCCAGTGCCGTATTTTGGTCGGCATCCACAGAGCTGCCCGTAAATGTCAAGGAGAATGGCTCTGGGTCACCATCAAAATTGGTATTGTAGTTATTGATATATAGATAATAGATCTCACCTGCTATAACATCTAAAAACTCATCATAGGTATTCTGACTACCCTTTACAAAGGGTGCCCCTTCCCTACCATTTATTGGATTCACCCCTATTCCGGTGAAACCTGTATCATTGACTTCATAGTTGCAACGTATGGGCTGTGCATCTCCATTTCCAATAACCGTACAAAAGTTTTGTCCAGCTGTTTGGTCAAAAGGTCCGTATAGGGCAAAATCCAGTTCAGAAGTAATTATACCGCCAGGTGTAACGGGCAATGCTTCCAAATCAAAACCAATTTGTCCATTGGTTCCGGCCCTAAAAACATACCAAGAGGTGTTGTTCTCTATATTAGCGGAACTTACACTCCCTTTTTCCAAACAACCGGATTGCGTAATAACTTCTGGATCAAAGTCATCGATATCACCACCACCATCAGTGAACGACAAAATAGGTGCATCCGCACAAACGGGTATAGCAGTTCTACAATCAGGTGAGTTTTGGGCATGTGTTTCCAAAGAAAACAGAAACATACAACAGATAGCACTAAACAAGGCTCTCATAGAATTGTGGGGCTAAAGATTATACTAAGTATAAACTGTATAACTGCCCAAAAGGAGTTTTTAGTATTTTTTACCCGAAAAATTATGCAGTTAATCGATAAAATGCATTTTTGCCTATCTTCTCAAGGAGAAATGATTCCGTAAATACTTCGCGTTCATCCTATTTCCGTTTTCATCCAAATAGGATAATTTGAACCAATAATCCGTAGAGGGAAGCGGCCTGCCATCAAAATTTCCATCCCAACCCGGACTAAATTCCGTCAGCTCTTTAAGCAACTTTCCATATCGATCATAGATGGTAACGACCGGTGAGTTCAATTCAGATAAACCTTCAACATGCCACGTTTCGTTGAGCACATCCCCATTTGGAGAGAAAATGGCCAAAAAGCCTACGACTACAATATTCTCAACGACTTCCCCACATCCAAAGACATCCCTCATAGTTACGGTGTGAACTCCTGCTGGGACTTCTTCAAAAACGTTACCAGTTTGAAAAGTGCCATCATTTAGACGATATTCAAATTCTCCAACTGCCTCTGTTACAATAGTTACTGTATTGCTTGAGCTAAAATCCTCAATTTCTATATCTGAGATTACTGGTAAAACCGAAGTTTGAACACGCACGGTCCTACTTTCACTACAAAACATCCCGTTTAATGAATTCGTAACAGTTAAAGTGTAATCTCCATCCTGCGAAATTATTATGTTCGGGGTTTGCTCACCCGTACTCCATTGGTAGCTATGACTTGGATTGGGAACAGTTTTCCCAATGACAACACCATTATTATCCTCACATATGATCACTTCTTCAGGAAAAGTGAGTTCAGGTGTTTCTATGGTATTTAAAACAAAACTTTCAGAGGCATCATAGCAATTGGGATTTGCCAAAGAAGTTGTCCGTACATAAATCGTCTCTGATCCCAAGCTTTTTGGATATGTTTTGGGAAATGGATTAATCCCTTGGTTCGCATCTGCCTGAGAACTATGGTAACTTACAATAAAATCGTCTGGGTTTTGTGTGCCGAGCGCTTCAAAATCCTTTAGCTCCAAATCAACTTCTAAATTTGCTGTATAGCACAGTATTTCATCAGTTATTGATGTCGTAGTGGGTATGACATTGAAGGCTACTTGAACGTCACTGATCAAAGAACCTGTAGGTGTTGAAACCACTACCCTATACATAGCAGAATTCAATATCTGTAATGTTGGACTTCCACTAGCTGCTGCCAGTAGCTGGAATCCGGTACCATTATCGCTATACCATTCATAATTTGTTGCACCTGTGGTTGTGGCATCCAAAACTACGGTCTCATTTTCGCAGGCAGCAATGGGAGGGCCCAAGAGATTGTCTACTATAGAGCAGTCCAAGGCGTTCATTGGGTCTGTAACAAGAATATCTCCTGTGAACTGAATCGAAAAACCTGAGTTCACATTACTGAAATTATTAATGAGCAAGTAGTATTCCTCACCTACATTTACATCCAACCAATCTTCATAGTGAACGGAATTTACGTCTCCCGTAGGGTCTTCCCCAACTCCCAAAAATGTTTTAAAATCGCTATTATCGAAAAAATTGCACCGTACAGGCTCCCCTAAGTTATTGCAGTCACTGGCTCTATACAAGGCAAAGTCCCAATCCTCTGTACTATCGTGTCCTATATTAAAACCCAACTGTCCCGAAGCTCCTGTCCTAAATCTATACCACGCTGAATTGGATTCTATAAATCCAGAAAGCGTTCGTTCAAGACATCCGCTTGAACTAGTACCATCAAAGTCATCGATTCCATAACCATTGGCCCCTCCGTTTATTGGCGTATTGCTACAAATAGGCACCGCATTTGCACAGTCGGGTAAGACCTGCGAACGGGTTATTTGGCACAAAAGCACTAAGAATATGATTCTTATAAAAGATTTCACCATAAATGGTTGTAGGTTTGGGTATTATAAAAATATAGCCGCTTTTCTTTTGGCAATAATTTATGTTGCCAAACTAAAGCTACCAGATGTTAAATAGCCCATTAATGTATATCTTTGCCTTCTTGAAGAAGTAACACATGAAACTAGAGCGGACTTTGGAAGAACAACATGAAGAAAGGGGCAATGACCATATTGGATC
Organism: Flagellimonas sp. HMM57; assembly: GCF_021390175.1. Lineage (NCBI taxonomy): Bacteria > Pseudomonadati > Bacteroidota > Flavobacteriia > Flavobacteriales > Flavobacteriaceae > Flagellimonas > Flagellimonas sp. HMM57. The sequence continues at coordinate 2,800,538 of NZ_CP090004.1, read as the reverse complement.
TTCTACCGAGACACCTATAAGAAAAGATGCCTTTGTACTGAGTGATGAGGAAAAGATAGAAAGGATACAAAAGAGTGTTCGAGAAATAATGTTGACCCTTGGACTTGATTTGGATGACGATAGCCTCAAAGGCACTCCAAAAAGAGTAGCTAAAATGTACGTTAACGAAATCTTTGGAGGCTTACATCCAGATAGAAAACCAAACTCTTCAACATTTGAAAACAAGTACAAATATGGCGAGATGCTGGTGGAGAAAAATATTGTACTCTACTCCACTTGTGAGCACCATTTATTACCAATAATCGGAAGGGCCCATATCGCATATATTTCCAATGGCACCGTTGTTGGGTTATCTAAAATGAACCGTATCGTGGATTATTTTGCAAAACGTCCGCAGGTTCAGGAGCGATTGAACATCCAAGTTGTCAAAGAATTACAAAAAGTATTGGGAACCGAAGATGTTGCCTGTGTTATGGACGCAAAACATCTCTGCGTAAATTCCAGGGGGATACGGGATATTGAAAGCAGCACCGTTACCGCAGAATATGGTGGAAAATTCAAGGATGAGGCTGTACGAAGGGAATTTTTGGATTATATCAACCTAGACACCGACTTTTAACCATTAACTTTTCAATGCAACTTTACAAAAGCCAAAACCTAAAAGTATACAATTCACTTTCTGGGAAGAAAGAAATTTTTGAACCTATCAATGAAGACCATATTGGCATGTACGTCTGCGGTCCTACGGTTTACAGTAACGTACATTTAGGAAACTGCCGCACCTTTATGTCTTTTGATATGATTTTTAGGTATTTCAAACATTTGGGATACAAAGTGCGGTATGTTCGTAATATTACGGATGCCGGACATTTGGAAAACGATGCTGACGATGGCGAGGATAAAATTGCAAAAAAGGCCAAGTTAGAGCAAATTGAACCGATGGAAGTTGTGCAGCGGTATACGGTCGATTTTCATAACACGCTTCAAAAACTCAACTTTTTGCCCCCTAGTATTGAACCCACGGCAACGGGCCATATTATAGAGCAAATAGAGATTATTAAAGAAATCTTAGAAAAAGGTATCGCCTACGAAGTAAACGGCTCAGTATATTTTGATGTTGTAAAGTTCAGCGAGAGCAATGATTACGGCAAGCTTAGCGGAAGGAAATTGGAAGATATGATCGCCAATACCCGCGAACTTTCCGCACAGGATGAAAAACGAAATCCGCAAGATTTTGCACTATGGAAAAGAGCCGAGCCACAACATATCATGAGATGGCCTTCCCCATGGGGAGATGGTTTTCCAGGATGGCATTTGGAATGTACTGCCATGAGCACAAAATATTTAGGGGAGACATTTGATATACACGGTGGAGGAATGGACTTAAAGTTTCCGCACCATGAATGCGAAATAGCCCAGGCCGAAGCGTGTACCGGAAAATCTCCCGTTAAATATTGGTTACATGCGAATATGCTGACCTTGAACGGTAAAAAAATGTCAAAATCTACTGGGAACAATATTTATCCTTCAGAGATTTTTAGTGGTGACAATGATATACTCAGTAAAGCTTATGCACCTTCTGTGGTACGATTTTTTATGATGCAAGCCCATTACACTAGCATTTTGGATTTGAGTGATGATGCGTTATTGGCTTCTGAAAAAGGATACTATCGTTTAATGGATGCCATGGAAAATCTAACGAAAGTCAATACAGGTTCTACATCTGATTTTGACCTGGCCCAGTGGAGACAGAAATGCTATGATGCCATGAACGACAACTTTAACACCCCTATTTTAATTGCGAATCTTTTTGAAGCTGTAAAGCACATCAACCTAATCAAAGAGGGTACTGAAACCATAACTGAAGAAGACAAAGTTATACTACAGCAAACTTTGAACACTTTTGCGTATGATGTTCTGGGACTGGAGAATCAAGCTGCTATAAAGGACGATTCCAACACGTTAGATGGGGTAATGGAGTTACTTATTGAGCTTCGAAATCAAGCAAGGGCAAACAAGGATTTTGCAACTTCTGACCAGATTAGGGATAAATTGACCACTTTGGGCATTCAGCTAAAAGATGGAAAAGATGGCACTAGCTTTAGCGTAAATTAGTTTTATATAGCATAGCGAACATATTAAAGGAATGTCAATCAAAAAAATCCTTATTGCCCCTTTTGTATTGTTGGTCAGGCTATATCAACTATTAATATCACCGTACACGCCAGCAACTTGCAGATACTCCCCTACTTGTTCGGCATACACGCTGGAAGCACTCAAAAAACATGGGTTGTTCAAAGGTGGTTGGTTGTCCATAAAAAGAATATTTAGTTGTAATCCGTGGGGCGGTAAGGGGTATGACCCCGTTCCTTAACAAAGTTCAAATACAAATTCAAAGTTCAAACGCAAATTCAAAAATCAAGTTCAAGCTCAAGTTCAAAAATCAAATTCAAGCTCAAGACCAAAGTTCAAGCACAAACCCAAAAACACATAACCAACCACTGACTACCGACTACTGACTACTGACTACTAACATCTATTTAATTATCTTAGCCCAAAATTTAATACATGTATTTCCTAGGCTTTAATTGGAATCCTGATGGCACCCTTTTCAAACTCGGGTTTATTCAGATAAAATATTACAACTTACTATGGATAGCGGCCTTTGTAGCAGGTTGGTATTTAATGAAGCGTATTTTCCTGAATGAAAAAAAATCCATGGAAAAATTGGACTCCCTTTTTATTTATGGTGTTGTATCTATTATGCTGGGCGCACGCTTGGGACATGTTTTTTTTTACGATTGGGATTATTACAAAAATCACCTAATTGAAATTTTATTGCCCATTAGGGAAAGTTCGAAAGGTTCATTATTTGGTCTTATCAATGGATATGAATTCACAGGATTCACAGGGCTGGCAAGCCATGGAGCAACTATTGCAGCAATTATAGGTGTCTGGCTTTACTGTAGAAAATGGAAAGACATTAAAATGCTCTGGCTATTGGACCGAATGGTTGTCGTTTCGGCCATTGGAACTGCTTTTGTTCGATTGGGAAATTTTTTCAATTCGGAGATAAACGGTAGGGTCGTTGATAAGTCATTTGCTTTGGCAACTCGGTTTATACGGGATTCCGATGATATGCCCGCTTACAAGGCAATGTCCATTACCAAAGAGAAAACAGCCAGTGCAGCCTACAAGGCCATAGAGCACAATCCAGAATTTTCAAGCGTATTGGAATCGATTCCCTACAGACATCCTGCCCAATTATATGAAGGTATATGCTATATATTTGTCTTTCTGGTATTGTATTTTTTGTATTGGAAAACGGATAAAAAAGACAAGACCGGGTATTTGTTTGGCGTTTTTATGGTAGGGCTTTGGACGGTACGCTTTTTTGTGGAATATTTTAAAAAGAGCCAAGGAGGTTTTGAAGAATCTTTAGGCCTTCTATCTACAGGACAATGGCTAAGCATTCCTATGATCATTGTTGGATTGTATTTCATGTTTAGACCAAACCCATCCAAAATAGCCCAATAAATGAAGAGATTTCTCCTATTGCTTCTGGTTTCCTTTATGCAGTTAAGTTCGTGTAAGACAGAATCCAAGCAAGAAATAAAAACCGAAACCATAGGTTTTACCAAAGAAGGCTCACTTACCGTTACACGATCTGAAACAGATTCCATCTTGATCACTTTGGATATTGAAATAGCTGAATCTGAATATGAAACCCAAACAGGATTGATGTACCGCGAATCGATGGAAAACCATCAAGGAATGTTATTTATTTTTCCCGATGTAGCCATGCATTCGTTCTACATGAAGAATACCGAATTCCCTTTGGATATCATCTATATTGATGAAAACTTGAAAATTGCCAGTTTTCAAAAAAATGCCCAACCATTTAATGAGACAGGATTACCCTCGAAAGTTCCGGTAAAATATGTATTGGAAATAAACGCAGGACTATCCGATACTTGGGGATTGGAAGTTGGAGATATAATTTCTTTCACAAAAGAGTAATGCCAAAATATCTTTTAGAAGACGAAACCACGCAGCGTTTATTGTTCAGAAAAGTTACTCCTTCGGACTTTGACCATTGGCTTCCTTTCTATCTCAATCCTTTATCCACTAAATATTGGGATGGCCTCGAACCAGACCCCATTAAAGCATGTACGGAGCAATTCGATAGGATTTTTGAACGGTATGAAATGAATTTGGGCGGCATGAATGCCCTTGTCTCAAAAGACACCAAACAACTTGTAGGACTATGTGGACTCTTAGTTCAAAGTGTTGATGGAGCGGAAGAACTCGAGATTGGGTATTCCATCTTACCAAAATTCTGGTTACAAGGCTTTGCCTTTGAAGCCGCCAAAAAATGTAGGGATTACGCTTTCCAAAACAACTTTTCGGATTCACTTATTTCCATTATTCATATCGATAACATTCCCTCTCAAAAGGTTGCCGAAAAAAATGGGATGTTTTTGGATAAAACAACTACGTACAAAGACAATCCTGTTCATATTTTTAGGGTAAACCAAGGATAATCTTTATTTTGAAGTGCATTGCACCTTTTGTCAAAGAATCACTTTAAAATGACCCAGCCTAAAAACCATACAATTCTTACGAACAACAGTTCCAGAACAGATGTTCTAGTGAACAACTTGTTGAAAGGCCGTTCAGAAGCTTTTAGCGAATTGAATGGAAAGACAGGACTGCTATTTTCCAAATCGGAAATTGAACGCTTTATGGATGAAGAGGAAAGGCACGATGTAAAAATTATTACAGAGGGAGTTTACCAGTCCTTAAAATCCATGAGTAGTGGAGAACAAAAAAAAGTATTGTTGGATTACATATCAAAACAAAAACCTGATTTTTTGGTTTTGGTCAATCCTTTCGATAATCTAGATGTAGAAACGCAAACCATTCTAAGAAAAAAGTTGATATCCATTTCAAAGTCAGTTATCCTTATTCAAATGATAAGCCGTTTAGATGATGTGCTGCCCATCTCTTCGGATTACTATAAATTAGATGGGGACAAGCTAGAAAAGTATGCATCGTTCGATTTGTTTTTGACCGCAAACCAAAAAGCAGAACCTCAGTTCACGGGAACTATTCCACCTCCTCTGCATACCATTGAAGTTAAAGAAAATGAACTTGTTCAATTTAGGAACGTATCTGTAAGTTTTGATGGGCGTAAAGTTTTGGACAGTATTGATTGGGCTATAAAAAAGGGGGAGTTTTGGCAATTGATTGGTCCCAACGGAAGCGGAAAAACCACTATATTATCTATGATAACCGGAGATAGCCATAAAGGATATGGACAAGACCTAACTATATTTGGACAAAGGAAAGGAAGCGGTGAAAGCGTATGGGACATCAAGAAAAAAATAGGGTACTACACGCCATCAATGACAGATAAGTTTAACGGTTATCATAGTTTGGAAAATATGATACTCTCCGGACTTTACGACTCAATTGGGCTTTACAACTATCCAACCGACCAGGAAAAAAAATTGGCTTTATCATGGTTAAAACTTTTACAATTGCACAATAAGAAAGACATGAAGTTTTTATCACTTACTACGGGCGAAAAAAGGCTTGTTATGACCGCGAGAGCAATGATAAAACATCCTCCGTTGTTAATTCTGGATGAGCCAACAGCCGGATTGGATGAAAAAAGTACAGGGCTATTTATAGCTTTGGTGAACAAAATCGCTAAAGAAAGTGATACTGCAATTGTTTTTGTTTCCCATAGAAAGGAAAATGGGTTGTTACCCCGGTTTGATTATATTCTAGAAACAACAGACTCAAATGGGTCAATTGGAAAAACAAGACAACATGTATATCATTGAAGCTAAAAAAGAAGATGCGGTTTACATTGCCCTATTGGCAAGATTTACCTTTACGGAAACTTTTGGCCATTATTTTAATGATAAAAAAGATTTACAAGATTATTTGTCAAGAACTTTTAATGTTTCAAAATTACGTGTCAGTCTCAACAAACCGAACAACGTTTTTTGGCTAGCTTATGTTGACGACTTACCTGTAGGATATGCCAAGCTAAAGCTCCATTCCCCATCAAAATTCATCAACTCGCAAAATGTATGTCAACTTCAAAAAATATATGTTTTAAAAGACTTCTTATCTTTAGGTATTGGACGCGAATTACAAAATAAAGCCCTGAAGAGAGCGGCAGCCAATAACGCTGAAAATATTTGGCTTTCCGTATTAAAAAGTAACACAAGGGCCATTACATTTTATGAAAAAAATGATTTCGATAAAATAGGTAATCATGATTTCCAAATTGGAAAAGAGCATTTTGAATTTCAAGCTATGGCTAAAGACCTAAAATAAAGAGATGAGGGAAGATGTGCTAAAAATATACAATGAAATCGTCGAGTCCAATCCCAATTTTGAAAGAAAAGGAAAAACAATGCCCTACACATCGGCAAACGGCCATATGTTCTCACAGCTCAACAAAGAAGGGGAATTGGGGATTCGACTTTCAAAAGAGGATACTACTGAATTTGATAAAGCCTATGGGTCAAAACCATTTAAATCATATGGCGCTACAATGCGAGGGTACGTTTTGATTCCTGAATCATTATTGGGAGAGAAAAAAAAGCTAGGAGAATATCTTCAAAAAGGATTTGAATACGTTAAGTCATTGCCCTCAAAATAAACTTTTACAAGAATGGGTTTTTATGATTTGTCAAAAGAAAAGCGAAAAGACCTGGTTCAAAAAATTGAGTCGGATATACTTCTTGACCTTCAAAAAAAGGAAACAGAATCCATTTTCAAATACTTTTCCGATGAAGATACCTACATCAGAAAAGCTGGTTATTCAGCCATTGGCAAAATATACAAAAATAGTACTATCGATGTATCCAACATTATCAATATTCTTGATAAACTCCTGAAATCTGAATCCGAAAAAGTAAGACAGACAGTAATCAATACAGCTGGTGAGTTAGGTAAAATCAATTTTGAAAATGTGGGGTACTTTTTTGACCAAGGACTATTTGATGAGCATCATTCCGTAAGAAATGCGGTTATAGGTTCTATCAAGAAAATGGGAGACAAAAACCCTGTTCCTGTTTTGAACTGGGCAAAAAATTACATTCGTCATCCAGATAAGGAGGTGAGACGTGAGATTTGCCACGGCATAGAATTAAGGGGACGAAAGCATCCTCAGGATATTCTCCCATTGCTAAAAGAGTTACAGCATGATACAACGAGACGAGTAAAAAATACCCTTATACATGTTTTGGGGCAAATCTCATATAAGAAAGGATGTCTGGCCATAGTGATCAAAGATTTAAAAACTTGGAAAAACAAAGAACTTGTCAGAAAAGCTTTGAACGAAATTATAGATGTACACAGGCGTTACAAAGATTTTGCCGCTCTTACCCAAGAAGAAGCTATAGCCTATATTGATAAAAACTACAGTGAAAAACAATAAAAGAACAAAAGATTTGAAAAACAAAAAACCACCTTAAAAAAGGTGGTTTTTTGTTTATGAATACTAGCTGAGTCTTATTATTCGTCGGCTCCTGCTATTTTTTTCTTCAATGCATCGAACATGATAGGTGTAGCAATAAATACAGAGGAATACGTACCTACGAGAACACCTACGATCATGGCGAACATAAATCCTCTTAAGCTTTCCCCGCCAAAGATGAAAATCGCCAATAATACAATCAACGTCGTCAATGATGTATTCAGCGTACGGCTTAAAGTACTGTTCAATGCCAGGTTAATATTTATGCCATTGTTCCAACCTTTAAGGCCTACAATTTCTCGAATACGGTCAAATACGACCACGGTATCATTCAATGAATAACCAATTACCGTAAGAATCGCTGCAATAAATGCTTGGTCGATTTCCATGTTAAATGGCATGATACTTCCAGTTAGGGAGAATATTCCCAATACGATCATAACATCATGGAATACCGCCACAACGGCACCCAAAGAGAATTGCCACTTTCTAAAACGCAATAGGATGTATAAAAATACTACCGCCAAAGAACCGATAATCGCTAAAAAGGCATTGTTTTTAATGTCATCCGCTATGGTAGGTCCAACTTTAACCGATTGTAGTATCCCTATCGATTTTTCTGAAGCACCCAAAGTAAAGTCTTCAAAAGAAGTACCATCTGGAAGGTATTTTTGAAGGGAAGTAAAGAGTTTGTTTTGAATTTCATTGTCAACCTCTATCCCTTCAACATCAACTTTATAAGGCGTTGTGACTTTAATCTGATTGGCTTCACCAAAAGTTTTTACATTGGTACCGCTACCAAAAACAGTATTTAATTCTGAAGCAATTTCAGATGGGTTTACCGCTTTCTCGAAACGAATTTGATATGAACGCCCTCCTATAAAGTCAACACCTTGTTGTAATCCCGTAGTCAACAATGAAAATACACCAACACCTACCAAAATAAAGGAAACAACGTAGGCTATCTTTCTTTTGCTCAAGAAATTGATATTCATATTCTTGAACAGGTTCTTGGTTATGCCTGTAGAAAAATCCAAGCTTCGCCCTTTTTTGGCAATATACCAGTCAACCAACAAACGTGTAATAAATATAGCGGTGAACAGTGACGTAACGATACCTATAAGCAACGTTGTCGCAAATCCTTTAATTGGACCCGAACCAAACACAAAAAGTATGATTGCAGTAAGCCCTGTAGTAATGTTCGCATCCAAAATAGAGGACAATGCGTTGCCAAAACCATCTGCTACAGCCTGTGCTTTACCTTTCCCACGCGCCAATTCTTCCTTAACACGTTCGAAGATAAGCACGTTTGCATCCACTGACATACCTATGGTCAATACGATACCTGCGATACCAGGCAAGGTCAATACAGCACCTAGACTTGTAAGCACTCCAAAAATCAATAAGATGTTCAATATCAATGCAATATCAGCAAAGATTCCTGCCTTACCGTAGTAGAAAACCATCCATACCAATACAAAGCACATGGCTATCAAAAAGGACATAAAACCACTATCAATAGCTTCTTGTCCCAAAGAAGGGCCTACCACTTCGGACTGAATAATCTCTGCAGAAGCTGGCAACTTACCTGCACGAAGTACATTGGCAATATCCTTGGTCTCGTTTATCGTGAATGTACCGGTAATTTCTGAACGTCCTCCAGAAATTGGTCCTGTTGAAACTCCAGGAGCCGTATATACTTTATTGTCTAGAACTATAGCAATCCCTGTTTGGTTATTAAAAGCATCCCCTGTTAGTTTTTCCCATTCTTTTGCACCTCTGGTGTTCATGGTCATGCTCACTGCGGGCTTATTAAACTGGTCAAAAGTATCTTGTGCATCAGAAACTACATCCCCACTAATTCTAGGAGCATTTTCCCTGTTTGATTTTAACGCATATAACTCCGCCAATTCAGAATCTTTAGCAGACCTTTCCCAAAGAAACTTAGTAAACTGGACATCATTGGGTAAAAGCCTTCTGATTTCTCGCATTCTGAGGTACCCCCCTATCTCAGCCGTATCCGTAACCAAAACTCTTGCAATGGCATGACTACCCTGACCTGCTGGAATTAGTTTTCCTAACAACGGGTTATTGGCTTGTGCATTTAAATCCAATGAATCCTGTGCCACATCGGACAACAATGAATCTATCTCAGATTCTGGTTTAGAAATTTCCTCTTCGGCCTCAACCGGTTCTAAAATATCCTTTAATTTCTCATTTGCATTGATGAAAAAAGTTCCCAAGCTTTGGTTGCTCTGCGGATAGGTCTCCCAGAATTCCAGTTGCGCTGTGCTCGATAGCAGTTCCTGTGCACGGGCTATATCCCTGGCACCAGGAAGTTCTACTAAAATACGTCCAGAATTTCCCTCTCTCTGGATGTTAGGTTGCGTTACACCAAAGCCATCAATACGCTCCCGAAGAACTTCAAATGCTGAAACAATAGACTCGTCTATTTTTGTTCTTATGATGGGTTTCACCTGATCATCCGTCATCTGAAAGTTGATGACATCGCTCAAACCTTTGTTCGCAAAAATATCCGGTGACGCTAATTTGGTTTCACCCTTGATTTTATCAAAAGCATCAAAAAACAACTCTAAATAGGTATCATCACTACTTTTGGAAGCAGTATCGGCATCAGCCAAAGCTTTATTAAAAACAGGGTTCTTGGTATTGTTGGCAAGTCCTTTTAAAATGTCTTTTACTGAAATCTGGAGGGTAACGTTTATACCTCCTTTAAGGTCCAACCCTTTGTTCAATTCCTTTTTCTTTGCATCGTCATAGCTGGTATATCCCAAAACTGGATTGCTACCGATAGAATCTAAGTACGATGCCTCTAAAGCTTCCCGTTTTGCCACATAATCTTCCTCAGCTTCCGAAATTTGCCCGATAGCATATACTTCCGCATCTTTTTCCAGTTTACTTGTTATATAAGTAAAGGAAAGTTGATAAATGCTGACCAGACCAAAAAGAAGCGCGAAAAGCTTTATAAGTCCTTTATTTTGCATTGATTATTATATTTTAGATGTTTTTCTTAAACAGCGTGCAAATATATCATTTCCCACAAGATTTGCCAATAGAATTTAGGGTTAATGCAAATGGAACAAATCTTGATTGCCAAAAACCAAAATTGTCATTCCAAACAGCGGTTGTAAAAAATCAAAGAAAATTTAATTTTCAGATTTTTGGCGCTGCCCAAAATGACAATTTTTAGGTATAATTTTTTAGATTACAACTGGAGCAGTCCGTTGGTCTTTCTTACACCTTCCGCACTTTCTTGCATTTTGGCTTTTTCCGCATCGCTCAAATCAATCTCAACTATTTTTTCAATACCATTTTTTCCCAGTAACACTGGAACACCTATACAGATATCGTTAAGATCATATTCACCTTCCAAAAAGGTAGAACAAGGGAACATTTTCTTCTGGTCACAAGCTATTGCCTGTACCAATGAAGAAACAGCCGCACCAGGTGCGTACCAAGCACTGGTTCCCAGTAATTTAGTAAGGGTGGCACCTCCTACTTTAGTATCTTCTACAACTTGCTGCATACGGTCTTCTGCTAAAAATTCAGAAACCTTGACACTATTACGCGCAGCATGGTTGATCAACGGTACCATACCCGTATCACTATGTCCCCCTATCACCATACCGTCTACATCAGAAATCGGTGCATCTAGGGCTTCTGCCAACCGGTATTTAAATCGAGCACTGTCCAAAGCACCTCCCATACCAATTATTCTGTGCTTAGGCAAATCGGTTGTCTTATGTACCAAATAGGTCATGGTATCCATTGGATTACTAACAACAATAAGAATAACATTTGGAGAATGTTCCAATAAGCTTGAAGCAACTGTTTTGACAATACCCGCATTGATTCCTATCAATTCTTCTCGTGTCATTCCAGGTTTACGTGGTATCCCTGAAGTTATTACAGCGATATCACTGCCCGCAGTTTTAGCATAATCACTGGTACTTCCAGTAATCTTGGTATCAAAACCATTTAAGGAGGCTGTTTGCATCAAGTCCATTGCTTTCCCTTCGGCATATCCTTCTTTAATGTCTAGCAATACTACTTCTGATGCAAAATCTTTCATTGCAATATATTCAGCACAGCTAGCCCCAACTGCACCTGCTCCAACTACGGTTACTTTCATGTTTTTCGGTTTAAAATTATTGGCGCAAAAATACAGCATTTCCCTTAGAAAAAACCTGACTTTTAACCATTTTCGGCAATGCTAATCCTCATAATGTTTTGTTAGAGAATTGAGTTTTATGTCAGCAAACTATATAATTAACCAAATAAGTCAACCAGCATCACATATAAAACCGATTTCCACGCAATAATTTCTTATATCTGAACGTTATTATAGTCCCAAATTACTATTAACCTACATGCTTATGAAAAAGCTCTTTTCATTGCTGTCCATTGTATCCATTATTGCAATCAGCAACTGTACCAGTATCCCAGAAAATAACGACCCTATATTAGGTACTTGGGTCAAGTCCGCAACTACCTTAGAGAGTAAAAATGAAGCTTCCGTGAGAGAGGAGTGGATTTTTAATGATGTGTATCTAGGAAGATACCAACGCTATTCCAATAACACCATAGATTTTTATACCGATTTTAGATGGTCTGAAGATGATGGTATTTACAACATCATTTATTCAGATACCGAAATTTCTGATGTTATCGTAAATATTGAAGAGACCAATGAGCCAGAGATTCTATCTTTGGAAAATGGTGGTGTTTTCGCAGTACGTGAATAGTAAATTGAAAGAAATAAGATAATATAGAAAGGCCCAATGAAAATTTGAGCCTTTCCTTAATTTTATCTGAATCCAAAGTTGATACCGAACGTCAAAGTGTTGAATTCCGCTATATTATAATCAGCGTTAAGTCGAAAGAAGCCGAGTTTTAATTTTGTACCAACATTTGCAGTTACACCATTAACTTTATTTTCTATGGAAAATGGGTCGGTGTAAACGATTGGTGTACCAACAGGACCTACTTCATATGTTCCCAAAAGATCTATATCCGACTTTCCTGTTATGTAACTTAAGCCTCCATAAAAATTGATTATCGGCAAACGCGTTGAAACAACGGCACTAAAATTCCAAGAATTGAATTGTGCATCAAGCCTTTGATTCTCTCCATTTATCAAATCTGTGCTTGTAAAATCATACTCGCCTTTTAATCTGGTATACCCTATAACACCTGATATGGCAACGGGCAACATTTTATCCGCTGGCAGATGTTTGGTGAAATCATGTTGTATACCAACACCAAAAAGTCCGATAGCCACATCATCCGTATCTATTTTGGGCAAGAACCTTGCTTTTATTTCCGTACCCTTAATCAAACCCACGCTTGCCTGTATAAAGCCTGAAGGCACAAAATTTATATCATCTCCCAAACCTGTGGGCAGTTCAAATTGCGTGCTAATAGTTTGTCCTTCAACAGTTGCATCTACTGCAACTATAACTCCATCTATATCGCCCAGCGCGGTTGCTACTTCTTTTGAAGCACTTCCGTCTGCAAAACGGAGATTTTCATAGTCGGCTGTATCTAAATTGAATGCTTTTTTGTCATCCTTATTTTTAAATCCTGTTAGGTTTCCAATAATAGAGATTTCAAAACCTCCCAAGGGTTTTGCATCGGCTGTATTGTACCAGCCATTGGATATACTATAAATACCGGCTTCTGTTACTGGCGCCAAGTAATCTGTAGAAAACCGTTCGGCGTCATTAAGCCCCGCAGCCAAAAGGTCATTAAGGTTGGATTGTGATATTCCAAAAGAAAAACTACATAACGTACATAAAAGAAAGATTCTTTTCATTTTGTAAAATTTTTCTTAAAACTAAAAAACTCGCTTTGTTAGAGCGAGTTTTTGTTGTGAAATAAAGGTTATTTATACATCTATGTTCGCATAGACGGCATTTTTCTCTATAAACTCCCTCCTTGGAGGCACCTCATCTCCCATCAACATGGAGAATATTCGGTCCGATTCCGTAGCATTATCTATGCTCACTTGACGCAATGTTCTAAATTCCGGATTCATCGTAGTATCCCATAATTGTTCCGCGTTCATTTCACCAAGACCTTTATAACGCTGTATGCTTGCTCCTCCGTTCATAGATGCGATTATCTCATCACGCTCTTCATCATTCCAGGCATACCTGCGTTTTGCGCCTTTTTTGACCAAGTATAAAGGAGGTGTAGCTATATAAACGTGTCCTCCTTCAATGAGCTCACGCATATATCTAAAGAAGAATGTAAGTATAAGTGTTTCAATATGGCTACCATCCACATCGGCATCACACATGATCACTACCTTATGGTATCTTAATTTTTCAAGATTCAAGGCTTTACTATCTTCTTCTGTACCTATGGTTACACCAAGGGCTGTGTATATATTTTTGATTTCCTCATTTTCGAAAACCTTGTGCTGCATAGCTTTTTCAACGTTCAAGATTTTACCACGCAATGGCAAAATAGCCTGAAAGTTTCTATCTCTTCCTTGTTTGGCAGTTCCCCCTGCAGAATCTCCCTCTACCAGAAACACTTCGCATTTTGTTGGGTCTTGTTCTGAGCAATCGGATAATTTTCCTGGTAAGCCCCCACCTGTCATTGGGTTTTTACGCTGTACCATCTCACGAGCTTTAGCAGCGGCATGGCGTGCCTGAGCAGCAAGAATTACTTTTTGAACTACAGATTTGGCATCGTCTGGATGCTCTTCCAAATAATTCGTCAACATCTCAGAAACAGCCTGACTTACAGCACTGGTTACCTCACGATTACCAAGCTTTGTTTTTGTCTGACCTTCAAACTGGGGTTCTGCAACTTTTACAGATACAATTGCTGTCAGTCCCTCACGAAAATCATCGCCTGCAACCTCAAACTTCAATTTATCCAACATACCAGAACCATCTGCATATTTCTTTAGTGTAGAGGTCAATCCTCTTCTAAAGCCCGATAAATGGGTTCCTCCTTCATGGGTGTTGATATTGTTCACATAGGAATGAAGATTCTCAGTGTAGCCCGTGTTGTAAACCATGGCTACTTCTACGGGAATCCCATTTTTCTCCCCTTCCATTGAAATCACACTCTGAATGAGAGGTTCGCGGTTTCCATCCAAAAATTTGATAAACTCCTTTAATCCTTCTTCAGAATAAAAAGTTTCGGATATAAATTCACCCTTTTCGTCCTTATTTCTTCTATCTGTTAATGTGATGGTCACACCCTTATTCAAATAAGAAAGCTCACGCATTCTATTTGAAAGGGTTTCATAGTTATACTCAGTGGTCTGGGCAAATATGGTTGGGTCAGGAGAAAAAGTCACCTCTGTACCGGTCTCTTTACTCTCACCAGTACTCTTTACGGGATAAAGGGTTTTTCCCCTTTCATATTCCTGCTCCCAGATTTTCCCTTCTCGATTTACGGTTGCTTTTAAATGAACCGACAATGCATTTACAACGGAGACACCAACACCATGAAGTCCACCTGAAACTTTATAGGAGTCTTTATCAAACTTACCTCCTGCTCCAATCTTGGTCATAACCACTTCCAAAGCAGAAACACCTTCTTTCTTGTGAAGTCCTACGGGAATTCCCCTACCGTTATCTTTAGTCGTTATGGAATTATCTTCGTTGATCGTTACATGGATCGTGTCACAATAGCCACCCATGGCCTCATCAATGGAATTGTCCACTACTTCATAAACCAAATGATGCAATCCTCTTACCCCAACATCACCAATGTACATGGAAGGTCGCATACGTACATGCTCCATTCCTTCAAGGGCTTGGATACTATCTGCTGAATATTGATTTTTTTTAGCTTCTTCGCTCATATAATTCTTTGTATTAGCTTTGAAATTTTCAAATCCTACAAATATAAGTAATCCCCTTTGGAATTAGGCAGTTGGGGCAGTTTCACCTCTTTAAGTTATCAACAAAAAATGTGAAAAACATGGATAATATTTACCGCTTTCATTTTTGTCTTTTTAAATTAAAGAGCCCCTCTTTCAAGGGGCTCTTCCGACTAATAGAAAATGAAACAAAACTACATCCTCCTACATCATAAACTATAATTGGTTGGTTATTTCATATAGGCATCTTCATGAACGTTAGCCACGGCCCTACCTGATGGATCGTTCATGTTTTTGAATGCCTCGTCCCATTCCAATGCAATTTTTGTACTACAAGCCACTGAAGGCTCTTGGGGAACGCTCGATGCAGCGGCATCAGAAGGAAAATGACCTTCAAATATGGAGCGATAATAATATTCTTCCTTTGAGGTTGGTGTTTGAATGGGAAACTTAAAATGTGCATTTGCTAGTTTTTCATCGCTGACCTCTTCATTCACTATTTTCTTTAAAGTATCGATCCAACTATATCCCACACCATCCGAAAATTGCTCCTTTTGCCTCCACGCTACACTTTCTGGAAGATAAGATTCGAACGCTTTGCGAACCACCCACTTCTCCATACGTTCTCCATTGATCATTTTATCTTTTGGATTGATACGCATGGCTACATCCATAAATTCCTTGTCCAAGAAGGGAACGCGCCCCTCAATTCCCCATGCTGCGAGTGATTTATTGGCTCTAAGGCAATCATACATATGCAACTTATCCAGTTTTCTTACAGTTTCTTCATGAAAGTCTTTTGGGCTTGGTGCCTTGTGAAAATACAGGTATCCGCCAAACAGTTCATCTGCCCCTTCTCCTGACAATACCATTTTTATGCCCATAGATTTGATTACCCTGGCCATTAAATACATGGGCGTCGATGCTCTTATCGTGGTAATATCATAAGTCTCTAAGTTGTAAACAACATCTTTTATGGCATCTAGGCCTTCTTGAATGGTAAATTTTATTTCATGATGGATGGTTCCAATATGATCCGCTACTTTTTGAGCAGCAGCTAAATCTGGGGAACCTTCCAAACCAACCGAAAATGAATGCAGCTGAGGCCACCAAGCTTCCTTTGTATCTCCCGATTCAATTCGCTTTTGAGAATACTTCTTTGCAATAGCAGAAGTTACCGAAGAATCCAATCCGCCGGATAGTAAAACTCCATAAGGCACATCTGACATTAATTGACGGTGCACAGCAGCTTCAAGCGCATCTTTAATTTCTTGTATACTGGTCTCGTTCTCCTTTACCGCTTCATAGTCCATCCAATCCCTGGTATACCATCGTTTAAATTCACCATCCGAACTATGCAAATAATGTCCTGGAGGAAACAGTTCAATCTTTGAGCATGTTCCTTCCAACGCCTTAAGTTCGGAAGCAACATAAAAAGTACCGTTTTTATCCCATCCTATGTAAAGTGGGATAATACCCATATGATCCCTTGCAATAAAGTATTCGTCTTTTTCGCTGTCATAAATCGCAAAACCAAAAATACCATTGAGCTCATCTACAAAATCAACTCCTTTTCCTTGATAGAGCGCCAAAATCACTTCACAATCCGATTCGGTCTTAAATTCATACCGCCCATCAAACTGGTTTCTTAATTCTCTGTGGTTATAAATTTCGCCATTGGCAGCTAAAATCAATTTCCCATCTTCACTGAACAATGGCTGTTTTCCTGATGCAGGATCGACTATCGCCAACCTTTCATGGGTCAATATCGCTTTGTCATCTGCATAAATCCCACTCCAATCTGGACCTCTATGCCTCACTTTTTTAGACATTTCTAAAAGTTGAGGTCTTAATACTTCTGTACTTTCCTTTACATCAAACGCACATACAATTCCGCACATAATTTTTATTTTATAACAATTTCAATACAAATATTACCGTATACTTTCAATAATAAAACATTGAATACCATAAAGGTTTCATTTTTTAATGTTTTACATCAATAAATCACAAAATTAATATCAAAATTGTAATACCAATAAGAAATATGAACACTTTGTAAGGTTGCTAAATTTTAACGTCTTTTTATAAAAACAACATTTAATAACATCCTAGTTTTGAGGACAACTAAAATTTCTATCATGAAAAATGTATTTTTATTTACTTTCTTAATCGTTTCGTTGGTTTTTTCAACGGAAGCAACCGCACAAAAATTCAGTGGTTTGGATAAAAGCCCCGCGGACATTGCTGCATATCCTTCCAGTTACAGAGTTTCTGAAAAAGCAGTTCGTATTATCTACAGTCGTCCTCAATTAAAAGGACGTAGCGTTTCTGAACTTGCCCCTGCTGGTAAGGTTTGGAGAACCGGAGCCAATGAAGCCCCAGAGATTACTTTGTACAAAGATGCCACTATTGGTGGCACTGCTGTAAAAGCAGGAACTTATGCTTTGTTCACTATTCCAGGGGAAGGCGAATGGACAGTAGTTTTAAACAGCAATCTAAATCAATGGGGAGCGTACTCTTACGATAAGGCAGCTGATATAGCTAGGGTTAGTGCTAAGACAAGTACTGACAGTGAATCTTTAGAGGCATTCTCAATCACTTTTGATGAGGATGGAAACATGATCATGGGCTGGGGAACAACACGTGTTTCTTTAGCTATGAGCCTCTAAGCAAAAGAAATAAAGCATTAAAGAAAAGCGAGCCAAATGGCTCGCTTTTTTATTTAACTTGTTTACCGTCCACAAAGACCTGCTCTGCTTTAAGATTAGGTATGTCTTCCACGGGAATTGTCATGATATCATCGCTCAAGATTACAAAATCGGCCACTTTTCCAGTTTCTATGCTTCCCTTTTCGTCTTCTTCAAAATTGGAATGTGCCGCCCAAATGGTCATCCCTTTTAGCGTTTCTTCTCTTGATAAGGCGTCTTTCATTTGAAAACCTCCTTCGGGATAGTTGTCTAAATCCTGTCTTGCCACAGCGGCATAAAAAGTTAAGAATGGACTCACTTGCTCCACGGGAAAGTCGGTTCCCAATGCTACGGTTCCTGCTTTGTCCAACAATTTTTTAAAGGCATATGCACCTTTAACCCGTTCTTTTCCTAAACGGTCTTCCGCCCAGTACATATCACTAGTTGCATGAGTAGGTTGGATGGATGGGATAATTCCATTCTCAAAATAATCAAAATCCTGTGCTGAGATTACTTGGGCGTGTTCCACTTTCCAACGCCTATCTTCTTTTCCTTCCAGCGCCTTTTTATAGGCTCGCAACACCACAATGTTTGCCGAATCTCCAATAGCATGGGTATTCATTTGATAATCCGAAGCAGCAATTCGTTCTGCCAAAGCCTCTATTTCATCTACTGGGGTAATCATAGCTCCAAAATGTCCTTCGTGGTCCGAGTATGGCGTTTTTAATGCTGCACCTCTAGAACCCAAAGCACCATCACCATAAACTTTTACGGAGCGAACATTCAATTTATCTGTTTTAACGATTCCCTTATCCAAATAAAAATCCAGATTTTCTGGGGTATTGCTCACCATGGCATACACCCGTATGGACAAATCACCTGATTGTTGCAAACTGTCTATTAACTCGATAACGGGTTTGTGCAATCCTGCATCGTTAACGGTGGTCAGACCATAATCAAAGCATAAACGTTCTGCATCTTGAAGTGCTTGAATCTGTTTAATCCTATTCGGTTTTGGGATGACCGCATCTACCATTCCCATTGGGTTGTCCACCAGAACACCTGTGGGTTTTCCTTCTTTTTTTATGATGGCCCCACCTTCAACCTTTGTTTCTGGAGTAATACCTGCTAAATCCAATGCTTTCTGATTGACCAAATAAGCATGTCCGTCAACCCGCTCCAATGCAATGGGTGTATCTGGAAACAATTCGTCCAACTTATCCTTAGTAGGAAACTTTTTTACTTCCCAATCATTCTGATCCCATCCTCTACCCTGAATAAAATTGGAAGGATTTTCTTTATGAAACGCTACCACCCTATCAACAATTTCCTGAAAACTTTTGGTTCCCACCAAATCAACGACCTGCTGATTAAGGCCCAATCCATAAAAATGACAGTGCGCGTCTATTAGACCGGGAACAATGGTTTTGCCATCGGCATCCATTTGTTCTATTGCAGTATACTTTTCACCAATTTCATTTGTTTCACCAACTGCCACAAACTTGCCATTTTTTATGGCGATACTACCAGCAGTTGAAAAATCCCCATCAACGGTATACACATTGGCATTGGATACAATGAGGTCCACTTCTTCTTTTGAAGCACACGATATTACAAGAACAGAAATGGATACTAGGAAAAAAAGCTGTTTCATTTTTGAAGGTTTCCTTCAAAAATAGAAAATGTTATCGTAAAGCGGGGCTTAATTATTGGCGGACCAAATCATTGCTAAATTAATTGCCATTGGAGTAAAGCGATGGCATAGTTGCATTCTGTTATTTTTTAACAGCAAATATGTCTTATTTTACTCGTCTTGAAAGTCGGTCATTACAAACTCAACCCTACGATTGGAAAGATGGCTTTCTTTTATTTTCCCGTTTCTAAGTGGTCTTGTGTCTCCCACACCTTCCCAAACAATTCGGTTGTCATCGATTCCTAGATTTTTAAGATAAAGTGCGACCGCCCTAGCTCTTAAAGAGGATACAAACTTGTTATATTCGGGTTTTCCAACATTATCAGAGTGACCTGTAATCTTCATCTGTACCTCAGCATTTTCTTTGAGATACTTGAATATTTTTTTGACACTTGCTATAGCTTCTGCATCCAATTCGTAACCTTTAGGTTCATACGGGTTACGTTCTAGAACATATATCTTGTCTTTTTCATAATTGATTCTTGGCAATTCCTCAAGCATTAAATTATCAACGTAATAGTATGAGAAATCACTAGATAATATAGAACCATCGTGGTTTAACAATTCTGTGTCCACGTTGTTTTTAAAATTGCCAATAATGATGTGGTTTTCGAAACCTTTAGCATCAAATTCAGCAGTTAGGGTAATCCAATCATCGGTATTTGCCAAAGATTTGTTCGGCTTTAGTTTGACTTCGTGAAACATGATGTCTTCTTTAAGATCCATGCGGGAGCTGGTCAAAGCCGAGCCGTTTGGAAACTTTACTTTTTTGTTGACCAGTACGATTGACATATTCTTCAACGCTAGGCTAGATGCCTCGGCAAGACTTAATTTCAATGAAATTTTGTAAGGGTGTTTTTCCCTTAATGTTTTACTGGTATTCAACTGAACATATTCGCGATAGTTATTTAAGGCGTAGAAATAAAGTCCAACATAGCCGGAGCCTTCCTCAGCTTTTTGCGAACCCTTAAAATTGGCAGGAACCGAGAAATCACTCGAACCACATGCATTAAAGTAATCTCCAGAACTTGATGTTGGTAAAGAAACATCTTCCAGTAAAGTACCAGAATTGATAATATTTGATGGACAGGATTTAAACTTTTCGAAGCCCGGGTTCAAAATCAAATTTTGCCCAATAAGTGGAGTCCCCAATAAAAAACAAAAACTAAGAAATAAAAAAATACGAGTTACCTTATAAAACATAGTTATTTTAATTTGTAGGTTCTCGTACCGCCTAAATAAACGTGGTTTTTTAACCCATATTGTTCTATGCGAATTTTTTTAGTATTGCTTTTTTCATTATCCTCATGATACTAATTTGCAATAAAATCCGTTATAACAATCCAAATCTTTCTATAATGCGCATAGCAACCTATATGCTCGTATTATCTGTTGTTCCTTACTTTGGCTTTGGTCAAAATAAGATAACGGGTAAAGTAGTTGACCAACTTGGGTTTCCTATTTACCGAGCCTCTGCGGAGATAAGTACAACGGACATTATTACGTATACCGATTATGACGGTTCATTTCTGCTTAAGAGCGAAAAAGATTTTCATTGGAAAGTCAACATTAAGTCCAAAGGCTATGAACCAGAATCCTTTTTTGTTTTAAGCGGTGGGAATACCGGTTATATTGTGTTGGAATATGATGACGACATTAAAAAACTGTTGGATGGTAATTCCGGTTTACGCCAAAATTTTTACTGGGATGCCTGGAAAAAAGCAATTCTAGTTCCTAAGTCGGAAAAACTTTTGGCCAGTGCGATCAATTCTTCCAATTGATTCACCTTCTTCTTAAATTGTTTTTGAAAATGTTAGGTTTAGCGGTGACTAAAATAGGAAGGAATTACTCATCATCAACAAACTCGGTCATCACAAATTCTACACGTCGATTTTTTCTTCTGGCCTTATCGGTAAGTGTGCTATCTAAAGGAATTTTATTCCCGTAACCCATATAGGAAATTCTGTTTTTTTCAAGTCCGAGCTTTATTAAGTGTTTTGCAACCGTATTGGCACGTTGACTTGACAGGACTTCATTGTATTTATCTGACCCCAGATCATCTGTATGACCGCTGATAGAAACTTTTAAGTTGGGATTCTTTTTGAGGTATTCATATACATCTGCCAAACTTTGCTTTGCCTTAGGTTCCAGTTCAAAACGGTCAAAGTCAAAATTTACATGATTGAGCACATAACTTTGGTTGGGCTTGTATTCTGGACCTAGGTATGTTAGTGTAACATTATCAAGATAATAGTATGAGTAGCCTTCGACCGAAGCTGGGTTTTTATTAAAATCCAGATATTTGGTTCCCCCATTACTTTTAAAGTTTCCAAGGATAAGATTGCCTTCAAATCCTTTGGCCACAAAGTCCAATTCAACTTCCATCCAATCTCCTTTATCATCGTAAAAGCCATTGGAGGAGAATTGTTTGGCATGTGTTGTTTTAATAACCTGCGAGGATAGCATCGCATTTGAAAGCTGCCGCTTTGTATGAACGGACAGTGGTTTTTCTGAAAAAACAGCACCTATGTCCATTACTGCACCATCTGATTTTTCAGATAGACTCAAGGATAAACTTAACCTATAACGGTGTCCTTTTTTTAAGGTTTTGGATAACTTTACTTGAATATATTCTCGGTAATCTTTAGGTGCGAACAAATATAGACCCGCATAGGCATCTCCTTCAAAGGCGTCTTGTTTCCCCTTAAAATTCATGGGAATTCCCAACTTGGTCTTACTGCATTCATTGAAGTAATCTGTAGTACCCAAAGTTGGTGCGCTCCAATACTCTGCATCTTTGTTTAGATTGCTCATCTTGACAGGGCATTCCACAAAATCCTCGAAACCACCATTGTGAACAAGGTTCTGTGAGACCATTGATGAAAACATCAAGGTAAAAAAGAAAAGGGACAATATGTAAGTGAACCGTAATCGCATGACTTCCAATTCAATCGGATACACCACGCCAGATGATAAGATTTAGGCTGGTGCAGTAACCATAACGATTTTCTTATGATTTTATTGTGTTTTTACCTACAAATCAAAAATCAAACTTATAGGAAAGCCCTGCCAATGCCTGAAAGCTTTGCACCCTAAAATTGGCCCAACGTTGATAATCATTATTGGCAATATTGGATGCCTTGACAAAAACCGAAAGTTGTTCATTAAAGCGATAGCCTACATGGGCATTGGCATCAAAAAAGCTATCCAACGTCACAATAGTGGAAGGAAATTCCGAGGGCAAGGCATTGGCAACTGCTTGCGAAACCAAGTCGTCCCGTTCGCCCACATAGAATAGATTGGCACCCATGTACCACTTTTCATCAATTTGATAATCCATGAACAAAGAACCTTTGATACTGGGCAGGTTCCACGCTGGGTTATCCGTTTCGGTATCATAATCGTAGAACTCAGCATTAATACCCATGGTGAAATTACGATTGATGTCCACATTTAATTCAGCAAAAATACCCAGCGTTTTTATGTCATCATAAAATACCTGAAATGAATTCCCGTAGAAATAGTCACCTTCATCATCCCTAACCAAGTTTTCAGGATTCAGTAAAAACAAAGGCCTTCGGTTTTCGGCCGTATACGAGCCTTTGATATTGTACCCGACATTGGACACCAATTGCCCTTTTAAACCCAAATATCCTTCATATTGTTGGTCGGTGGGTTGAATTGACAAAGTCGGTGAAACGAAGGGGTTATCGCTTACAAAATCGTAGTACGAATTCTGATGCAGCTCACCCTCTACTCCACCATAGGCTATGACCGTTTCGTCCAACAAGCGATACGATGCCGTAACTGAAGGATAAATGTAGAAATTACCTTCGCTGTTTTCCGTGTCCATTCCATAGACAAGGTTTGCCCCCAAATTTAAAGTAAGGTCATCCCGAAGCATCTGCAGACTTGGGCTTATACCAACCTGAAAATGGCCATAATCTATGCCAGTTTCATTTGTGGTATTGTTCAAAGGTGCATTCTCAAAGCTTCCGCCAACATAATCCAGTTTAGCACTTATGGTAACCAACTCTTCTGTAACGGGCAGTTCAATAGTGGGTTGAAAAACAACGCGATTCTCTCCCGAGTCCGTAGCATCCCAGAATCTTCTAACCAAAACGGTTCCACTTTTAAAAAAGGAATCTTCAAGGTTTACATGTGCCTTTGCCTGTGCGCTAAAATAGTTCTGTGTTGCATCTATACCAGCAATTATGGTCTCTTCAAAAGCACCATTCTCAATACCGTACCAGTTGTACAGTTGATGTTGGAGGCCTATGCTCGCACCCCAATCCAAATCCCTATCCTTCTTTGCATACGAAACATCAAGTTTGGTGTTGTAAAAGTCCGCATCCAAAGGCGTAGATTCAATGGCACCTCTAGAGGAATTGTGGTTTAACCCAAAATCCAACAAATCTTCACCCCTGCTAAATTCACGACTGGTATAAAAATCAACTAAAGCATTATTAAAGTTTCCCAAACCAACGGATGCATACGAATTGTACAGCGTGGGCAGCGGTGTTTTCTTTACACGCGACGCTTTTCCTTTCGCGGGCGTAAACGTAGAAGCTACAGGTACCGAAAAAATACTGTAATTGATTTTCTTCTTTTGAAGCACTATGGAATCATTTAGATTGGGCGTTGATTTTAATTTAAAGGCATCTGAAACGGTCGGCGAGTAAGGTTTTACCACAGTGACCGTTTCGGTACCAATACTATCAGTTTCAGTTTCCTGAGCTGAAACTGCTCCCCAAAGGCTCAAAAATAATAGGATAAATATATAGCTGTGCTTTTTGTACATGATGTGTCTCAATTTAGTTCCCGTTAGGGTCTACTGAAGAATTACTTTGTGCCTCACGTGCTTTGATTATAGCAAGTTCTCCTTTGGCTTCTGCAACTATAGTTTCAAATTCGGAGAAATTGGAAATTACGCTTTCCAAAATGTAGGTTGCCTGAAAGGCGTCACCCAAAGCGTAAAAATTCTTTGCCATGAGTACCAATCCTTTTCCACCCCAGTTTTTGTGAGAGGCATAATCCTTTGCCAGTTTTTGTACTGAAGTATTCGAAGCTTCAAAATCTTGGTCCTTATTCTTGAAATAGGCATCGTAGTACCATGCTTCCGCAGCCATTTCGCCAATCGCAATTTTCTTTACTTCCTTGTAAGCAGTCTCAGCCAGCTGCTCATCATTGGTAGCAATTGCCGAGCGGGCAATCATGATTTGCGCATCGCTCTTAATACGATTATCGATTTTTGTAGCTTTCAAGACTTTCTCTGCATATGCTATGGTTTGGTCATAGTTTCTTTTTTCGTAATAACCCTTCATTAGGTTGGATTGCGCAAAAGTCTTGTTCTGTGAAATCTCAGCTGTGTTTTCCAATCGCTCTAGATAAGGAAGGGCACTATCATAATCTTGTTTGCCAATATAAAGTTCGCAAACCCTAGTAAGTGCTTGTTCCGTAAACTCCCCATTACTATCGGCAACGACTTTGTAGTTTGGCAACGCTTTGTCCTTTTCTCCTTTTGAAAAATAAAGTTGGGCCAAATTAAAGTTTGCATTTAGCGCATGGAGTCCATTCGGAAATTCCTTTAGATATGCTTCATATCCATTGATGGCCATATCCGTTTTTCCTTCAATATATTTTCTGTCAGCAGCTTCAAAACTGGCGTTGTCCAACTCCGCATCCGTTACTTCCACAAAGTCCAAACTTCTTGCCCATGCAGCATATTCGCTTACCTTTCCCTCGTCTACATATACCAATTTCGCAGTTGCCACTGCTTGTTTGGCTTCCTGGGTATTTGGATATTTTTGGACAACCCCTTTTAATTTGGTCAGAGCTTGATCATTTCTGTTGGCATTGTAATGCACCAGTCCTTGGCGAAGCATCGCCCTTGGTGCGAACTTACTTGTGGCAAATTCTTCAAGAAGCCTATCATATGTCTGGAGACCTATAGCCTCTTCATTCATTTTGATGTAAGAATTGCCCAATTCGAACAGCGCATCATCCCGTAACAAGGATTTTGGGTAGCTGGTCAAAAATTGGTTCAACCCATTAATTTTAGCTGAAGTATTCCCTAAAAACCCACTGCACAATGTCTTTTGAAATGAAGCATAGTCTTGTTCTGCGCCATTCAATCGTAATGACTCGTTGTAAGCATTTTGGGCAGGATTATATTGACTAGTCACAAAATAACTATCACCTAAACGCAAATAGCTATCATTGAGTCTTTCTGTATTATTTGTATTAGAATTAGTGACACTTTTGAAATTAGTGATGGCACTTGCGTAATCTTTCAGTTTAAAATGACAGTATCCCAAATTATAGTTTATGTCTTGATATACCTCCAGATTTTGGGCAGCAGGAAGCTTTTCGAATCGGTTAAAGTCCGTAAGCGCTTCATCAAACCGATTCAATCGGTAAGCGGATTCCGCCTTCCAATACATGGCCCGTGCCTCAAAAGTTGGGTTCTCAGCATTTTTAAGTGATTTTGAAAATCGCCCTAAAGCCGCTTCGTAATCACCGTCCATAAACAATTCAACACCTCTGTAAAACGCTACTTTCTGATAGGTCTCTTTGCTGGCATATCCTTTATTTTCTTCCAAAAGACGCATTGCACCCTCAAAATTCCTGGACGTAATGTATGAATCAACCAACAATTCCTGAATCTCTTGTTGATGCTCGTCTTTGGGGTATTTCTCCAGATAAGTAGTCAATACTTGTGGAACAGGTTCGTATGCATTGCCAATTTCATAGCTCAATCTAGCATAATTCAAAAAGGCATCTTTTTGAATTTCGGCACTAAAATCCATCTGAGAAGCATTTCTAAAAGCGTTCAACGCTTCAGGTTTTTTATCCAATTTCAAATAGCATTCGGCTAGATGGTAATATGCATTTTGTGATACACTATTGGTACCACCAATGATTTTATTGAACTGTTGCACCGCAGCTTCATAATCACCTTGTTTATAATGGGCATATCCAATAAGATAATAATCCGTATTATTGAATTTTCCGCGTTTCCCCTTATATTTTTCCAAATAGGGAATCGCTTCTTCGTACTGTTCTAGATTGAAATAGCTTTCGCCAATAATTTTATTGAGTTCGGATACTTCCTTTCGGTCGGACTTTGGCAATTGTTTTTTTGCCATGGTAATCGCCTCTTCAAAATTGCCCAATTTAAAATTTAGGTCCGCCTGATAATAGGATAATTTTTCATTTAGAAGTTCTGGGTCAGTGATTTGGTCAAAACGTTCACTTGCACTATCGTAATCATCTTGTTCGTAAGCGATATAGCCTAGGTAATACTTTGCCTGGGAACCATATTTTGGTGAATTGCTCACTTTGCTCAAATAGCGTTCTGCCGCTTTGGGATTGTTTGATGCGTAAAGTGAATATCCGTTGTTAAAATTAAAACGCTCTTTATCCTTTTTGGACATGGTGGATTGATCTACTTTTTTGTACCACTTTAGTGCATACGGGTATTTTCCTGTTTCAAAATAATAATCGGCGACATCTAAGAAAGCCGAGTTCCTCTTGGTAGAGGTAGGATAATTTTCCACAAAGTCCTCCATTTTTTTATCCGCTCCACGCTGGCTTAGGCGAATAGCAGCATTGGCAGCATAATATGCACTATTGGCTTCGGTCTCATGGTCTTTTGTTTCGACCTTGACCTTTTCAAAAATAGTCTGTGCTGCTTGGTACTGTTGAGAATTATAAAGGGTCAATGCGTCTTGATACGCTTTATCTTCGTGGTAAAATAGTTTGGTCTCCTGGGAGGTGGCACCAAAGAAGAATCCCAAAAATATCGGGAAAATGATGAGGTTTTTTCGATTCATAGTGTTCTACGCTGTTCTCGATTGACTGTTACCATAACGTCAAAATTTAAGCCAAAGTATATTGTAAAGTTAGGAAGCAAAATTTGGAAACGCTTAACGCACTATAAATTTAGAACTTAGTACCTTTATTTTTCAAAACGAAAATATGTCGGAAACAATTCTAAAACTACAGGACGTAGCCGTATTCCAAAATGAAAACCTCATCTTGAACAACATATCCCTAGAAGTAAAGAAAGGGGAGTTTGTCTACATTATCGGCAAAACAGGAAGCGGGAAAAGTAGCTTCATGAAAACCCTGTACGCCGACTTGCCCTTAAAACAAGGGTCTGGCAGTGTAGTGGATTTCGATTTGGAAAAATTACAAGAAAAAGAAATTCCGTTCTTACGAAGAAAATTGGGTATCGTTTTTCAGGATTTTAAATTGTTGTCTGACCGAAACATCAATAACAATCTACGTTTTGTGCTAAAAGCTACCGGGTGGACAGATGCTTCCAAAATGGATAACAAAATCGAAGAGGTTTTGGACAAAGTTGGCATGAAGACCAAAGGTTTTAAATTCCCGCACGAACTTTCAGGAGGGGAACAACAGCGTATTGCTATTGCGCGGGCCTTACTTAACGACCCCGAATTAATTCTAGCAGACGAACCTACAGGGAACCTGGACCCACAGACTAGTGTAGAGGTGATGAAGGTGCTACAAGATATTAATCAAAATGGGCGAACTATCATTATGGCAACCCATGATTATGCATTGATATTGAAGTACCCTCACAAAACATTAAAATGCGATGGGAGCAAAGTCTTTGAGGTTATTCAAAAAGCAACTGCATCATGATTCTAAAAAAACAGGACTGCAAAAAAGATAAAAAAATCAATCCTTTTATTGGAATACTTCTTTTTTTAATTTCAATTGTTCTGACGGTACTCACTGGGCCGCTTGGTCTCATCTATGGTCTTTTCCAACAAATGTTTGCAAAAGGATTAAGAGGGGTGGGCGAGTTCTGTCTAGAAATGGCAATCTCCGTGGACCAACTGGGCAATGTCATTATGCAACATTTATTTAATTTGCTATGGATAAAAGAAGGCGGATATAAATTTGGAAATAGGGATGAGACCATTTCAAGTGCCCTTGGAAAGAACAAGCAGTTAGATACATTGACTGGTTTTGGAAAGGCCATTGATAAAATTTTAGACCTTATTGACCCCAACCATTCACTCAATTCTATAGACTATTACATACAACCACCAAAGAAGGATAGTTAACAACTAATTAAATATTGTTAGTGATCAGCGGTTTTCACCGCCAAAAGTTTTTCGTTTATTTGTTAAACTAAATAATTAACCAATTTATGGAAATTCTTGGTATTGATATTGGCGGATCAGGCATTAAAGGTGCACTGGTAAACGCTGAAACTGGAGAAATGTTGACAGAAAGGTATCGTATACCCACTCCAAGTTCAAGAAAACCAGAAGATATGGCCGAGGTCATATCCCAAATCGTTGAACACTTTAAGTACAGTGGCCCTGTAGGTTGTGGCTTTCCCACAATTGTAAAAAATGGTGTTTGTTTATCACCTGGAAATCTCCACCCGAGTTGGGTTGGTGTAAACATAGATGAACTTTTCACAAAAGCCACTGGGCACGAATTCACAGTATTAAATGATGCAGATGCCGCTGGATATGCTTCTATGAACTATGGCATTGGAAAAGGAAAAAATGGTCTTGTGCTCATGATCACCATTGGTACTGGATTAGGTAGCGGTGCTTTTTATAATGGTGTATTGCTTCCAAATTTTGAACTTGGACAAATCCCCTATAAAAAATACAAAAAGATTGAAGAATGGGCAGCTGCTTCGGCCAGAGAACGTGAAGACCTTTCTTATGAAAGATGGGGCAAGCGCTTCAATAAATTCTTGAAATTGGTAGAACTCATTGTCGCACCCGACCTGATTATTGTAGGCGGCGGCACTTCAAAGAAATGGAAGGAATTCAACCATCTGATTACCATAGAAACAGATGTGGTAAAAGCAGAACTGATGAACCATGCAGGCATCATAGGAGCTGCTGTTGCTTGCTTACGCGAACAACATCATGGTCATTTGGGCTAATCTATCTTATTCCGCTTTCTATCTACTTCTTTCAAATATATCTTACGTAGCCTAAGGTGATTTGGCGTTACTTCAACGTATTCATCCTTTTGAATGTATTCCAATGCTTCTTCCAAGGAAAACTTAATGGCAGGAACTATTTTTGCCTTATCATCGGCGCCAGCGGAACGTACATTGGATAATTTTTTGGTTTTGGTCACGTTAACCGTCATGTCATCTCCACGTGAGTTTTCACCAATTACCTGACCTTCGTAGATATCTTCTCCTGGATCTATAAAAAACTTACCACGTTCCTGTAACTTATCTATGGAATAAGGAATTGCCGTCCCATTTTCCATGGACACCAGAGAACCATTTAAACGCTGGGCTATTTCGCCTTTCATAGGCTGATACTCCAAGAAACGGTGTGCCATAATTGCCTCACCAGCGGTTGCAGTCAATAGTTGGTTTCGTAATCCTATAATTCCTCTAGACGGTATCACAAACTCACATAGCATACGTGAACCTTTAGCTTCCATACTCGTCATTTCTCCTTTTCTTATGGATACCATTTCCACGGCCTTACCAGAAACTTCCTCTGGCAAATCGATGGTCAAATGCTCTACCGGTTCACATTTTACCCCATCAATTTCCCTGATGATTACTTGAGGCTGACCAATTTGGAGTTCGTACCCCTCCCTACGCATGGTCTCTATTAAAACGGAAAGGTGCAATACACCTCGACCAAAGACCATGAACTTATCGGCGCTATCTGTTTCTTCAACGCGAAGCGCCAAGTTCTTTTCCAGTTCTTTTTCCAAACGCTCTTTAATATGACGGGAGGTAACAAACTTTCCATCTTTACCAAAAAACGGGCTGTCGTTAATGGTAAAGAGCATACTCATTGTGGGCTCATCAATAGCTATGGTCTTTAGTTTTTCAGGATTCTCTAAATCAGCTACGGTGTCACCAATCTCAAAACCTTCCATACCTACTATGGCACAAATATCCCCCGTTTTAACTTCTTGTACTTTTTGACGTCCAAGACCTTCAAAAGTAAAAAGCTCTTTTATTTTTGACTTCACGATAGTACCATCGCGTTTTACCAATGAAATCTGCTGTCCTTCTTTTAGACTACCACGAGTCAACCTACCAATTGCAATACGTCCGGTGAACGATGAAAAGTCCAACGAAGTAATCAACATTTGTGTAGTACCTTCTTGTGGCTTATACTCTGGTACATGCTCAATGACCATATCCAACAAAGGCTCTATATTTTCTGTTGGCTTTTGCCAATCTTCGCTCATCCAGTTTTGTTTGGCCGAACCATACACCGTGGGGAAGTCCAACTGCCATTCTTCTGCTCCCAGCTCAAACATCAAATCAAAAACCTTCTCATGTACTTCTTCGGGGGTGCAGTTTTCTTTGTCTACTTTATTGATGACCACACATGGTTTTAATCCTAAATCAATTGCCTTTTGCAAGACAAACCTTGTCTGGGGCATTGGCCCTTCAAAGGCATCCACCAAAAGTAAAACCCCATCGGCCATGTTGAGTACGCGTTCCACTTCACCACCAAAATCGGCGTGACCAGGGGTATCGATAATATTTATCTTTGTATCCTTATAAACTACGGAAACATTCTTGGAAACTATGGTAATTCCTCTTTCCCTTTCTAGGTCATTATTGTCCAGAATCAAATCCCCTTTGTTTTCGTTATCACGAAACAACTGACAGTGAAACATGATTTTATCAACCAAGGTAGTCTTACCGTGGTCAACGTGTGCAATAATCGCAATATTCTTGATTTTGGACATAACCTATTTTTTTAAGCCTGCAAAGATACTGCGATTTCTCTACTTGTACACCTTATCAAATGTTATTTTTATCTTATTGATTTATAGGAAGTTCAATACTTCACTAATACCTCGATAAAAGGATGGTTTAAAAAGAAACAATCTTAAATAGATTATCCAATATAAAAAGCCCCAAAACCAAATAATTAGGTTTTGGGGCTTTAGCCAATCAGTTTATTGATACCATCTCAATAGACTAGATTTCTGCTTACCATTTCAATAAGCGTATTGTTTTTTGAACCTGCCCATTAACCGATGGTTTCAAGAAATAAAGTCCTCTCCGTAGTTGAGAAACATCCAGTCTCACAAAAGATTTCCCTTGTTCTACATTTTGGGATGAAGTGAACACCAATCTTCCAAAAAGGTCATACACCTCAAAATCCGCAACAACATCTTCCTCACTATCTATATAGAGTTTCGCTTGATTGAAGACAGGATTTCTGACTAAATATACTTTTGAGAAAACAGGTGCGTTAGCGCCATCACAGCTTCCCAATACCGCACCTTTTTTAAGGTACCAATGTGCAGCCCATTCCGAGACACAGTAAGAACGGCCCCTGAAGCAAATCTGAACTTTAGAAAAATATCGATTGGAACCACAGCTGACATCAACGGCTTCAACCACAATTTCTTTTGTAGTGCTACAACCGGTCTCATCGGTCACTGTGACCGTATATGTAGTATTTTCTTTGGGGCAAACGGTGATTCCCTCACTAGTTTCCCCAGTACTCCATACTATAGTATATGCTCCTTGTGCATTTATGATGTTGCTCACCGAAAGGTCGGCACATTCTGCTTTTCGATATCCCAGATATACCTTCGCATCTTCAGGAACACTAAAATCGATAGCTTCTGGTTCTGAAATGACAATAGTTTCGGATAAGATTGAATTATCCAATGAATCGGTTACAATTACTGAATACTCACCTGATTTTAAATCTATTGCTGTTTCGGTTATCTGCCCATCGCTCCATAAATATTCGTAAGGAGCAATTCCTCCAGAAACTTCCAATGTGATGCTTCCATCTAAAGCTCCGTTACAACTTACATCAACTATAGCGATACTATCCAAGGTCAATCCCTTCAACTGGAAGCGCGCTGATACTGGAAAGTGGTCAGATGCAGTGCTGGAGTAATCGTTATCGAAAACTTCATAATGCACCGTGACGGATTCTTCGATATAATTTTCAAAAAGTTCATTGGTGTAAGCAATATGATCTATCATATTCTCCCTAAAAACGAAGGAGCGAAACCCTTGCTCACTCAAAAGTGATGAAATGATACGGTAATTCTCGGTATCGTTTACGTATTCCTCAAAACTTGTAACCGTTGAAGGGATATCAGCTACGGTTTCATCCACATCATCGTTATAATCGCCTAGAAGAATCAATTTTCTATCTGCAAACTGTACATCCAAGGAATCTTTGAGCACTTCCACATCATATTTACGCATATCGTAGCGATTCTGTGATTCATTGCCGCTATTCGCCCTTGCATGTAGTGCAATTAAATCCAATTGTTCAGTGACTCCATCAATCGTAACATCGGCGGTCATTAAAAATGGTAATCTACCACTTGCGTAAAAACGGTCGGTTTCACTAGGGTAATCAACCAGCGCACTATCGTCACCACCATTGTACAACGGATGTATGGATTGTAAAAGTGGCCTAGTAGCCACAGGATTCACAGTTTTCGTTTTGTAAATAAACCCGACTTTTTGAAAAGGTGGGGTTCCCGTAGGATTGGAAACCGCTTCGGAAAGCACGAAATCATATCCTGGCAAAAGTCCTACCAATTCAGTAAAAAGCGTATCGTCCGCAATTTCTTGAACGGCATACACATCGGCATCCAATTGGCTCAAAACTGTCAACACACTGTCGCGCTGAATGGCATCTGAAAGCGGATTGCCGGCAGCGGGAGAATTACCTTCGTCACCGAACCACTCAATATTCCAGGTTACTACATCAAAAGTTTCATCTTTGGGAATACCAAGATTGTCCCCGGGTGGCACAAAAGTTTCAGCACAGGGTACATCTTCAAACGATCTTGGCAATAATTGGAATGTATCTTCAAATCTACCCACTACGCCAGCAACGGTTCCACAGGACTCAGGTTGTACCTTGCCAACCAAATCGGCGACATCACTGTCTAGACGTAGCTCTCCTGAACCACTTGCATCAGTAACCGTGTAATTGGAGTTCCCAAAAAACAAATCACCCGGATTGGGAAAACTTACATTTCGTATTTGTACCAATTCGCCGGGATAATTACCCAATTCTGCTAACGTGACAACTCTTGGCTCAATGCTTTCTGTGGGTTGAGGATTTTTTTCAACACTGGCCACAGGATTCAATTGCTGTAATTGCCTAAATGAAGAACGTGTACCCGTGACCGTTATGGAATCACCAACTGCAAAAACTCCTTCACCATGCACTGCTGCATCAAAAATGGCGATGGCACCGGTATCGTCCTGAATATAGGCAGGTCCTCCAAAATTATCGGATACAGTCAATATTCCCGTAATCGTAACAACGTTTCCTTCTGTAATCGCTCTCGCATCAGCTATTGAAATGATTTCCCCTGGATTTACAACAGCATCGTTTGCAGTACCAGGTGTTGGGGTCTTGACCACATAAGCATCCGTATTTCTTACGCCTCCATCACCATTGGGAATACGTTGCATAGATTCATTATCCTTATCACCATTGGTGTTTTCATTGAGCTGCAATTGCCCTTCGTTGAGCAAAACCAATAGTTCTGTAGCGTCTGGGTCATCTGTTCCATAAACAATAGCATCGACCAAACCATCTGTGGTCACTGGAGTTCCAGATGGAAAGTCAGTAGCATCACCCACATAAAGTGCTATGGCGTCCTCACCATTTTGAAATGCATTGGAACCAACTACAAGGTCAACATTAAGAACATCAGCATTTCCAATCACAAAATAACCTTCGACATTTGTACTAAATCCGTCTAGATCTATGGCATTATAGCTAGTATTGCCATTTCCATTGTACAGTACGAGCACCAAACCATCTAATGCTGTATTTCCCGCACCACCATCATAGAGTTCCAAAAATTCCAGTGTATCGGTGCTTGGGGTATCTACATCCAATTCATTGATAAGAACAGACACCGGTCCAACCACTAAAGCAGTTTCATTCTCAGCTGCTGGAGTATTTATAGCCTCCCCATTATCTGCAACTGCGGATGGAAAATCGGGCAAGCCTTGCCCATCAAAATCGTTTCGGACCCAATCCGAAGCATTATCGGTATCTGTAGCATTGGGTATTCTTGAAGCTCCACCCACGGTAAATGAAATTCCATCAAAACCTTGTGACAATACTACCTGACTATAATTAAAATCACCCGAACCACCATCGTTTACACCAACATCGTCCAAAATAGCTTCCCATGGTGTCGTGTCCAGAACACCGTCATCATTCGTATCCAAGTCGTCACCAACAGTGCCTGTAAAGTTGGAAACCAATAACAAGCTTACTGTTCCATTTTCAAATGCATTTGATAAAAATCCTGTTGTGAAATACCCGTTGGCGTCTGTAGTACCTAATTGAATCACTTCATCGATAGTGCCGGGGCTATTGGAATCCCCTTCGATTTCCAGAAGCCAAAAACTGCTCAAATCAGTATTGGCAGGTGCAAAAACTTCAACAAATTCATTAGTATCTCCACCCGTATGGTTAAAAACAAATTCGTTGATAATAGGTGCTAAAATTGGTTCACCAAAGCTTTGTCCAGCATTTATTGCGCCGTAACTGTTGTTTTGTGCGACTTCCCATGTAAAATCTTCATAGAAAAACCCTGTACCTGTCAAAGTCAGGGATGCACCTACGGGAGTGCTCGGTGATTCAGAAACACCAATATCCGTGCTCAAAAGACCATCCGCGACACCACCGACTGCTGTGAAAGTTCCTTCATAACTTAAAAATTGTACTACGTTATCCGTGTTATCTACTAGTGCAACACCATCTGGAGCGCCATTTTGAAGACCATTGGTCGGAAAAGCAATCAAAATCGTTCCGTATCCGTTCTGTTGATTTGGGATAGCACCCGATAAAGCTACCTCATTATAGACACTACCGTTGGAACCATTGTATAAAACAAGTGACCAACCTGACAAATCTGTACTCGCAGGACCAGCAATTTCGATTGCTTCCTCCACATCGGTGCTAGCATTATCATAGTGGATTTCGTTGATAAAAACGGACTGACCCAAGCCGTTGGCCATTCCTAATAATCCAATAAAAAAGAAAAAGAGTAGTTTTTGTTTCATATAAAAAAATGTTAATTAATGGTAGCCAAAAATACTTATCATGCTTGTGCATCAAATTCAGTACGTATTAAATTAATGTTATGTTATGTTTTTTCAGGTTTGGCCCAAACGATATAGTATAGATGATTTACCACTTCTTGCTTTCACATTGTGATCATTACTTGAATGCATCAAAAGCAGTACTTTTGCTATAAATTTTGATTTTTTATGGAACTTCAACGCATTCCCCAAATTAAACATACCGATTCCAACAACTTTTTTTTGCTTGCGGGGCCTTGCGCTATCGAAGGTGAGGAAATGGCACTAAGAATAGCTGAAAAGGTGGTCACCATCACAGACAAATTAGAGATTCCGTATGTATTTAAGGGAAGTTTCAAAAAAGCGAACAGAAGCCGAATTGACTCTTTCACAGGAATTGGAGACGAAAAAGCGTTGAAGATCTTGGGAAAGGTTTCCGAAACTTTCAAGGTACCGACAGTAACGGATGTTCATGAAATCGCTGATGCCGATATGGCGGCCGAGTACGTTGATGTACTGCAAATACCCGCTTTTTTGGTTCGCCAGACCGACCTCGTAGTTGCTGCGGCCAAAACGGGAAAAGTGGTCAATTTGAAAAAAGGACAGTTTATGAGTCCAGAAAGTATGCAACATGCCGTGAACAAAGTAAAGGATTCGGGGAGTGACAAAGCTTGGATAACAGATCGTGGCACCATGTTCGGCTATCAGGATATGATTGTCGATTTTAGGGGAGTCCCAACCATGAAGCAATATGCTCCCGTGGTTTTGGATGTGACCCATTCCCTTCAACAGCCCAACCAATCCTCTGGAGTTACGGGTGGAAGACCCGCACTTATCGGAACCATGGCACGTGCAGGAATTGCAGCAGGTGTTGATGGACTTTTTATGGAAACACATTTTGATCCCTCAAATGCAAAAAGCGATGGGGCCAATATGTTGGATTTAAGTTTACTTGAAAAGTTATTGACTGATTTGGTTGCCCTAAGGGAAACGGTAAACAGTTTTGACTCGTGAGAATCAGTGTAATTCGGGTCAGACCTTTAGTTTTAAGTGAATTTGAATCGTTTTTTCAGCTATCTCTTTTGTAAAAGCCTTTTTCCCTTAAGGAATATACTTCTTCCAAAACCTCTATAAGAATTTCATCATTGATTTCTTCCAGAGTTGTATACCGAAAAGACTTGACCACTTTTCGTTTTTCAGAAAACATCAATTCAGTGTGTTTGGTAAGGTGGGCGGAATTCCAAAAAGCGATATCCACGAATTTTCCCTTATAGGAAGCGTTAAGATAACAAATAGAGTGTTTACCCACATAAAAACAGGGGATTCTCCATTTATACTTCATATCGACCTCAGGAATGACATGTTCAATTACTGCCTTAAGGTGCAATAATATACTACGATAAGGCTCATCTCGACTCAGGATGTATTCTTCAGCAGGGTTCACAAATCAAAAATAACATGATTTTTATCGAATATTTAAAAAAATGGGTTTTGAATTCAAATAATATTTTAACTTTGAATTTCAAAGTACTTTAAAATGGAATCAAAAAAATACTTAGAAGACATATCCCAAATCAAGGATTTAATGAACAAATCTTCCCGTTTCATCTCATTGAGCGGGCTATCTGGAATATTGGCTGGCTTTTATGCAATCGTAGGAGCAGTTCTGGCTTATCTATTTTTATTGCCCAGAAACAGTGACTATGTAATTCTTCACAGTTGGAACTTTAGAATGCTCATAGCCATCTTAATTGCAGTTGCAGTTCTTAGTTTTGTTTCTGCCTACCTGCTCACGACCAAAAAAGCGAAAAAGAATAACGAGAAAATTTGGGACGCTACCACTAAAAGACTCTTGGTAAGTTTTCTTGTGCCCTTAATAACAGGAGGCATCTATATTCTAATAAAATTAAATAGCCTACATTATGGACTAACGGCTTCGCTCATGTTGATTTTCTATGGGCTTGCTTTGGTAAACGCCTCAAAATATACCATTGGTAAGGTAAAGTATTTAGGGTACTCCGAAATAGTCCTTGGATTATTATGCGCTGCCCTCCCAGGCTACGGATTTTGGTTCTGGGTTCTTGGTTTTGGGGTACTGCACATTATTTATGGCAGTTTAATGTATCTAAAAGAAGCCAAAGCTTAACATGGGGCTCATAGACAACATAAACAAATTATTTGACCATCGCATTCGGCTGGGCATAATGTCCATCCTTATGGTGAACGAAGAAGTTGATTTTAATCGGTTAAAAGAACTACTGAACGTAACTGATGGTAATTTGGCAAGTCACACAAAAACGCTGGAAAAAGCTGAATACATCAAAATTGAAAAATCCTTTATTGGAAAGAAACCCAATACAAGATATACCGCTACCCCATTGGGAAAGTTATCCTTTAAAAAACATATTGAAGCCTTGGAAAACATCATCAAAAATCAAAATTAAATTTTTTTATCAATTCACTTTGAAATACAAAGTACTTTAAATTAAAAAATATGACATCACAAAAACAAAAAATTGGAAACTGGTTTAAAAATTCGATTACCGCCAAAATGATTACCGTTGGCTTTTTAATTCTAATACTATTGATTCCCCTGGGTTTCGTTGGCGATTTGATACGGGAAAGAGGGTATCGGCAAACAGAAGTAGTTGAAGAAATCAATACAAAATGGGGCAAGGAAGTTGTGGTCTACGGTCCTATTCTAAAAATTCCCTACCAAACCTATATTGAAGAAAAAGTATTTGATGAGAAGACCAAAACATTTCTAAAGACCCTAAAAGCTCAAAAACATAATGCGTATTTCTTCCCAGGAGAACTCAATATTGATTCCAAAGTAAAAACACAGCCTTTAGAGCGTGGCATTTATGAATCTGTAGTATATACGGCAATGCTAAAAATGGACGGAAAATTCATCAACCCTGATTTTTCCAGCAAAGAAATCAACAAAGAAGATATTCTCTGGGACAAGGCTACCTTGCTTTTTAAAACAAGTAACCTAAAAGGAATACGGAATACCATTCAGGTTAAATTAGGGGAAGAAACCTATGATTTAAAGCCCAAGTTCAACAATTCCTTCATGAATACATTAGAGTCGGGCTTTCTAAAAAATCTAGATGAGCTACAAAAACAACCTTTAGCTTTTGAATCCAATCTGGAAGTTAATGGAAGCCATAACCTACAGTTTGTCCCCGTTGGAAAAGAGACACAGGTCTTCATGAAATCCAACTGGCATTCTCCTAGTTTTAATGGTAATTTCTTGCCCGATACCGAAGGGAAAAAGATTTCCCCAGATGGTTTTGAGGCCAAATGGAAAGTCTTGGAAACCAACCGTAAATTTGGGCAATACTTTTTCGATATATTGCCCGATTTATCACAGTCTTCTTTTGGCACAGCTTTTTTGGTACCCGTAGACGATTACCAAAAAACATCGCGTACCAGTAAATATGGCCTCATGATCATAGGGCTGACCTTATTGGTGTTTCTTCTAATCCAAATCAGTAGCAAAATTGCAATCCATCCTTTCCAATATTTAATGATAGGTTTGGCCTTGGTAATGTTTTATACGTTGCTCATTTCAATTTCAGAACATAAAAACTATCTTTTTGCCTATCTGGTTTCGGGCACTGCAGTGGTATCCTTGATTACATTATATTCAAGGTCTATCTTAAAAAACCTGAAGTTTACCCTGCTCATATTTGGTTCTATGTTGAGTCTTTACACATTTATATTCGTCATTATTCAATTGGAGGATTATGCGCTACTAGTAGGCAGTATAGGATTGTTTATCATTTTGAGCATCATCATGTTTACTTCAAGAAAAATCGATTGGACAAGCGCCCAACAAGCTGACTAAAAATCTATATGCACCGTTCCAATATTGGAGCGGTGCATACTATATCATCATACATATTCATCATGGGTAGAATTCTTTTATTTACGTTCATACACTATAAAAGCCTGTTACTTTCATTAGTATTCGCTATTGCATTGGTAACCACAAGAGTTGTAATTACGGGCTCTCTTTTTTATACATTTTTAATCTGGAATTTATTTCTGGCCGTAGTACCCTATTTATTGACCCAAACTGTATTTTGGTATTCCTATGGAAGAATAAATACTTTTTTTCGTTTAACATTATTTGCTACATGGTTGGTGCTTCTTCCAAACGCTCCCTACATTATTACGGACTTGATACACTTGCAAAGTCAATATTCTTTCTGGAAATGGCTTGACCTTTTTATTGTTTTTGTTTTTGCCTTTAATGGGCTGTTGTTCGGAATACTATCCTTAAACGATGTATTTGGCTTTTTACAATATCATTTTAAGGAAAAATGGGCACTGTTCATTATCTTTTGCATCTGTATCTTGAGTGGATACGGCATTTATCTGGGTAGATTTCTTCGTTTCAATTCTTGGGATATCTTATTTCGAACACAATTGTTGACGCAAGAAATTTTAACTAGTTTGATGGAAACCAGGGCTTGGTTAATGACATTTGCTTTTGGACTGTTTTTTTGGATGGTCTTTACGATGCTCCGCTGGGTAAAAGAAAAGAATCAGGTACTGTATTGAAGCCTTTTCTATTTATGATAAAAACTAAAACAAGAATTTAAGCTACCGAAAACAATGCCGAACCGTTTATCTCGTTGTCAAAATCGGTTTTTATCTTTTCTATGTAATCGTGAGGTGTTTTTTCCGAAATCCAGACCCATTGGTTTTTGATATCGACATCAAAATGAAAACAGGAAAAATCATCAAGATGTTCGTTATCCAATCGTGATAATAGAAATTTGGTGATTCTAGGCCGTAATCGGTATTCCAAATCGATACAGGCTTTTTTTATGGCAGGATTGGTATTTCCTGAAATTACCCAATTGAATTTCACTGGTTTGGTTGTTTTAGGAACTCCCAAGATAACAAAAAATAAGAATTCAGAAATAGCCGGTTCGCACTCTTCGACCAAACACGCCTATTCCAGTCCATCGACATATTTTTGTAGGTAGCCATACCGTTTTGTCAGCTTACCGTTTTGGGTCATTCTGGCGCGTTCCAGGATTCCGTCTGCATCGTTATTAAAAAAGGCCGGAATCACATATTTAGAAAATGCTTCTCCAAATCCGTTACTTGCATCCCTTGGCAACTCACAAGGTAAATTATCCACTGCCATTACTGCAATTGCATCAGAATTTTTAAAATCTGTTATTGATTCGGTTTGTGGATCGTACCCATAAATTGGATCGGCAATCGTAGAAGGTTGTATTGTTGAAGCCACGGGACCATCTATGTCACAGCTAACATCCGCTACGACCTTTATCTTAAAATCCGGATGTTTGGCATCTTCACGGGTATACAAATAGGGCGCTCCATCCCCATAAAAATGACCTGCTATGTAAAAATCCGTGACTTCGGCAAAACGAAAAAAGTTGGATCTGTATTCCTGTGGATTTTGAAAAAAGTCAGCTTTGTTACCCCGAACACCATCTTTACGCTTGTTATATTCTGAAGCATCTATTTGACAATATACGGGTTCGTTGAAAGTCTCGGAAAGGTATTCAGCTACATTGACTTTCATTAGATTCATAGCATCGAGCATTTCCTTAGCACCATTGCCAACCCTCCCCTTTCCCGTCAAAAGGATTTTAATATTGGGCAATTGTATTTTTTGTAGCTCGTCTATCAAAGCTTGCTGATCGTGCAGCGTTTCTGCCTTGGGGAGGTCGAAAGCTCCATACTTTAATCCATAAGTTCGAACACCATTATATGCCCCTACGATACCTGCATAACGACCAAAAGCCACCAAACGCTGCCCTTTCTGATCTGTAATTACCTCATGATCGTACAGCTCTATGTTTTTTTCCAATACGGCTCTAAGCAGGTCACGGTTATAAGGTTGCTTTTTTATCGTGTGTGAAAAGAAGAAATATTTTTTATTGGGTATAAGTGCATTTATTGGTACCTCCTTAACACCGAGCAATACATCACAATCATCAATATTTTGAGAAACGGGAACATTTAGTTTTTCATATTCTTTATCCCCGAATACACGAATTGGCGAGGATTCCACTTCTATTTTGGCTTTAGGAAATTTTGAAAGGACATTTTGACACTCTTTTGGTGAAAGCACAACCCTTCTATCGGGTGGGCTTTTACGTTCCCTGATGATTCCGAACTTCATAGTAGTATGGTATAATTATTGGCCTAAAATAAGGGTATTGACTAGGGGGTACAAACTTTTTTCTGCTTTGCCAGATAAATGTTAGCTTTGTCGCCCGCGTTAGGGATGGAAGCGGCATCCTTTTTACCGCCCTGAGCTTGTCGATGGGCGATGAAAAGATACAGCGGACAGCCCGACCCGAGCATTTTAGCGAGGGGAACGCCCAAATAAATTTGCTGCTCTAAATAGGCAGGCCCTAAAATATGTTAGGGTAGAGTTCTTTGAAAAAACAATGGGATGAATAGGTCCTTCGACTACGCTCAGGACATAATTCGTTTACGGTAAGCAAAGCTTACCTAACTCATTATGGGGCCGACTGGTTTTGACAGCGAGACCAATGGCAATGTAAGCATGTCGAGCGCTGGGATACAGCTCGTTAATCTCATATTTCACACTTTTAATTGGCGATAATAATTACGCTCTTGCCGCATAATCTGAATTATAGTAGGATTTGCCTCGTCGCTACAAGGTAGCGAAGCGAGATGTTCCTGGGTAGCCCTTGTTGATGGCGACCCGTTTAGGAGCACCAGAAAAGTCAACATAAGGGTATTGTTCGCTTTGGCAATGCCACTAAAACTTTAAGAAGCTAAGTGTACGATAGGCGGTCTTTGGTCGGTCGTGCATCGAAAACCAAACA
Organism: Flagellimonas sp. HMM57; assembly: GCF_021390175.1. NCBI lineage: Bacteria > Pseudomonadati > Bacteroidota > Flavobacteriia > Flavobacteriales > Flavobacteriaceae > Flagellimonas > Flagellimonas sp. HMM57. Next base: position 2,757,846 of record NZ_CP090004.1, on the reverse strand, counting down.
AAGTCTAAGCATGTAGAAAGCATTGCAATTGCTTGTTTGGACGAGGGTTCGAATCCCTCCGGCTCCACTAAAAATTCGATAAGCTTCATCAAAAATCCTGTAAATTATATGATTTACAGGGTTTTATGTTTCTTAGCTGTTGGACAACTTAACCTCTAAGCACTCAAATATAAAATTTCAGTATCTGGCTGCTCAACCTAAACCAACTTATATATATTTGGGCTTTAAAAAGAAATTGAAATATTCAAATTGGCAGTGGATGGTCAGCCCTATTTTACAAATGATTAATTCTCAAACCTCTTGAAGATGACACCTCTAAATTATACCGATAGATTTTATAACCATTTTGAACGTACTTCCTACAACATATCGTTCAAGGATACGACCAAGGATAAAGTCACTTATGCCAAAAAGCAGAATAACGTTTTATTGCGTTATAGAATGAGAATCCCTGAGTTTAAATTTCAAAAAACCAATCTGACAATACGCTATTTTAAGGAAGGTACCGGTGAGTATTTTTTTAAGAACAAACGAATAAAGGTCGAGGACAATAAGTTTCTGATCACAAACCCAAACGATGGATGGGAATATATCAATGAGAAAAATGGGCATGTGGACATCTTAAGTTTTGCCGTATGCAACGATACCCTAAACCAATTTAATTTTTACCTAAAAAAAGATACCGTTGATAAATTGGACAGTCCTGATGGTAAAATACATGAAAACCCTTTTTTTATTGAAAAGATGCTCAATGTAAATCATTATTCATCAGGGCGTTTGCTTCAATACATCTATGATTTATCCAATCAGGGAACGTTCAAGTACACCTGCCCTTTTGAATTGACCGTTGAAATATTAAACACCATCTTTGATGAGCAACGCTTGGGAAACAAGATATCAAATAGCATCGATGTCAAAAAAGAGTCTACGAAACAAGAGGTATTACAAAGATTGCTCGTTGCCTATGAATTTATCCACGATAACATAAACCGACCAATTTCCATTGATGAGCTATCCAATGTCTGTTCGTTGTCGAAGTTTCACCTTTATGATTCGTTCAAAAAAGCGTTTGGTAAAACGCCACACCAATATGTAAATAGATTAAAGATTGCCAGAGCAAAACTGCTACTACAGAATAACCACTTATCGGTAAGTGAAGTTTCAGAGACTTTAGGTTTTAGTGATTTAAGCGTTTTCAGTAAAGTTTTTAAAAAAGCGTATGGTAATCCTCCTTCACACTATTCAAAACTTTGAAAAGTTCTTTTGAACAAGAAAATGCTTTTTTACATAAATCTCTCGACGCTATACTTCTACTCAAAAAAAACGACCAGTAGGCCTGTTTTTCGATAAAAACCCACTTACATTCCGTTTATCCCATCTTTTTTTCCTTCAACGATTGCTTTATGATACTACACTAAGCATCAACAACTTTGCAGTAAATAAAACCCCGATGAAAATACTGATAAAAAGTATCAAGAAAGAATTTACTCCCGATAATATGACCGCTGCCATTAGCTGTTTGATTATCTCTGTCACTATCTTCTTCATAATGGCCGTCTTGAACAGGGAAACACTTTTATAACATTGGTTTATTATTATTTTTAAGTTACCGCTTGGTGGCTTTTTACTTTATCCATAAATTCAGAGAAGATTTGTTTTTAGGATTTGTATACCATAATAGACATAGAAACTACGGGAAACAGTATCAAGGGAAATAAGATAACAGAGATTTCCATTTTTAAATTTGATGGTGAAAAAATCGTTGACGAATTCACATCACTTGTAAACCCTCAATCTCCCATTCCCTATTTTATTACGGGGCTTACTGGAATTGATGACCAAATGGTAAGAGATGCCCCAACATTTGCAACAATAGCAGAAAAAGTCCATCAAATTACCAAAGACTGTATTTTTGTGGCACATTCCGTAAATTTTGATTATGGGGTCATTAAAGAAGAATTTAGGCAAATTGGTGTAGATTTTATCCGAAAAAAGCTTTGTACGGTTCGCTTGTCTAGAAATCTGATTCCAGGCCTACATTCTTATAGCTTGGGCAAGTTATGTTCGGCTATAAATATTCCTTTGGAAGATAGACATAGGGCCAGAGGGGATGCACATGCTACAGTTTTGCTTTTCAAAAAACTGATAAATACCCCGAATGCCCAAGATACCTTTAAAAAATTCCTGAATTCAAGAAGTCAAGAAGCAACCTTACCGCCACACTTACCAAAATCCGTTTTTAACAGTATTCCTCAAAAACCGGGAGTCTATCATTTCAAAAATCAGAAAGAGGAGATTATTTACGTGGGCAAAGCAAACAACCTCAAAAAAAGGGTTTTGAGCCATTTTTATGACAAGAGCAACAGAGAAATCAAAATGTGCAGTGAAACCGCTAATATCGATTTTAAGCTTTCAGGGAGTGAGTTGGTTGCCCTTTTAATGGAATCAACCGATATAAAAGCATACTATCCCATATACAATAGAGCGCAAAAAAGAAATGTAAAACAATACGCTATATTTACTTATGAAGATCGTAAAGGGGTTATGCACCTAGCCTACAACAGTAGTAAAGCTGTACCCAGACCGCTAAAGGTTTTTTATAACCAGACAGATTGTAGGGCCTATTTAGAGGAACTGTGCAAAATATTTGCATTATGTCCCAAATATTGCCATCTCCAAGAGACCAATTCACCCTGTTCACACCATGTTTTAAGTTCTTGTGAAGGTATTTGTGCTTCCAAAGAAGCTGTAACCGACTATAACACAAAAGTGGAAACTGCTATTTCCAGTATAAAAACTTCACAGTCCGAAGTAAGTATTATCAAAGAAAAAGGTAGGAGTATGGATGAAAATGCATTTATACTTATTGATTCGGGAGTTTATAAAGGATATGGATTTATAGATAATCAGTTAGAAGTTTCGTCTGCTGCCGATATTGAAGCTTTCATAATTCCCCAAAGGAATACCGTTGAAACAGATAGGATATTAAACTCTTATTTATTGAGAAAAAGTAGTGCAGTCGAAAAACTTACTGTTTTCTACAACTGAAAAAACAGCTTGTTGTCAATCTTTGATTTTCTTGTACATCCGCACTACAAAAAGTAGCCAAATCACAAAAATTACAGCGACAATAATGGAATAAATAAGAACAAAATCCATTACTTTTTATATTTCAAGTAATTCATAAAACCAAGTATGGTCGGTGCCCAAAATGCAATAAAAATTGCATCCAGTTTTTTTCCTTGAAGGAAAAGCGTTTCAGAGACGATGATGATAGAAATTACCACAAGGAGCATGATACAGTTCATAACCCCTACTCTCTCAATAAATTTTCGGAACATGTAAGCGTATTTCGTAAAATTACACTCACTAAAGTACTTATTATAACGACTCAAAGGGTTAAAAAATTGTGATTTCTTTAACAATTTAGATTTAGCATCAAAAAATGCCCCAAAAAGGGGCATTTTATCAACCAACTAACAAAGAATACCTCAGAATTGGGCAGTCTCGGTACTTCCTTTCATAGCAACTGTACTTGATTTTCCCGAAGTAATAACATCTTGAACTTCGTCAAAATAACTGGTACCAACAAAACCTTGGTGTTTAACAGCCTTAAAACCATATTTCTGTAAAGCAAATTCTCGTTCCTGCAACTCAGAGTAGCCTGCCATTCCTTTTTCTTTATATGCTTTGCTCAACTCGAACATACTCGTATTCAGTGCATGGAAACCTGCCAAGGTTATAAATTGGAATTTATAGCCCATACCTGCCAATTCTTCCCTAAAAGTCTCCATCTCTTTTGTAGATAACTTGGACGCCCAGTTAAACGAAGGTGAGCAGTTATACGCTAACATTTTACCGGGATATTTTTTATGAATACCCTCAGCAAATTTTCTTGCTTGTTCCAAATCGGGTGTAGAGGTTTCCAACCAAATCAAATCTGCGAACGGTGCATAGCTCAATCCTCTATTAATGCCCTGTCCCAAGCCATTTTTCACATAGAAGAAACCTTCTGGGGAACGTTCCCCTGTAACGAATTCGTGATCCCTTTCATCTATATCGCTTGTAAGTAGATTCGCGGCATCTGCATCTGTTCGAGCTATTATCAAAGTGGGAACTCCCATTACATCCGAAGCCAACCTGGCCGCAATTAATTTATTGATTGCTTCTTGGGTAGGCACTAATACTTTCCCACCTAGATGCCCACATTTTTTTGCAGAACTTAGCTGATCTTCAAAATGAACACCTGCCGCCCCACTTTCAATCATGGATTTCATCAATTCAAAAGCGTTTAGATTTCCACCAAAACCGGCTTCGGCATCTGCGATTATGGGTACTAGATAATCCTTTTTATCCTCGGTTTCGTTTACCGTTTGAATCTGGTCTGCCCGCAAAAGTGCATTATTGATTCTTTTAACCACCATTGGAACACTATTGGCAGGATACAATGATTGATCCGGGTACATTTCACCGGCCAAGTTCGCATCTGCAGCCACTTGCCAACCGCTTAAATAAATTGCTTCTAACCCAGCCTCTACTTCTTGTATGGCCTGGTTACCTGTAAGAGCTCCCAAACCAGCGACAAAATCCTTACTGTTGAGTTGTTTCCAGAATTTTTCGGCCCCCAATCTAGCAATAGAATAATCTATTTCATAAGAACCCCTTAATTTAATGACCTCTTCAGCCGTATAAGGTCTTTCAACACCTTTCCACCTTGGGTTTACCATCCAATCCGTAAGTAATGCTTGGACTTTCTCCTTTTTTTCCATAATTTTAATTTTTCAATTTTGAACTTGAATCCCAGGTAATGTTCGCCCATTCTTGGGATTTTTTTATTTCTATTTTGATTACTCTATTTCCTGATAAGCATTAAGCGTTAAAAATTCTTCAAACTCTCTGGCTTTAACTAGTTCATCAAACAACTTGAAAGCTTTTTCAAACTTGGTAGTACCTAAATTAGCTTCCCCTACCACATGAATAATTTTATCCATTTCTTCCCTAAAAATCTTGGCATACAACTTGTCCGTAAACTTGCGCCCGTCTTCCAATAGCACATTAAACTTGCGCCACTGCCATATTTGGGTTCGTGAAATTTCTGCTGTTGCCGCATCTTCCATTAAATTGTAGAGTGCCACACATCCATTTCCCCTAAGCCACGCTTCTAGATACAATATGCCAACATTGATATTTTTCCGTATGCCTTTCTCTGTAATCGTTCCTTTTGGCACTGCAATCAAGTCTTCTTCAGATATGCTATCACCTTCCCTCAATACATGTAGTTGATTGGCACTTTTCATATGGGTATCGAATTCATCCTTAGCTATTTTTACCAATCCGGGATGGGCCACCCATGTACCATCATGACCATTTTTCACTTCACGTTCTTTATCTGCTCGTACTTTTTCCAAAGCAATTTTATTTGCTACAGGATTGCTCTTAATTGGAATTTGAGCTGCCATTCCACCAATTGCCAGAATACCTCTTTTGTGACAACGCTGAATCACTAATTTTGAATAAGCATCCATAAAGGGTACGGTCATTGAAACCTGATCACGATCCGGAAGTATAAATTCAGGATGGTTCCTAAACTTTTTTATGTATGAAAAAATATAATCCCAACGCCCACAGTTTAGCCCAACAATATGATTTTTGAGCTCGTAGATAATCTCATCCAACTGAAAACTTGCTGTTATGGTTTCGACCAATACCGTAGCTTTAAACGTGCCAACGGGAACACTTAGGTATTCTTCTGAAAAAGAAAAGACCTCATCCCACCATCTTGCTTCTAAATAATGCTCTAATTTTGGTAGATAAAAATAAGGAGCTGAGCCACGTTCCATTAAGGTTCTGGTATTATGGAAGACATAGAGTGCAAAATCAAACAAACTTCCGGACACTTCTTCACCATTGACCAGGATATGGCGTTCATTTAAATGAAGTCCCCGAGGTCTTACCAAAAGTACCGCCACTTCATCGTTAAGCTGGTATGACTTGTCTTTCTTGGAATCGTAAAACGATATTGTTCTTTTGTTCGCATCAATAAGGTTTTGCTGCCCTTGCAAGCAATTCTCCCATGTAGGTGAATTGCTATCCTCAAAGTCGGCCATAAACGTTTTTGCACCAGAGTTCAAGGCATTTATGACCATTTTTCGTTCCACTGGACCTGTGATCTCCACCCTACGGTCTTGTAAATCTTCGGGTATATACTTTACGCACCAATCCGTTTTCCTTGTTTCTTCTGTTTCTTTTGGAAATGATGGCATGACCCCTTCATCAAATAGCACCTGTTGTTTTAAACGTTCCTGTAATAACTGTAGCCGTTCCTTATTGAACTTTTGATGCAACTCTATCAAGAATTCCAATGCTCCGTCCATTAGCAATTCAGGATAATAGTTCGTCACCGTTTTTGAGAATTGTAAATCCGCTGGGGTAATCAATGCTTTTTCCATAACTAACTATTTTAGACATACAAGGATACTACAAAGTTTTTTCAAAAACAAGCGAACGTTCGCTAAATATAATATAATCGCTATTTTTATAATATTCGCAAAATATACTATCTTTGATTGCGAAAAATGGAAGAAGAATACATCAAACTAATTTTTGGGCTAAAACTCAAACAAATACGCGGAAAGAAAAACCTATCACTATTCGGGCTTTCTAAGCTTACCGGACTTTCCAAATCCTACCTGAACGAAATCGAGAAAGGAAAAAAGTATCCAAAAACCGATAAAATTGTCCTGCTTGCAGAGAAGCTAGAGGTGCCTTACGATAAAATGGTATCCTTAAAGCTGGATAAAAACCTAGCTCCCGTCGGGGAAATATTGCAATCCAAAGTATTAAAGGAGTTGCCACTGCACTTATTTGGGATTAAGGAAAGTGACCTTATCGATATTGTTGCCAATGCGCCGACCAAGGTAAATGCCTTTATCAGCACCATTATTGAAATTGCAAAACACTATGATTTTGGTAAGGAAAGCTTTTATCTTGCTTCCCTACGTTCGTACCAAGAAGCAAATCAAAACTTTTTTCCAGATTTGGAAAGTGCTGTTATTGATTTTGCAAAAGCATACCATATCAATATGGAAAAGTCCGTCTCTTCATCTGAGCTGGAAGAGATCCTAGTTGAAGAATACGGTTACACAATAAATAATGAAGACCTGATCACCTATAGGGAGTTGGATAATCTGCGTTCTATTTTTGTCCCTAAAACAAAGACACTTTTGGTTGCCGATCATGTAGATGAGGCACAGCGTACTTTTATTTACGCGAAGGAAATTGGCTATAATTATTTAAAAATCACAGAACGTCTGTACACGTTTACCTGGATCAAGTTTGAAAATTTTGACCAAGTACTCAACAATTTATATGCCTCTTACTTTGCAGGTGCACTGATCATTCCCAGACAATTGCTCAAACGTAATCTGGATGATTTTTTAGCAAAGCCAAAGTTCGACAAGACATTTTTGGCTAAAATGACAAAGCGCTTCAATGCGTCTCCTGAGTCTTTATATCAACGATTGACAAACCTATTGCCTGCCGATTATCAGATGGAGAATATATTTTTCCTGCGATTTGCATATCTAAAAGGGAGTCAACACTTCGATATCACCAAAGAACTTCATCTTACCCATCAACACTCGCCCCACGGCAATGAGACCAATGAAAAGTACTGTCGCAGATGGGCTTCGGTCCGCGTACTACAAAAAATTGAAAAAACAGATGCTGAGCATGATATTAAAGTACAGATTTCCCACTATCCAGATGATAAATTCTCATATTTAATTTTTTCTTCTGCCACCAAAGATCCATTTAAAAAAGACATGTACCGAAGTGTGGGCATTGGATTGCTCATGAACGACCAACTAAAGCGTAAAGTCAGTTTTCTGGGCGACAAAGCAATTAAAACCTATAATGTGGGTGTTACCTGCGAAAGATGTGCTATTGCGGATTGTGCCGAGCGAATGGCTCCTGCATCAATCTTGCTTGAACAAGAAAAAAATGCCATGACCGAAGCTGCTGTAGATGAATTAAAGCAGAAATTTAGTTGACCTTCAAAGTTACTTTGAATCGGGCTGAATCCTTCAAATATTGAAATCCTTCGTGCAGCTTACTTTGTTCAACCGCATAGGGATAAAAAGTAATGGGTTCAATACAGACCATGTTGTTTACCTCCGTCCAACACATAAAATGTTCAAAGCCTTCGGTTTCAATGGTAATGGATTTTTTGTCTTTTAATGTGATGGATTTACAATTGGCAATCTGTAAAGCTCTATTCCCAACCGCCAGAATCTCATCCAATGTGATTTCCTTTTCACCGGCAACTATTATCGGATTATCCGTATGAAGTTTAAATGCCGGGTGGTACCCTAACATAAAAGGCATATCATGTTCGCCTGTAATAATAAATGTAACTTCCAGTACTTCTCTGTTCAGGTTGAATGACTTTTCAAAACCAAAAGAGAAAGGCCACATCAACCACTGCTTAGTAGATTTTTCTGGATACTTGGAATTTTTAATAGGCGTTCCAGTTTTATACTCTTTTTTATAGACCGCCGAAGTTTCTGTATTGGAAACAAGTTTGTACTCCAATTCCCGTAAAATACCGTGCTGATCTTGTGTAGCATTTCCTTTGGAGACCTGTACGTTAAAGTTTGCTTCATTTACAGGTCCAATGATAGGAAACATCTCCGTATCCGAACTTCTCCAACCCGGGCTTCCTTTTTGATGGATGAATTCGTGACCTTTAACAACGTAGCTAACCAACTCTCCATCATCAATACCGACCGTACTATTTTCGTTTTTTAGAGTTATCATTAGTTTGTATTGATAAGTCTATAGATTAAGATTGCCGTACGTTTAGTCAAAGCTTCTATTGTATTTAGATTTACGGTTTCTTCAGGGGTGTGCGCCCCAGTGCCCATAGCTCCCAAACCATCTAGACAATCTACATATTCGGCAACGAAGGATGTATCTGCTGCACCGCGTTTCCCCGGATCATACGCCAAAACCTCGCCCTGTTCCAAATCGAGACTTACTTTATTCAAAACATTCAAAAGCGCCTTGTTTCCTTCTGTTGGCCCCATTGCTGGATAACTATCTGTAAAGGTTATCTCCGCAGAAGTATTGGGAAGATTGTTGGATATGATATTTCGCATTTTTTCTCGTGCCCTTTCTTTTTGTTCTTCCGAAATAAAACGCAACCCTCCACGCACCAAAGCTTTTTGGGCAACAACATTGGTCTTTCCAAAAACATCGCCTTTACTTGTTGCACCATCAAAATTGACAAAAGTTCCTCCTAAAAGAGTACCGGGATTAAACGTGAGCAAATCTTCACCTTTGACATCGGTATAAAATTGATGTAAGATGCGCGACATCTCAAATATGGCTCCTGCCCCAACCCGTTCATTAAAGATTCCAGAGGAATGTGCTCGTTTACCTTTAACCTCGACCGCCCAACCCGAAGAACCCCGTCTGGCGACCGTGGCGTAATTAAAACCTGTAGAAGTTTCAAAACCCAAAGCAATATCACTGCGTTTTGCTGCATCGATGAAATCTTTCCTACTAACTTCTAAAGGCTTTCCGGTACTTTCTTCATCTCCGGTAAAGGCTGTGATGATCTGTGCCTTCTTTAATAATCCATTTTCGTGCAGCGCCTTTAATGCATAAAGCACGATGACATTCCCTCCCTTCATATCATTGCCACCAGGTGCATGGGCAATACTATCGTTTATCATTTTGAATTCCTGAAAAGGACTATCCTCTTCAAAAACCGTATCCAAATGCCCTATAAGCAATAATTTCTTTCCTTTTTTACCTGTAGTCTCTGCAAACAGATGTCCAGCACGGTTCATTTCTGCAGGCATCTCAATCCAATTCGTTTGAAAGTTGATGTCTTCAAAAGCATCCTTAAAGACCATACCTACCTCTTTTACGCCTTTGGCATTTAGTGTACCACTATTGATATTGACTACCTTTTCTAGAAAGGATATAGCTTCGGAATTATTTTTCTCAACGGAAGTTATAATCTTCTTCTCGGTTTTTGAAAGATTTTGTGCAACTAGTGAGACAGTCAGCAAAAAACAGCTGACAGTTAGAAGATTCTTTAGTGACATAAGTTTGGATTTTAGCTCTAAAGTATAGAAAATTAATCTATATATCCTTTCTCCCGCATCCAATCATCATTAAACATTTTGCCAACATAGCGACTGCCATGGTCATGGAAAAGCACTACGACCACATCATCTTTAGAGAAGTGTTCCTTTAATTGAAGTAAGCCCTTAATGGCGGCTCCCGCCGAGTTCCCTAAAAACATGCCTTCTTCTTTTGCCAAACGTTGCGTATACACAGCTGCATCTTTATCGGTCACCTTTGTAAAGCCATCAATAATTCCAAAGTTTACATTCTTGGGCAATATATCCTCCCCTATCCCCTCGGTTACATATGGATATATTTCATTTTCATCAAAAATACCCGTCTCATGATATTTTTTAAAGACAGAACCGTAGGTATCGATTCCCCATACCTTTACATTGGGATTTTGCTGTTTAAGATAACTGCCCACGCCAGAAATAGTTCCACCGGTACCTACACCAACTACAAAATGGGTTACTTTACCGTCGGTCTGTTCCCAAATCTCTGGACCTGTGCTTAAGTAGTGCGCTTTACAGTTGGATGGATTATCGTATTGGTTCACATACCAAGAATTGGGAATCTCCTTAGAAAGTCGTTTTGCTGTTGAATAATAACTACGTGGATCTTCTGGAGCTACATCTGTAGGGCAAACATGCACTTCGCTACCAACCGCCTTTAATATATCTATCTTTTCTTTTGATTGCTTATCGCTGATAACGCAAATCATTTTATAACCTTTTACCACTGCCGCCAAGGCCAATCCCATCCCAGTGTTCCCAGATGTACCCTCTATAATCGTTCCACCTGGCTTAAGGATTCCAACAGCTTCAGCATCTTCGACCATTTGCAAGGCCATCCTATCCTTAACGGAATTTCCCGGATTGAACGTTTCATATTTCGCCAGCACCAAACAAGGTAATTCAGCGGTCAATGCATTCAATTTTACCAAGGGTGTTTTCCCAATGGTTTCAAGTATATTATTAGCGTATTCCATAATCGGCGCAAAGATAATCAAACGAGATTGAGTTCGTTGTTCGTTGTTGGTTTTTGAATTAAACTAAACTAGAGGTTGTATTTGAACTTTGAGCTTGAACTTGTATTTGTTTTAGGGTTAAGGGTTAAGGGTTAAGGGTTAAGGGTTAAGGGTTAAGGGTTAAGGGTTAAGGGTTAAGGGTTAAGGGTTAAGGGTTAAGGGTTAAGGAAAAAATTAAAATTTGAATTTTGAGCTTGCGTTTGAACTTGAGATTTGAACTTGAACCTCACTCAAACTTAATCGCTTTCACCGGAGTTATCTTGGTGATAATATACGAAGGCAATAAAAGCATTAACAAACACAAGAGCATAACACCTAGGTTCAAAAACAGAACCATTGGCACATCGATATGAACAGGAATATATTCGATGTAGTATTCTTCAGGATTAGGGAATTTGAATAATCGATACTTGTTTTGAAGGTACAACAATCCCAAACCAATACCATTGCCCCAAAGTAGTCCTATAGCAATCAGATAGGTGGCATTGTACAAAAACACTTTTCGAATACTCCAATTCTCTGACCCCAATGCTTTTAAAACCCCGATCATTTGGGTACGTTCTAAAATAAGCACTAACAAAGCTGTAATCATATTGATTCCTCCAACAATGATCATGATGCCTATGATCAGAGCTATATTAAAGTCGAATAATCCTATCCACTCAAAAATCCTGAAGTATTTCGTCTTTATATTTTGTGTGTCGAGATCAGAGAGCGTTTTTCCGTAGATTTCATTGCTTTTTTCTTCCAACTGATTGAAATCTTCCAGAAAAACCTCAAAGTTCCCAATTTCATCAGCTTTCCATTTGTTCATACGTTGAATGTGACGGATATCAACAAAAACATAGGTGCCATCAAACTCCTCAAAACCGCTATCATAAATACCAACTATGTTAAACTTTCTATTATTGGGAACTTTGGAAGCATCTCCATCTTTTAGAAAAAAAGAGAAAAAAGTATCGTTAACTTTAAGTTGCAACCGATTTGCCATGATTCTGGAAATCAAAACCTCATCATTTAGCTTACCACCATAATCGGGCAATCGACCATCTACTACAAATTCTTCAAAAGCATTCCAGTTATAATCCTGTCCCACACCTTTGGCCAGCATCCCTTCAAAGGTATCTTCGGTTCTAATGATGCCGCCTTTTGTTGCTACCGCTTGCACATGTGCAATTCCATCAACATCATTAAACTTTGGATAAAAATCTTGATTTAAGGAGATAGGCTCTACAGAAACATCCGAAGTATTATTATCGTAATTCGAAATTTGGATATGCCCGTTAAAGGCAGCAACTTTTTCACGGATCTTTTGTTTAAGGCCCACACCAGTGGCAATGGCAATCAGCATCATTACGATTCCAATGGCAATTGCTGCAATGGCAATTTTTATTATAGGAGCGGATATACTAATTTTATGCTCCTTCCCTGTAATAAGGCGCTTGGCAATAAACAATTCTAAATTCAACGAATGCCCATTTTATCTGTTTTCAAAAGTACAGTTTTATTGTTGTTTTTACTCTTTTCTTCATGTCGAGGACAAGAAGATTCCACCAAAAAACATATGGTGGACACAAAAAACGATTCGTTATCGGAAGTTAAAGTTGCCGCAAACAGGATATCCGCCTACCTTCATTTGCTTAAGGACAATGATATTGGAGTGGTTGCCAATCAAACCAGTGTTATTTTCAAAAAAGCGGGCAACACGCATTTAGTGGATTCTTTGATTTCCCTCAATGTCAATATTAAAAAAGTCTTTGCGCCAGAGCATGGATTTCGCGGAAAAGCAGATGCTGGTGAAGTGGTCAAGGACGGCGTCGATACTAAAACCGGACTTCCCATTGTTTCCTTATATGGGAAAAACAAAAAACCTTCCAAGGAACAATTACAGGACTTGGATATTGTTGTTTTTGACATTCAAGATGTGGGGGTGCGGTTCTATACGTATATCGCAACATTGCAATTAGTGATGGAAGCTTGTGCTGAAAATGACATTCCCATAATTGTGTTGGACAGACCCAATCCCAATGCGGGTTATGTTGATGGACCGACAATGAAAAAAGAACATACAAGTTTTTTGGGAATGACCACGATTCCTCTAGTTTATGGAATGACCATTGGGGAATTTGCAAAAATGATCAATACGGAAGGGTGGCTCACTGATGGAGTTATTGCTGATTTGACCATCATTCCAATTGAGAATTATAACCGAAATACCGACTATAGCTTATCGATTAGACCATCGCCCAACTTACCCAACGATACTTCTATACATCTATATCCCAGCTTAGGGCTTTTTGAGGGAACCAATGTAAATGCCGGGAGAGGTACCGAGTTTCAATTTCAACGCTATGGAGCATCGTTTTTGGACAGTACCCAATATGATTTCAGTTATGTACCTCAACCAAATTTTGGGTCCAAATATCCAAAAGAAGAAGGCAAAATATGTTTTGGAAGTGATCTATCTAAAGAAAAACGCATGAACATCATGTCCTTAAAGTGGTTGATCGATGCATATACAAACACCTCGGATAAGTCAAAATTCTTCAAGACCGAATCCTTCACCAAACATTCGGGCACCCCTGAGTTACAAAAACAAATTGAAGCTGGACTTTCGGAAGATGAGATAAAAGCTACTTGGCAAGAAGAATTGGAGACCTTTAAAGCTATCCGAAAAAAATATCTGATTTACGACTAATCACTTGTGGTCGGCTTGCGGTATTTATGAAAAGGCTGCTTTAACAAACCAATAATGCTACTGTTCTCTTTCTCATCAGGAAAAGTATCAACTCCATAGACTATTTTATCCACATCCATTTTCATGTATGTCCCAAAAAGCCTGTCCCAAATCGAAAAGATGTTTCCGTAATTGGAATCGGTATAGGGAAGTTGGTAATGATGGTGCACCTTATGCATATCCGGACTTATAATAATCCAACTTATAGCATCATCAACCTTTTTTGGCAAGCGTATATTGGCATGGTTAAATTGCGATAGCACCACAGACAGACTTTGGTAGAGCATGATGATACCTATTGGCGCTCCAACAATGAAAACGCCTATTAAGGTAAATGTATACCGAATCAAACTTTCTAAAGGATGGTGTCTATTGGCTGTTGTGGTATCTACATTATGGTCGGAATGATGTACCAAATGCACCATCCAAAGGGGTTTTACCTTGTGTTCCACCAAATGTGCAGTATAGGCGCCTATCAAATCCAATAGCATGACACCCAACAAAACGTATAACCATAACGGCATTTCCGGAAGCCAATTAATGATTCCAAACTGATTTTCCACTGACCAATCCGCTGTTTTCAATAGTAAAAACGCCAAAGGAAAATTGACAATTATTGTTGTAAGCGTAAAGAAAAAATTAGGAACGGAATGACGCCACTTTTTATAGTTCACGTTAAAGAGCGGTACGATTCCCTCCAAAATCCAAAAAAAGGTAATTCCACCGATTAGAATTAGGCTTCGGTGCAATGCGGGTATATTTTCGAAATAGGTGATTATCTGCTCCATACCTTCAAATATAAGAAATCGTCAAAACTTGATTTTGCGCTTCATTTCTTCGACAATATTAAAGGCGGCGGGGCAAATAGCAACGTTCTTTAAAGTAAGGTTAGTAATCTGTTGAAACTTTTTTCGGTCTGTATGGGGAAACTCACGGCATGCTTTAGGACGCACCGAATAAATGGAACAGTAATTATCATCTCCCAAGAATGTACAAGGAACTTCTTTTAGTACATAGTCGTTGTCTTCATCGACCCGAAGGTATTCATCAATGAACTGTGAAGGTTTCTTTCTAAAGTACTTAGCTATTCGCTCAACATCGGCATTGGTGAAAAGAGGCCCTGTTGTCTTACAGCAATTGGCACAAGTGAGGCAATCCGTGCGTTGAAATTCTGCATCATGAAGGTCCTGCATAACATAATCCAAATCTTTTGGAGGACGTTTTCTGAGCTTCGCAAAAAATCTTTTATTCTCTGCATGCTTTTCTTTTGCTTTTTTAGGCAATTGCTCAAGTTCCTTCTTCATCATGAAGCAAACTTAAAAAATGGATTTCATTTAAACCCTTATCTTCGATTAAAGTCCCATTTTTGCAGTATTCGATTTTAATGTATGGAAGATATTTTTGGTACAGCTTTACTGGATTATCAGAATAAAAACTATTCAGAAGATATAAAAACCTATTCTTCTCTTGATGAAGAAGATGTTATCCCACTGCCCTACTTATTTCGCAGCTATAATGAAATGCCACTCTTGGAGCAAAAAGCGTTGCGTTTGGCAAAGGGAAAAGTATTGGATATAGGCTGTGGTGCAGGAAGTCATGCACTACACCTTCAAAATAAAGGATTGGAAGTTACCGCTTTGGACACCTCAAAAGGAGCGATAGAAGTTTGCAAAGAAAGGGGTGTAAAAACAACCGTACAAAATACCATACTCAACTATCACGAATCAAAATTTGATACTTTATTATTACTTATGAACGGCATTGGTTTGGCAGGAAAGTTGATAGCTTTAGTTGAGTTTTTAAATCATTTAAAATCATTGTTATTGCCAAACGGGCAAATTCTATTGGATTCAAGCGATATCATCTACATGTTCGACCAAGATGAAGATGGTGGGTTTTGGGTCCCCAACAATGGAGAGTATTATGGAGAGGTATGTTTTACATTGGAATATAAAGGACATAAAGGACCACCGTTCAATTGGCTCTATATTGATTTTAGTACATTGAAGAATGCATGTGAAACCAATGGATTTAATTGCGAGCTTGTAAGCCAAGGGAAACATTACGACTATTTGGCAAGACTTTCGTTACCTGTATAATAGAATTCGCCCATTGGCGTTTTCATTACATATCATTTTGCTATGAAAAAGAAAAATCTGATTCTTCTATTAATTGTTTTGGCATTTGTCAGTAGCTGTTCCAATGATTCGGACGATGACTCCAATCCCTCAGCAACTGTAAACAAAACACCTAACTTACAAGCTACAGGGTCCTCTGCGAACGATATTTTATCTAATGTGAATTTTGATAAACTATTGATTGAAATTACCTATGTTCGCGGGTTTCGCCCTACAGAAACCTCAATTGATAATTTTGTGGGCTATCTATCCGATAGGACTTTTAAAACGGATATTGAAGTTACATATAGGGAATTACCCTCTCCAAATGAGGAAACACTGATTTTGGACGAAATTGCAGATTTAGAGGAAGAGAATAGAACGGCTTATAACGACGGTAGCACTTTGGCCATCTACATTTATTTTGCAGATGCCCCATCAGATGGTGATGATTTGGACGAAGGCTTGGTTACTTTAGGAGCTGTATACAGAAATACTTCTATGATAATTTACGAATCTACAATAAGAACTTTGGCAAGTAGAAGGGAGACCATATCTTTAACCGATGTTGAGACCGCCACGTTAAATCACGAATTTGGACATTTATTTGGATTGGTAAACTTAGGTACTGAAGCCATTAATGAACATGAAGACATTCAAAGGGACGAGAATGGCAATCCCGTCCTGGATGATAATGGCAACCCTATTGGTAATGATCATTGTAATGTAGACGGTTGCTTAATGCGTGCAGAATTGGTATTTGGAAGTTCAGCAGCAAGAATGCTAAGCTTAGCCGGAAAGACTTCAGGATTACGTTCGGCATGTAACTTAAATGGGAATACAATCCTAAAAATGCTGGAAAGCAATGTCGCTAGAGGGTCTGCTGCAGTTCCACGTCTTGATGCCGAATGTATTTTGGATTTACAAAACAACGGCGGACGTTAATCTTAGGTTTAAGGAATATTCAAGTATTTATGGGTTTGTAAGGATACTTTCCACTTTGGATGCTCCATAACGTAATCCACAATTAGTGGAACCATTTTTTCACGCACGCTCCACTCTGGTTGTAAATACAATATGCAATTGCCATTAACTTTTGCAGCTTGCTCCTCAGCGAATATAAAATCGTGCTTATTGAAAATTATAACCTTCAATTCGTGGGCAACGCTATAAACTTCATCAACAGGGAGCTTATTCTTTTTAGGTGAAAGACAAATCCAGTCCCAAATACCTGTTAGCGAATATGCCCCAGAAGTTTCAATATGGGTTTTTAGGCTCATGTTCTTCAATCCAGAGGTCAATGGCCCCATATCCCACGTAAGCGGCTCACCACCTGTAACAACAATAGTATCTGAATATTTAGCAGCATTCTCAACAATACTTCCAATTTGAGTAGGTGGATGTGTATCGGCATTCCAGCTTTCTTTTACATCGCACCAATGGCAACCTACATCACAGCCACCAACACGTATAAAATAAGCAGCCGTACCTTTATGAAATCCCTCTCCTTGGATAGTGTAGAACTCTTCCATTAAAGGAAGCATCAAACCTTTCCCTACCAAATCCATAACCTGTTCTGAAACCATTTTGCAAAGATAGGTTGGATGGTTGGATTTTCCGATTAGTAGGTTTCTGGAATCAGTATTCCTAAAAAGGGGATTTTAGAACAGCCTGTCTGCAATCATCGGTTATCTGACAGCGACAACCTCAATCTCAATTTTGGCATTTCTTGCCAATCCACTAGCTGCAAAAGTGGTTCTTGCTGGCTTTTTTGTAAAAAACTTGGAGTATACTTCGTTAAACGCACCAAAATCATCCATAGTACTTAAGATAACGGTACATTTTACAACATTTTCCAATTTCATATTATGCTGCGCCAAAACAGCTTCAATATTTTTGATTACTTGTTCGGTCTCACCTTTTATGCCACCTTCGACCATGGTTCTGGTAGAATGGTCCATTCCTATTTGTCCTGCCAAAAAGAAAAGGTTTCCTGCTTGCACCACATCACTAAAAGGAGCATTTTGCTTTTTTACTTCGTGCGATTTATGAAAAATAATCTCCGTGGTTTTTTGAGCATGGGACGCAGCAAATATTCCAAGCATGAGAACAGAAAGAAAAAAACGTTGAACCAGTTTCATAATAGTGTTTTTAGATTTGTTTAAAATTACCCTATTTTTATCAGAAATTGAAGTCCATGGAAGGCAAAGAAAAATTCTTTGAACATATTGAAAAAGGCTACACGACCAAAGGTGATTTTATAACTATGGGCGCAGGAATCCTTAATGGTGAAACTGTTACCAATGCCTTAGTAAAGATTCCGTTGAAAACTCTTAACCGCCATGGGTTGATTGCAGGAGCAACAGGTACGGGAAAGACCAAGACACTCCAAGTAATTGCCGAGAATTTATCTGACAAGGGAATTCCAGTATTGTTAATGGACCTAAAGGGTGACCTAAGTGGTATAGCACAACCAAGTCCTGGCCATCCCAAAATAGATGAGCGTCATGAAAAAATTGGGATTCCCTTTAATGCCACCGCATTTCCTGTAGAAATTTTATCCCTTTCAGAACAAAATGGGGTTCGTTTACGTGCCACGGTCTCAGAATTTGGTCCTGTATTGCTTTCAAGAATTTTGGACCTAACGGTCACACAAGAAGGTATTGTCGCGGTTGTCTTTAAATACTGTGATGACAACAAACTTCCATTATTGGATTTAAAGGATTTTAAAAAAGTGTTGCAATATGCCACTGGCGAAGGGAAGAAAGAATTTCAGGAATCCTATGGAAGAATCTCAACCAGCTCTACGGGAACTATTTTAAGGAAAATCATAGAGCTGGAGCAACAAGGGGCAGATTTGTTCTTTGGTGAAAAATCATTCGAAGTGGACGACCTGGTTCGTATAGATGAAAATGGTAGAGGTTTTATCAACATCATTAGATTGACCGATATTCAAGACAAGCCCAAACTTTTTTCAACCTTTATGTTGAGTCTTTTGGCCGAAATTTACAGTACATTCCCAGAACAAGGTGATAGTGACAGACCAGAACTGATTCTTTTTATAGATGAAGCCCATCTGATTTTCAAGGAAGCTTCAAAGGCATTATTGGACCAGATTGAAAGTATCGTAAAACTAATCCGTTCCAAGGGTATTGGGCTCTATTTTGTAACACAGAACCCAACCGATGTCCCAGATGCCGTATTGTCACAGTTGGGGCTTAAAGTACAGCATGCGCTTAGAGCCTTCACGGCGAAGGATAGAAAAGCCATTAAACTTACTGCCGAAAATTATCCAGATTCTGAATTTTATGACACCAAAGAGGTCTTGACATCATTAGGAATTGGTGAAGCCTTAATTTCTGCTTTGGATGAAAAGGGAAGACCTACTCCACTTGCGGCCACTATGCTACGCGCGCCCATGAGCAGAATGGACGTTTTAACGAATACTGAGCTAAAAGATGTTTTGGGCAAGTCCAAACTCATTAAAAAATACAATGAGGATATTGATAGAGAAAGTGCCTATGAAATTCTCAATGAAAAAATAGAAGTAGCTGAGAAGGAGGCTGAAAAAGAGAAAGAAAAAAAAGCTACATCCAGAAGAAGTACCTCTGCCAGAAAGAGCACCCGAATGAATCCTGTTGTAAAGGTGTTGACCAGTGCTACTTTTATTCGCGGTGTACTTGGAGTCTTAAAAAAAGTTATACGTTAGTTGTTAGTTGTTAGTTGTTAGTTGTTAGTTGTTAGTTGTTAGTTGTTAGTTGTTAGTTGTTAGTTGTTAGTTGAATGAAAAAATTAATATTGGTATTTGGCGTTCTGAATTTGTTATTTTTTCTTGGATGCAAAGAAAAGGATACTACATTCTTAATTTCAGAAAATAGTGTCGGTATGCTTTTGAATACGACACCTATAAATGATTTAGAAACTGTTTTTGTGCAAGATTCTATTGTAAAAGACACTTTGAATCTTAAAATTGGAACAAGAACAAGAAAAGTGAAGGTATTTGAAAAAGGTGGGAAACATCTATTGACACTGACACCTAGTTTGGATAGCATACCGACCGTAGAAAATGTGCGAATCTTTGATATACGGTATGAAACTGAAAAAGGTATTGGGCTGAACAGTACTTTTGGAGAAATTCAGCAAAAGTATCCTATTAAAAAAATTGTGACCACTTTAAAAAGCATTGTGGTTTTCCCAAAGGGAAGCAATATTTATTTTACCATCGACAAGGAGGAATTGCCCGCTAATCTTCGATACGGCACTTCAACTATTGAGGCGGTTCAAATACCCGATGATGCCAAAATAAAATACATGATGTTGGGATGGGATTAAGCTAGCATCATAGCAATCCATATTTTTCTCTGTTGGCCAAAACCTTTGGGCTATTGGCTTGCATCCATTCCGTTAATTCCAATAATCTTTCCACATAGGACTGGCCAAATTCGGTTAAGCTATATTCAACCCTGATGGGCACTTCGGCATAGGCTTTTCTGGAAATATAGCCATCTGCTTCCAAGACCTTCAAACGTTGACTTAATACCTTATTCGATATACCGTAGACAAACTTTTTAAGCTTATTGAATCGCAATACGGGAAAATAGCCCAGCCAAAGAATGATCAATGTACTCCATTGGTCAGATGCTACGGACATTACATCTCGCACAGGGCATAATTCTGGCGGATGTTTGTAGTCAATATGCCCAAACATTTTTTCTAATTTTTTTGCAGTTCTAACTTTCTGATTGTCAGCAATAGTTTCCATAATTACACCTGATTTGATTCTAGTAACCCCAATTATTTTAAAAAGTAATCTGTATTTTTAATCTCTTTTATAGAGTAAGTTACAAAAAGTAACCAATATGAAAAAACTTATAGCCGCAATACTTCCAAGAATTTATGGCACGTATTTTAATATACTTTCGCTTTTTGCACCCAAGAAAACCGCCAGTAAAGCTTTCAATTTATTCTGTACCGTAAGAAAAGGAAAGGTTAAACCGCAACAAGAAGAATTCTTGGATAACGCCAAAAAAGCAACAGAGTTAGTAGCTGGTCATACATTGCAATCGTACCATTGGCCGGGAACCAAAGAAACCGTTTTACTTGTTCATGGTTGGGAAAGCAATACGTTTCGCTGGCGGAACCTTATCAAAAAATTGACCAAAGCAAATTTTAATGTTATAGCATTCGATGCCCCTTCCCATGGATATTCTTCTGGTAAGCTTCTATATGTCCCTTTGTATGAAGAAGCCGTACACTATATGATTAAGAAATACAACCCTAAATATCTTATTGGTCATTCCGTAGGTGGTATGACCCTTATGTACAATGAATTTAAAAATCCGAATCCTTTGGTCGAAAAATTGGTCATCATAGGGGCTCCTTCAGAATTCCATGAAATCATGGGGCATTATCAGGGCTTATTAAGATTCAACGACCGCGTCATGAAAGCATTGGACAACTATATTTTTGACAGGTTCGGCTTTCGAATTCTTGATTTTTCCGCTTCAAAATTTGCCTTATCAAACACAAAAAAAGGGTTATTGTTCCATGATCGATTTGACCTTATTGCACCGTATCATGCCTCAGAAAAAGTACATAAAAATTGGAAGGGAAGCAAGTTGATTACAACGGAAGGTTTGGGGCATTCCATGCACCAAGAGGAAGTGAACGACCAAATTGTTAATTTCTTGGAGGCTTAGATAGGATATCCTAATTTTACTAAAAGTCTTCAATATGAAAAATGTAACGCCTTTCCACGTAGCGATTCCCGTTCACAATTTAGATGAGTGCAGAACCTTCTACAAAGATGTTTTAGGATGTGAAGAAGGTCGTAGTAGCGATCATTGGGTAGATTTTAGTTTGT
The DNA here is from genome assembly GCF_021390175.1 of Flagellimonas sp. HMM57. NCBI lineage: Bacteria > Pseudomonadati > Bacteroidota > Flavobacteriia > Flavobacteriales > Flavobacteriaceae > Flagellimonas > Flagellimonas sp. HMM57. The sequence continues at coordinate 2,735,962 of NZ_CP090004.1, read as the reverse complement.
TTGGCCATCAAGTGGTCATTCACTACAAAGCTAAATCCGAAGAAGAAGAAGTGCATACCAATGCAGTTGATGGAAAAAATGTACCTGTTCCGCATTATGGGGTTGTATTGCCATGGGATACTTTTCAATCTTTTTCCAGCACCCTTAAATCCAAAAATGTAAAATTTGTTATTGACCCCTACATACGATTTGAAGGTGAGACTGGCGAACAGGCCACCATGTTCTTCCTTGATCCTGCCGGAAATGCCTTGGAGTTCAAGGCATTTAAGGACATGGAACAGTTGTTTGCCAAGTAGGTCGTCTATGCCAAAACAATACCTTTTTTCCGTATCCAGAAAAAAGCGAATATCATATTAGGAACCCAGCAAAGCCAAGCCACAATTTTGTAGGCTGGCAAGAAGGCTCCAAACGCAATGGTTAAAAGAGGCAACCATATACGAAGGGTGACCGCGGCAAAACATGCAGCGTAGCTATAAATCATCATTCCTTGGTGCAAGGTCAAATCCTTTTTTCGAATAGCTATATATGCCCTGAGCGTAGTGTACAGCCAAATTGCGCCCAAACAAAGAAAACCTAGTGATGCAATAAAACCACCTGTAGCAAAAAAAGCGATGTATACGCCACAGATTCCACTTATCAATACAGTAAAGACGTAAAATTTACCAAGATTCCTGTGTAGTTTTAAATTCTTGGAACGAATTTTTTCACTGAACTGCGACCATCCTGTCATTAGTGCCAAGCCTCCAAAGGTAATGTGTCCATAGAAACCAATATTCCAAACCGTATTCGACAAGAGCTCGGCGTTCTTTGAGAGCAACAAACCAAATTGCTTACCAAAATAGGCGTAGACCAAAGGATAAAATCCTACTCCTATGGCCAAAAAAGCAAATACGACCCAAGCTATTTTGTTTGTTGAATTCTTCATGATTTATTGATACCTCCAGCTTGTTAAGTCTGCATCTTTTGGAGCACTTTCTGCTATACGTTTCATAATTTTAGGCACGTACATGGTATTATAACGCATGCGTGTTATGTGATTTGGTAATTCCGGGTCCCCGTTCCAACAATGCTCGGACCTGTCTCCATATAATACTTCTCCTTCATAGTAAGGATCTGTAGTACTTTCCAAAAAATCTTCCATTAGGTACACCGCATTGTTTAGATAATAGTTATCCATATCCCCACAATAGATATGAATTTTACCTTTTAGATTTTCGCCCAGCTTGTCCCAATCCCGTTCCAGAATATACCTAAGGTCAAAATTCTCACGCCAATAATCCGCTACTTTGGGATTGATGTCTCCCGTCATTTTATCCCAGAGGCGTTCTGGATAACCATCTTTACCTTGAGGAGAATAAGTCGCTTCCCAAATATCCCATTGCTGACCAGACCTAGATTTTGTACCCAAAACCAATTCCAAATGGTTGTATTCTCTAGTTGTTGTCTGAATTTGTCCTAAATAGTCGCGATGTGCAGGCACCTCCAATTGTTTGTGCTCACTTTCGTAATAATAGGCATTTTTGTCCTCGTAGATATTGGTGAGGCAATATGCCCTAAAATCTATTGGGTCTGGGCAGGCAGCGAAACAACCATTGTATTCTTCCGGATATTTTACTTGTACCGCCAAAGCTTCCCAACCTCCTGTAGAGCCACCATATAAGAACCGAGACCATCCTTCTCCCATACCCCTAAACTCCTTTTCTATGTACGGAATCAATTCATGCGTGATCGCATCACCGTAAGGGCCTTGACTTTCTGAATTGACCGCATAGGAATCGTCATAATACGGTGTTGGATGCTGAATTTCAATGATTAGAAACCTTGGAAAATCAGGTTCGTTCCAACGTTGGTAAAAATCATATGCTTCTTGTTGTTGTATAATATTATATCCCTCAACATTAAAACGTGCCGAGTACTCAGGTTTTGTATTTGGGTCGGGCGGCGTTGTTCTAAAACCGCCAAAATCACTTGGAAAATGACCATGAAAAATCATCAATGGATATTTTGCTTCTGGATGTTCTTCAAAACCTTTTGGAAGTAACACGTGAGCTCCCAAATACATATCCCTTCCCCAAAATTCAGAAAGCTTTTCAGATTTAATCTTTATATGTTTTATCCATTCGGTGTCTTTTGCCTCTTCAATGGGTGGAATTACTTTATCCATGACCACATTAACATTTTGAACGCCATTTTCGTCAATTGTGATTTTAAAAGGTTCACTGTACAAGTTTCCGGGAGATTTGTTCCATTGTTGACCTTCTCCGTTATCCATAGGCAACTTAACAGTATGGCCTGTAGCTAGATTGAAGGTCTCGTAAGTATGTAGAAGTGCTTGCACATTATATTCTCCCGGGGGGACGTTATTCAGACTTTTATAGGGGAATCCGAAAACGGCATCATCGAAGACAAGCTCTTGAGCTGGGTTCATATTTTCAACGTCCATGCCAAAAATCAATTGTGTCTTCAACCCTGCGTTTATTTGAAAACGGGGTTCTTTTTCATCGTTTGTGGACAGCATTAGCAGTAAACGTCCATCTAAAGGTTTATCACTGGCATTAGTTGAAAATGATACAGCAATACGGTTTGTGGCTTCTTTTTTGGCGCAAGAGCTCAGCACCAATAAAAAGGATAAAAAGAAAAATGCTTGAATTTTCATGGACGGTTGAATTTGAACTAAAAGATACTGAATTTAAACCTTGCTTCAAACCAATTCTTTTTTCAACTATTTCTGGATACTATTTTGGTATGACCAAACGTTATCTAATTAGAAATCATACAGGTATAACACCTACTAAATTACCAGATGATGAAGACAATTTTACTTTTAATTACTTTAGTATTCACCTCAATGGCCGTTACAAGTTGTACCAATGACGAAGGCGACCAAGACTTGGAAATATTGACCCCAGACGAAGAAACCCAATTAAAGGAAAACGAATAGTTATTTTTTCATTCTATGACGCTCCCTTGCCAATAACGTGTTTTTTAACAACATGGCTATTGTCATAGGTCCTACACCACCCGGAACTGGAGTGATATAAGATGCTTTCTTGCTAACGTTTTCAAAATCTACATCTCCTGTGATATAATATCCCCTTTCGCGAGAATCATCGGGAACACGGGTTATGCCCACATCTATTATTACGGCATCGTCCTTTACCATTTCCGCTTTAAGAAATTTAGGAACCCCTAATGCAGAAATAACAATATCCGCCTGAGAAATAATCTGGGTGATATTTTTGGTATGACTATGGGTAAGGGTAACCGTGGAATTTCCGGGCCATCCTTTTCTGCCCATTAAAATACTCATTGGCCTACCAACAATATGGCTGCGACCGATCACGACCGTATGCTTGCCTTTGGTATCAACATTGTAACGTTCAAGAAGTTCAAGAATTCCAAAGGGTGTAGCGGGAATGAATGTACTCATATCCAACGCCATTTTACCAAAATTCGTTGGATGAAAGCCATCAACATCTTTATCTGGATGAATGGCCATAATAACTTCTTGTGTATCTATTTGCTCTGGAAGTGGAAGTTGGACTATAAAACCATCTATATTTTCATCTTCGTTGAGCTCATGTATTTTTTTAAGTAGTTCTTGTTCTGATGTTGTACTTGGCATACGGATTAGCGTAGACTCAAAACCGATACGTTCGCAGGATCGCACCTTACTTCCTACATAGGTAAGACTTGCTCCATCGTTACCAACTATTATTGCCGCAAGATGAGGAACTTTTTCTCCTTTTTCCTTCATTTTGGCAACCTCGGCCGCGATTTCATTTTTAATGTCGTTGGATACTTTTTTCCCATCTAGGATTTCCATCTGAACGCTTATTTAAGTAACAAATTATTGACTACTGACTACTGACTACTGACTACTGACTACTGACTACTGACTACTGACTACTGACTACTGACTACTGACTACTGACTAAAATCAACGCATATTCTGCATCATTTGCATCATTTTTTTACCTCCACCGCCTTGCATCATCTTCATCATCTTGCTCATCTGTTCAAACTGTTTTAGCAACTGATTTACCTCTTGTACCGTACGCCCACTACCATTGGCAATACGTTTTTTTCGGCTTGCATTCAATTTTGATGGGGTTGAGCGCTCTTCGGGCGTCATGGAATGTATAATAGCTTCAATATGCTTAAAGGCATCGTCATCAATATCCAATCCCTTTAATGCTTTTCCCGCTCCAGGAATCATACCCATGAGGTCCTTCATATTCCCCATTTTCTTGATTTGTTGTATTTGACTCAAGAAGTCATCAAACCCAAATCTGTTCTTGGCGATCTTCTTTTGGATTTTACGTGCCTGTTCTTCATCAAATTGTTCCTGTGCACGTTCTACCAAAGAGACCACATCTCCCATTCCTAAAATCCTATCTGCCATTCTGGAAGGATAAAAGACATCGATTGCCTCCATTTTCTCTCCAGTACCGATAAATTTGATAGGCTTATCCACCACGGATTTTATGGAAATGGCCGCACCACCACGGGTATCACCATCCAGCTTTGTAAGTATGACACCATCAAAGTTTAGGATATCATTGAAGGCTTTTGCGGTATTCACAGCATCTTGACCTGTCATGGAATCTACCACGAACAGTGTTTCTTGCGGTGTTATTGCTTTGTGGATATTGGCAATTTCAGTCATCATTTGTTCATCAACCGCCAAACGACCAGCGGTATCGATAATAACCACATTGCAACCCAAAGTTTTTGCGTGATTTATACCTGCTTTGGCAATTGCAACGGGATCGTTGTTATCCCTATCCGAAAATACTTCTGCCCCAATTTGTTCCCCAACTACGTGCAACTGGTCTATAGCCGCTGGACGATATACATCACAAGCAACCAAAAGTGGTTTCTTATTTTTCTTATTCTTCAGGTAATTCGCCAGTTTTCCTGAAAATGTAGTTTTACCGGAACCTTGTAGACCAGACATTAAAATAACCGAAGGATTCCCTGAAAGGTCAATTTCTTCGGCATCTCCCCCCATTAAAGCAGTCAGTTCATCCTTTACGATCTTGACCATAAGCTGGCCAGGCTGTAAATTGGTCAATACATTCTGACCAAGAGCTTTCTCTTTGACTTTATTGGTAAATTCTTTAGCTATCTTAAAATTGACATCGGCATCGAGCAATGCCCGTCTTATTTCTTTTAGGGTTTCCGCTACATTGATTTCCGTTATCTGACCATGCCCTTTAAGGACATGTAACGCCTTATCTAACTTATCGCTTAAATTATCAAACATCTTGTTACCTAATTTTTTAAGAAGGACAAATTTAAGAATAAGCAATGGGAAGCCCACATTTTGTTAATGAAAATGCACAAATGAAAAAGGAGCAGTAAAATAACTGCTCCTTATCCATACTATCTCAAATTATAATCTCCTATTAGATTCGCTCAAAAGTTAAAAAATCATCATCATCATCGTCGTCATCATCATCGTCGTCATCATCCAAATCATCATCTTCAGCTAAACGAATACGATTTACGCTGTATTCAAGAACATACCAATCATCGTCCAAGTCATCCAGAATATCGTTTGATGTTGAAAAAGATATTTCAAGCTCCAAATCATCTGACTTGTCATCGTCATCGTCATCATATTCAATTTTCCAAGAACCTGTTACCGTTTCAGAGCCATTATCCGCAACAATACTTCCATCTTCATTAAAAATAAAGGTATATGTTGCGAAGTCATCGGTCTCATCAACACCATCGTCAATAAATTTTGTAACTCTCCAGCTACCAGTTTCGGCAATATTCTCCATTGCCATTACATCGGTACTGTCAAAAAAATCGTTGCTATTGAAATCATCATTCCCATCCTCGTTATTATCACATGATACGGTAAGGACTACTAAACTGCTTAAAAAAATTTGCTTTAAATACTTCATGATCATTTTGTTTATGTTACTATTCTATTTTATCTGTTACATTGATAGAACAGGCTAAACAAAATATACCCCACCCCCCCTCTTAAAAAATAATTTAGAAATCTTAGTTCAAAACACTTTTAAGCCTTAAAAAGAAAAGGACGGCTTTAGGGATAGTCGTCCTTTTCCAAAAAATGGGGAAATCTTCTTTTTCTAAAATCTTTAACTGCGAGGCACTGTAATCATCTTATACCAATCTCAATGCCTAGTTATTTCTATCGTATAAGAGCACTCGCTTCGTCCACACAGCGCTGCTCAAGTATTATTTTATGTTCGGTGCCCACATTGAACCTTATGGTATTTTGTGCTATTTCAGACACCGACCATTCAAGGTTAAATTCAATAAATTCTTCGAGCTGTATCGTCACTAATGCACCTTGGGTTGTAAAGTTTGAACTCCAAGTGCCATTAAAAGTATTTCCGTTCATATCTTTTAACAGCAAAATGTTTTCTTCCAAAAACGCCAGTGTATACCCAACATATTGTTCTATCTGACTATTACCTTCACTGACCATTTCCGTGATCTCCCATTCACATAGTCCTAGATAGGCATCAAATTGTTGTTCATCAAAATCGTCATCATTAAAATCGTTGTCGTCATCTTCATCACATTCATCTTTTGCTGTTTCCAATGTAGCGACAAGTTCACTATTGGTGTTTATTATAATCTCAGTAGTATCAAACTTTTGTAAAGTCAATGGAAATTCCACACCTACAAGGTCAGTATCATTTAATCCCTTAAAGAATATTCTTAGTTGCCTATCGCTACTTACATTGACCTCGCCAGTGCGCTGATTGTTTGGGTCAAAAGTAAAAATAGTTATAGGGTATATGAAATCAACACATTCGATATTATCATCATTTCCTCCCTCAATACAACTTGCCGCTAACTCTTGTAGTTGTTCCTTGGAATCTATTATCTCTTCGTCATAGTTGGCCAAAACTATCGTAATTGGAAAAACGATTTCCAAATTATTGGTTTCTGCATCATTCCTATCAAAAATACTTTCAATAGCCCCAAAATCCTTTCTTGAGTTTATAGTAAGTTGAACTCCGTTTGCTTCTACGTTATATGGAAATTGTACCGAGATACAGCTGGCACCATCCACGATATTATCAAAAGAACCATCTTTGGCCGCCGTTCTTTTGATCAACATACCAATATGGGAATTGGCTGTTATAGACTGTTGAACATTGCCATCAACTGCTTCCTCAAAGCCATCTTGACAAGCAATAAAATTGAGGGCCATGATAAAAACACCTAGATATGTTAAACTAGCAATACGTTTTTTCATAATGATTTGACATAGAGAATCATACTACAATGTTAAAACAACTCTGAATTAAAAAACCCTACTCAAGCTCATTTTTTTAAAATATCTTTGGGCAAATGACAAACCTTTTAAATGAAAAATGTTTGCGAAGAACGGTTATTTAGTTCCATATTCAAGACTAATTCCAAAACGATATTCAATTACATATATTATAAATTCGGAAACGAAGAAAAAGCACACGATGCAGTACAAGACGCTTTTGTAAAGCTATGGGAGAATTGTGCAAAAGTACTGCCTGAAAAAGCAAAGTCGTATCTGTACACCGTCGCAAACAACACCTATTTAAACGTCATAAAGGCGGAAAAGGTACGATTGAAGTACGCAGAACCAACTCTTGAGCACTCCAATGAATCTCCTGATTTTTTATTGGAAGAAAAAGAATACAAGGCGAAATTGGATAGGGCATTGAACAATTTACCCGAGAACCAAAGAACTACATTTTTACTCAATAGAATAGATGGAAAGAAATATGCAGAAATCGCAGAAATAGAAGGCGTGAGTGTAAAGGCCATAGAAAAAAGAATGCATTTGGCTTTAAAAAGCCTACGTGAGGAGATAGACGGGATTTGATGGTTGATGGTTGATGGTTGATGGTTGATGGTTGATGGTTGATGGTTGATGGTTGATGGTTGATGGTTGATGGTTGATGGTTGATGGTTGATGGTTGATGGTTGATGGTTGATGGTTGATGGTTGATGGTTGATGGTTGATGGTTGATGGTTGATGGTTGATGGTTGATGGTTGATGGTTGATGGTTGATGGTTGATGGTTGATGGTTGATGGTTGATGGTTGATGGTTGATGGTTGATGGTTGATGGTTGATGGTTGATGGTTGATGGTTGATGGTAAGGTATTGATACTAAAAAACATGAATACATTGACAACAAAAAGATGTAAGTATTTATGAACTATCTTTAAAAGCACTTTTCTGAAATCTGAAATCTGAAATCTGAAATCTGAAATCTGAAATCTGAGAACTGAGAACTGAGAACTGAGAACTGAGAACTAAAAAGTAGGGTATTTAACTCGCAAATTGTTATAAACTATAAAGCATAGCACCCATGCAAGAAAATTATCTGGCAAAATGGCTTAACGGAGAACTTCCCGATGATGAGCTTGCGGAATTTAAGCAATCCGATACCTACGCTTCTTTTATGAAATTAAAGGAGGTTTCGGGTACGTTGGTGGCCCCTGAATTTGATATTGAAAAATCTTTAATGGAGCTACAAAACGAACGTATTGGAGATGCCCCTAAAGTCATTACATTAAATCCATTTAGAAAATTCTTGCGCGTTGCTGCAGTTATTGCTGTTTTGTTGACAGGCTCTTACTTTTTTGTCAATTCACTGGATGAGACAATAACCACCCAATTGGCCGAACGTTCAGAACTAGTATTACCGGACAGTTCACAAATTACTCTAAACGCAGATTCACAAATTTCGTACAGTGAAAAAAAATGGGATGAAAAACGTAACGTCAAACTAAAAGGGGAAGCATTTTTTAAGGTTGCCAAAGGAAAAAAATTTACTGTCTCAACCGAGTATGGAATTGTTTCTGTACTGGGAACCCTATTTAACGTTGAAAACAGGGAAGGCTTTTTTGAGGTTACTTGTTATGAAGGTTTAGTAAGCGTCTCGCACAAGAATCTAGATACTAAATTACCCGCAGGTTCTTCTTTTCTAGTCATTGAAGGGAAAGTAATGGACGTTTCCAAATCAGAAAGCGCACAACCCTCATGGATCAATAACGAAAGTAATTTTACAAGTATTCCGTTATCCTATGTGTTCAAAGAACTGGAACGACAGTATGATATCAAGGTAAATTCCAAGGATGTTGATACAAGTTTACTATTTACAGGGACTTTTAGCAACACAGACCTAAATATGGCGTTAAAAAGTATAAGTACCCCATCTCGCATTACATACAAAATTGAGGGTGATAATGTACTTTTCTATGCTGAGAACACTCCGTAGCAAGTGTTTTAAACTCTTCTTAGGGTTCCTGTTTTTTCTGTATTGCGCACCTATCAATGCTCAAGAAGAACAGGATAAACCTATTGTGCTCACTAATTATATAAAAAATCTAGAAGAACGTTTCAATATCAAGTTTTCATACCTTGATAAGGATTTGGACAACTTGACCATTTCCATGCCTGAAAATGTGGTTTCATTAAATGAAATTCTAAATTATCTTGAACAACATTTACAGCTAAAAACCGAGAAAATAGATGACCGATATTACGCATTGGCCAAAAACACAGTTGTTAATATATGCGGAAAAGTATTGGACAATTATGCTGAAAACAATGTTTCTGGGGCTACAGTAGAAGTCATTGGAACCAAAATCGCAGTAACTACGGATACTGAAGGTTCATTTACCTTGGACACTATTCCAAGGAACGCTTCCCTCAAAATCAGATATCTAGGATATATCACACAATACCTGAGTGTTGAAGATATTATAAAGGAAAATGGATGTGCCAAAATTCTCATGGCCCAACATTATGAAGAACTGAACGAAGTTGTGGTATATCAATTTTTAACCTCGGGAATCGTAAAGGAAATAGATGCCAGTATTACCTTGAACACATCGGATTTTGGAATAATACCCGGACTTATAGAACCTGATATTTTACAAACGGTCCAGGCACTGCCCGGAATAAAAAGTATCGATGAGACTGTATCCGATATCAATGTTCGTGGTGGCACCAATGATCAAAACCTTATGCTATGGAATGGAATTAAAATGTATCAATCCGGACATTTCTTTGGATTGATTTCTGCTTTTAATCCATATTTAACGGATAAAGTTGCCGTAATAAAGAATGGAACACCTGTCACCTTTGGTGATGGCGTAAGTAGCGTTATACAGATGGAAACCAGAAACGAACTCTCCGATACTGTTTTGGGTGGCGCAGGTTTTAATTTTATAAGTGGGGATGTTTACGGCCAAATTCCTTTGAGCGATAAAATAGGAATACAACTCTCCGCCAGACGTTCTTCAACGGACTTTTTAAATACGCCTACGTATGCCCAATTTTTTGATAGAGCGTTTCAGGATAGTGAGGTTACCAATCAAAATAATGCAATCGTAGATGAAGATATCATCAGGGATGAAAACTTCTTTTTTTATGATTTTACGGGAAAACTGCTCTATGACATCAACAACAAGCACAAGTTTAGGGTAAACCTTATTAGCATTACCAATAATCTTGAATATTCAGAGACCAATCTTACTACAGAACCTGAAACCACAAATAGTGTTTTAAAACAAAGTAATTTATCCATTGGGGGGCAACTGCAAAGCAATTGGACAAATAGGTTCAGCTCTAACCTGAACATCTATTATTCGCGCTACAATTTGGATTCCCAAAGCTTTTTTGGAAATCGGTCACAATTTTTATTACAGGACAATCTAGTGCTTGAAAATGCTTTAAAGCTTGATACTAAGTATACTGTATCAAACACAATTGACTGGACAAACGGATATCAGTACGTAGAGACAAGCATTACTAATTTGACCGATCTTACCCAACCCCCATTTAATAGTGAAGTTAAAGGTGTAATACGAATTCATGCACCACACACGGAACTTCGCTTTAGCACTCCAGAGAATAGGTTCGTTGCCAGAGGAGGCTTGCGATTTAATTTTATAGAGAATAGGGATACATTTTCCAGGTTTATCATTGAACCTCGCCTCAACTTAAACTTTCGGCTGGCAAAGTATATACGAGGAGAAGTTTTAGGGGAATTTAAAAGCCAAACCGTTAACCAAATTATTGATTTGGAACAAAATTTTCTGGGCATTGAGAAACGTAGATGGGTTTTATCCGATGATGATACACTGCCTATTACAAAAAGTAGACAGGGTTCCATTGGCATTAACTATGACAATAACAATTTTTATTTAGGGGTCGAAGGGTTTTACAAAGAAGTAGATGGAATAAGCACAAATACACAAGGCTTTCAGAACCAAAATCAATTTAATGGGGAAATAGGGAGCTACACTATTAAAGGACTCGAATTCTTGATAAATAAAAAAGGAAAAAAATATAGTACTTGGCTAAGCTATACCTTCAACGACAATAATTATAATTTTAGCACCATAGTTCCAAGTGGCTTTCCAAATAACTTGGACATAAGGCATACAATGGTTTTAGCTGGTACGTACACTTACAAAAACCTGAAAGTAGGGGTAGGAATTAATTATCGTACAGGAAAACCCTTTACTGAGTCAGAGGATGGTGACCTTTCCCTGGACACTTCAGTATTTCCTGCTAGAATCAATTACAAATCCCCAAATAGCAGTAGGCTTCCACAATATCTTAGGGCAGACGCTTCGGTCATCTATAAGTTCAAGTTGGGTCAAGGCATTAATGCCAATGCCGGGGTTTCAGTATTGAACATTGCCAACCGAAAAAATATACTTGACAAATACTACCGTGTAACCGAAGATGACCAGATTGAGACAGTGGAGAACATTTCCTTGGGCATTACGCCAAACGTAAGTTTTAGGGTAAACTTCTAATTAATCCTCCAGCCTAGACATTACAATGACATGAGGGAACGTAATAGCGGCTAAAAAATACAATAAAATTGAAGTAAAAAATTGGGTATTCTCCCGAAGGAGAAAATATAACCCAAAAAGTCCCACTAAAGAAATCACCCAGTACATCCATGAGGATTTCAAATACTTTAAAAATGTCATTTTGTTAGAGGCCCCGTAGAGGTAGTTCATTTGATCTACTAAAGAAGGTATGCTATGCCAAACAACAAAGTATATGCAAAAACCCCAAAGTAAAGATGCGGTCCGAAATATGATAAAAAAGACCAATAAATAGAATAGTTCTTCCCAAATATTCGCTTTTAAAAGATTGAAATAAAAATACACGGCCAATTGTAGCAAGAGAAGTATACCAATAATCACGGTCGCTATAAGGTAATTATTCTTTTCAAGCGCAAAACCAGAAATATCATAGATGATAGGCGATGCTTGTTCATGTTTTACGCAAAAAATCATAAACAAAATGAATAATCCGTAAAATGTAAACAAAAGTATGTCCCATTTGGCTTTCTTATGTAGTTTTTTATTCCAATGTTGTTCCCCAAAATGGAATCCACTTATCAAAAGAAAGAAAATCAATGCCAGTGCTGGAAAGAAAGAGAAGATTAACAATATGAGTAAAACCGTCATTACATATAATCCAAACACCTTCATTTTATGATATTTACCTTTGCTCTTTTCTGCACTTACCTGTATTAACTTGATGTCATTTGAACCATGAAGAATACCAAAAGTGAATATGAAGAAAAAGGAAACAAAACCTTCTATTTCATCATTTGAAAATACGGAAAACCATAGTGCAAAGATGGTCACTACTATCATTATACTTTGCAATTTGACAAAATCAAGCCCTTTCTGTTGAATCATTGATAAAAAATAATAAACAAAAATATGAATTTATTGTTTAATTTTTATTAGATTTGGTTAAACAAAATTAATTAACACCAAAATAACATGGGAAATTTATTTACATCACTGCCCATGGTAGCGCAACTTGCTACCGACGATTACGTGGGCTTCACTTTCTTTGTAGGTTGCATGGCCATGATGGCCGCTTCCGCATTTTTCTTTTTATCGATGAACAGTTTTGACAGAAAATGGAGAACATCCATTTTAGTTTCTGGACTGATTACGTTTATTGCCGCAGTACACTATTGGTACATGAGAGATTATTGGTCTGGATTTGAAGAATCACCAACATTTTTTAGATATGTAGACTGGGTATTGACCGTACCATTAATGTGCGTTGAATTCTTTTTGATTCTTCGTGTAGCTGGAGCGAAAACTTCACTAATGTGGAGGTTAATATTCCTCTCTGTTGTGATGCTGGTCACAGGATACATAGGAGAAGCTGTGGACCGTGACAATGCTTGGTTATGGGGTCTTATATCCGGTATTGCTTACTTTGTTATTGTCTACGATATATGGTTGGGCAAAGCGAAAAAATTGGCTGTCGAAGCAGGAGGTTCAGTTTTGCAAGCGCACAAAACCTTATGCTGGTTCGTATTGGTCGGATGGGCAATATATCCAATAGGGTATATGGCAGGTACTCCAGGATGGTACGAAGGAATATTTGGCGGTTTGGATTTAAATGTGATTTACAACATTGGTGACGCCATTAATAAAATTGGGTTTGGTTTGGTAATTTATGGTCTTGCCGTATCACAAACCAAACAGCCTGCAGAAGCCTAATTGGCTCAAACGAGAATGAGGTCTTTCTGAGCTCATTTATTTAGTTGGTTAAGGAAACACCGCTCCCAAGGGCGGTGTTTTTTATTACATTCGTTCAGGAACTTCAATTCCTAAAAGTTGAAATGCAGATTGGATGACCGCTCCCACTTTTTTGGACAAGAGCACCCTAAACTGTCTTTTTTGCTCGTTGGGTTCCCCTAGAATAGAAACTTGTTGGTAAAACGAATTGAACTCTTTCACCAAATCATAGGTATAGTTTGCTATTAATGCTGGACTGTAACTTTCTGCCGCCAATTGAATAGTCTCTGGAAATAACTGAACGTGCTTCAAAAGTTCTTTTTCTTTTTCATGCAAAACCAGTTTGGTATCTGTCGCAGCAGAAACCTCAAAATCAGCTTTTCTGAGAATAGATTGAATCCTTGCATAGGTGTATTGAATAAAAGGCCCAGTATTTCCTTGAAAATCCACAGATTCTTCCGGATTAAAAAGAATACGTTTTTTGGGATCCACTTTAAGGATATAGTATTTTAACGCTCCAAGACCAATAGTGCTGTAGAGCTCTTGCTTTTCATCTTTAGAGTACCCTTCTAATTTACCAAGTTCCTCAGAAATCTCTTCGGCGGTATGTGTCATGTTAACTATTAGGTCATCTGCATCCACAACGGTCCCTTCCCTACTCTTCATTTTACCGCTTGGTAGATCAACCATTCCATAACTTAAATGGTGGAGCTGTTTTGCCCAAGTAAAGCCAAGCTTTTTCAAGATTAAAAAAAGCACCTTAAAGTGGTAATCCTGTTCATTACCAACGGTGTATACCATTCCATTGATATCTGGAAAGTCCGTTACCCGTTGAATCGCCGTTCCTATATCTTGTGTCATATAAACTGCAGTACCATCTGAACGTAATACGATTTTTTCATCGAGACCCTCATCCGTTAAGTCTATCCAAACACTACCGTCCTCCTTTTTAAAGAAAACACCTTTTTCAAGACCATCTTTTACGACATCCCTTCCTAAAAGATAGGTATCACTTTCATAATAGAGCGTATCAAAATCAACTCCAAGGTTTTTGTAGGTAGTATCGAACCCTTCGTACACCCAACCGTTCATCATTTTCCAAAGCGCAACAACTTCTGTATCCCCAGCTTCCCATTTCCGAAGCATCTCTTGTGCTTCCAATACTATAGGCGCTTCCTTTTCAGCTTTTTCCTTTGCTATGCCTTCTGAAACATTTTTGGCAATTTGTTCTTTGTACGCCTTATCAAAAGCCACATAATATTTGCCCACCAAATGGTCTCCTTTCAATCCAGATGATTCTGGAGTCTCCCCTTCACCAAATTTCTGCCAGGCCAACATACTTTTACAGATATGGATTCCCCGGTCATTGATAATTTGGGTTTTATAGACCTTCTTTCCCGAAGCTTTCAAGATTTCCGCTACCGAATAGCCCAATAAATTATTTCGGATATGGCCCAAATGCAAAGGTTTGTTGGTGTTTGGTGAAGAGTATTCCACCATAACCGCATCTTTGGTTGTCGTTTTTACAAATCCGTAGTCGTTCTCATCAACAATCGTATTGAAGAAATTGATGTAAAATTCATCATGAATCACCAAGTTCAAAAAACCTTTTACCACATTGAATTTCTCGATCGCTGCGACGTTTTCTACAAGATATTCCCCGATCTTAGTACCTATTTCAACAGGATTTCCTTTCACCACCCGCAACATAGGGAAAACCACTACCGTAATATCGCCTTCAAAGTCTTTGCGAGTGGGCTGAAATTCTACGGATGATAATTCCGCACCATATAATTCGGTTAACGCAGTGATAACCTTTTTGGACAATTCATTTTGTAAACTCATGTAGAAAGCCTTTTTCAGCCAGCAAAACTACATATTTTTTACCCTTTTCTAAGTAGATATAAGTGGCTAAACCTCTTATTATGATTATTTTTATGGAAAACAATGCTATGGAACGTTTACAAGGTAACATCCTTGTATTGGTCTATTTTGCTATCCGCAAAACTATTACCCGTATTAGGAAGATTAAAGTTGATACACACGTGGTGATGGTCGTAACCAAGTAGACCTCTTTTTTTGGTAGTGAAGTAGTAAAATCCATTAGAAATGTACAGACTACCATACTTATTTATATATCCCATAAGCATTGTTTTAAAATTGAAAAAACTTTTGCTATGCTTTTAAATGTTTCTTACAACGATAAAAAGATTATTAAAAAAATTGACGAGGCGGTCGGTAAGCCGTTCACCCTAAAAGAGCGTTTTGCCTTAAAAGGAATAGGTTCTCCAAAACTTTTTATTACAGAGACCAGCACAGAAATCCAGAATCTATTGATTTTGGACAACAACCTGAATACTTGCAATATTGAAATGCGTCCAAAAGGCATCATCGTGCGCTTTCGGTCATTGTTGGAAACCTATGGCTTGATTATCCCCTACTATAAACTCACCATCTACAAAGGTGACTTTGCAATCTATTCCATATATAGGGACAATTATTTTATAAAGGTCAAATCCGACACCAAGGCAATTCAAAAGTTTTTTAAAAAGCTATTGGATTATAAAGCGGACAACGCACCCACTTCAATCGAAGATTTATGAAAATCCTCCTTACCGGTGCCAACGGTTACATTGGAATGCGCTTATTGCCACGTTTGTTGGAACTTGGCCACGAGATTGTCTGTGCCGTTCGTGATGAAAAGCGTTTGTCCGTCGATAAGAAAACAAGGGAAAAGATTCAAGTAGTCGAAATTGATTTTTTGGAAGAGGTCGATTCCACTAAAATCCCTAAAGATATTGATGCCGCCTATTACCTTATCCATTCCATGACCTCGTCTATTGATGATTTTGATGAAAAAGAAGCCATTACGGCTAAAAGTTTCAATGAATATGTATCGGAAACATCGATACAGCAGGTTATTTATCTGAGCGGCATCGTAAATGACGAAAAACTTTCCAAACATTTGAGCTCCAGAAAAAACGTAGAGGACATTTTATACCAAGGAAAGTTCAATTTAACGGTTTTAAGAGCTGGTATCATTGTAGGTTCTGGAAGCTCTTCTTTTGAGATAATTCGAGATCTTTGCGAAAAACTTCCCTTTATGATTACTCCAAAATGGGTGTTGACAAAGTCTCAACCTATTGCCATTAGGGACGTCATCAATTTTCTTACCGGTGTATTGGGCAACAAAGCAACCTACAAAGCATCTTTTGACGTTGGTGGACCAGATGTGCTCACCTATAAAGAAATGCTCCATAGATATGCTGAAGTAAGAGGATTCAAAAACTGGATACTTACCGTGCCCATTATGACACCAAAGCTGTCTTCCTATTGGCTCTATTTTGTAACCTCAACCTCATACAAACTAGCCGTTAACCTAGTAGATAGCATGAAGATGGAAGTCGTTGCCAAAGATGATAGGTTACAGCAACTGCTGGGCATTAAAACCCACACCTATCCACAAGCCATTGAAATGGCCTTTAAAAAAATTGAGCAGAATTTGGTGTTGAGCAGTTGGAAAGACAGTATTGCCAGCGGCCGAACAAGTGATGATCTAGAAAAATACATACAAGTACCAAAATATGGGGTTCTGAAAGATGTAAAGAAGATGTCCATTACAGATGAAGATGAGGTTCTGGAAAATATATGGCGAATTGGTGGAAAGCAAGGTTGGTATTACGGTGACTGGCTCTGGAAAATCCGTGGATTCTTGGATAAGCTCAATGGAGGGCCGGGTTTACGACGTGGGCGCACCAATCCTGATAAAATATTCCCTGGGGACGCATTGGATTTCTGGCGCGTACTTCTTGCCGATAAAAAATCTAAACGTCTTTTGCTTTTTTCCGAAATGCGCATGCCGGGAGAAGCTTGGCTGGAGTTTAAGATAGATAACAACAATACCCTTCACCAAGTGGCAACATTTAGGCCAAAAGGACTTAGGGGAAGGTTGTACTGGTATAGTGTTTTACCTTTTCACTATTTTATTTTTGGAGGTATGATCAGAAATATTTCCAAAACCTAGCATTCTGGCCTAAACTTTGAGAAACTTACTTGAATAAATTCAAAAATTTAGAGCGATAAGCAACCTTTTACCATAAAAAGGTGTCTTTTCTTTAAACGACCATGAAAAATATAACTATGCAATACATCAAGTTTGTCGCATTCACCTTTAGTTTCTTTTTTTTTCAATTAAACACATCCGCACAGACCATCACCTCAAAAATAATAGACAGTAAGACCAAGCAACCTATTCCCTATGCAACAGTTCAGTATGGGGAAAACCAAGGTGTTATTACCAATGAAGAAGGCCGCTTTAGCTTTGAACTGAATGAATCGGAGCAACGATTGGATTCTATTTATGTGTCGAGCATGGGGTATGCCAAAACCGGTATTTCCTTCGAACAGGTTTTAGATAGTGTTATTCCAATTACTCCAAAGGCCATTGAACTTAGCGGCATCTATCTTTTTGATAAAGAGCTCAGCGTGGACGATATTATGGAAAAGGTTGAAGAGCGCCTGCCCATGAACTATAATAGTGCTCCTTTGAAACAGCGCTTTTTTCTAAGACAATCCAGTTTCAATACCTTACAAAAACTCGATATCGAATTCAAAAAATCCACTATCCAAGAACTTGATAAAAAACTTATAGACAGTATTGTTACTATTCTTCCGAGAAATTCACAATACTACACCGAGACTTTGGGCGATTTTTACCGTTCGGATGAACAAAACAAATTAGAGGTCATTAAAGCAGCGGAACTGTACGATAAAAGCAACGAAGGTTCTATGGAGGCACTTTCGGATAAGCTTGAGACCATCTTCAAGGCAAACGTTAAGCCCGATTCCTATCTAAAAATAAAATCAGGGATATTTGGGCAAAAAGTACAAGTAGATTCCATTTTGGATGCTGAGGAAGATACGGACGAGCTGGAGGCGGAACTCAAAGAACCGAAAAAAAGTGATTTTCTGGGAAACCGAAAATATGTTCTCAATGAAATCCACAACCAACTCTTTGGAAAAAAAACCAAGCTGGATGTTGTTAAAAAGCTGAATCGCTACGATTTTGAGTTGCTTGGGTATTCAGAACTGGAAAACCAAGGCGTGTATATCATTGGTTATGAACCTTCCAGAAGAGGGGATTTTAGAGGTAAGCTCTTTGTAAATATTGAAGACTTTGCCATCATGCGCATTGATTACACCAATGTAAATCCATTGAAGAGCATTAAACTTTTGGGGTTCAGCTACAGGGAACAAACCTATAAGGGAAGTACGGTCTTCTCTAAATTTGGAAAAGACAAGTACAGCATTAAGTTTATGGCCCTGACCTTTGGGCGTAAGATGGGTGTGGATAGGCCTTTAAAAGTGATTGAAAAGAATAAACATGTAAAAGGGCGAAGAAAGCAGAATGAACTGTCTTTAGCCCTTGATGTCATTAATTACAATACCGAAAAATTTGAGATGGTGGTTTTTGATTCCAATACGATACCTAAATCTAGTTTAGAAGGTATTACGGAAGACGAAACGATAAAAGCAACATACCTATCCGCCTATAACCCTGAGTTCTGGAAAGGGTACAACATCATGGAACCCAATCAGGCGATACGGGAGTTTACAGTAACTGAATAGATTTTAGATTGCAGATTGCAGATAGAGGTACTTCTAAGGCTTGACTAATACAGAACAATGTATGAATAGTTGCATTAGTACGACCCTTTTCTATTCTAAGAATATTAGTAGTATCAAATATTTATGAATTGATTTATTTCGAACTCACATTAGATAAATACTTTTCGAACTTGCCGTATATGACATTCAAAACTTTTTAGAAATACACTTCCTTGCTTGTCAAATAAGTAAGTATGGTCAATGATAAAACTTTAATACAATGGATTGAGGACACGTATGGCAGTCCTGAAGAATTAGGAAAAGTGTTGGATTATGGTATAGAAATGCTATTCTATTTAGAACCGGATTCTTTCGACCCTAAAGAAGTACGAGAAGTGGTTTCGGCAATAAGAGGATTAATAGTTGAGTTGAGAGGTTGAAGTCCAAACTCAAATTCAAAAATCAAGCTCAAGTTCAAGTGACAAACTCAAACTCAACTACAAAGGAAAACCATCAACCGTTACCTGTCTACTGTCAACCGTCACCTTTCACCTTTCACCTTTCACCTTTCACCTAAATTAAGCCTTCGGTAAAAACACTTCGGCCATCATACAACGTGCGCTGCCCCCACCACAGGTCTCAATGGTATCCAAGGGGCTATGGATGATTTCACAGTGCTTTTCGATAGCTTCAATTTGGGATTGTTTCAAACTTTTAAATGCGGCAGAACTCATGACCATAAAACGTTGATCATTGGCACCAATGACCTGAAGCATGTTTCCCGCAAATTGGTACATCTGTTCTTCTGTAATGGTAATTATCTCCCTACCATCTTTTTTAAGGTGCTCGATTACATTTTTGCGTTCTTTTTTATCGTCAATGGTATCTGAACAGATTACGGCAAAGGTCTCGCCCATGGCCATCATTACATTGGTATGATAGATTGGGAGTCTTTTACCATCTACTGCTTGGTTGGCCGTAAAAATAACGGGAAAACAGTCAAAATCTTCACAAAACTCTATAAAGAGCCCCTCATCTGCTCGTTCCCCTAAAGCACAATAGGCTTTTTGATTAACCCTATCCTTTAGGATACTGCCAGTACCTTCTAAAAAGATACCGTCCTCTTCCGCAGCTGTATAATCAACAATGTTGTCTATATGAAAACCGTGTTCTTCGAGTACATCAAAGATATCTTCCCTTCGTTCTTTTCGTCGGTTTGGGGCAAACATGGGATACACGCAGATTGTACCACTATCATGAAACGAAATCCAATTATTGGGGAAGATAGAATCTGGAGTATCTGTTTCTTTTTTATCATCAACAACAATCACATTGACCCCATGATTTCTAAGTGTAGCTACAAAATCATCAAACTCTTTCTGGGCTTTTTTGTTTATTTCATTGTTCTTTAAGCTCAAGTCTTCTTGAAAATAATTGTTGACCGCTGTCTGCTCGTTCATCCTGAAGTTGACCGGTCTTATCATTAAAATGGTATTGGTAACCTGCATTAAAAACTAAATTTATTCTCTTATTAATGGTAATGTGCTGCATCTAAGCAGACCTTCTTGTTTTGCAATTTCCGCATACGGTATTTCTTCTACGGTAAAACCTTTTTCTCGTAGCCAATTGTTCAACCGTGTAAAATTTTGTTCTGAAACAACTACTTCTGGTGAAATGGAAAATACATTGCTGAACATCTGGTACATTTCATCTTTTGTGATTTCAAAAATGTTGTCCTTGCCAAAAAAGTCTACCAACCACTGGTATTCCTCTTCTACCAAAAACCCATTTTTATGTAGAATGGCCTTATCCTTGCCCACGGGCTGAAAGCAGCAATCCAAATGAAGTGCATTTTCTTTTGCATTTGTATTGGATTTTCTCAGCTCAAAAGACTTTACGGTCTTGTTCGGAAACTGTTCCTCCAAATAGGTTACCGCTGCTTTATTGGTTCTCGCAGTTATATAATCAGGATAGTCATCAGCAGTGTACGTGCCTACAAAAATATATTCGTTCCACGGCATCACATCCCCGCCTTCTATGTGGACTTCTTCGGGCGGTCGAACAATTTTATTAGGGTCTATTTTTTCCAGAACAGCATGGATTGCCTCAAATTCTCGTTCCCTATCTGGAAGAATATTGGCGTGAAACAGTTTATCCTCTATTACAAAAGCAATATCGCGTGAAAAAATCTGATTACAATCTGTCAGCACTTCAGGCCTAAAAACTTGTACTCCATGTTTTTCAAAAACTTGGGCAAATGCTTCCATTTCTTTGACCATATCCTCTTCCTTTGGATAGGTTCCTGCCAAAATATGCTCCAACGACTTTGGATCATAAGCTTCTTCGGGACTCGGTATTGGCCCACAGCTTTTTGCTGTTCCTAAAATTACAGCCCTCAACGAGTCTGTTTCATTTTGAATATGCAACTGCATCATAAAAATATACTTGATGATTAAAAGACCTATTCTGCCCAATAGGAGATAATCCTTAAAAAATGTACGGCAAAACTAGTGCTTTACTACCGATTTACCTTTGACAAAAAAAGAAAAAAAATCAGTATATCCAAAGGTTTATACCAGACTTGCTATATTAAATAAATTATTTTACAACTGTTTGATTTTCAATGATTTAAAATTTATATTTATCATGATTTTTCTACTTTAAAAGTGCAAAAAAATCATTGTAATTACTACATTTAAATAACAAAGAACTTTAGCTATGAAAAAAGTTGTTTTCTCTTTTTGTTTTGTGATTACGGTATGTATTGTTTTATTGTCCACAGATTCTTTACCTAGCGGTATTTCATTTTACCATACTTTCGATTTTAAGAATAATAAGCTTGAAGAATATGACACAAAATATTCCGATTGCATTCATGACACAGACTTATCGCAATTTTCTCCAGTGGACATCAGTCAATTATTAAAGAAGCAGCCTACGTTGCACAAGGAGATGAACAGATGCTTGAGCCAATACAAAAACACATTGGACGACACTATAAAAAATCTAAATACTTTGGATTCGCATGAATTTTTACATAAAGAATACCAGAGAAGTAAAAATAAGATCAGTAACAATTCATTGTCAGAAATAAAAACCTATTACCATCTAGGCATTATGCGCATATGTTATGAGAAAGACAAAGAATTGAATCTAATCTCTAGCAATAGTATTGCAAAAGTATTAAAGAGAGAAGGCGGCAATTCTATCGAAATACCGCCTTTTCCTATAGACTTTAAGAGATAAGTTATCTATTCTCCACTTTGACGAAAGATCTAAGGTTTTCGCCAGTATAAACTTGTCTTGGCCTTCCTATGGGTTCACCTTTAAGACGCATCTCTCTCCATTGTGCAATCCAACCTGGCAATCTTCCTAAAGCAAACATTACCGTAAACATTTCTGTTGGGATTCCCAACGCGCGATAGATGATTCCAGAATAGAAATCTACATTTGGATATAGTTTTCTCTTTACGAAGTACTCATCTTCCAAGGCTTCTTTCTCCAAGCCTTTGGCAATATCCAAAATAGGGTCTTGTATGCCTAGATTCCCCAAAACTTCATCTGCAGATTTCTTAATAATCTTAGCTCTGGGATCAAAGTTTTTGTACACTCTGTGACCAAAGCCCATTAGCCTGAAAGGGTCATCTTTATCCTTGGCCTTAGCCATATATTTTTTGGTATCACCACCATCTGCCTGAATCGCTTCCAACATTTCCAAAACCGCTTGGTTGGCACCACCATGAAGCGGTCCCCATAATGCTGATATTCCCGCAGAGAGCGAAGCAAAAAGTCCAGCGTGTGATGAACCTACAATACGCACTGTGGAAGTGGAACAATTTTGCTCGTGGTCCGCATGCAAAATCAATAATTTATCCAATGCATCTATGGCTATTGAATCTCTTTTGTACTCTTGATTGGGTTTTTTAAACATCATTTTGTGGATGTTTTCCACATACCCCAAACTATCATCACCATAATCCAATGGCAATCCTTTCTTTTTTCGCTGTGCCCATGCTACCAATACAGGGAACTTGGCCAGAATACGGACGATAGAATTATACATCGCCGTTTCCGAAGAAACATCTACAGAGGTTGGATTGAAAGCGACCAGAGCACTTGTCAATGACGATAGTACCCCCATAGGATGCGCTGACTTTGGAAAACCATCCAAAATCTTTTTCATTTCCTCGTCTACTTGGGACTCTTCTTTTATATCGTTATGAAAATTGGCAAGCTGTTCTTTATTAGGCAATTCACCAAAAATTAAGAGATAGGCCACCTCTAGAAAATCTGCTTTTTCGGCTAATTCTTCTATGGAATACCCTCTATAGCGCAATATGCCCTTTTCCCCGTCCAAGAAAGTAATGGCACTTTCACAAGAGCCTGTATTCTTATACCCAGGATCAATGGTCACCATATTACTAACGGACCGCAGTGTTTTAATATCTATGGCCAGTTCGTCCTCAGTACCTTTTATAACTGGGAATTCATATCTTTTACCTTCATATTCGAGTATAGCTTTATCCGACATTGTATAATTTAAGAGTTTAATAAAAATAGGAGGGGGAAATTACGAAAAAGCAGAGCCATTAACAATTTCTGTTGTTTATTTCTACAGGTACAAAAGCACAAATAAATGTTAAGTAACTGTTTTATTGGTCCTTGTCAAAATTGTACAGGTACCTGTAGTAGTTATCTACTGATTTTGCCCATGTAAAACGCTTTTTCTTGGCCGCAGCTTGTATTTTTTTCCAAGTTGCTTTATCGTTCGCATAGGTATCCAATGCCAAATCAAAGGAGTCCAACATACTTTTAATTTTCTCTTCATAGGTATCCCCGTCAAAACTAAAGCCTGTCTTTAAATGCGAAACGGTATCCTTTAATCCTCCTGTATGGTGCACCAAACACGGATTTCCATTGCGCATGGCCAACATCTGACTTATTCCACAGGGTTCAAAAAGACTGGGCATGAAGTAAAGGTCCGATTCCAAATAAATGGAGTCTATAAGATTTTCTGATTGGCCATTTGTGAAAATAAAATTCTTATGCTCGTAACTCAGTTTCCTGAAAAGCTCTTCATATTCTGGAGCACCTGTTCCCAAGAGCATAAAAATACCATCTACTTTTTTTAATTTTTTTAGAATGGAGACAAAGGCTTCTGGTGAACGTCTAAAAAAATAAAACTTCTGCTCCGTTAGCCTAGCCACACTGGATACAATGAATTTGGGCCTCTCATCCACAAACTCCATTATCTTTTCACCGGTATGCGCCAAAAAATCTGCTTTGTATTTTTTAGATTCCTCTTGCAGCCATCTAAAAAGTGCTTTGACGGTGTTTCTATAAATCAGTCCCTTTTCTTCTTTGTTGATGTTTTTATAGTTACATCCATTTAAAATACCAAACAACCTACCTTCTTCATCCGCTTTGAGCAAATCTTTTTCAAGACCTTCCCCTCCAATAAATTCTGGTGGAGAACTTGGCAAAAGCACATCTTCTTTGTACGATGGGGAAACCGTGTGCACCGCATCCGCAAAACGGATTCCCACTGCCATTAAATTGATACAATCCTGATATCGATAATCCATCAGGGACATATAATCAAAATCCACATGGGGAAACCAATTTTTTACCGAAGAGTAATTGTCTGCAAATGGCCGAATTCCTTGAATAGCCAGATTATGGATGCTATATACCGTTCGGATATCCTTGAGATTTTTATAGTTTTCATGGTATTCCCTTAAAAATAAAAGTAAACTTGAATGCCAATCATGTAGATGAATAATATCCAGTTGCCCAAAAGCCCCTTGTTTAATGGCTTCGGCCACTGCAGTACAAAAAATGAAGTACTTTATGGCATCTGTGTAAAAAGGTTCCTCTGGATCGTTATGATAGATATGTGCTATATCACCGGCTTCAATCTCTGGATGGTGAAGCACGTAATGGACAATGTTGGAAAACTCTTTTTTGGGCTTTACTTCATAAAGTTCTGCATTGTAGGTAAGGCCTCTGAGACTAAATTTTAGGTCTGTTTTAAAAAGACCATCCTTATGAAGTCTACTGTAAGAAGGGACTATTACATGCACCTTATCGCCGCGTTCGGAAATTTGTCTTGGAACGTCTCTGACCACATCTCCCATTCCTCCTGCTTTACAATTGGCCAAGGCATCATTCTCAGCCGCGACAAAAAGAAAATTGTTCATTAAGTTAGTTTTGATAAGTTACATTGGTTTACTCTATTAAGTTAACCAAAGTTTATTACGAAGACAAAAAAAAGCCTTTCTTGGATAAGAAAGGCTTAATTGTATGCTAAAAAATCTTTATGAATTACTTTACCTTGAAAGCTTTCTCTTTAGGATAGTATGCCGTGCTTCCCAACTCTTCTTCAATTCGTAACAATTGGTTGTATTTTGCCATTCTATCACTTCTGGAAGCAGAACCAGTTTTAATCTGACCCGTATTCAAAGCTACTGCCAAATCGGCAATAGTATTGTCTTCGGTTTCTCCCGAACGATGCGACATTACAGAGGTGTATCCTGCATTTTTTGCCATATTTACCGCCGCAATAGTTTCGCTCAGTGTTCCTATTTGGTTTACCTTGATCAGGATTGAATTGGCTATTCCGTTTTCAATTCCTCTAGATAACCTTTCTACGTTTGTAACGAATAAATCGTCTCCCACCAATTGTACCTTATCACCAACTTTATCGGTTAACATTTTCCAACCGTCCCAGTCGTTTTCGTCCATTCCGTCCTCAATGGATATAATCGGGTATTTATCACATAAATCAGCTAGATACTGTGCTTGTTCTTCAGATGTTCTAATAACCCCTTTATCGCCTTCAAACTTGGTATAATCATATTTGCCATCCACATAAAATTCGGCAGAAGCACAATCCAAAGCAATCATAACATCATCACCCAATTTGTATCCAGCTTTTTCAACAGCTTTTCCAATAGTGTCCAAAGCGTCTTCTGTTCCTCCTTCTAAGGTTGGAGCAAATCCACCTTCATCTCCTACCGCAGTGCTCAATCCCCTATCGTGCAATACTTTCTTTAGGTTATGGAAAATTTCGGTACCCATTTGCATGGAATGGCTAAAGTCATTTGCTTTAACAGGCATGATCATAAATTCCTGAAAAGCGATGGGAGCATCAGAATGCGAACCTCCATTTATGATATTCATCATAGGAACCGGCAATGTGTTGGCACTAACGCCACCTACATATCTGTATAAAGGCATTCCCAATTCGTTCGCGGCTGCTTTTGCCGCTGCAAGAGACACCCCTAAAATTGCATTTGCACCTAACTTGGATTTATTTGGAGTTCCGTCCAAAGCAATCATGGTCTCATCTATATAATTTTGCTCAAAAACAGATGTTCCCACCAATTCTTCGGCAATAATTGTATTGACATTGTTTACGGCGTTACCAACACCTTTTCCCATAAACGAATCTCCTCCATCCCTTAACTCAACGGCCTCGTGCTCTCCAGTAGATGCACCGGACGGCACTGCAGCTCTTCCCAAAATACCGTTCTCGGTAACTACGTCCACTTCTACTGTAGGGTTACCTCTAGAGTCTAAAATCTGTCTTGCGTGTATGTTAATAATAATACTCATCTGTACTTGTTGTTTATGGTTGAAATTAATTCAGCGAAGATACAAAAGGAGACGCTGTATGCTTCATGACAAGCGTCATAAAAACAAACATAATAACCTAAAAATAAACTATAACGTTTTAGAGACTGTTTTGAAATATGCCAATTATTTTTTTATGCCCCTTTTTGCGCCCCTTGTCGTTAAAATTTTAGACCATAGCTACGGCTATGTTCGAAAATTTTGCCTAAAAGTGCATGAAAAATAAACTGTAAAAATTCTAATCACAAATTTCAAAACAGTCTCATTAGTTGCGCCCAGTTTTTATGGCATCAAAAAATTGGTCGAATAAATAATCGGCGTCATGTGGTCCCGGGCTTGCTTCTGGGTGGTACTGAACCGAAAACACTTCTTTATCTTTCATTTTTATTCCTGCAACGGTATCATCGTTCAAGTGCAGATGGGTTATCTCTAAATCTGAATTGGCCTCCGTTTCTTCCCTATTTACAGCAAAACCGTGGTTTTGAGAAGTTATTTCTCCTTTTCCCGTAACCAAATTCAAAATTGGGTGGTTGATGCCCCTATGCCCATTGTGCATTTTATAGGTTGAAACGCCATTTGCCAACGCAAGTACTTGGTGTCCCAAACATATTCCAAATAGCGGTTTGTTGGATGCAATCATCTTTTTCGTTGTAGAAATAGCATCGGTCAGGGGTTCTGGATCACCCGGTCCATTGGATATGAAATAACCATCCGGATTCCATTTCTCCATTTCTTCAAATGGTGTGTTGTAGGGAAACACCTTTATATACGCTCCTCGCTTAGCAAGATTTCTTAGAATATTCTTTTTTATTCCAATATCTAAAGCTGATATTTTGTATTCTGAATTTTCGTCACCAAAATAATAGGGCTCGGTTGTAGAGACTTTAGAGGAAAGTTCCAGACCTTCCATACTGGGCACTTCTGCAAGTTCCCTTTTCAACTCATCAATCTCATCAACCCTGGTAGAAATTAAAGCGTTCATGGCACCATTATCCCGGATGTAACTAACCAACGCCCTTGTATCCACATCTGAAATGGCAAAGAGATTGTTTTGGTCCAAAAATTCCAACAGACTCATATTTGCACTGGGCCTTGAATACTCGTAGCTAAAATTTTTACAGATAAGTCCAGCTATTTTAATGGAATCAGATTCCACCTCATCGGCATTGGTTCCATAATTTCCAATATGTGCATTGGTGGTCACCATCAATTGTCCAAAGTAGGATGGGTCGGTAAAGATCTCTTGATATCCTGTCATTCCCGTATTGAAACATACTTCTCCTACGGCGGTACCTTCTTTGTTTCCTATGGCCTTACCATAAAAAATAGTACCATCTGCTAATAATATTAGTGCTCTTTTCTTTGAGTGATACTTCATTTGGTTTTATATTTCGATTTGACAAAAAAACATAAAAAAAGGATAAGTTTTCACTTATCCTTTCTTTACTAATACAATAGTTAATAACATCTTCTACTCTTCTGAATCATCAGTAGTTTTTGTCTCCGCTACTGGAGCAACAGCTTCAGCTTTCTTACCTCCGCCCCTTCTACTTCTTCTTGTAGTTTTCTTGGCAGGTTTTCCAGCGTTATAGGTTTCATTAAAGTCTACCAACTCGATCATTGCCATGTCCGCGTTATCACCAAGACGATTACCCAACTTTATGATTCTTGTGTATCCTCCTGGTCTATCGCCAACCTTCTCTGCAACCGTTCCAAAAAGTTCGGTAACCGCTTCTTTACTTCTAAGATTGCTAAATACAATCCTTCTGTTGTGCGTACCCTTTTCGGTAGTTTGATTGTTATCGGTTTTAGACTTGGTAATCAACGGCTCTACAAATTGCTTTAAAGCTTTTGCCTTAGCAACTGTTGTGTTGATTCTTTTATGCTCTATTAGGGAACATGCCATGTTGGCCAACATTGCTTTTCTGTGCGCTGCCGTTCTCCCTAAATGATTAAACTTTTTTCCGTGTCTCATGTTTTTATTTTATCATCTTGCTTCCAAATCCCGATAGCTATCGGGAGAGCAAAATATGATTATTTAATCTTTGTCCAATTTATATTTGGATAAGTCCATTCCAAATTGAAGGCCTTTGTTGATGACCAACTCTTCCAATTCGGTCAATGATTTTTTACCAAAGTTTCTAAACTTCATTAAGTCGTTCTTATTGAAGGATACCAAATCTCCCAAAGTATCCACCTCGGCAGCTTTAAGACAATTCAACGCCCTAACGGACAAATCCATGTCTACCAATTTGGTCTTCAACAATTGGCGCATGTGCAATGATTCCTCATCGTATGTTTCTGTTTGTGCGATTTCATCGGCTTCCAATGTAATGCGCTCATCAGAGAACAACATAAAGTGGTGAATCAAAACCTTAGCAGCTTCGGTCAATGCATCTTTAGGGTGAATAGAACCGTCAGTTACGATTTCGAAAACCAATTTCTCATAATCGGTCTTTTGTTCAACCCTAAAGTTTTCTATACTATATTTTACGTTCTTAACCGGAGTGTAAACAGAATCTACAGCAATACTCCCTATAGGTGCATTGGATTTTTTATTCTCTTCGGCAGGCACGTAACCTCTTCCTTTTTCAATAATAACCTCTAGGTTAATACTTACTTTGGAGTTCATGTTACAAATAACCAAATCTGGATTGAGTACTTGATAACCAGAGATGAATTTTTGGAAATCTCCAGCGGTCAATTGTTCTTTTCCACTTACTGAAACAGAAACTGTTTCACTCTCAACATCATCTATCTGTCTTTTGAAACGAACTTGTTTAAGGTTCAAAATCATTTCTGTAACGTCTTCTACTACGCCAGGAATGACAGAGAATTCATGTTCAACTCCATCGATACGCACAGAAGTAATCGCAAAACCCTCCAAAGAGGAAAGTAAAACTCTTCTAAGTGCATTTCCAACTGTTAATCCATAACCAGGTTCCAAAGGGCGAAATTCAAATTTCCCTTCGAAATCTGTAGAATCTATCATTATAACTTTATCGGGCTTCTGAAAATTAAGTAATGCCATATTGGATTAATGTTGATTTTATTTAGAGTATAACTCGACGATTAATTGTTCCTTGATATTTTCAGGAATCTGCATTCTTTCTGGGATAGCTACGTATGTACCTTCTTTCTTTTCAGAATTCCAGGTAATCCATTCGTAAACACTACTATTATTGTCCAAAGAATCTTGGATTGCTTGAACAGATTTGGATTTTTCCCTTACTCCAACAACGTCACCTGGCTTTAATGAGTAAGATGGGATATTTACAATCTCACCATTAACGGTTATATGTCTATGGGAAACCAATTGCCTAGCTCCGCTTCTTGATGGGGAGATTCCCATTCTGTAAACTACATTATCTAAACGGGACTCACATAATTGAAGTAAAACCTCACCAGTAACATCTTTGCTGCGGTTTGCTTTATCAAAAAGATTTCTAAACTGCTTCTCCAAGATACCATAAGTATACTTGGCTTTTTGCTTCTCCATTAATTGGATTGCATATTCAGATTTCTTTCCACGGCGTCTGTTGTTACCGTGTTGTCCTGGAGGGTAACTTTTCTTCTCGAAGGCTTTATCGCCTCCGAAAATCGCTTCTCCAAATTTTCTAGCGATTTTTGATTTTGGTCCTGTGTATCTTGCCATCTTCTTTTAAATTGGAAAGTGCGACTATGAATTAAGGCTTATCCTTCGATAATCTATACTGCACTCTCGTGAAGACCCTAAAATGGGCCGATTTATAAATGATTATTAAACTCTTCTTCTTTTTGGTGGTCTACAACCGTTGTGGGGTAGTGGTGTTACATCAACTATTTCCGTTACTTCTATTCCTGCATTATGAATGGAACGAATAGCAGACTCTCTACCATTTCCCGGTCCCTTTACGTAAACCTTTACTTTTCTAAGTCCTGCCTCATGCGCAACCTTTGCACAATCTTCAGCAGCAACTTGGGCTGCATAAGGAGTATTCTTTTTAGAGCCTCTAAAGCCCATCTTTCCTGCAGATGACCAAGAGATAACATCCCCCTTTTTATTGGTCAAAGAAATGATGATGTTATTAAAGGATGCTACTACATGAGCCTCGCCAGTAGATTCTACAACTACTTTGCGTTTTTTGGCTGTTTTAGTATTTGCTTTTGCCATATCTTTTAGTTTCTAGTTGTTAGTTTTTAGTTATTGGAATCCTAGACTTTTACATTTCAAACAGATTCTTCTAACTTCTAAATACTAATGACTAATCTTATTAATTATTTAGTTGCTTTTTTCTTGTTGGCAACTGTTTTACGCTTTCCTTTTCTTGTCCTAGAGTTATTCTTGGTACGCTGGCCTCTAAGTGGCAATCCTGATCTATGACGAATTCCACGGTAGCAACCAATATCCATCAATCGCTTGATGTTCAATTGCGTTTCTGAACGAAGTTCACCTTCTATGGTATAAGATGAAACTGCCTCCCTAATTCTTCCTATTTCGTCATCATTCCAATCAGAAACTTTGGTATCCACGCTTACTTGGGCTTTTTCCAAAATTTCTTCTGCCCTACTTTTACCAATTCCGTAAATGTAGGTAAGTGAAATAACTCCACGCTTTTGTTTAGGTATATCTACACCTGCGATTCTTGCCATAATTACCCTTGTCTTTGTTTAAATCTAGGATTCTTTTTGTTGATTACGTATAATCTGCCTTTTCTGCGAACTATCTTGCATTCGGCGCTTCTCTTCTTTATTGATGCTCTTACTTTCATCGTATTAGTATCTGTAAGTAATTCTTGCTTTTGTTAAATCGTATGGGCTCATTTCTAGCTTAACCTTATCTCCTGGAAGCAATTTTATATAGTGCATACGCATTTTTCCAGAGATATGTGCGGTAACCACATGCCCATTTTCTAATTCCACCCGAAACATAGCATTTGACAATGCTTCTATAATTGTTCCGTCTTGTTCTATTGCTGGCTGCTTTGCCATATTTTAGTAATTAGTTTTCAGTTATAAGTTATAAGTTTTTCCATCTCTTTTGACATCCTTCACCGCAACGGTCATCTAACCTCTAACTTCTTGCTTCTAACTTCTATTTTACGCTACTTTTCTATTTTTCCCGGTCTTCATCAAACCGTCATAATGTCTATTCAACAAATAAGAATTTACTTGCTGTACTGTATCG
Organism: Flagellimonas sp. HMM57; assembly: GCF_021390175.1. NCBI lineage: Bacteria > Pseudomonadati > Bacteroidota > Flavobacteriia > Flavobacteriales > Flavobacteriaceae > Flagellimonas > Flagellimonas sp. HMM57. The sequence continues at coordinate 2,703,989 of NZ_CP090004.1, read as the reverse complement.
ATTGCAACACCGACCATAATTAATAGTGATGTACCTCCATAAAAAAGTGCCCAACCTGCCTGTACATCCATTAATTTCACAACTACTGCAGGTAAAACTGCCAGTAGGGCGAGAAAAACAGAACCAGGAAGTGTTATTAAGGACATTATTTTATCCAAAAAATCACCTGTTTCCTTTCCGGGACGAATTCCTGGAATAAAACCACCACTTCGTTTTAAATCATCTGCCATTTTGTTCGTAGGAACCGTTATAGCGGTGTAGAAATATGTGAAAATGATGATCAATACGGCGAAAAGAATGTTGTAGGCCAATCCAAAAATATCAGCAAATTGCACTTCCATCCATTGTCCAACCGCAGTATTATTAAATGTTTTTCCAAGCAAACTTGGTGCAAACATTATAGCTTGAGCAAAAATGATTGGCATTACACCAGATGCATTCAGCTTTAACGGGATATATTGTCTAGATCCCATGATATTTTTCTCATAACCGCCAGATGCTGTCCTTCTTGCATACTGTACTGGTATCTGTCTTACCGCCATTACCAAAAGTACACTGGCCAAAATAACCAAGAACCAGATGATAACCTCGATTAGCATAAACATAATGCCACCAGTATTGTTAGTTGTTCTTGAAATAAATTCTTGAACAAAGGATTGCGGCATAGTGGCGATAATACCGATCATAATCAATAAAGAGATACCGTTTCCAATACCTTTATCCGTAATCTTTTCTCCTAACCACATGGCAAAAACACATCCTGTCACCAAAATGATTACCGCAGGTACTATAAAATCAAGTCCTTTACCTAAAACAAAAGCACTATCAGGAACACCCAGTGCTCCTAAACCAAACAAATATGCTGGAGCCTGAACAATACATATCGCTATTGTCAACCAACGGGTAATTTGATTAATAGTCTTTCTACCACTTTCTCCCTCTTTCTGTAGTTTTTGAAGATAAGGAATAGCAATACCCATTAACTGTACTACAATCGAAGCTGAAATGTAAGGCATAATACCTAAAGCAAATACAGAAGCATTAGCAAAAGCACCTCCTGTAAACGCATTAAGAATACCTAAAATACCTTGCTCTGTATTTGAGGTCAATTGCGCCAATTGTGAGGTATCAATACCCGGAAGTACAACTTGAGCACCAAAACGATATACCAATAACAAGCCTAATGTTATAAGTATGCGTTGTCTTAGTTCTTCTATCTTCCAAATATTTGATATGGTCTCGACTACTTTCTTCATGCTATTTCCTTATAAACTTATTGCTTCTCCTCCTGCGGCTTCAATAGCTGCTTTAGCAGAAGCTGTAAATTTATGTACTGAAACTTTTAGGGATGCTTTTAACTCACCATTACCCAAAATTTTCACTAAATCATTCTTACCTGCCAATCTATTTTCAACAAGTGTTTCCAAGGTAATTTCTTTTTTTACTACACCGTTGTCCACCAACTCCTGCAGTTTATTAAGATTGATACCCTGATATTCCTTCCTATTGATGTTTTTGAAACCAAATTTGGGGACTCTTCGCTGTAAAGGCATTTGACCTCCTTCGAATCCAATCTTTTTTGAGTATCCAGATCTAGACTTGGCACCTTTATGTCCTCTTGCAGAAGTGCCCCCTTTTCCAGAACCTTCTCCTCTACCCAATCGTTTTCCGTCTCTGTTTACAGCGCCTTCTGCTGGTTTAAGATTATGTAAATCCATTTACCGTTATATTTTAAGCTTCCTCAGTGGAAACCAAGTGTTTTACCTTATTTATCATTCCAAGGATATTAGGCGTTGCATCATGCTCAACAACATGCCCAATTTTACGCAAACCCAAAGCTTCCAAAGTTCTTTTTTGATTTTGGGTTCTTTTGATAGCGCTCTTTACTTGTTTAACCTTAATTTTCGACATAATATCCTCTTATTTATCCCTTAAAGACTTTTTCCAAAGAAATACCTCTTTGATTTGCTACGGTTTGTGCACCTCTTAATTGTAAAAGCGCATCGAAAGTTGCCTTAACAACATTGTGTGGATTGGAAGAACCTTGGGACTTTGATAAAACATCGTGCACACCAACTGCTTCCAATACCGCTCTAACGGCTCCACCTGCGATAACCCCTGTACCTGTCGATGCTGGTTGGATATATACGCGTGCACCACCATATTTACCTTTTTGTTCGTGAGGCAGTGTTGCTTTGTTAAGTGGAATCCTTATCAAATTCTTCTTTGCGTCCTCAATAGCCTTGGCGATTGCCGTTGCAACTTCTTTTGATTTTCCTAAACCATGACCTACTACGCCATTCTCATCACCAACAACTACTATTGCTGAAAATCCGAATGCTCTACCACCTTTTGTAACTTTAGTAACCCTTTGGACTCCTACCAAACGATCTTTCAACTCCAGTCCACCTGGCTTAACTGTTTCTACGTTTTTGTATTTCTGGTACATAGTATATTAGAATTTAAGTCCGGCTTCCCTTGCTCCTTCAGCCAATGATTTTACTCTACCGTGGTAAAGGTTTCCACCTCTATCAAAAGCAACAGCTTCAATTCCTAGCTTTTGAGCTTTTTCCGCAATTACTTTACCCACTTGGGCAGCAACTTCAATTTTTGTTCCTTTTGTTTCAACTCCCTTGTCCCGTGATGATGCTGCGGCCAATGTAACCCCATTCTCGTCATTGATCAATTGAGCATATATCTCTTTATTACTTCTGAAAACAGACAATCTTGGTCTTGCTTCAGTACCAGCAGAAACTTTTCGTATTCTTCTTCTGATTCGTAATTTTCTTTCCGTTTTAGATAATCCCATTGTACTGTTAATTATGCTGATTTACCTGCTTTTCTTCTCAATTGTTCACCAACAAACTTGATTCCCTTTCCTTTGTAAGGTTCAGGCTTACGGAAAGCTCTGATTTTGGCAGCAACTTGACCTACCAATTGTTTGTCGTGCGAGGTCAATTTCACAATAGGGTTCTTCCCTTTCTCAGAGATAGTTTCAATTTTCACCTCTGGTGCAACATTCAAAACAATATTGTGCGAGAAACCTAAAGCTAAATCCAATTTTTGTCCTTGGTTACTAGCTCGGTATCCAACTCCAACCAATTCCAATTCTTTTGTCCACCCTTTAGAGACACCATCTACCATATTGTTTACCAAGGAACGATATAGTCCATGCTTAGCCTTGTGCTCCTTTGAATCGGAAGGACGGCTTATATGAACGTTACCTTCCTCAACTTTTATAGCAACTCCTGAAAATTCCTGGGAAAGCTCTCCCAATTTACCTTTTACGGTAACCACATTTTCGTTCACATCTACAGTGACTCCTTCTGGTATTGCAACTGGATTGTTACCTATTCTAGACATTTCTTTTCTCTTTACTCAATTAATAAACGTAGCACAATACTTCGCCACCTACGTTATCTTGCTTAGCTTGCTTGCTTGTCATAACACCATGTGATGTTGAGACGATGGCAACACCCAATCCGTTAAGCACTCGTGGCAATTCATCTGAACCTGCATACTTACGTAGTCCAGGTTTACTCACCCTTTGTAATTTCTTTATTACAGGTTCTTTGGTAAACTTGTCATATTTCAAGGCAATCTTGATGTTTCCCTGAACTTTGTTATCCTCGAACTTGTAACTCAAAATATATCCTTGGTCGAACAATATTTTAGTAATCTGTCTTTTAAGATTGGAAGCAGGAATATCTACCACCCTATGACCGGCGCTACTAGCGTTTCTAATTCTGGTCAAATAATCTGAAATTGGATCTGTAAGCATTTCTTTTCTTTATCTGTTTACCAACTTGCTTTTTTAACTCCTGGAATCAAGCCTTGATTGGCCATTTCCCTAAAAGTCACCCTAGATATACCAAATGTTCTCATATATCCTCTTGGTCTACCGGTCAATTTGCAACGATTGCGCATACGTACCGGAGATGCATTTTTAGGAAGTTTTTGCAAAGCTTCATAATCTCCAGCTTCTTTTAAAGCTTTTCTCTTTTCCGCATACTTCGCAACCATTTTAGCCCTTTTTACCTCACGGGCCTTCATTGATTCTTTAGCCATATTAGTTCTTTTTAAAGGGTAGTCCCAATTGGGTTAATAATGATTTTGCTTCTTTATCTGTATCGGCAGAAGTAACAAATGTGATATCCATTCCGTTAATTCTGTTGATTTTGTCAATATTTATCTCTGGAAAGATAATTTGTTCGGTAACTCCAAGATTGTAATTGCCCCTACCATCAAAACCAGTGGCTTTTATACCTTGAAAATCTCGTACCCTAGGCAATGCCGAAGTAATCAATCTATCTAAAAATTCATACATGCGCTCACCTCTCAGAGTAACCTTGGCACCTATAGGCATACCTTTTCTCAGCTTGAAGCTAGCGACATCCTTTTTAGATATGGTAGCAACTGCTTTTTGTCCGGTGATATTGGTCAACTCATCCACTGCATGGTCAATAAGCTTTTTGTCAGAAACTGCAGCACCAACGCCTCGGCTAACCACAATCTTTTCCAATTTAGGAACTTGCATTACGTTTTTGTAACCGAATTCTTCCGATAGCGCTTTAATAACACGCTCTTTATATTCTGATTTTAATCTTGGAATGTAACTCATAACTAAATTACTTCATTGGATTTTTTAGAAAACCTAACTTTTTTTCCATCTCTCAATTCGTACCCCACTCTTGTAGCTTCTCCCGATTTAGAATCGATCAAAGAGAGATTGGAAATATGAATAAAAGCTTCCTTTTTTACAATTCCGCCTTGAGGGTTATTTGCACTTGGCTTTTCGTGTTTGGAAACCATATTGGCCCCTTCTACGATAGCTTTGTTCTTTTCACGGTCAACCTTAAGCACTTTACCTTCGGTTCCTTTATGGTCACCTGCGATTATCTTAACGGTATCTCCTGTTTTAATTTTCAACTTCATCTTGATCTTTCTTTTAAAGTACCTCTGGGGCTAATGAAACTATCTTCATAAACTGCTTGTCCCTAAGCTCACGGGCAACAGGTCCAAAAACCCTGGTTCCCCTCATTTCACCTGTAGGATTCAATAGTACGCATGCATTATCGTCAAAACGAATATAAGAGCCATCAGGTCTTCTTACTTCTTTTTTCGTACGAACTACAACAGCCGTAGAAACAGAACCTTTTTTAACTGTTCCGTTTGGAGAAGCCTCCTTAATAGTGACAACAATTTTATCACCCAATGAAGCATATCTTCTTTTTGTTCCCCCGAGTACACGAATGGTCAAAACTTCTTTTGCACCTGTATTATCCGCAACCTTTAATCTTGATTCTTGCTGTAACATAATTATTTAGCTCTTTCAAGGATTTCAACCAATCTCCAACACTTTGTCTTACTCAATGGTCTGGTTTCCATTATTTTAACCGTATCACCTTCGTTGCAATCATTCTTTTCATCATGGGCAACATACTTCTTGGTCTTTAAAACGAACTTACCGTACATAGGGTGCTTAACTCGCTTTACCTCGGCAACCACAATAGATTTCTCCATTTTGTTGCTTGTAACAACGCCTATTCTTTCTTTTCTTAAATTTCTTTTTTCCATAAGGCAAAACCAATTATTGTAATTCCCTTTTAGTTATTTCTGTTGCAAGTCTTGCTACCGTCCTTCTAGTTTTTCTTATCTGTAAAGGGTTTTCCAGAGGAGTTACTGAGTGTGCCATCTTCAAATCAGCATGTTGCTTCTTGAACTCGGACAATCTTTCCTTTAGCTCTTCAATTGAAAGTTCTTTTATCTCTGACTGTTTCATCTTTCTTCTCAATTAAATATTAAGCGGAATAATCCCTTGCTACGATAAACTTAGTTTTAACTGGAAGCTTTTGAGCCGCTAGTCTTAATGCTTCCTTTGCGATATCCATAGGAACACCGGCAACCTCGAACATGATTCTTCCCGGTTTAACCACAGCTACCCAATACTCAGGAGCACCTTTACCTTTACCCATACGTACTTCCAAAGGCTTTTTTGTGATAGGCTTATCCGGAAATATTTTAATCCATAGCTGACCCTGCCTTTTCATATACCTTGTCGCAGCGATACGTGCAGCCTCTATTTGACGGGAAGTAATGAAATGTGAATCCAAGGACTTGATACCGAACATTCCATTGGAAAGTTGGTGTCCTCTTTGGGAATTCCCTTTCATACGTCCCTTCTGGGCTTTACGAAATTTTGTTCTTTTTGGCTGTAACATTCTACCTTTACTTTATCTTATTACTTTCTACGACGTTGTGGTTTCTTACCATCACGCTTGTCGCCTTTTCCTTGACCTTTGGACAATCCTACTAATGGGGAAAGCTCTCTTTTACCATAGACTTCGCCCTTCATGATCCAAACTTTGATTCCCAATCTTCCATAAGTGGTATGCGCTTCATGCAAAGCATAATCCACATCTGCACGGAAAGTTGACAATGGAATCCTTCCTTCCTTATAAGATTCGGAACGTGCCATTTCAGCCCCGTTCAAACGTCCAGAAATCTGAATTTTGATTCCCTCAGCGTTCATACGTATTGCAGCTGCAATGGCCATCTTAATAGCTCTTCTGTATGAAATTCTGCTTTCAATTTGTCTTGCAACACTTGCAGCAACCAAATTGGCGTCAAGTTCAGGTCTCTTTATTTCATGAATATTGATTTGAACCTCTTTGTTGGTGATTTTCTTAAGCTCTTCCTTAAGTTTATCAACCTCTTGTCCCCCTTTACCAATAATAATACCAGGTCTAGCCGTAGTAATGGTGATGGTAATCAATTTTAAGGTTCTCTCAATAATTACCCTAGACACACTGGCCTTTGCCAAACGCGCGTGGATATATTTTCTTATTTTATCATCCTCAGCCAGCTTATCGCCGTAATCGTTACCGCCGTACCAGTTAGATTCCCATCCTCTGATGATTCCTAAGCGATTTCCTATCGGATTGGTCTTTTGTCCCATATTATACTCTAGCTTTGAACGTTGTTATTAGCTTCCAAGATCATGGTAACATGGTTGGAACGTTTTCTTATTCTATGCGCTCTTCCTTGTGGGGCAGGACGCAGTCTTTTCAACATAGTTCCTCCGTCCACACGAATTTCTTTAATGATAAGGTCAGCATCTTCAATACTTGCTTCCTCATTTTTTGCTTCCCAGTTGGCAATTGCAGAAAGCAACAATTTCTCCAACTTTCTTGAAGCCTCTTTAGGATTGAACCTTAAAATTGCAAGTGCCATCTCCACCTGTTTTCCCCTTACCAAGTCAGCGACCAAACGCATTTTTCTTGGCGAGGTTGGGCAATTGTTCAACTTTGCAATAGCAAGCTGCTTTTTTTCTTCCTTCAACCTTTCGGCCATTTGTCTTTTACGAACTCCCATAGCTTACTTACTTTTTACCTTTGTTTTTAGCTCCTGCATGACCCCTAAAAGATCGTGTAGGTGAAAATTCTCCAAGCTTATGACCCACCATGTTTTCTGTGACGTAAACAGGGACAAATTGTCTTCCGTTATGCACCGCTATGGTTTGTCCTACGAAATCCGGAGTTATCATTGAGGCTCTAGACCATGTTTTGATAACTGATTTCTTACCTGAATCTATATTGTTCTGGACTTTCTTTTCCAGACTATGATGAACGTAAGGTCCTTTTTTTAATGAACGTGCCATTTACTTTTTCTTTTATTTCTTTCTACGTTCTATAATATATCTATTTGTATCCTTGGTCTTAGAGCGTGTTCTAAATCCTTTAGCAGGAATACCGTTCTTAGATCTTGGATGACCACCTGAGGCTCTACCTTCACCACCACCCATTGGATGATCAACAGGGTTCATAGCTACTGGCCTAGTTCTTGGTCTTCTACCCAACCATCTGCTTCTACCTGCTTTACCAGATACCAACAATTGATGATCAGAATTGGAAACAGCTCCAATAGTAGCCAAACAATTGGCTAAAATCATACGTGTTTCACCAGATGGCAATTTAATAGTGACAAATTTTCCATCCTTGGCCATTAATTGCGCAAAAGTACCTGCACTTCGCGCCATAACGGCACCTTGACCGGGTCTTAACTCAATACATGAAATAATAGTACCCAATGGAATTTCACTTAATGGAAGTGCATTTCCAATTTCTGGAGCAGATTTTGAACCAGAAGATATTTTCTGACCTACCTGCATTCCATTTTGAGCAACCACATATCTCTTTTCGCCATCCTTATATTCAACCAAAGCAATAAATGCAGTTCTGTTAGGATCGTACTGGATTGACACAATGGTAGCATCCACTCCTTGTTTATCTCTTTTGAAATCGATAACACGATACCTTCTTTTATGTCCACCACCTCTATGGCGAATGGTCATTTTTCCTTGACTGTTCCTACCACCTGACTTTTTTAACGGAGCAAGCAAGCTTTTCTCCGGCTTATCAGTAGTGATGGCGTCAAATCCGTTCACTACTCTAAAACGCTGTCCAGGGGTTATCGGTTTTAATTTTCTAACTGACATTCCTTGTCTTTATAGATTACTGTAAAAATCAATAATATCTCCTTCAGCTACGTCAACAATTGCCTTTTTCAAGGAATTGGTCTTTCCGTGCTGGATTCCTGTTTTCGTATAACGACTCTTACGATTTGGACCATAATTCATGGTTCTTACCTTTTCCACAGAAACACCATAAGTAGCCTCAACCGCTTCCTTGATCTGAAGTTTGTTGGCCGTTGGGTCAACGTAGAAACCATAACGATTGAAAAGCTCGCTGTCTGCGGTCATTTTTTCCGTAATGATTGGTTTTATCAACACACTCATGCTATTCTTATTTCTTAAGGTTCGATTCTATTCCTTCCAAAGCACTTTCAGTCAACACCACACTATTCGCGTTTACTATCTTGTAAGTACTTAATTCTGAGTTTGTTACAACTTCAGAACGCTCCAAATTGCGCGACGACAAATATACATTATTATTTGAATCGCCCAACACGATAAGAGACTTTTTATTTTCTATTCCAAGAGACGATAAAAACGCTTTAAAATCTTTCGTCTTTGGAGCTTCAAAGTTGAAGTCCTCGACCACCACGACAGCTTTCTCTTTCGATTTTAATGTCAGTGCAGATTTACGAGCCAAACGCTTCACATTTTTGTTCAATTTTTGCTGGTAATCTCTTGGTCTTGGACCAAAAATTCTACCACCACCCCTAAATATTGGAGACTTGATACTACCAGCCCTTGCCGTACCCGTACCTTTTTGTTTTTTAATCTTTCTGGTACTTCCTGCAATTTCAGCTCTTTCTTTAGCCTTGTGCGTACCTTGTCTTTGGTGTGCCAAATATTGCTTCACATCTAGATAGATGGCATGCTCATTAGGCTCTATGGCGAAAACATCATCAGAAAGGTCCACCTTTCTTCCTGTTTCTTTTCCTTTAATATCTAAAACTGCAACCTTCATTACTTCTCAATTGTTACGTAAGCGTTTTTATGACCTGGAACACAACCTTTAACTACGATAAGATTTTTTTCAGCAACCACTTTCAACACTCTTAAGTTTTGAACCGTTACTCTTTCTCCACCCATTCTACCGGCCATTTTCATTCCCTTGAATACACGAGCTGGATAAGAAGCCGCACCAATAGAACCGGGAGCCCTTAACCTGTTGTGTTGACCATGGGTCGCTTGTCCAACACCACCGAAGCCATGTCTTTTAACAACACCCTGAAAACCTTTTCCTTTTGATGTACCAATAACATCAACAAATTCACCTTCCACAAAAAGGTCAACACCTACAGTGTCACCCAATTTGTATTCACCTTCAAAATCTCGGAATTCAATGACCTTCTTTTTTGGAGAAGCACCTGCTTTTTTAACATGGCCTATTTCAGCCTTGTTTGCACGTTTTTCTGCCTTGTCATCGAAACCAAGCTGAAGGGCACTGTACCCGTCAACCTCTTCGGTTCTGACTTGGGTAACCACGCATGGTCCAGCCTCAAGAACGGTACATGGAATGTTCTTTCCATTCTCGTCGAAGATGCTGGTCATACCGATTTTTCTTCCTATTAACCCAGACATATTTATACTTATTAATTAATTACATTTTGTTACGCCAATTTCTTGGCAAAAAAATTGGGTCAAAGAAAAGATTCTGTGACCCAGATATTTTTCTTTTTCCCGTTTTTCCATCGCACGCAGCTCCGGACATGTCCACCTTTCTCTCAAAAGGCGTGCAAATTTACACTTTTATTTCGACTTCAACACCACTTGGAAGCTCTAATTTCATTAAAGCATCGATAGTTTTTGAAGAAGAGCTATAAATATCCAATAATCTCTTATAAGAACTCAATTGGAATTGCTCTCTTGATTTCTTGTTCACGTGAGGTGAACGCAAAACCGTAAATATCTTTTTATGCGTTGGCAACGGAATTGGACCAGTAACCACAGCACCTGTCGTCTTAACAGTCTTTACAATCTTCTCGGCAGATTTATCCACCAAATTGTGATCGTAAGATTTAAGTTTTATTCTAATTTTTTGACTCATCTTGCTGAAAAATTAAGCGGTTACTCCTTTAACCGTTTTGATAACTTCTTCTGAAATATTACTTGGGGTTTCTGCGTAGTGGGAAAATTCCATAGTTGAAGTGGCCCTACCAGAAGACAATGTTCTCAATGATGTTACATAACCAAACATTTCCGATAAAGGGACTTCACCTTTAACCACCTTTGAACCAGCCCTATCGCTCATGTCGCTAATAGTTCCTCTACGCCTGTTAAGATCCCCAACAATATCACCCATGTTTTCTTCAGGCGTCAACACCTCAATCTTCATAATAGGCTCCATCAATACAGATCTTGCAGCTTTTGCAGCCGCTTTGTATCCCATTTTAGCTGCCAATTCAAAAGATAGTGAATCTGAATCTACAGGGTGGAAAGAACCATCCTTTAAGGTAACCTTCATACTATCCATTTCGAATCCAGCTAAAGGACCATTCTTCATGGCTTCTTTAAATCCTTTTTCTACTGATGGAATATATTCTTTAGGAATATTACCCCCTTTAATAACGTTCACAAATTCCAATCCCACTACTTCATCACCAGCTGGCTCCATAGTAAAGACAATATCCGCAAACTTACCACGACCACCAGACTGTTTCTTGTAAACTTCTCTATGATCTGCAGATTGCGTAATCGCTTCTTTGTATTCCACTTGAGGCTGACCTTGATTAACCTCAACCTTAAATTCGCGACGTAAACGGTCAACGATAATATCCAAGTGAAGCTCACCCATACCAGATATAATAGTCTGCCCTGATGCTTCATCCGTTTTCACTTGGAACGTTGGATCTTCTTCAGCCAATTTAGCCAAAGACATACCCAATTTATCTACATCAGCTTTGGTTTTAGGTTCCACTGCAATACCGATTACCGGATCAGGGAAATCCATACTTTCCAATACAATTGGATGTTTCTCCGCAGACATGGTATCACCAGTCTTGATATCTTTAAATCCAACAGCAGCACCAATATCACCTGCTTCTATATATTCAATAGCATTTTGCTTGTTTGAATGCATTTGGTAGATACGGGAAATCCGTTCTTTTTTACCAGAACGATTATTCAAGATGTATGAACCTGCATCCAAACGGCCAGAATATGCTCTAAAGAATGCCAAACGACCAACAAAAGGATCCGTAGCAATCTTAAACGCCAAAGCGGAGAATGGCTCTTTAGGATCTGGTTTTCTTGTAATCTCGTTTCCAGTATTTGGATCGGTACCTACAATATCATCCTTATCTACAGGAGATGGCAAGTAACGACAAACGGCATCCAACAAGAATTGAACTCCTTTGTTTTTGAACGACGAACCACAAACCATAGGAATGATAGCTCTATCCATAACAGCAGCCCTTAATGCAGCATGCACCTCTTCTTCAGTGATGGAATCTTCGTCCTCGAAGAATTTTTCCATCAACTCCTCATCATATTCAGCAACCGCTTCAATCAAGGCAGCTCTGTACTCCTTAACCTCCGCCTGCATTTCCTCAGGGATATCGATGACGTCAAATGTGGAACCAAAGTTCTCATCATGCCATACAATAGCTCTATTTTTTGCCAAATCGACGATTCCCTTGAAATCTGCTTCTTCACCAATAGGCAAGACGATAGGAACTGCATTAGAGCCTAACATTGTTTTAACCTGGTTACAAACCATCAGGAAATTAGATCCTTGACGATCCATTTTATTTACGAAGCCAATACGTGGCACTTTGTAGTTATCGGCCAATCTCCAGTTCGTTTCAGATTGAGGCTCAACACCATCAACCGCACTGAACAAGAAGACCAATCCATCCAAAACACGCAATGAACGGTTTACCTCAACGGTAAAGTCAACGTGTCCGGGAGTATCTATTATATTAAAGTGGTATCCTTTTGCATCGGCAGTAGGCTTCCCATTCTCAGTTGGGAATTGCCATGTACAGGTTGTAGCAGCAGAGGTAATGGTAATACCACGCTCTTGTTCTTGCTCCATCCAGTCCATGGTAGCGGCACCATCATGTACCTCACCTATTTTATGACTTACACCAGTATAAAAAAGAATACGCTCTGTAGTAGTGGTTTTTCCAGCATCAATATGAGCTGCAATACCAATATTCCTTGTAAATTTTAAATCTCTTGCCATTTTACCAACTAGAATCTAAAGTGAGAGAATGCTTTATTTGCTTCCGCCATTTTGTGGGTATCCACTCTTTTCTTAACCGCTGCACCTTCTTCTTTTGCAGCAGCCAAAACTTCTGCAGCCAATTTTTGCGCCATTGATTTTTCATTACGCTTTCTCGCATAACTGATCAACCATTTCATTGCGGTAGATATTTTTCTATCTGGACGGATTTGCATTGGAATTTGAAATGTTGCACCACCAACTCTTCTACTTCTAACCTCCACATGTGGCATTACATTGGAAAGTGCATCTTTCCATAATTCCAAAGCAGTTTTTTCTTCGTCGGTATTCTTTTCCTCAACAATATCAATCGCATCATAAAAAACTTTAAAAGCAACTGATTTCTTACCATCCCACATCATCATGTTAACAAAACGTGTAACAAGCTGATCGTTAAATCTTGGATCTGGTAAAAGCGGTCTTTTCTTTGCCTGTCTTTTTCTCATCTCTTCTTATTTTTTTGGACGTTTTGCACCGTATTTTGATCTACGCTGCGTTCTACCTGCAACACCTGCAGTATCCAATGCGCCACGGACGATATGATATCTAACCCCTGGCAAATCCTTTACTCTACCACCTCTAACCAATACTATCGAGTGCTCTTGGAGGTTGTGACCTTCACCAGGGATATATGCGTTTACTTCCTTACCATTTGTAAGCCTAACCCTTGCAACTTTACGCATTGCTGAGTTTGGTTTTTTTGGCGTAGTCGTATATACACGCGTACATACCCCTCGTCTTTGAGGACACGAATCCAAAGCAGCCGATTTACTCTTCTTGGTAATTGTGACTCTTCCTTTTCGTACTAATTGTGAAATTGTTGGCATTAAAATTTCTATTAAAAAATCAAAACAACCCTCATTTTGAGGGCTGCAAATGTAGTGATATTTCGGAATAATTCAAATCACTCGGGATTAATTTTATTTTAGATAAAAAACAAGGGTTAAATCAATTATAGTTTGACTATTAAAACTATCGGAAAACAGAATGATTTTTCAAACCCCAACACTGTGAGCAATCTCTACCTCTAAGTAAATTCATATTATGAAAAAAGACCCCATATGTTAAAACAAGTAACCATATTTATCAATTATTAAAGATACAGGGCAAATACGTTAAATTTTGTAAAAAAGTTAACATATATGGCTTATGCAACAACTATGTGAAATATTCTTTTTCCCTATATCAAAAATATTGTCTTTTTTATCATATTCATAATAAAAATCAACCTTACATAGATAGTCTTCAAAAAGACAAACACATTTTGATTAAAATACATTTACTAAAGATTTCTTAAAAAATTACTAGTATTAGTTTGGATTATTAACATGAAATTGTGATTTTAGACCCAGCTAATTCAAATAATTTAAAAATGAGAACAAAACTTAATGGATTGTTAACGCTGTTATTGGCGTTTGTTGTGCAGGTAACCTTTGCACAAGACAAGACGATTTCAGGTACGGTTACGGATGCCGATGGCTTACCACTACCTGGGGTCAACATTGTCGTTGAAGGCACCACTAACGGTACCCAAACAGATTTCGATGGAAACTACACCATCATGGCCAGTACAGGTCAAACACTTCTTTTTACTTATATAGGACAAAAAGAAGCAAGGCGAACAATCGGTGCCGACAGTACAATTAATGTACAGATGTCCGAGGATGCCCAGGCGCTTGAGGAGGTTATTGTAACCGCTCAAGGTATAAAGCGTGAGAAGCAAGCACTGGGGTATGCAGTCTCCGAAGTTGCCAGTGAAGAACTTGAACAACGTCCAGAAGGAGACGTGGGAAGGGTCTTGACAGGTAAAGCATCTGGTCTTAATATTACCCAACAAAGTGGTCTTTCGGGATCAGGAACAAATATCGTTATTAGGGGTTTTAGTTCTTTTAGTGGTAGTAACCAACCATTATTCATTGTGGATGGGGTTCCTTTTTCTAGTGAGACGAATTCTTCAGGAGCTGCAACAGGAGCTGCTGGTGACGATTTCCTTAATGGTAACTCGGGCTCAAGTAGATTTTTGGATTTAGATCCAAACAACATCGAAAGTGTAAATATCCTTAAAGGATTAGCCGCTGCTACCCTATACGGTACACAAGGTCGTAATGGTGTAATCTTAATTACTACCAAAAATGGTGCTTCTACCGGAGCTGCAAAGAAAACTGAGATAACAGTTAATTCTTCTCTGTTCTTTAACGAAATCGCTTCTTTACCAGATTACCAAGATGAATTCGGTAACGGTTTTGACCAAGCTTTTGGCTGGTTCTTCAGTAACTGGGGACCAGGTTTCGAAAGAGATGGTGTAGCAGGTTGGGGCAATGGTATAGATTCTAGACCAAATGTAGGTTTTGATGAAAATGGAACCTTAGCACACCCTTATTCCACAGCTGCAAGTGCAACAGGTATTCCTGCAGCGTTTCCGGAATTTGCCGGGGCTCGTTATGATTGGAGACCTTACGATAGTGTGAAAAATTTCTTTAGAACAGGTGCAGTTACAAGTAATTCTGTCAACGTACGAGGTTCTTCTGAAGATGGAAAGGTTTCTTACAATGCCAACTTTGGACATTTGGATGATACAGGATTTACTCCTGGCAATAATCTTAAGAGATATACTTTAGGTGTAGGTGGTAGAGCAATTCTATCGAATAAATTTACAGTAGCGGGCACACTTAACTTCTCTAACACTAATTTTAGATCACCTCCAGTTGCGGCCAGTGAAGGTAACGGTGCAACTGGAACAGGTTCATCAATTTTTGGGGAATTGTTCTTTACACCACGAAGTGTGGACATCCAAGGTTTACCTTTTCAAAACCCTATAGAT
Organism: Flagellimonas sp. HMM57; assembly: GCF_021390175.1. NCBI lineage: Bacteria > Pseudomonadati > Bacteroidota > Flavobacteriia > Flavobacteriales > Flavobacteriaceae > Flagellimonas > Flagellimonas sp. HMM57. Next base: position 2,688,473 of record NZ_CP090004.1, on the reverse strand, counting down.
GGTTCGAGTACCTACTACAGACAGAACAATAGTATTCAGCATCCACTTTGGACAGTAGCCAATTCAGGCTTTAGACAGAATGTAAATAGAGTGTTTGGACAGTCATCGATTACTTATAACATTAATGACAACCTTAATATCCTGTATCGTTTTGGTTTAGATGTTTATAGTGAAAATAATACCAACTTTCAGAATAAAGGTGGGCGTGGACAAGAAGATGCTGCCTTGGTTAGTGGTATCTACCAAACTTGGAACAATACCAACACCATTCAGAACCATGATTTGATTTTGAACGGTGACTATGACCTTTCTGACAAGATGGGATTAACCTTTAATGCAGGTTTAACCTCCAGAAGAGAAGTTTTTGATCAAACCGGTGTTGCCAGTAATGGACAACAAGTATTCAACGTGCTTAGACATGTAAACTTTGCAAATCAAAATGAAATTCAGTCTTTCCAAGAACGAAATATTGCAGGTGTTTTTGCCCAAGCTGATATCGATTACGATCGTTGGGTCTATTTAACACTAGCTGCAAGAAATGACTGGGTTTCAAATTTGATTACCGAAAACAGATCAGCTTTTTATCCTAGTGCTAGTTTATCTTTTATACCTACTACGGTTATAGATGGGCTTAAAAGTGAGAAAGGACTTAACTATCTAAAAGTTAGAGCAGGTTATGGTACTTCTGCTAATTTCCCAACTGGATATCCTACAGTTTCTATCTTAAACATAAACACACAGTTCTTCCAAAATGGTGGAAATGACGTTGTAACAAACTCTGTTGGAGATCTTCTAGGAAATCCTAATTTACAACCAGAATTACTTACTGAATTTGAAGTAGGTATAGAATCACGTTTCCTTAATAATAGAGTGTCATTAGAAGCTTCATATTACAATAGAACCACTACAGATTTGATTGTTCAACGCCCTCTTGATCCTTCTACAGGATTTTATGCTCAACAAACCAATGTTGGACAGATTAGTGGAGATGGATTGGAAATAGATCTAGGCGTGGATGTCTTCAGAAGTGATTCTGACGGTGTTAACTGGTCTGTAAACGGAAACTTCACAACCAATAATGCAGTTGTAGATGACTTGGGACAAGACACCGATATCATTGTATACGCTGGAGCTAGCACCTTGAATAGTTTAGGTAATGCAGCTATCGAAGGAGAACAATTGGGTGTCATCGTTGGAAATAGAATTGCAAGGAATGAAGCAGGTGAGTTTTTAGTGGATAGTGGTGGAGATTACGTCGTTGAACAAGGACAATTTGTAATTGGAGACCCTAATCCAGATTGGATATTGAACGTTAACAATAATCTCTCCTATAAAAACTTCAACTTCTCTTTCTTATTGAATTATACGCAAGGTGGTGACATCTATTCAAGAACAGTATCTACATTATTGGGTAGAGGTTTAACAACAGATACAGTTGACCGTATCAACACCTTTATTTTGCCAGGTGTTCAAGAATCGGATGGTAGCGTGAATACAAAGCAAATCAACAATTCTACATTTTATTTTAACAACGTATTGTTCGGGCCAGATGAATTGGGAATATATGATGGTACGGTGATTCGCTTACAAGAAATTTCCTTGGGCTATTCCATACCTTCAAAATTATTGGACAAAACTCCATTTGGAGCGGTGAGCTTTACGGTATCTGGTCAAAATTTATTTTACAAAGCCTTAAATGTTCCTGACGGCACTAACTTTGACCCTAACCAAGCTGGTTTGGGTGTTGGTAACGGTAGAGGTTTTGATTACTTGGCAGGTCCAAGTGGTAGAAGATATGGTTTAAGTATAAAAGCTACCTTTTAAGTAAAACAACAGTAAAAAATTATGACGATGAAAAACATATATAAATATCTAGGTTTGGTGTTGTTTTCAGGAGTATTATTCATGACTTCCTGTGAGACTATAGAACTAGATCTAACAGAAAATCCAAATCAACTGCGACCAGACCAATCGAGTCCAGATTTATTTTTGAACTCCATTCAGGTAGATTTTGCATTATTTACGGAATTAATGGGGCAAAATGGGGCGGATTTGGTCCGAATCGGTTACATGAACGGACGTAACTACCAAAATATCACCAACTATAACCCAAATCAGCTTAATAATGAGTGGCAAATCGCCTATCAGGCGGATGCTAATGCAACTATACCAAGTGGTCTTGAGTTCAACGGTATTTTAGCAGATATAAGAGCAATGACTCCAGCTGCGGTTGAAGGCGATCTTTTTTACCACATTGGTATGGGCGAAGTTATAGAAGCATACACTATTGTAACTTTGGTGGACTTTTTTGGCGACATTCCTTATTCAGAAGCGCTACAAGGAAATGCTGAGACACCTATACTTAATCCAAATGTAGATTCAGGTTCTAGTATTTATGATGCAGCCTTGTCACTTTTAGATGATGCTATCGTAAACTTTGGTCTTGATGCTCCTAATGATCCGGCCAATGATTTTTATTACAATGGTGATTGGGACAACTGGATTAAGGCGGCCAATACGTTGAAAATGAAAATTCATTTGCAAAGACGATTGGTTGACCCAACAGCTATTGCAAGTTTTGATGCAATCGTTGCTTCGGGAGACTATATAGATGCAGCTGATGGTTCAGAAGATTTTGAGTTTCAGTGGGGTACCAATGCAGTTCAGCCAGATGCAAGACATCCAAGATACGCTGCAAACTATACACCATCAGGTGGTGCAGATTATCTACCTAACTGGCTGATTAACTATATGAACGAAAGTGATGATCCAAGAATTCGTTACTATTTCTATCGTCAAAATTCAGCTACACCCGGTGCAGAAGCACCAACAAATGAAGAAACTTTGGCGTGTTCTTTAGAACCTGTTCCAGCGCATTATATAGACGGTGGGTTTACTTTCTGTTTTCTTCCTAATGGATATTGGGGAAGAGATCATGGACAAAATGCAGGTATCCCGCCAGATGGCTTTCTTAGAACGGTATATGGTGTTTACCCCTCGGGAGGTAAGTTTGATGACAGTAGTTTTGAAGGGTTATCGGTCGGATCAGGAGGTGCCGGTGCCGGCGTCACCCCTATTCTATTGGCTTCTTGGGTAGATTTCTGGAAAGCTGAGGATGCAATGCTTTCAAATATAGATGATGGTAAGGCCTTTATGCTAGATGGTATTCAAAAATCGATGACCAAGGTAAGATCTTTTGGTTCATTGGATAGTGGAGCAGATAATTCATTCGCTGCTTCAGACGCTGACGTTACAAATTTTGTAAACCAGATTGACGCAGAATTTGATAGCAAAACTGATGATGATGACAAATGGGATCTTGTAGCGGAGCAATATTTCGTAGCACTGTTTGGAAATGGTATAGATGGTTATAATTATTACAGAAGAACCGGTTACCCTACTACTTTGCAGCCAAACTTTGAGCCAGATCCAGGAGCGTTCATAAGGTCACTGAACTATCCAGCAGACTTTGTAAACAACAATTCATCCCAAGATCCCAAACCCAACCAAACTGTTAAAGTTTTTTGGGATACCAATGGAGACTTTCCTGAATTTCCACCTGCAAACTAATAATTTTGATATACAGAAATATGAAAACATATAATAATAAAATTGCAATTTTAGGTTTGGCACTCGCCACTCTATTTGCCTGTGATGATGATGAAAAAGTCGTTGACCAGATTCTAGCACAGGTGGGTACCGGAGCTGTTATAAGAACCATAGATGAGACTAACGATTTGGTATACAATTTTGATACCAATCTATTCGAAAGTGGCTCATCTTACACGATTGATTTGGAAGAACAAGACGAAGAGGGGGGAGACCTTCTTGAAAGTGTTGAGGTTTATGTTAATTTTGATGATAATTCTGATAATGGTGACGACATGTCAACTACAGAAGTATTGCTTCAAACATTAGCCGCAAGTGACTTTACAGATGGTGAAAGAGGTCTGCCTGTAGCAACTATTTCATACACTTCAGATGAATTGATTACCGCAACCAGCATTGATGAATCAATGATTGTAGGTAAAGATCGTTTTGAATTTCGTTTGGTTTTATCCCTAACCAATGGTGAAACTTATACCAATGCTGATGTTGGAGGCCCTGTAAGTGGTGGCGCTTATTTCTCAGCGCCGTTTGAGTACTTTCCTGTAATTGCTTGTTCCATAACAGATGATTTATCCGGCACGCACTCTTACGTAACCACTATTCTTACATCTGCACCTGGCCAATTACCTCCAGGAGAGGACGTACCTGTTGCTTGTACCGCAGGAACAGTTGTTGCAGGAGATGTTACTTGGGAACAGGTTGCTGGTGGTGATGGAAGTCCAATATCTGGTGAATACACTTCTTCAGATATGAGCTTTGGCCAGTTTGAAAGTTGTTATCCTGGTAGAGGCCCAGCTACTGGTGAAGATGTAACTATCATATGGGATTGTATTAGCTTAAATCCTGATGGTGAAGTTTATCTGAAGAACAGTGTAGTGGTTCCAAATGATGACGATGAAGACACAGATTTCACGTATGGATATACAATTACAAGTGTTGCCGGTGCAGAAATGACCATTAGCTTTTCAAACTCTCTCGGAGATACGGGAACTGTCGTTCTTACAAGAGAAGGTGGTGAAGATTGGCCAGCTATCTTTTTAGGAAACAATCCTGAATAAGAATAGATTTAAAGTTTAAAACAAAAAACCGCGCTTATAGCGCGGTTTTTTATATCAATAATATTAATAATTATTGATGATTTTCATAAGTTATTGTAGTAGTACAAAACCTGTACAATATCTTTAGTATCCTTATAATTCAACCTAGAACTAGAGATAAACTTTTTTAGTTTGTCATTTTTGGTTTTGTCATCAGTTTCGAACATTGCCACCAAATTCTTTTTAGAAGGCTTAAAAAACTGTATTTTATTGTCTTTTTTATCCAAGTAGTATAATTCTGTTTGTAAAACAAAACGGCTTGCCACAGGAACCTCAAAAGATGTTGTGGCCGCTTTCCCTTCTTTATATTTTTTTATTCTACGTTCAAACAAAGCTAAATCATCGGTCTCAGCCAATTTAAATAAATGACCATATATGGCTTCGCCATCCTTATCAAAATATTCTCTATAAACTATTTTCTCCCTTCCCAAAACACAATATATATCTTTGTTCTGTGTTAACATTACAATTGTTGTATCGGATGGGCTGATTTTTATCTGTACTTCATCGTTATAACCATCATAACGCATAAGATTTTTACCTTCAAGGCCATCTTTACTGTAAATACTGCCCTCTAAAAAACCTCTTCGGTAAAAACGAGATCCCCTAATATTGGTTTCATCAAATTTTTTGGCCGTTTTACTATTAAGTTGCTGAAATGCATACTGCAACATAGGTTGATTTCCAAAAGATTCATTATCAGCATTATAATTAGCAGGAGCTTGTGCTATTATAGACTGGCCAAGCAATAACCCAAGCGCTGGGTAAAAAAAACTACGTTTCATGATTGATATTTGTTTGTTATTTAATTGATTATGATATTTATCCTTAAAGATAAAAATAAGTGAACATAAAAATTAAATGTAGGTTTATTTTTACGAATACTGAAGATATGAAGTTTTATTTTAGAACATTTGGTAATTTTTCACATTTTAATGGTCGTATATAAAACCCTACTCTAACTTTTAGTATTTCAATATTTGGAAACCTGTCTTTTTACCTACTTTTGCTGCTATGCAAAAACCCAATCAAATCTATGGTATCCGAGCTGTAATAGAAGCCATAGATTCCCAACAGCCGATAAATAAAATTTTTCTTCAAAGAGGATTGAGTGGCGAGCTATTCAAAGAACTGGAAGCTTTGATTCGTAAAAACAGTATCAGCGCATCTTATGTTCCTGTCGAAAAGCTAAACCGACTGACCAGAAACAATCATCAAGGGGCTGTAGCAAATATTTCACCTGTCCAATTTCAGAGTTTTGAGAGCTTGGTGGAACAAGTTCTTGAACAAAAGAAAATTCCTCTTTTTCTGATGTTGGATCAAATTTCCGATGTAAGAAATTTTGGAGCTATGATCAGAACAGCTGAATGTACTGGTGTGGATGGTATCATAATCCCAAAAAGTGGTGCTGCACCTATTACAGACGATACTGTAAAAACTTCTGCTGGAGCTGCTTTTAAAGTCCCTATTACTAAAGTGGACCACCTGAAAGATGCAATATTTTATCTTCAGTCTTCTGGCATCCATGTAATTGCCGCTACTGAAAAATCTGATAATAATGTCTATACTACAGATTTTAAACAGCCTTGTACCATACTTATGGGGTCTGAAGATAAGGGCATCTCATCATCGATTTTGAATTTGGTAGATGCTACAGCAAAGCTACCTCTTTTAGGTGAAATAGATTCACTAAACGTTTCAGTGGCTTGTGGCGTGTTTTTATATGAAGTGGTAAGGCAAAGAATGGGGTAATTCTTACTCGCTGGGATTTTTTTTATAGTGATATTTGATTTTTATTTTTTCGGAGGTTTCTTCATCTAAATCGCTTTCAATAAAATTACCGTCTTCATCAAAATGTTTTAAAAAGGCATCCTCTTCTTCGTTGTAACCCTCTTTCTCCCATTCGAACTTTTTTTCGACCGGAATCCTGATTTTGGCAAAAATCGCCAACAACAATCCTGTAAGAAAACCGGAAAGATGTCCTTCCCAAGAAATACCATCTTTAACCGGAAATATGTACCAAATCATACTTCCATACACAAAAACCACTACCAATGATAACGCTACTAACCTAAAATGTTTGGCAAAAACACCCTTAAAAAATATAAAACTTGCAAGTACATAAATGATACCACTAGCTCCAATATGATATGATGGTCTACCTATCAGCCATGTAAGAGAACCCGATAAAAGCATCCCAAAAAAAAGTATTCTTAACGAGGCGTATCTATAAAAATATACCAGAAAGGCTGTCAAAACTGCAAGTGGAATAGTATTGTTGTACAAATGTGCTACTGAACCATGTATGAAAGGGCTAAATAGAATGCCTTTCAAACCCGAAAGCCGCTGTGGATAAATACCATATTTATTCAAATTGATATCAAATTGAACTTCCACCCAAAATACGGTCCAAATTGATAAAACCGCCATCAAAGGTGCAAATAAAACCCAATTAGAGTATTTAAAATGATTCTTTTCTAGCATAACAAAATAAAAGCAATTATGTGACCATTACTTAAAATACGCACAAATTGTCATGTTAGGAGAGATTGTATTTCTAAGTTAGATGAAAAATAACCAACAAAACAATACTATAAATTTATCTTATTTTTATCGTTATGAATGAACCTCTCGCTGAACGCATACGTCCAAAAACGCTTGATGAGTATATTAGCCAAAACCATTTGGTGGGCGAACATGGTTCTTTAACAAATCAAATAAAGAATGGCATCATTCCGTCCTTGATTTTGTGGGGGCCTCCTGGAACCGGAAAAACTACGCTGGCAAATATTATCGCCAACCAAAGCCAAAGACCTTTTTATACGTTAAGTGCAGTGAGCAGTGGTGTAAAAGACGTACGGGAGGTTATTGAAAAAGCAAAACAAAGCGGAGGGCTGTTTACTTCTAAAAATCCTATCCTGTTCATAGATGAAATTCATCGTTTTAGCAAATCGCAACAAGATTCTTTGCTTGGTGCGGTGGAAAAAGGCTGGGTCACTTTAATCGGTGCAACAACAGAAAATCCAAGTTTTGAAGTTATTCCTGCCCTTCTATCAAGATGTCAGGTATATGTATTGAATCCTTTTGAAAAAGAAGATTTGGAAGCGCTAATAAGCAGAGCGATGAATACGGATAATGCGCTTAAATCCAAGAAAATAATTCTTAAAGAAACCGAGGCATTACTGCGGCTTTCTGGGGGAGATGGAAGGAAACTATTGAACATTTTTGAGCTCATCATTAATTCTGAGCCAAGTGACGAAGTGACAATTACAAACGAACTTGTTCTAAATAAGATACAAAAGAACACAGTACTTTATGATAAGACGGGAGAGCAACATTATGACATTGTTTCCGCTTTTATAAAGTCTATTAGGGGAAGTGACCCCAATGCTGCAGTATATTGGTTGGCAAGAATGATAGAAGGTGGCGAAGATGTAAAGTTCATTGCCCGAAGATTGGTTATTTTAGCTTCTGAAGATATTGGCAATGCAAACCCCACAGCGCTTGTCATGGCCACCTCGGCTTTTCAGGCCGTAAATACTATTGGATATCCCGAGGCGCGGATAATTCTTAGCCAATGTGCTACATACCTGGCAAGTTCGGCAAAAAGCAATGCCAGCTACGTTGCTATTAAAGACGCACAGCAAAAAGTGAAAGAAACCGGAGATCTATCCGTTCCTTTAGCTATACGAAATGCACCTACCAAGTTAATGAAAGACCTGGGTTACGGAAAGGGATATGATTATGCCCATGACCACAAGAATAACTTCGTAGACTTTGAATTTCTCCCAAAGGAAATTTCTGGTACAACGTTTTACCGACCAGGAGAGAATCCACGAGAAAAGGCAATAAAGGATTTTCTAAAAAAACGCTGGAAGGGCAAATATGAATACTAAAATTTAATGGTAAGTTCCTCTACCTTCTTTTTTCCATTTTCCACGAACTCAAGAAACCACTTATCGTTGTCTTTAAGAACAACACCATTTCTACCTTCAAAATTTACCAAGAACACATTTTCAAGAGATGTCTCCATAAGTTTTAATCTTACTTTAGGAGAGCTGTCCACTAGCTGATAGCCATTTTCAATTGGTTGGGCATACAACAAAACAGAAGTTAGTGCTTCAGCAGCGGGCATAACCGCCTTTTGAAAGTCCGAAGGTCTCGGCTCCATACTTTTAAAACTTTGATTTTCCGGAGTAGCTTCTTGGACCACCATCTTAGCTTTTGGTTTTTCATCCAAAGACTTTACATCATTTTCGAAACTGACCGTTATGGGTTCTTCGGTCATATTCTGTTTCTCTTTTGGTGTATACTTGTATTGTATTCCATCAAATGAGGAAAACGATTTCTTTAACGCATCGGAATAAGCAGCCCTAAATTCTTTTATTTTACTTCTCCCTTCAACAGTTCTAAAAACCTCATTGGACTGACAATCTTTTAATACCACAATAGTCTTTGTGCTAAACATAGAGGAAATATCTTCTAGATTGACCAACAGTCCCATACACCTGTCTTTACTCAACTCTGTTGGCAAAGCATCATCGTACACTACATTAAAACCTCGTTGCGTGAACAAGTGTTTTATGGTCGTACTCGTCTGATATTTGTTTTCTTCTTTATACGAATCAAATTTCTTGGGGACTATAATATATTTATAATCATTAAGTTGACCGTACAAAGAACCGCCCAAAACTGCTGCAAACATTACTAAAAATAAAAGTCTAGATTTCATATTGAAAAGATAATCAATTACCGTTCCAAGATATAATATTAAATCCGAACTGTAAAGAAGCATAATGGCTGTCCGCTATATTTCTATAGGCCAAAAGATTATCTGCCAAAACATAAAAATTTACGGGACCAGCTTGAAGGTTAAGGCCCAACCCAACATTGGAAAATGAATATTTATCTACCGTATATGTGGTTTTTAAAGCAAGTGACCTGCCCAGTCTTCTCTGGTAAAAACCTGTAAGTGCCCCCTGTATTCCCCTTGGTCTTTTCATTAAGAACAATTGACCGCCAACACTGTTTCTGTAGAAATCCTCGTTGGGCCTGGACACATTGTTAACCAGACACCCACCGCAGTTCCTCCTTGTTGTTTTGGTTTTACCCTCACCAAAGTCATATCGTATTGAACCATAAGCCTTCACAGGTCTAAAAGAAATATAACCGGATTCATTTTCATTAAATGGAACGGATTCTTCAATTTCATCTACGAGGTCTTGCCATATATCAGTTCCAGTATTTGAGATGTCATCAGGCAAAACAATAGAAACACCTTCATTAGTAGCACTTCCGTTGAGCGTAAAGTTTCTTATATCTTTTGAATTATAAATAAATCCTACATCCAACAAACTACCTGTAATTGTAGTTTGCGGATTCAAATTATGGGTGAAGCCCAAATCAAATCCCAAACCTAGATTACCCCCAAACAATACTTTTTTGGTAAACAAACGCTCTAGCCGTTCTCTTCTGTTGCCCGAAGTATCGTCATCTATAATATCCAAAAAACCATCGATGCCAGATGTTTGTAATTGCATATCTGAAGTGATGGAATTCGCATAGATATTGTTCTGTCCTTCTGTTGTACTAAACGAACCGGAATTCTTCGTAGACCTAAAGTGAAAGATACTGGAGTAGATTTTTGCCCTTGCCCCAACAATCAATGTGTTGCTAATCTTCCGGTTAACGCCAAAATGGAATACGCTGACCATTTCGCCCCTAAGGCTTAAATCACCAAGGTCAAAACTTCTTCCAATATTTGCTCCACCATTACCCTCAAAAGCCAGTATGGCTAAATCTTTGGGCCAGTATACAATAATATCGGTCTCTCCATACATTCCAAAAGAATAATAATCGTCTGGCCTGTTTCTCCCCCTAAAGCCAATATTGAAACCTTCTATCTGACTGGTTGTGCTAAAATCATCTTTTCGGTTCATCACATCCAACAACCGCTCCCTTACTTTGGTCGTGAAATCAATGCCATCGTTGGCAAAAAGGTCATTAACGGTTACCCCACTCGTACTTGCCTGTAAGGATAATCCCGACAAAACCGGAACTCCCACATGCCACTTTTCCATGGTTTTGACACCAGGGTTTACCATTAGCGATTGTGGAATCTCATAGAAATCATATAGCAACTGCTTGTTTTGGGAGTGCAGGAAAGAAACACCTAAAAAAGTGGCTAAAAATAATAAGCAATGTAGCCTCATTTTAAACGGAATAAGAATTCTGCAGCAGATCGCATGATTATTTTAGATTCTTCACTTGAAGACACGCTTGTGTTATCCCCTAAATTATTACCGGTCACTCTAATATTCGATGTTGCTGCCAAGATGTCCAAACTTTTACCTCCAGGGCCATAAGGAACCTCAATAGTTTGTATCTCTGATGGGGCCGGTTCGACTTCAAAAAGTTCAAAATCCAAGGTAGCCTCCGTATCATCCAAAAACTCAACTGCGATATTCAATCGCTTACTGGTTGTATTTTCAATCTCATAAGTAATTGTTCCTTCTATCAAACGTTCAGCTACAAACTGTTCATTGAAAGCATCAAAATTGAAAGTTTCAGTATAAAAAGAGCTAAATGTAGCAGCTGTGTTTATGAACTGTTCATCCGACTCTAGATAAAAAATACTGGATGCAACTAAGGGGGTGACGCTTAAATCATCAAACTGGTCAAAATCTTGCTCTTCGGAACATCCGAAAAAAACAAAAAAACAATTAAATGCAAGGAGGCAATTGAAAAACAATCGTTGCATAATGATAAAGTTTTCTAAGAATTATAAGCTGCTTTAATACTATACTATAACTCTACAAAATACTTTTTATTTCAATAAGCTCGTCGATGATTCTACATAAATCGTGCTGTTGCTCTTTATGTGAGTTGAAATGCACCGCCTGTATTCCTACGGATATGGCCCCTATGATATCTGCTTCAAGACTATCTCCTATCATTAAGGCATTTTTAGCATCTACATTGGCTTCTGTCAATGCTAATTCAAAAATATAAGGATGTGGTTTTTTTACCCCTGCTTTTTCTGAATCTATGATGTGATTAAAATAGTGATGAATCTTTGAGCCTTTTAGCTTTTTCTCCTGAATTTCTTGAAATCCATTGGTAATAATATGTAGCCTATACTGTGGTTTTAAGTATTCTAAGATCTCAATGGTATCGGGGAAGAGATGGGTAAAAGAAGAAAGGTATTCAATATATTCGTGGGCCAAAATATGTATGGAATCATCCGCAACGTCTTTACCAATAGCATCAAAAGTTTTTTTCAACCTTTGATAACGAAGTTCAGATTTGCCTATTTTATTTTCGCGATACAGTTTCCAGTATTCAAAATTTATGGGTACGTAAACTTCTAAAAAATCGTCTAAGGATACATCTACCTTATTTTTGTCTAGAATCTTCTCGAATGTTAAAGCAGAGTTCTTTTCAAAATCCCAGAGTGTGTGGTCCAAATCAAAGAAAACATCGGTAACTCTTTCCTTAAACATAGTATCGCTTTAAAAAAGATTGATAGAGTTTCAACCAATTCAATTTATGATTGCCCCCCAACAATTCATTGGAAAAAATAGCTGTGAAATTTCCGTTTACCTGTTTGATTTGCCTATAGATTCTATCCATTATTTCAAAAATTTCTGAATCATTTCTGTAATTGACAAGTGCATAGTCATGTATAGCAAAGGGATGGATTTTAAGCGGCTGTTTTGCTTCCATATTAATATCATAAAAACCGAAAGGTGTGCAGGTACCGGCTCTAAAACCAATCTCATGGGTGTATCCCATAGAAAAGTCCTCGTTAAATTCCGCTTCTATAAGATTGCGATATGTAGTTGGAACGTTGACTTTATTATATCGTAGTCTTGAATAGTTTATAGGTCTATTGATTAAATTGCTAAGTTGTCTTTTTTCTTCTTTCAAAACCACTTTGTCCATAGATGATAGAAATGAAGTGCTCAAGGAAACCACACTATAATCCGCAACCGACTTTATAAGGTACCCAAACTTGTTATTATTGGGTGAAATATTTTTATCGTGCGCAGAATATTTTGCAAACTGAAAGAAAAACATCGTCTTTATAGGGAACTTTTTATGAATCCTGATCAATTCGTCAAAGTTGTCATATGGATCTTTTTTTAAGCCCAAAAGAACGGACACCCTGTACACCAAGCTTTTCAGTTTTAAACTTCCTAAATCCAAAAAGAATCCTCCCAAACTTCTGGTCCAACCACGATATGCATAACTGTGTGAAGTCGTCACATTTATTATGGATGTAAACTTGTATGCCCTTTGGGTATTATTGATATCTGGAAACCTTTGCTTTAAGGCGGCCATTAATTTATAGGCCCAAAGGTCCACAACGGGTAACTCAAGAAACTTATGTTGATATGCTAAACTCTCTTTTGCCGGAAACCTCCCTACACTATCTTTTACATGGGGAAGATATTCCTCATATCGACTTAACAGAAAAAAACTTGCCGAGAAAATATCATAGGGAATGGAACTTTTCTCACCTGTAGCAAAAAAACATGGAATGCCTTCCCAATCAGACATTTTGATTTCCAAATCGTTTATGCCCTGTTCAAACAAGAGGTCGTTGCTGCGAACAAAAAACTCGTTCTGCAAAGGTTGTTTGGAATATGTAATTTTAGGGCCCGAATGCTTTATAAAATCTTCAACTTTAGTTGTAAATGTTATTTCTACACCTAAAATCTTTTCGAAAATCTGCTTCGCCGTATAGGTTAACCGATTCGTGATTTTATGTGTGTATATCAATAACATAGTTACTTTTCAACTAAAGTATTCCTTGGTCTGCAAAACTAAAATAGTCCTGTTCCGCCAAAATAAGGTGGTCTAATATTTTTATGTCCAGAGCTTCAGAAGCCATCTTAAGTTTTTGGGTAATCTGTTTATCTGCCGAACTTGGCCTCACTGTACCGGATGGATGATTGTGCGCAAGTATTATCCCAACCGCACCTAGCTCCAATGCCCGCTTCATTACTAACCTTACATCAACCAAAGTTCCCGTAATACCACCTTTACTCAATTGAGATTTATGAATCACCTTGTTAGAGTTATTAAGATAGACCACCCAGAATTCTTCATGTTCCAAATCTCCAACCAATGGATGTAAAAGCTCAAAAACATCTTTACTACTACAAACTTTGGAAACCTTCTCACCTTCCTCTCCCCTTCTTCTACGCCCCATTTCCAAAGCTGCGGCAATGGTCACTGCTTTTGCCTCTCCAATACCTTTAAAATGCATGAGCTGATTTACTGAGAGCTTACCTAGTTCGTTCAAGTTGTGGTTTACGGAAGCAAGAATACGCTTTGAAAGCTGTACTGCGCTCTCTTCCTTATTTCCAGACCCTATCAAAATTGCAATAAGTTCAGCATCTGAAAGTGCCGAACGTCCTTTTTGAACCAATTTCTCTCTTGGTTTATCGTCATCTGCCCAATTTTTAATGGAAAAGGAAACAGTCTTTTCTTGCATGGTCTAAATATAGCAGAATAATTTAAAGTAAGTCACTTAAAGTAATCCAAGAGCGTAATGTAACAGTATTCAAAGAGCTTTTCAAGATTCTAGATTTTTCCATACTACTTTCCGTTATCCAATCTTATCAAAATATTTACATTTTTAAATCTTATGTTTTTTAATATTTAACAAAATATTCTTACATTTCTTGTAAACATTATACACTATGTGGAAGAGCATTTTTTTAACTATTTTCGCTGGATTTAATTTAGTAACATACGCTCAAGATGAGACTATAAATGGTAAACTAACTGTTAACGGAAATCTACAATTCTTAACAGGAACCGAGGCTTTGTATTGGTCATCAAAGCATGTAGGAGTAAACGATCATAGAAATTATCTTGCCCCTAGAAAAAGTGATGATTCTGGTTGGGATTGGGCACAAGAATTTGGCTATCACTCTTATAACAGAGCATGGTATTTTAAAGGCAGTGTAGGTATAGGCATAACTAACCCATCATCAAATTTAGATATATATAAGTACGATGGTTCTTCTCATGCCCGTATCTACACAAATCAACATAATGGTATTGCCAAACTTGAAATAGCAGGTGGTACGGCAGGTTTTGGTCCTTCATATTCAGGCTGGAGCATTTATCATTCATACAACCATACAGGAAAAGATTTATATTTTAGATATGGACAGTCAGGCAATCCTGATTTTGTCTTTACCAATGCAGGTGAATTAGGAATTGGCACATCTTCACCAGATGCAAAACTGGCGGTGAACGGCAATATACATACTCGGGAAGTAAAGGTTGATTTGGTAGATTGGCCTGACTATGTTTTTGAAAAAGAATACGAGCTTCCAACTTTAAAAGAAGTAGAAAACTACATTGCTGAAAAAGGGCACCTTCAGAATATCCCAAGTGCTAAAGAAGTTAAGGAAAATGGCATCAAACTCGGTGAGATGAATTCCAAACTTTTGCAAAAGATAGAGGAACTCATGCTCTACACTATTGAACAGCAAAAAGAAATTCAGACTCTAAAAAAAGAAATAGCGGTATTAAAGAAAATGGTGGAGTAATTTATTTTTATAAAAAATTGTGCCAATCACATTCAAATTACAATTGGTTTAACATATAATAGCTTATAGTGTTTAATGCCTCAAGTTTTATATCTAAGTATTCTGTTGACTTGAAATAAAAACCTAAACATCGTATATTGAAAGTCATCAAATCATTTCTTATGAAATCTCTTCTTGAAATTGACACATTTACGGAAGTCATTGAACGTATTGAAAAGTTAAACGAATCCACCAATGCAGAATGGGGCAAAATGCAGGTGGCTCAAATGCTTTGCCACTGTCAGTTTCCTCTAAACCTAGCATTGGGGAATTACAAGATGAAAAAACCAAACCCTGTTATGAAGTTATTGTACCAAAGCTTTAAAAAGAGCATGTACAATGATAAGCTATGGAAACAAGGATTGCCAACACCAAAACCGTTCAAAGTAGAAAATGTAAAAGAGTTTGGTCCAGAAAAAGAAAAATTAGTTTCCCTTGTTAATGAATTTCATCAACAAAAGGACAAAACATCTTGGGAACCGCATCCAGCTTTTGGCGCTTTCACACCAAAACAATGGGGACAGATGCAATACAAACATCTAGATCACCATCTGAGACAATTTGGCGTTTAAGAAATCGCACTACCATTTTAGTACTGTAAAAGTATACTGCTGATATTAAAGTATGGCTTATCTTTACAGTCTGATTTACTAGTTCAAACATAGTATCCAAGTCTTTTCTAAAAAGACGAACGCCCATTAATGGGCGTTACATGCATCGTTATTTCCAAATTCACGATGCAATAAGGATACACGTGCTTTAAAAATCCAAATTATTTTATCAAAAAAATCAAATCGATTTCTTTATCGCTTAGAGAGTGGCTATACTTTGCTATGCGATAAAGTTCAAAAAAGTAAAAATGAACAGTAAACAGTTAATAAGTAGAAATATTGAACTTTTCTACAATAAGGCATCCGAAGAAACCAGATTGGACAAAGGTATGGGCGTCTTTGAATTTGAAAGGATTAAGTCATTGATCGAGAAATATATCCCATCTTCCAATTGCAAAATAATCGATGTTGGGGGTGGCACTGGAAAATACTCCGAATGGCTCTCAAAAAAAGGCCATGAGGTTCATTTGATAGAACCTATACCCAAGCATATCCAAATAGCTCAAAACAGAGCGAATAAATTAAAGAACAGGTTTTCAGTAAATCTAGGTAAAGCACAGGAGCTAAACCTCCCCAATAACTTTGCCGATATTGTAATCTTGCATGGACCACTTTATCATCTTCAGGAAAGCAAAGAACGTGCAAAAGCCATAAGCGAAGCCAAACGCGTTATAAAAAAGGATGGAATCATATTAGGTTTTGCCATTAGTTACACTGCTTCCACTTTGGCAGGTCTGTTGAACGGACTTATACATAAAATTCCATTTTTTAAGATGTGCAAAGAAGAACTTACAACGGGAATCCACAATCCACCCGATGACTTTCCATGGCTTTTGGCCGAAGCTTTTTACCACAAACCGGGAGAACTCAAAACAGAATTTTTACAACAAGGACTAACTCACATTAACACCTATGCTGTTGAAGGGATGGCTTGGTTGGATAAAGATTATTTTTCGAGCATGAGCAGTGTACGCAAAAAAGAAAATCTTATGCAACTTGTCCAAACTACCGAAAACGATGAATATCTTCTCCCTTTTAGCCCGCATATAATGATTGTCGTAAAAAAATAAAATTCATGGAAGACAAAGAATACTACCTAAGAGCCTTAAGGAAAAACAATGGCGTATTAAATGAATTGGATTTAGGGAATCAGTTGGGCTTTAACGATACAGAAACCAGGCACATAATTTCTTTATTACTATCTGAACATAAAATAAAATATGTAGAAAATGAAACTTGTAATTATAGGGTTGTGAAAACTTAAAAAGGAAAACACACCTAAGCAATATATCTACAAGCTATCCTTTATCCCCTGTATTTGTACCGAGCTTCTTCTTTTATTGTAACAACATAGACAAAATCATGAAGGATAAACTACTTTACAACTATTCACAATATAAATTGAATTTTATCTAATCAATTCTGACCAATCGTGATAAAATTGACTTTTTGACATCTATCATTTGGATGGGTACATTAATTTAGATTTGGTTGTAGCACGAATTTATTCAAATAGCACCAATAAATTGAAATCCTAATACTTTAAAAAATAGGTAGAACCATCCTATGTTTTATTTAACCGAAACTATTTCAATCCAATTTTCTTATTGGTAATACAGGGACAAAAGTTATTGCACCTATCATCTGCCTTTAATCAAATCAATATATGGAAAAACAAATCAAGATCAATGAATCCTATAATTCCTTGGACAAGGTATTGGACTTTTTAAAAACAGAAAGTGAATATGAGTGCACCAAAACTTGGAATAATTGGGAGGTTCCATCGGGAAATACGATGGAAAAATGCGTTCTCATTAAAAAAAGCGGAGTATATGCTGTTATTTTAAGATTTCTGGATAAAAATACATTGAAATTAATGCCTGTTGTCACAAATCATATTGTCAATGGGTACTATTCCAAGTCAAGGGGAATCGCTCCCATGATAGTTCGCTCGCTATTGGCTTCCAAACAAGAAAAACTAGTTAATGAAAACATTGCAATCCTTAAAAAAATCGCTTAGACTATGAAATACATATACTTAATAATACTCTTGTTTTCCTATCTTATTGGTTATAGCCAAAATGATGATTGGGTCGAAACCGAAGGAAAAATTACCGAGATTACTTTTCATAGAGGAAAAAAAACTAGAGAAACGGCCACTATAGCATTTAAATTGGAAGATGGTAGTGAACAAATTGGTATTACCGAACTTTTTAGAGTTCCTTTCCTTGGAAGTATGAAATCTGAAGGAGATACCATTTCCATAAAATACAGAAAAAGTAATCCTGTATTGGTAGAAACCAAGTTTGGCAATCTCCTTTCCACCTACGGAATGTATATTCTGATTTTTTTGGGTGTTCTATTATCTGCTAAAACTTTACTTAGCAAGAAAAATACTGTGAACACTGGTTCTGGGTTGAATTCTTAAGAATAAAGTACCAGCCAAAAAAAGTAATGGCCCATT
Organism: Flagellimonas sp. HMM57; assembly: GCF_021390175.1. Classification (NCBI taxonomy): domain Bacteria; kingdom Pseudomonadati; phylum Bacteroidota; class Flavobacteriia; order Flavobacteriales; family Flavobacteriaceae; genus Flagellimonas; species Flagellimonas sp. HMM57. The sequence goes on along the minus strand of NZ_CP090004.1, from coordinate 2,670,082 downwards.
TATGTGGGCCTTTCTTGTCTACACTCTCAAAAAATATAAACCTATGTTCAAATCCGATAAATTAATTCTCACTCAAATAGTATTGATTTTGATGGGAAATTCAATCGTTGCCCAAAAGTATCTTACCTGGTACGAGGTGGAAAAGCAACAATTTGGAAGAGAAATTTTCTTTAAAGACAATACGAACAATTTACTTGAAGGTCACTATAAGATTTCTGACGAACGAGGGAATTATTCTGATTTGAACTTCTTGAAGGGAAAGAAGCACGGAAAATCTACAGAATACGATTATAAAGATCGTATTTTAAAGACAATGAGTTATGAGGATGGGATTGCAAACGGAACGTTCACTACTTACCACCAAAATGGCGAAGTACAAAAACAAGGGCTTTTTTTAACAGGAGAAGAAGAAGGGGAATGGAAAACGTTCAATGATACGGGTGAATTAATGACTCTTGAAAATTACAAGAATGGACTGAAAAACGGTAAATGGACAAAGAGACTGTATTACAGTAATCAAAATGCTTCAGGAATTAGAACCGAGTTTTATAAAAACAATGAACCCACTGGTCATTGGAAAGAAAAATATGAGGATGGAACGTTAATTTGGGAAAGAGACCATACCTCAAACGACAGCTATGTACAAAAGGAGTATTTTCCAAATGGAAAACTTCACTTTCTTAAACAGCTGAAAGATGGAAAGCTTGATGGGGATAAATTGGAATATAATCAAGATGGGGTATTATTGATGAGAATGAAGTTTGTGGAAGACCAATTACTACTCAGCGAATTGTTTTATGAAAATGAAGCCAAGAAAGAGATTCAACATTACGAGCATGGTAAAAAGAACGGTCTTTATGAGCTATACCACGAAAACGGAACAAAAATTTTATCTGGCAACTATATGGACGGTTACAAGAATGGTATTTGGAAGAACTTTGACTTAGACAATGGAACAATCGTAGAAAAAACCACTTTTAAAAATAACGTTAAGAACGGATTATATATCAAGTACAGTGAAGCCGAGAGGCCTTCCCACAAAGGCAATTATCTGAATGGCGCTAAAGATGGCAAATGGGAATTCTATAATCTGGCAGGAAAACCCATTAAAGAAATCATATATCAAAGAGGCAAAGTAATATCCAAGATAGAATATGGAAACTGAACTATTAGCAATTACTTGGATTTAGATTTTTACAGAAAATCGAATCCCGCTTATTGATTTACTCTTTACCCGAATACTGATTCTATTTTCTCAAAATCCAATCCGCCATAATTGCCTGAACTCATTAGCAACAAAACCGAATCATCAAATTCTTTATCAAATAGATACGTCTTAAAAGCGTCCGCATCAGTAAAGATTTTGACATCTTGCCGATTCAATGCATTTTCAATTTGTGTAGAAGTAACTTCTTCCAACTGTTTTATTTTAACAGCTTCTGGAGAATAAAAGACCAATGCTTCGTCTGCGGCGTTCAAAGCTCCGTCATATTCCTTTAAAAAATTGGCATTTAAACTACTATAGGTATGTAGCTCCAAACAGGCAATCAGTTTTCGATTCGGATACTGCTCCCTTACTGCCTTGGTTGTTGCCCTTACCTTGCTCGGCGAATGTGCAAAATCTTTGTAGGCTACTTTTCCTGAGCTTTCCGCAATCTTTTCCAATCGTTTGGATGCCCCTTTAAAAGATGCGATGGCCTCGTAGAAATCATCTTCATCCACACCCATGTTTTGACATATCCATTTGGCGCCGGCAAGATTGTTCAAATTGTGCTTACCAAAAACCTCGATGGGCATATCACCTTCGGGGTATCCAAAAGAGTCTCTCCATCCTCCACTCTATAATCTGGCGTGCTATAAGGAAACTTCCGAATTGAATTTTCCGTTTTCTCAACTACTTTTTTCACCTCTACATCTTCCTCGTTATAGGTAATGCTTCCTCCACGTACAATACCATCCACAAAAATTTGAAACTGTTCCACGTAATTTTCGAACGTTGGAAAAACATTGATATGATCCCAAGCAATACCGCTCAACAGTGCAATATTGGGTTGGTATAGATGAAATTTTGGCCTTCTATCGATAGGAGACGACAGATATTCATCACCTTCCAAAACAATAAAATCATTATCCTCTGTTAAATGTACCATTCTGTCAAAACCCTCTAGTTGTGCCCCAACCATATAATCCACCTCGATATCATGATAATTTAATACATGTAGAATCATCGAAGTAATAGTGGTCTTACCATGACTACCTCCAATAACCACTCTAGTTTTGTATTTGGACTGCTCGTAAAGAAATTCAGGATACGAATATATCTTTAAGCCCAACTCTTTTGCTTTATCCAATTCAGGATTATCTGGTTTGGCATGCATTCCTAAAATCACTGCGTCCAATTTATCATGTATTTTTTCAGGAAACCACCCAAATGTCTCGGGCAATAAACCTTTTTGTTTCAAGCGACTTTTGGAAGGTTCAAAAATTACATCATCACTTCCTGTTACAGTATATCCCTTATGTTCCAAAGCCAAGGCCAAGTTGTGCATAGCACTCCCTCCTATGGCTATAAAATGTATTTGCATCAAAAATCTATTTTCAGGATAAAGATAACCATAGCCATTAAACTAATCAGAAACAAAATGCTAAGGACGCTTTTTACCATTTACACAACATAATCTGCAAAAATCATAACGCTAAAAGACTAAAAAGTAGCTTTTGTAGTTATTGATACTTGACAGGACTACTTATAAGTAAAATGAATCATTGGACAGCATCAGAAAATACGTTTTGTATTTATGACTAAAATCATTCAGATGATAAGAAAATTCAGTAGTTTTGCGCATCTAAACCTCAGCAGATATTTGGGTGTCATTCGCACTAAACTATCTGTTTTTTTGTATTGTACTATAATACTTTGCATGCTCTCATGATTTAAAAGAGGATAGTACAACCTATAAATTTGAATTAATAGAAAACTTCTATGGGGTTTAGAACTACTTTTATCAAACATCTATTTGCATTTTCCATTGGCTTTTTAGCCACTGTTTCCGTTGCATATTCTCAATGCGCAGGTTCAGACAATACCGTTACTGTTTGTGATAAACACGACGATATAGCCAATAGAACTTTCGACCTGTTCGCAAATTTAAATGGACTGCCTGTCGTTGGTGGTGTATGGTCTACAACAGACCCTGCCAATTTTTTTGCGTTGGACATGAACACGGGTATTGTGGACTTGTGGCAAATCAACAATTATGGCGTTCATGAGTTTACATACACCAACAATAACTGTGGCGAATCTGCCGTGGTTACCATTAACCTGGGCGGATATGCCGGTGAGGACAATATAGATGGTAGTGCCAATGCTTGCAGTGAAAACCCGGCAGTCAATCTTTTTGGTTTTCTTGGTAGTAATGTCAATGGAAAAATCCCCGATTTTAATGGGGTATGGACAGAGGTTGCGCCTACAGGTTTTCTGAACAACAATTTCTTCAATGCCCTTTTGGCAGGACCAGGAGAATATACCTTTACCTATACCGTACCAGATGTAGATATATGCACGAGCAAACAATCCACTGTTATTCTAGAGATTCATCCAGCTGCAGATCCCGGACAACCAATAGATTTAGTGGTATGTACCAACGAAGACTTATCAAGTTACACCAACCTTGACCTGAACAGTTTACTGGTTGGCGAAGATCCCAATGGAACTTGGTCCGAAGGTGTGACCAACCAAATAGATGATTTAACAGATAGTGTTATAAATGTAGAGGAAATCAATACTAATTTTGGTTATGGCACTTATATTTTTACCTATTCGGTCTTTCCATCTCATCCTGTTTGTTCCATACAGTTTACCAGGGTAGAAATTATTATACTGCCTGTGCTTGAAGGAAACTTGACGGCTCCGAACTACTGTTTGGGGGAGCCCTATGACGTCACCATTACTTATGACCAATCCATTTTACCCGACGATCAATATGATATTGCATACACCGTTACCAGCAGCAATGGCATTAGCAATGCCGCTATAACCGTTGAATTGAACAATGGAACAGGAACATTTACCATTTCACCGGATGCAGTTCCTATCAACGAATTTGTGGAATTGGATATCGTAGGGATTACAGATCCTGACCCTGAAGAATTTGTATGCCCCAATATTAATGTGCCGCAGGTACTTTTTCTGGTCTCCGATCCTATGGCCTCATCAGCGACTATTTGTCCTGATACAGACGCTACTATCCAACTGGATAATATATTGGATATTGCTGGAAACCTTTCCAACGAAACCTATAACATTGATTATACCATAACAAATCCCGATAATTCCACCACCGACCTTATTGCACAGAACATTGATTTTTCCAATGGATCCGCAACTTTTGATATTCCTTCAGCCAACTTTGATACTGATGGTAATTACAATGTCGCTATCGAAGTAACCGGGAGTTTTCTCATAGACTGCATGCTAAGCACAACTGTTGAGGTGCTACCAACCCCAGAAGAAATAGATTTAGCCATAGTGGTGGACAACAATTGTGATGCCACTGCCATCGATGTATTGGTAAACGCACCAGCACTATCTGACGGAAGCTATACCATAGACTATGAGGTTGTTGAACAAAACTCAATGACCGTACTAACAGACAATACAATAAACTTTACAGGAGGGTCTGCCGAATATGAAATAGACATCTCTACCTTGGCCGATGGAAACTATACCGTTAACCTAACAAGCACTCAAGATGATACTACGCCTTGCCGGACAGTGTTCGATTTTGAGCTTCAAGAAAACTTTTCCATTGGCGGAACACCTGAAGTTATCGAAGCTGTACCTGAGCAATTTTTCTGTCTAAATGATGGAAACCCGACCTTGGAAAATATTTCAGTCAGTGCTTCTGGAGCACTTTCCTTTTTTGAAACCAATACCGATGATGTGCCCCTACCTTTGAACACACCTCTGGTAGATGGGGAAGATTATTTTATTTTAAGCACCAATCCAGACAATAATTGTATAAGCTCCTCCAGAATACGGGTTCAGGTTGCTTTCGTAACAGCTGATGTTCCAACTATCAACAACGCAATGCCAATTCTGTGTGGTTCTGATAATCTGACCTTAGCTGATTTGGATGTCAATTCAACAAACGGTGGAAGTATTTTATGGTACACTTCGGCTACGGGCGGAACTTTGATAGATTCCAATCAAGTTATTGTGGACGGACAGTCCTATTTTGCCGTAGAGCAATTGAACGGATTCTGTGAAAGTGATATGCGATTGGAATTGATTCCTACAGTGATAAACCCTCCATCACCAGATTTAAGCGCAACAGAATTATCGTTGTGTGGATTGGACAATCCAACTGTTGCAGAACTCATCAATTTGGAAAACATAATAGATGCCGAAGTTGAATGGTTTATTTCGGAAGAAGGTGGCGAAGTCCTATCTAGTTCAGAACTTCTGATTGATGATACTACGTACTATGCCCAAAGCTATGACCCCGAAACAGGCTGTATCAATCCAAATAGGATTCCAGTTACAGTAGACTTGAACAATTGTGATCCAGATGCATACGATTTCTTCATCCCCGATGGATTTTCACCAAATAGTGACGGTAGAAACGACACCTTTTTTATACCTAATATAGAAACCATTTTCCCTGACTTCACGTTGGAAATCTTTAACCGCTACGGAAATTCCCTCTTTAAAGGAGATGCGGATAATCCTGCATGGGACGGTTCGGAAGGTGGAAGAAATACGGCTCCCAATGGGGTATACTTCTACGTCATAGAGTTTAACCGTGATGGTTTCGAACCAAAACAAGGTAGATTATATCTCAGCCAATAAACAAAGACATGAAAAAACTATATATAGCACTCTTATTTTTATTGTGTTCGCTGGGAATAAAATCACAGCAAGATCCTCAGTACACGCAGTACATGTATAACATGAGCATTATTAATCCCGCATATACGACCAATGAAACGGGAATGATAAATTTTGGAACCCTTTTTCGTTCGCAATGGCAAAATGCAGAGGGCGCACCCGAGACACTTACATTTTTTGCCCATGCACCTTTGAGTGATAAAGTTGAGACAGGAATATCCCTTATAACGGACAATATTGGTGATGGTGTTTTAAAAGAGAACAATGTTTATGTTGATTTTGCCTATATCTTAAAGTTGAATGCTGATAGTAACCTATCCTTGGGACTTAAGGGAGGGATTACAAATTTTGAAACCAATTTTACTGGTTTTAGGTTGCCCGAGTTTCAAGATGATGCAGCATTCAACGAAAATGTCAATAGTATTTTCCCCAATGTTGGCGTTGGTGCTTTTTACACAAGGCCCAATTTTTATGCCGGAGTATCCGCACCTAATTTATTGACTTCAAAACATCTTGAAAATCGGGATGGAATAAATAGGATAGGTTCAGAAGAAATACACCTTTTCTTCACCTCTGGTTACATCTACGAATTGAATCCAAATTTGAAAATAAAGCCATCCATCATGACAAAAATGGTTGCAGGCTCTCCTATTTCGTTGGATACTTCAGTGAATGTTTTGTTCAATAACAGATTCGAAGGTGGACTGTCCTATAGATTGGAAGATGCAGTGAGTGCCATGTTCAACATATCCGTTGTACCTGCAATACGTATTGGATATGCCTATGATTATACGCTATCCAACTTGGGAAGTTTCAATGCAGGGTCCCATGAAATTTTTGCACTCTTTGACCTTGACCTTTTAGGTCTGAAAAAAGGATATGATAAATCTCCTAGATTTTATTAAGCCATGAAAAAACTTATCTTCTTCCTCACCATCGGTTTAAGTTTGCATCCAATGCTTGCACAACAAGAATTGGAGCGCGCCAACACCTATTTTGAAAGAGCATTTTATAGCGATGCCATTCCGTTGTACGAAAAAGCATTATCCAGCAATAGAAGCCAACAGGTCTTAAAGAATTTGGCAGACTCCTATTATCGTACATTCGATATGCACTCGGCTGCAAGATGGTACAAAACTGTTACTTCCAGATCTGGAAATGCCATTGATGTTTCTTATTATTTCAAACTTAACCAGTCCTTAAAAGCTATTGGAAAGTATGATGAAGCAGACAATGCATTAAGGGAGTATTATATAGGATTAAACGACTCATTAGCAATCGAAAAGCTAAACAGAGACATTCAATATTTAGAAAACATAAGTGCAATTGGTAACCGTTTTACGATAGAGAACCTTGCCTTAAACACTAAGACATCCGAATTTGGGGCAGCCAAAATAGATTCCAACCTGCTTTACACAGCTTCAAGGAAAAACAGCGACAAGGCTAAAAAACTGTACCGATGGAACAATCAAAACTATCTGGATATTTACTCACATCCACTGGACAAAATAGACCAGAAAGATAATTTTAGTAAAGGTCTTTCTCCCAACATCAACACCAAAATGCACGAGGGTTCCTTTGCAATTACCAAAGACCGAAAGACGCTATATTTTACTAGAAATAATTTCAATAAGGGCAAGAAAAAAACAGATTCCAAAAAAATCACCAACTTAAAGATTTACAGCGCAGAATGGTCTGGTACGGAATGGATAAATATTACCGCATTACCATTTAATGACGATGGTTTTTCTTCGGAACACCCAGCATTGAACAAAGACGAAACACAGCTTTATTTTGCTTCGGACCGTCCAGGTGGTTATGGCTCATTTGACCTTTATAAAGTATCCATACTTTCAGATGGACTTTTTGGGAACCCAATAAATTTGGGAGCAACAATAAACACGGATAAAAAGGAGCAGTTTCCGCATTTGGACACGGAGAACAATCTCTACTTTGCTTCAAATGGGCATCCGGGCTTTGGTCTTTTGGATATCTTCATTTCAAAATATGACGCTGGAACTTACGGTCAACCAGACAATTTAGGTTTGCCCGTCAATAGTGGTTATGATGATTTTTCCATTTCATTTCATTCCGACAAGGAAGGTTTTTTCTCATCCAACCGCCCCTCGGGAAAAGGTAGCGATGACATTTATTCCTTTATTGAAACCAAACCTCTTTTAATCGAAGATTGCGGTCAGTTCATTGCTGGTACACTTACCGATATAACAACTAACGAACCTATCCCAAACGGGACAATACGATTATTGGACGGTGATGGCAAAATGATAAAAGAAGTATTGACCGATCAAAATGCAGCATTTAAGTTTGATATTTCCTGCGCTTCCTTTTTTACAGTACACGGAAGTCAAAACGGATACAAAGACAACAACAAAACTATACGAAGCAGCAAGGAACGCAAAAAAACTTTTGATGGGTCACTGCAACTGCTCTCCTTAAAAGAAATTGAAAAGCAACAACAAGCAGAAGCGGAAAAAGAAAAAGAAAAACAGCTGTTACAAGAAAAGAAGGCAAAAGAAGAAGCAGAAAAAAGAAAGAAGAAAAAGATAGCGGAGGCAATCAAAAAAGAGGATGCCGTAGTCAAAGAGAAAAACAGAACAATAATCAAAACCAAGGAAATCCATTTTGATTATAGCCTTTGGTACCTTAGAAGAGAATCCAGAGAGCGTCTGAAAGTAGTGCTGGACGTGATGCAAAAAAATCCAAATATGACCATAGAGATCGGTAGCCATACAGATATTCGAGGTAGAGCTAGCTATAACAAACAATTATCTCAAAAGCGGGCGGATTCGGTCAAGGAATATTTGGTAAGCAAGGGAATTGATGAAAATAGGGTAATCGCAAAAGGTTATGGAGAATCCCAACCTATCGTAAAGTGTGAAACCGTGGATGCCTGTACCGAAGAAGACCACGAATGGAACAGAAGGTGTGAATTTGTGATCGTAAATTGGGAATAATGTCTTAAAAAACACTGTTTTTATCCTTCTATTCACCACTTATTGCTATTTTTCGAGTAAATAATAGTAATGAATTTATCAGAAATACAATCACAGGAAATCATGCCCGGTTATCATGGAAAAATGGTGCATGGAGAATCAATGACATGGGCATTTTGGGATGTCGAAAAAGGTGCCGAAGTACCAGAACATTATCATGTACACGAACAAATAATGCATGTTCTGGAAGGCAGTTTTGAGTTTACCTTGGGAGGGAATAAGGCTATATATCAACCTGGCGATGTGGTCATTGTCCCATCCAATGTACCTCATAGCGGGAAAGCACTGACTACGTGTAAATTAATGGATATATTTAGTCCAGCAAGAGAAGAATACAAGTAATATGAAAATTTCTTTAGCAGGAAAAAATGCTCTTGTTGGCGGGAGCAGCAAAGGTATTGGTGAAGCTATCGCAAGGCAATTGGCCGCAAGTGGGGCCAATGTAACCTTAATGGCACGAAATGAAGCCAAAATGAAGGAGCTTATTGCAGAATTTGATGTCGACCAAGGACAAGAACACAACTATGTAGTTGTCGATTTTTCCAGTTTTGAAACCTTCAAACCAACGATTTCCAAATTTTTCCAAGAAAACACGATCGATATATTGGTGAACAACACGCAAGGTCCGGAAGCAGGAGGAGCTTTGGAAAAAAATGTTGAGGATTACCAACAAGCGTTTGATTTACTGTTCAAATCAGTTGTTTTTACTACAGAACTTGCCTTGAAGCACATGCAAAAAAAGCAATGGGGAAGAATCATCAATGTGGCATCGATATCCGTCAGGGAACCTCTAAATTATTTAGCGCTTTCAAATTCGATTAGGGCTGCCGTAGTGACTTGGGCAAAAAGTCTTTCTATTGATGTTGCAAAAGATGGAATAACCGTAAACAACGTGCTTACAGGTTATTTTGATACCGACCGTATCACCCAACTTAACGCAAAAAAAGCGGAAAAGCTAGGGATTACAGCATTGGAAGTTCGGTCGAACATGGAAAATCAGGTTCCTTCAAAACGCATTGGCGACCCTGAGGAATACGGCTTTTTGGTCACATTTTTAGCTTCAGAAAAGTCCGCTTACATTACTGGCACCAATATTCCAATCGATGGAGGTCTTCTGAAATCACTTTAGGGGATTATCTTTTTTCAGTTTTTACAGGTTATTTTGTTAGGGCAATCTCAATGCTATTCCTAAAAGTAATTGGGTTATCTATAAACAGAACTAGATTCTTGTAGGACTTTTTAATTCCATAAAGACCTGTCAGCATGTTTTCGTTTTTTAATCGGATGATTATATTGTGAGACTCTAAATCACCTAAGAAGGATAGTTTTCTTGTTTCATGGTTCGATTCAATTTCCTTGGATGACAACTCAATAACGTCAATATTGCTCAAATCGATAATGGATTCATTCATAATTCCATATCTCAGGTGGAGCTTATCGCCTTCAATGGATATAGGCCTTTTTAGCATGGATTTTAAAAATCCTAAAATCTGAATTCCAGAATACGTACTTAAAAACGTCAATACCCAAGCAGCGATAGTGTTCCATTTGCCAATGATAATATGAAGAACAACAGTTTCAATGGTCACAATGAAAATTATGGCAACCAACAAGGTTATCGTCCCCGAATTTTTATGGTATGAAAACTCATTTTCCTTAAAATCCCTTTTCTTCCAATACAAAAAACCATAGTAGAAAACCGAGATTTCCATAACAACGGGCATGACCATGGCTTTAGGGAGGATTTCAGTACAGACTTTTTTGAGGGTAGAGAAGAAATCAAGAGAATATTGTTTCTCCACATTGTACAGTTTTATTGCCCCATATAGTTTATAAAGCACAAAAGACAGAATGGACAATTCTATGACTGGAAGCAACCAAGTTTTGAACAGTCCTAAATACAATTGATTTTCTTTGGGAAGGATAACCGAACAAACTACGGTTACAAAGATTAGAAAAGGGACAATTGTGGTTGTTGGAATCCTTGTTTTTCTAACCAGTAAAAAATACACTAAGGGTGTAATCAATAACAAATCAATTGTAACTCCCAATGCCAATAAATTTGGGTTTTGCTGGAACCAGATTGATTTCACTAGCAATACCAAAGTACCAACAATCAATAATGGTAACGTGAATACCATTGCGATTTTGGAAATTTCTATTCTATCCATTGGTTTTTGTTTTACTGTTAATCGTAACAACCTAACTACAAACTCATTTTATCTTTAAAGATATAGGATTGTCTACGCGACACCTCAATTTCTTCTCCGTTATACATTTGCAGCTTCAACTTACCATTGAACCAAGGCACTACATTGGCTATGTAGTTGGTATTAACGATTTGTTGCCGGTTTGCCCTAAAAAAAGACTGTTCAGGAAGTTTTTCTTCAACTTGGTTAAGTGATTTATAAAGCAGCGGTTTCTTATCTTCAAAAAACACCCTGGTATAGTTCCCCACGATTTCAAAATGTGAAATATCTCCAATTTTAACAAGCCAGCAGGATTCTCCGTCCTTGATAAAAATCTGACTGTTGCGCGAAAGTTGTTTTGTCTTTACCGTATCCTCTTGATTGCTTGTCAATTTTGCCTTTACCTTATCAAAAGCAACAGCAAAACGTTTTTCGTTTATTGGTTTAAGAAGGTAATCCAAGGCATTGTACTCAAAGGATTTTATAGCGTATTCATCAAAAGCAGTGGTAAATATGGTGATGGGAACCTCATCCAGCATTTCAAGAAGCTCAAAACCATCTTTTTCTGGCATATTGATATCCAAAAACAATAAATCCGGGGTTTCTTTCTGAATCAATTCGAATCCTGAATCAACATTTTCAGCTTCTCCTACCAGCTCGATCTCACTGTGTTTTTTTATGAGTTCTTTTAGCTCATTACGGGCCAATCTTGAGTCTTCCACTATTACGGCTCTTATCTTCATACCATAGGGATTTTTATATGGGCAACGACCTCACCAGCAACCTCGTTCAAATTAAAAGAAGCTTTATCTGCATACAGCAGTTTTAAACGCTGTCTTATATTTTTCAGTCCTAACTGTGTGGTATTTTTACCTATTTGGAGTTTCCCTGTATTTTTAACTTCTATGATCAATTGATCCTCTTCCTTTTTTAGGCTCAAGACGATTCTGCCTCCTCTTTTGAGATTGGAGATACCATGTTTTGCCGCATTTTCTATAAGAAGCTGGATAATCATTGGCGGGATATGAAGTGACAAAGTATCTTCATCAACATCCTTGACAAACTCCAGCCGGTCCTCAAATTGAATTTTGGAGAGGTCAATATAGTTGTCCACCATTTCCAGCTCTTCTTCTACCGAAATGGCATTACTATTATTTTTGGTAAGCGAATACCGAAGGATTTCGGAGAGTTTGGTCAACATCTCTCTTGATCGTTCAACATCCTCAAGCATTAAACCTCGAATATTGTTGAGACTGTTAAACATAAAGTGAGGGTTAATCTGGCCTTTCAAGGTATTAAGTTGTGCCTGTTTTAAATTGGTATTCAGTTCTAGCCGCTCAATTCTGTCCTTGTTGAGTTTTAGCAAAAGTTTGATGACCAAATAACAAATGACCCATGAAAACACCATTAATAAGGAACTGAAAATTAATAGCCCAGTTGTATCATACATTTTCAACATCTGTAGCTCATCGTCAGATATCTTTGGGCCGTATTCATGATATAGGTATCCAAGGGAGAGATTCAACAGTGCATAGATACCAGATGCAACCAGTGCGGCTAACAAAATCTTGATAATCTCTTTGGTTCCAAAATCATCAAAAGCAAGGTTATGCTTCAAATAATATCTTAATAGCGATGTGGATACGATACCAATGAACATACCACCAAATACGTTGAACACCAAGAATTCCGTACTACTATTCTTCAGCATAATCAAAGACAGACAGCTTAGAAAACCCCACCCCAAAAATTGTAAGGTCCAGAAAACAAGATTGTTGGTTCTACTGTTCAATTCCATATGTAGTTGGTCAATATCTTAATTCAAAAATAACGCATTGGGAAATTGGAAGAACTCCTATCATTAATTTATTCCTACCCATTTTGCTGTCTTCTGAATAATTTTTTAATAAAACGTCTTTCACATTTACTCGCCTTATTATTTAAAAACGCTATCCACATGAAAGAGGTTCCTGTGTAAAAAAGTACCAAACAATCATTGTTTTCCCAACCCATATACCTTGCAAAAATGCCAATCAGCGTCAACAATATTCCTGCGATCAATATAATTTTTTGAACTGTACTTAGTTTTTTCATTTTGATGGTCTTTAATTTTTGAAAATAGAACCCTTTAAACGAGAACCGATATAAGAAAAGAGATAATTAATTTGGCTAAGGTTATCATGCTGTTCGTTTTTTGATTACGGGGTAAAAATACGTCTACCACACTCAAGTTTAAATAGGTTTATGACCAGTGGCAAAAATGAAACTGCGAACGGCAACGGCACTTAGCGTTCAAGGTTATTTCTTTAAACTCCCTCAGACTGAGTATTACGTATCACGCGAAGTGCTAAAAACTTTTAGAGCCAAGAAACAAGATTTCCCATCTTGATTCTTGGCTCTTTTAGCAAAACGGTCTTGTCTCCGATACCTCTATAACTCTACCTAGAGGCAATTCATTTTGTTAGTTTCACCTAATCCTTCAATGGCGTTGGAATCTCCTTATCTCCCAAATGCTTGGCATAAAAGCCCATCATAGTCTTATAAAGTTCTATCCTGTTCTCTTCTTTACCAAAACCGTGGCCTTCATCATACTTTACCAAATAGGGTACATCAAAACCTTTACCCCTTAATGCACTCACAATTTGGTCAGATTCATCAATGTTCACCCTAGGATCGTTAGCTCCCTGAACCACAAATAAGGGTTTCTTGATTTTATTGATTTGATACACTGGCGATACTTCTTCCATTATTTTCTTTTCTTCGGGAATATCTTCATCATACCAAATTTCCTTGATGATTTTCAAATAGGGTTTCCAATATGGAGGTATGGTTTTCATAAATGTAAATATGTTGGAGACGCCAACGTAGTCTACTCCACAGGCATATAAATCCGGTGTCTTGGTCAAACCGCGCAGTACTGCATAACCTCCGTGGCTTCCGCCATATATAGCCGCTTTATCAGCATCTACCCAAGCTTGGTCAATTACGTACTGTAGCCCATCTTCCACATCGTCCATAGCCTTTCTACCGATTTGTTTAAACCCAGATTCTAAAAACTCTTTACCATAGCCACCAGAAATCCTAAAATTAACTTGAAGGGTAGCATATCCCCTACTAGCAAATAGCTGCGCTTCCGGATTAAAGCCCCAGGAATCACGTATTCCTTGAGGACCACCATGGGGATTAACGATCACCGGTACCTTTTGACCTGCCAAAGCTGCTTTGGGCAATGTAATATACCCGTGTAAAGTAATGCCATCCCTACTCTTAAAAGTGATGGGGCGCATCTCGGACATATCTTCTTCCTTGAGCTGAGGCATTAAATTATAAAGAAACTTAAACTCATCTTTCTTCACATCGTAAGAATGGTATTCGCCATATAATTTATCACTTTGGATGAAAACCAAAAGATTGTTCTCATCATCTGTAGCATCTGCGATACTATACTGTTTCCCGGGAAATTTTTTGGTAATCTTATTATGGAGCTTGGTGTAAGAGTTACTAACGGGCACAATCTCCGTTTTTTCACCTTCAAATACGAAGTAATCCAATTCATAACCTCGTTTTTTGGACATATGCATATCCTGAACGTCATATTGATCGTTGGAAAAAACCTTTTTGAGTATTTTACCTTCTTTTAAATCGTAAAGAACCACTTCGGCCTTATCGTTATCCAAATTGGAAATCATATAAGCATCGTTGGGATTTTCAGTGGCATAATTAAATTCCAGTATCCCAAATGCATCCTTCCAATTAAGGCTTTTAACGATTTTATACCCTCCATTACCATCTTCATAGTAAAGGTCCTGTTCCACACCATCCCTTATTTTGGTATATGCCTTTAGATTGCCATCTTTATCAAAATCATAGCCTGCTATGGGATTTTCAGGATCATCATTACTAAATAGCTGTTTTAGCTCTCCTGTTACCACATTGACCTTATAAGGTTCAAAAACTTGCGGATTGTTTTTGTTCATGGACACGATGATATGATCTTTATCCTCTTTAAGAAGCTCAGTAAACTGGGCTTGAATCCCATCGAACGGAGTTAAATCCTTTAAGTCTGACCCGTCTAAATCTACGGCGTAAACGTGGTAGTTTTCGTCTCCGCCCTTATCCATAATATAAGCCAAACGCTCATTGTTAAGCCAAGCATAACCCCTCACCAGTTCTTCTTTCTCCTCAATGGCCTTTTTTACTTCACCTGTTGAGATATTTTTGACCATCACATGCCTTTTTCCGTTTTCATCTTTTTCGCGATAGGACATATACGTGCCATCAGGAGAAAAACGGAAGGTTGAAGCTTTTGGCCTCGCAAAATAGTCTTCTACGGTATATCTGTAATCGCCCTTATCCAATGATGCCAATGCCAATAATTCTTCATCGGAACTTACCAATGAAGGATTTCCCGGAATAGTTTTATCCTTTTTCTCTAGGTTCAAGGGAAGCTCCATACCGCCTTGATAGAATGTTCCTTTCATAGTAGTACCTTCGAGAGCACCTACATATTTGATTCCTGCTTGCTTAAAGACAATGGTCAATTGATTATCCTCAAACGAAGTTTCATCCATTGGAATACCCGTTGCACCTTGCGATGGACTATCCATGGTCGATGTTAAAGCCCCATTTTCCTCGGTCACATCAAAAACCAGAGGCATTTTGTTTCCTTGTACTTCCAGAGTTCCTTGCCAAGAACCTGAGATATCCTGTGCAGATGTTGTTATTCCCATTAGTAAAAAGAGGATAACCCCTCCAAGTTTAAAATTTAGTTTTGTTTCCATGTTGTTCAAATAAATTAATATGAGTAGTGATTGCCAAATGCGTTAATAGGACTATTTTTTAACATCCATGTTACATTCTTGAAGCGATAAATGTACAAGGGAAAAATAATTAGGTGAAGTATAATATGACAAACGGTAAATTAGCTTTAGCCAACGGAATTTACTTTTTTTCCGGCGGAAATTTTGAAAATACCTTATCCACTACCGCTCTAAGTTTCTTTTCGCGCACACTTGGAGATGCATTTTCCCGAAATCCGCTTTCGCTCGAAGCCTGCCAGAACAATGCATCCTTTTCGGCATCTACAAAATCAAACTGTATTGCCCGTTGAATTCCAGAATTCCCAACGGGTATTCCAATGGACAGACCACCACCAACATTTCGTCCAGTGCCTCCAACACCTAATCCTACATTATTATTTGGTGCACTTCTAAACTGGTTACTAAGTATGTTCACATAAAAGTCTGGCTCTTCAGCAAGAATGTATCCTTTTGAATGCAGCGTAGAATCCAACACCCGTAAGAGTCTCTTTTCATCTAGACCGCTCAATCCAGAATCCATATCAGAAAAATAATTATAGCTGGTGTAGTTAGAAAAATTTGTGGATTTATCGTAATCGTAATTCACGCGCACACTGGCACAAGAGGCCAAAAAACAGGAAAGCAATATGGTAGCAAGGTATCTCATTTCTTCCTTTTAAGAATACCTATAAATTTAATCAATTATTAGATTCAGATGAAATGGGAACAGGCTTATTCGTTCAACAATTTCCAAAGGTCATCTTTCAGCTCTTGAATACCCTGTTGCGCCACCGAAGAAATAAATCGATAATTTACATTCTTGAACTCCTTGTCAAGTTCTTCTTTCATTTCTTGCATCAGTTCTTCATCAAGCATATCGCTTTTAGATATGGCCACTAGTCTTTCTTTATCAAGAAGTTCAGGGTTATAGCGTTTTAATTCATCGAGTAGAATTTCATATTCTCTATAGATATCATTGCTATCTGCCGGAATCAAAAAAAGCAAGGTCGCATTACGCTCAATATGGCGCAAAAAATAATGGCCCAGTCCCTTTCCCTCTGCAGCTCCCTCAATAATTCCTGGAATATCTGCCATAACAAAACTTCTAAAATCACGATACTCAACTATCCCCAAGTTTGGTTTCAGTGTAGTGAATTCGTAGTCTGCAATTTTTGGTTTAGCAGAGGTCATTACAGAGAGCAACGTTGATTTACCGGCATTGGGGAAACCCACGAGCCCTACATCTGCCAGAACTTTTAACTCCAAGGTAATCTGAGCTTCTTCACCGGGAATCCCGGGCTGTGCATACCTTGGAGTCTGATTGGTAGCACTTTTAAAATGCCAATTGCCACGACCTCCCATTCCTCCTTTGGCAGCAATTTTTTCCTCACCGTTCTCGGTAATTTCAAAAAGGATTTCATTCGTCTCGGTGTCTCTGACCACAGTGCCCAATGGCACATCCATGTATACATCTTGACCGTCTGCCCCTGTACTACGGTTCTTACTGCCATGCTCACCATGACCAGCTTTAAAGTGCTTTTTAAATTTGAAAGTGACCAACGTCCAAAGATTGCTGTTACCACGAACAATAACGTGGCCTCCACGTCCACCGTCACCACCATCTGGGCCTCCTTTAGTAATGTATTTCTCGCGATGTAAATGTACTGAACCTTTACCACCATTACCGGAAGCAACATGTACTTTTACATAATCAACAAAATTACCTTCGGTCATGGTTCTTTTGAAAAGATGGTTAAAAAAAGAAAATGAATTTATAGGGTATCGATAACCTCGCCCAAACGCTCGGAAATCTCAGAAATCTCTCCTATTCCGTTTACCGAATGAAACTTACCCTGTTCTTCGTAATATGCTTTTAAAGGGGCCGTTTTTTGATTGTACTCATCAAATCGGTTGCGTATTTTACCTTCATCCTGATCATCGGTACGTCCACTTAGCTTTCCGCGTTCCAACAAACGTGCAACTAAAATATCATCATCCGCTTCTAAAGCAATAGTTGCATTGATCTGCATATCCTTCGAGCCTAAAAAGTTATCCAATGCTTCAGCTTGTGCCGTTGTTCTGGGAAAGCCATCAAATATAAAACCAGCAGCATCCGGATTCTTCTCAACTTCTTGTTTTAGCATATCAATGGTAACTTCGTCCGGTACTAAATCCCCTTTATCCATATAGGATTTTGCAAGCGCACCAAGTTCAGTTCCGTTTTTAATATTGTACCTAAAAACATCCCCTGTGGAGATATGCTTCAGATTGTATTTTTCTTTTAAAACATCGGCTTGGGTTCCTTTTCCCGCTCCCGGCTTTCCAAAAAGCACTAGGTTGATCATAGTTGTTTGATTTAATTGATATACTTCTCTTAAATTTCTTCCTAATTCGTTGTAATCCAATCCATATCCCACAATAAAAGTATCTGGAATTTCCATTCCTACATAGTCGATGGCATACTCTCCATTATAGATATCCGACTTGTAAAACAATGAAGCAATCTTGAATTCCTTTGCGTTGGTTTGGGAAAACAGATGTACTAATTTTTTCAAGGTTCTGCCCGTATCTATTACATCTTCCAAAATAATCACACTACGCCCTTCAATATCTTCGGGCACATCCAATAAGGTCTCTACGATTCCGGTTGAAGTCAAACCCTGATAAGAGCTTAATCGAACAAAAGAAACCTGACACGGAAATTGATATGCCTTTAGAAAATCGGAAACAAACATGAAAGCCCCATTGAGCACACCCACAAAAATGGGGGTCTCATCCTTGTAGTCCTCCGCTATTTCCGCTGCTATTTTTTCTACGGCAGCTAAAATTTCCTCCTCCCCTAAATAGGGCTTAAAAACCTTATCATGAAGTTTGATCAAATCGTCATTAATTTATCAGGTTGGCAAAGATAACACTTTTAAGAGCGCTTTGTCCTTTGGACTTGCATCGCTTCAAGGAATTCACGTATTTTTGTTTTCATTCCAATTACAAATCAATGGACTTTTTCTCTTCCAATTTTAAACTCGGTATTTTAGGCGGTGGTCAATTGGGCAAAATGTTATTGTACGAAACCCGAAAATGGGACATTCAGACTAAAGTAATGGATGCTTCCCTAGATGCTCCTTGTCGAATAGCATGTGATGAATTTGTACAGGGAAGCCTAATGGATTTTGATGCTGTTTATCATTTTGGGAAAGCTGTTGATCTATTGACCATCGAAATCGAAAATGTCAATGTGGATGCACTGGAAAAACTAGAAAATGAAGGGGTACAAGTATATCCTCCCACAAAAACATTGAGAACTATTCAGAATAAGGCAACGCAAAAATTATTTTATACAGATAACAAAATCCCTACTTCGCCATTTTCTCGATTTGCCTACGCCTCAGAAATCGAGGACAGCATTTCCAATGGTGGACTTCAGTTCCCGTTTGTGTGGAAAAGTGCCCAGTTTGGATATGACGGACAAGGTGTTAAAGTGGTCCGTTCCTTAAGGGATTTAGAAGGATTGCCCAATGTGGAATGTATTGCCGAAGAACTAGTTGATTTTAAAAACGAGCTGGCCGTCATTGTGGCACGAAATACTAAAGGAACCGTAAAAACCTATCCTGTGGTTGAAATGGAATTTCATCCTGAAGCCAATCAAGTGGAATATGTTATCTGTCCTGCTAGGGTTGAAGCAGCAGTGGCTAAAAAAGCTACAGAGGTCGCTTTAAGGGTATCTGAAGGACTAGAACATATTGGGTTGCTTGCCGTGGAATTGTTCCAAACCAAGAACGATGAAATTCTAGTGAACGAAGTTGCGCCAAGACCCCATAACAGTGGCCATTACAGCATTGAAGGAAGTTACACCAATCAATTTGAGCAACACATTAGAGCTATTTTGGGATTACCTTTAGGTAAAACGGAGAGCAAGGTTGCTGGTGTCATGGTAAATCTGGTAGGTGCCGAAGGGCATACAGGAGATGTCGTCTATGAAAATATAGATTCCATTCTTAAAATGGATGGGGTCACTCCCCACGTATATGGAAAAAAACAGACACGCCCATTTCGAAAAATGGGACACGTAACCATTGTGGACGAGGATATGGATAAGGCAAGAGCAACCGCTCAAAAAGTAAAGGAAACCATTAAAGTAATAAGCAAATAAACTATGAGCAAAGTAGCCGTAATCATGGGAAGTACAAGCGACCTTCCCATAATGCAAGATGCCGTTGAAATTTTAAAGGGTTTTGACATTGAAGTGGATGTCGACATTGTTTCTGCGCACCGTACCCCAGAAAAACTATTCGATTTTGGCAAAAACGCCCATAAAAATGGATATTCCGTTATTATAGCTGGTGCAGGCGGTGCAGCGCATCTACCTGGCATGGTAGCTTCTTTATCGCCTTTGCCCGTAATAGGAGTACCCGTAAAAAGCAGTAATTCCATTGATGGCTGGGATTCGGTACTTTCCATTCTTCAAATGCCCGGCGGAGTTCCCGTTGCCACAGTAGCTCTTAACGGAGCCAAAAATGCAGGTATTCTTGCCGCCCAGATTATTGGGGCTTCGGACAAATGTGTACTGGACAAAGTTGAAATCTATAAACAAGGTCTAAAAGAAAAAGTCATCAAAGGAGCGGAGGAAATTCGAAATAAGTAGTCAGTAGTCAGTAGTCAGTAGTCAGTAGTCAGTAGTCAGTAGTCAGTAGTCAGTAGTTAGTAGTTAGTAGTTAGTAGTTAGTAGTTAGTAGTTAGTAAAAAGGTATATCAACTACCATAAAATCAATTGAATAAAATTCAAGAATCGAACGATCCAAAAATCCATTTTACAGTATTTTTCCCAATACTCAATACTAAAATCTCATATCTAGAAAATGAACAATCCCCTTCTTCAACCTTTTGATCAAGCTCCCTTTGAGCAGCTAAAGAATGAACATTTTAAACCAGCTTTCGTACAGGCTATCGAAAACACCAAAAAAGAAATTGATAAAATTGCCAATAACCCAGAGGCGCCTACCTTTAAAAACACCTTGGAAGCTCTGGATTTTTCAGGTCGGCAGTTGGATAGAATCTCCAGCGTTTTCTTCAATCTGAATTCTGCCGAAACCAATGATGAAATTCAAAAGATTGCGCAAGAAGTCTCTCCACTATTATCCGAATTCAGTAATGATATCACGTTGAATGAGAAACTTTTTAAACGAATTAAATCAGTCTACGAGCAAAAAAATTCCTTGAATCTTTCCGTAGAACAGCAAACCTTGTTGGAGAAAAGGTACAAAAGCTTCAGTCGTAATGGTGCGAATCTTGGTGATGATGCTAAAAAAAGGCTTCGAAAAATCGATGCCGAATTATCAAAACTGAAATTAAAGTTTGGAGAAAACGTTCTGGCAGAAACCAATAAATTCGAATTGCTCCTTACAGATGAGAAAGATTTAAGTGGCCTCCCTAACGGAGCCAAAGAAGCAGCAGCGCAGCTGGCAAAAGCTAAAAATAAAAAGGGCTGGCTCATAACATTGGACTACCCTAGCTATATTCCTTTTATGAAATACGCTGACAACAGAGAACTGCGCAAGAAACTTTCGCTCGCCTTCGGCAGTAAAGGATTTCACAATGATGAGCTAGATAACCAAGAGAACGTGCTAAAGATTGCCACACTCAGGCATGAGAGAGCCAACCTCCTAGGGTACCAAACCCACGCACATTTTGTTCTCGAAGAACGCATGGCGGAAACACCAGAAAAGGTACATGAATTTCTAACAGAGCTCTTGGAGAAAGCCAAACCAGCCGCAAAAAAAGAATTTGCGGCATTAGAGGGTTTTGCAATAGAACTTGATGGTATCTCTCAATTGGAAAAATGGGATAGCACCTATTATTCAGAAAAATTGAAACAAAAACTGTTCAATTTAGATGATGAAAAACTAAAGCCCTATTTTAAGTTAGAAAATGTAATCGATGGGGTTTTCAAAGTTGCCGAAAAACTGTTTGACCTCAACTTCAAAGAAGTTTCAGGTATTGAAAAATACCACGAGGATGTAAAAACATATGAAGTTTACGATAGTTCTAAAAATCTGGTTTCACTGTTTTATGCCGATTTTCACCCAAGACCCGGAAAACGGGGCGGAGCTTGGATGACTTCGTACAAGCCGCAATATACCTTAGATGGTAAAAATAGTAGACCCCATATTTCCAACGTCTGTAATTTCACCAAGCCCACTACCTCAAAACCATCGCTACTAACGTTTAACGAGGTGACTACGCTTTTCCATGAGTTCGGGCATGCGTTGCATGGAATGTTGGCAAATACCACTTATCCAAGTCTTTCGGGGACATCAGTTTATTGGGACTTTGTAGAACTCCCAAGTCAAGTGCTGGAAAACTGGTGCTATGAAAAGGAAGCTTTGGAACTATTTGCATTCCATTACGAAACAGGGGAACTGATTCCCATGGATTTGGTCGAAAAGATAAAGGAGTCCGCAACGTTTCAGGAAGGGATGGCAACGCTCCGTCAATTAAGTTTTGGCCTTTTGGATATGGCATGGCATGGAACCGACCCCTCGAATATTAACAATGTAAAAGAATATGAGTCCAAGGCTTTTGAAGGTACCAACTTGTTCCCTGACACACTTGAAACCTGTATGAGCACAGCTTTTTCCCATATTTTTCAAGGAGGCTATTCTTCTGGCTATTACAGCTATAAATGGGCAGAGGTTTTAGATGCCGATGCATTTGCTTATTTCAAGCAAAATGGCATATTCAACAAAAACATAGCGAGTAAGTTCAAGGAACATGTTCTTTCCAAAGGTGGCACCGAAAATCCTATGACGCTCTACAAACGTTTTAGAGGAGCAGAGCCCAGAATAGAATCTTTATTGGAACGAGCAGGACTTATTCAAAAAGTGAGTTGATTTTTATACTTTCAATAATTTTTGAAATCACAAAAATATTCTTATCTTTGCTATATGGAATATCAAGAGGCAAAAGATAAGTTTATAAGTACCTGGGGAAGCTTGGGTACGCTTTGGGGCATAAATAAAGCCATGGCCCAGATACAAGCCTTACTTTTTATTTCCACCAAACCATTGACTACTGAAGAAATTATGGAGGAACTTCAAATTTCAAGAGGGAATACTAGCATGAACGTTCGCCAATTAATCGATTGGGGCATTGTGACCAAAGAGTTAAAGGCAGGAGAACGTAAAGAATATTTTTCCACCGAAAAAGATGTACAGGAATTGGCTAGGGTAATCGCCAAAGAACGTAGCAGACGAGAAATAAAACCCGTAATCAAGACTTTGGAGGAAATAAGCTCAATAACCGACGATGGCACCGAAAAAACCAAAGAGCTGGTTAAACAAACAAAAGCTTTACACGATTTAGCCAAAACTGCTGACAACCTTTTGGATAAGGCAGTGAATCATAAACAAAATTGGATGAGCAATACGTTGCTCAAATTATTAAAATAATTTTTTTGAAATTTTAATTTCAATATTTTCTGAAACTTTTAAAATACTGATCATGAAATATAATGTTCCAGATTGGCTTATTATTTTAGGTGGGATTGGTCAAATCTTTACCGCGCTGATCTATCCCTATATAAGGCACAAGGTTTTTGATTGGTACAACGATGTAAAACAGCTAAAACCCTTAAATCAGGAAATTGCAAAAACCTACGGGAGGTACATTCAAGGGTTAAACTTTTCTTTTGGCTGTATTGCCATTCTTTTGACCACCGACCTACAAAACGGAACCCGATTGGCCATGGCCCTAACTGGATTGATAGGAGCTTATTGGATAGGGAAAGTTGCCACCCAAATAGCGTATTACCCCATGTACACCATCCCACAACAACCTATATTCAAGTTTGGCAGTTACTTTATGAACACCCTGTTCACGCTATTCGCAGTGGTCTTTGCCTGGTTGTTCGTCAACAATTGCTTACAATATTTCAACAGTTAAAAATTCCGTTATGAAAGATCTAACCCTAGAAAAACAATACTACGCTACTGAAAACAATCCAAAAATAGAAGTGGATATTATCGACTTCTATAACGAAGCAACGGAGGATTATGAATTCTGGAGCAAGGATTTCAATATGCATTTTGGGTATTTCAATCTTTTTAAAACCAACCCATTAAAACGGGATGAAATGCTGAATGAGATGAACAAACAAGTTCTAGGTCGATTGAATATAGGTAAAAGCAAAAGCCTATTGGCAGATTTAGGTTGTGGGATGGGCGGCAGTATGAGATACGCATTGAAAAGGAATAAAAACCTTTCCGCAATTGGCGTTACCTTATCCGAATTCCAGGTAAATGAAGGCAATAAACTTTTAAAGGATTTGAACGCAGTTATTTTAAAGGAAAACTACAATAGGACTTCTTTGGTCTCTAACTCTTGTGATGGTGCCATCGCTATAGAAAGCTTCTGTCATTCAGGACATGATAAAGCTTCATTTGCTGAAGCCTATCGAATTTTAAAACCCAATTCGAAACTTGTCATTGCCGATGCGTTTCTGAAAAAAGATGCAGAACAACTTTGTTATGGCAGTTCCATGGCATACAACAAACTCTGCGATCATTGGAGTCTTGAAAAATTGGGAGCTATTAAAAACGTAGTCAACGATTTAAAGAAGGTTGGGTTTAAAAACGTAGCAGTAGAAGATATCTCATTTAGAGTTGCTCCTTCCGTACTTCATGTTCCCTTTGCCATAGTCGGTTTTATGTTCAAAAAACTTTGGAGGAACAGAACGTTAAAAAAAGAAAGTTTGCATAATCTTAAGGGTTCGTTCTATGCTTTGCTATCTGGCTTGCACATGAAAAGTTTTGGGTATTATTTGATTACCTGTACTAAATAGATAATTTAAAAATAGTTGGGGATTTCATATTACGTATCAGTTTGTGATCCTTAAAATCATAACAAAAAGCCAAATTCCAAGTTCATGAACATTTTGTGATACTTTTTAAAGTCGTTTGCAGTGTACAAAGCATGAAATCATTAATTAAAATCTAGTACTTTTGGTACTTCTTAAAAGATATGGCAGCAAACGAACTTAAACCAGATACTTGGATTGACCTTTATGCAGATTATCTCTTCAACTATGCAGTAGCAAGAGTTAGCGATGCGGAAATTGCGAAGGATTTAGTTCAAGAAACATTTTTCGCAGGACTCAATTCGGCAAAAAACTATAAAGGTGACGCAGCCGAACGAACATGGTTAATCGCAATTTTAAAAAGAAAAGTTATTGACCATTACAGAAAAATAAATTCTAAAAAAGGAAAGGCAGAAGTTCGTGTAAATTATAATGCCAGTACAGATTCTGAAGGAGATTGGCTGGAAGAACAGGTTGCAGACCCTTTTAGCAAGGAAGGTGACAGTGCAATGGAAAACGAAGAGCTGGGTGTTGCCATTCAGGAATGTATTTCAAAATTACCCAAAAAACAGTCTTTGGTTTTTAGCATGAAAACTATTCAGGGAATGAGTACCGAAGATATTTGTAATGAATTGGGAATTAATCCGTCCAACTTGTGGGTGATGATCCATAGAGCACGTACTGCACTTATGGGCTGCCTGAATCAAAATTGGTTTTAGTTATGAAGATTTCGTGCGAGCAGGCCTCGAACATATGTAATAAGTCACAATATAAAGAAGCTAGTTTTTGGGAAATACAAAAACTGAAGCTTCATATTTTAATGTGCAAGACATGCGCAAAATTTACCAAAAAAAATACTGCATTGACTTCGCTTTGCGATAAAGCGGGCCTTAATGTGCTTTCAGAAAATGATAAAGAGGAAATGCGCAAAAAACTGAAAGAACATCTTTAGAAAATCCTGTTCAAAATTAGATTTGAGCAAAACCAAATGACTGGTATACCCTCTACCCAAAATGAAGCAAAATAGTTAGGTTTCATTTTATCTTTTAAAGTAAATATTCCTATCAAAATAATGGTTACCAAAAGACTGGATACAACTTCTTTTTTGGTTAAATCGTCCTTTAAAAAGCTCATAGCAAAAAAACCGAAGATCAATAGAATTCCCAACGCTTTTGTTTTTGCCACACCTAGCACTTGGGGCAATGTTCTCAAACTTTTATTATCCCAATCCATATCCCGTATCTCAAAGGGTAAAATAAGTATGAGCACTAAAACAAACCTTTGAACCAAATACAGCCAAATATCATCCGTTAGGGTCAGTTTGGCATCCAGAGCAGGCAATAAAACCGTAAACCCGGCCCATACCGAGGCAACAATATAAATTTTGAAACCACCAAGACTTCTTAAATTTTTTGCGTTGGGCAATAGCGGTACAGCATAGAGCGTGGAAATGAAACCTAAAACAGTAGTTGCGATCCATATTTCTTTTTTTAAATGCAACAAGAAATAGAAAGCCAATAGAAAACTTAAAAAACTTAGAATCTGGATATTTTTTTGATACACATTCGATACAATCAAATATTTCTCTGCCTCCACTCCGTATTTAACAAAGTTATAGCACACTATGGTACCGCAGAAAATAAACCCGCTTAAGTAAAGATTTGATGAAATGTTTAACATTTGGTTCGTTACACCTGCTAAAGAAACCACAGCTAGTGCCACATGAATACTGGCGTCCAAATAAAAATTAAAAAAGTTTTTTAACAATTTCATTAAACAGAATTAGCCCGCTTGTAAAAAAGGTTGATTTCTAGTTGACAACTTTGAATCCGCTGTCACCAAAATTGCCCATTTTCATTGAATTAATCCCTAATTTTGTGGACTTTATTAAACTAGCTATGAATACAGAAGTATTTGCCCACAGACACATTGGGATTTCAGAAAAAGACCTTGAGCACATGTTCAAAAACATTGGGGTTGAAAACATGGAGCAACTGATTTCTGAAACTATTCCAGATGATATTAGACTAAAAGAACCACTGAAACTCCCAGAAGGAATAAGCGAACATGAGTTCCTTTCCCATATTCAACAGCTATCAGAAAAAAATAAGGTTTTTAAAAGCTATATCGGGTTGGGATATCATGAGAGTTTAACACCATCCGTTATAAAAAGAAACATTCTGGAAAACCCAGGATGGTATACTGCTTATACTCCATATCAGGCTGAGATTGCCCAGGGCCGATTGGAAGCCTTGTTGAACTTTCAGACCATGGTATGCGATTTAACAGGAATGGCATTGGCAAATGCTTCACTTTTAGATGAAAGTACTGCTGCAGCGGAAGCAATGACCATGCTGTTCGATGTTCGTTCAAGACAACAAAAGAAAGATGGTGCACTTAAATTCTTTGTTTCCGAAGAAGTGATGCCCCAAACCTTAAGTTTGCTTCAAACACGATCCACTCCACTTGGAATTGAATTGATAATAGGCAACCATGAAGAATTTGATTTTTCCGAAGGATTTTATGGTGCTTTGCTGCAATATCCGGGCAAACACGGTCAAGTACATGATTATGCGGATTTTGTACAAAAGGCAAAAGTAAATGATATTAAAGTTGCCGTTGCCGCAGATATTCTCAGCTTGGTTTTATTGACGCCTCCTGGTGAGTGGGGCGTGGACGTTGTGGTAGGCACTACGCAACGCTTTGGAATTCCTTTAGGATATGGTGGACCACATGCAGCGTTCTTCGCTACTAAAGAAGCTTACAAAAGAAGTATTCCTGGAAGAATTATAGGCGTTACAAAAGATACCGATGGAAACCGTGCCCTGCGAATGGCATTACAGACCAGGGAGCAGCACATTAAAAGAGATAAGGCGACTTCCAATATTTGCACCGCTCAGGTCTTATTGGCCGTGATGGCGGGAATGTACGCAGTTTACCATGGACCGGATGGACTAAAATTCATCGCCAACAAAGTACACAATACAACAAAACTTCTTTCCAAAGAACTCGAGGCATTGGGATTACAACAAACAAACACTGCTTTTTTTGATACTATCAAAATAAAAGTTTCGGATTCAAAAAAACTGAAGACTATTACTGAAGAGAATAGTATAAATCTCAACTATATCGATGCTGAAACAGTTTCCATTTCTCTGAATGAAGCTGTTTCCCAAAATGACCTTGAACTTTTAATTTCCTGTTTTGCTGAATCTGAAAATACGGAACAGGAAAATTCTTCTGCTGATATTACGGACGCAATTCCAAGTTCTTTGCAAAGAAAAGCTCCATTTTTGGAGCACAAAGTCTTTAACTCCTATCATTCCGAAACAGAATTGATGCGTTACATCAAAAAATTGGAACGAAAAGATTTGGCATTGAACCATTCCATGATTTCTTTGGGCAGCTGTACCATGAAACTCAATGCAGCATCGGAAATGCTTCCGTTGAGCTGGGCAAATTGGGGTAATATCCATCCTTTTGTACCGCTTGATCAGGCGGAAGGATATCAAGTAGTTCTAAATGAACTTGAAAAGCAATTGAATATTATCACAGGATTTGCAGCTACATCATTACAACCAAACTCGGGAGCCCAGGGCGAATACGCTGGATTGATGACGATTAGGGCATATCATGAATCCCGTGGAGAAGGACACCGAAACATTTGTATCATTCCTGCCTCTGCCCATGGAACCAACCCTGCATCGGCCGTAATGGCGGGCATGAAGGTGGTCGTTACAAAAACAGATAAAAAAGGAAATATAGATGTTGCCGATTTAGAAGAAAAAGTACAATCGCATGCTGAAAATCTTGCTGCTTTGATGGTGACATATCCGTCTACACATGGTGTATTTGAATCTTCAATCATTCATATAACCAACCTAATCCATCAAAACGGCGGTCAAGTGTATATGGACGGTGCCAATATGAACGCACAGGTCGGCCTTACCAATCCAGCCGTTATCGGTGCCGATGTATGTCATTTAAATCTACACAAAACCTTTGCAATACCGCATGGCGGAGGCGGGCCCGGTGTAGGACCAATATGCGTAGCCGAACAATTAAAACCTTTTCTTCCCACAAACCCTGTGATTGAAACTGGAGGAGACCAAGCAATAACAGCAATATCCGCAGCACCTTGGGGTAGCGCACTGGCCTGTTTAATCTCGTACGGGTACATTAAAATGCTTGGAACAAAAGGACTCACAGAGTCCACAGAAATTGCAATTCTAAACGCCAACTATATCAAAGAAAAGCTCAAAGGCAAGTTTGATGTTTTATACGCAGGGGAAAAAGGAAGAGCTGCCCATGAGATGATTATAGATTGTAGGCCCTTTAAAGTAAACGGTGTAGAAGTAACAGATATCGCTAAGCGTCTTATGGACTACGGTTTTCATGCTCCTACGGTATCCTTCCCCGTTGCAGGAACCATGATGATAGAACCTACGGAAAGTGAGAGTCTTTCTGAATTGGATAGATTTTGCGATGCAATGATAGCAATTCGAGAAGAGATTGATGAGGTAAGTACGGAAGATTATAACAATGTGCTTAAAAATGCACCGCACACCTTAGAAATGGTAACTAACGATAATTGGGATTATCCTTATAGTAGACAAAAAGCGGCTTTTCCATTGACTTATGTTCACGAAAATAAGTTTTGGCCCACAATTAGAAGGACCGATGAAGCGTTTGGGGATCGTAATTTAATCTGTACTTGCACGCCTATTGAGGCATATGCCGAAGCATAGCCCAACCACTATAAAACCTATAAAAATTCCTGATTTTATTGGAGAATCGAGAGCTTTTATGTTTTACCGTTTAAAAGAATTACGCTTGAACATCGTAAGCATTATTATGCATGCATAATAAACTTGTCTACTGTGATTAACTTTACGTTTAAAACCTCGACATGAAAATTGGCATCACCGGCACCGGAAGTTATATTCCATCTGTTATCACAAAAAATGAAGACTTTTTAGACCATGAATTTCTAGGAAGTGATGGAGCAACTTTTGGAGATAACAACCCTGTCATCATTGAAAAATTTAAATCCATCACAGGAATTGCAGAACGGCGTTATGCGCAAGCTGAGCTAAAAACTTCGGATTTAGGGTATTTGGCAGCAGAAAAAGCTATTGAAGATGCGGGAATAGAGAAAGAATCGCTGGACTATATCATTTTTGCCCACAATTTTGGTGATTTGACACCTGGAAAAATTCAAGGGGATACATTGCCAAGCTTGGCCACTAGAGTAAAGCACCTACTAAAAATTAAAAATCCTAAATGTGTTGCTTACGATATGATTTTCGGTTGCCCTGGCTGGATTGAAGGAGTCATACAAGCCAATGCATTTATCAAAAGTGGTTTGGCAAAAAAATGCCTTGTTATCGGTGGCGAAACGCTTTCCAGAGTAATAGATGAGTACGACCGTGATAGTATGATTTTTTCTGATGGCGCTGGCGCTACTGTCATAGAAGGTGATTCGACGTCCGGTGAAATTTTGGGCCATACCTCGGCTACATACGCCAATGAGGAAGCATATTATCTGTTTTTCGATAAAACATATGCCAGTGAAGGGTGCTCTGATACGAGATATATAAAAATGCACGGGCGAAAAATTTATGAGTTCGCCTGTACCCATGTCCCAAAAGCTATGGCAACTTGCTTGGATGAAAGCGGAGTGTCCGTTGACGAAATCAAAAAGGTCTTTATCCACCAGGCTAATGAAAAAATGGACGAAGCCATTATAAAACGGTTTTATAGAATATATGGTAAGAGAGCTCCAAAAGACATTATGCCCATGAGTATCCATAAACTGGGCAATAGTTCTGTAGCAACAATTCCCACACTCTTTGATTTGGTGCGAAAAGGGGAACTGGACCAACATGAAGTAAAAAAGGGAGATGTTGTTATATTTGCAAGCGTTGGCGCTGGTATGAACATCAACGCCATTGTTTACAGATATTAGATGTACGAAAACAACTTTCCCAACAAACGTTATAAGCACACATTAGCCTTTTTACAAAAGCACATAAATACTTCGGAATCTATTTTAGATTTGGGTGTGGAAAATCCGTTTTCTGAAATCATGAAATCCAAGGGATATCAGGTTGAGAATACGGGAGGAGAGGATTTGGATGTAAATTTTGAAACCATTGTCGATTCTAATGCAGAAGTGGTTACCGCTTTTGAAATTTTTGAGCATTTAGTTGCCCCCTTCAATGTCTTGAAAGAAACTAAAGCACAAAAATTGGTGGCGAGCATACCTATGCGATTATGGTTTTCATCTGCGTACCAAAGCAAGACCGACCCCTGGGACCGACATTACCACGAATTTGAGGATTGGCAGTTTGATTGGCTTTTGGAAAAAGCAGGATGGACTATAAAAGATACGGCCAAATGGACAAACCCCACAAAAAAATTAGGTTTTCGCCCCTTGTTACGACTTTTTACTCCAAGATACTACATTGTCTATGCAGAGCGTGAATAACTCATGAATTGTTTGAAAGCATTAAATCATTGGCATATCTCTATAGTTTTTTGGAATTTTAGCGTATGCGAATAAGCATTATCATTCCTGCCCATAACGAAGAGGCCTATCTTACAGCATGTCTAAACTCGTTGGTTGCACAAACCCATTTGCCAGATGAGGTTATCATTGTGGATGACAATTCCAGTGATAAAACCTTTTCCATTGCCTCAGATTACGCAAAAAAATATAACTTCATTAAAGTTTTACAACGTGTGTCAACAGATGTACATATACCTGGAAAAAAAGTGGTGAACACCTTCAACTTTGGTTTGCGACATGCTTCAAATTATGATTTAGTAGGAAAGTTTGATGCCGATATTATCCTTCCATCTAATTATTTCGAAGTCATGTTAAATCATTTCCAAAGCAACTGGAAGTTAGGAATGTGCTCCGGATTACTTTACATAAAAAAGGGAGAAGAATGGGTTTATGAAAATATCGCGGATAAAAACCATATTCGTGGTCCCATTAAACTCTATCATAAAGCTTGCTTTAATAAGATTGGCGGATTGCGTCCTGGAGTTGGTTGGGATACCGTAGATGTGCTCTTGGCCAAATACCATGATTTTGAAACAAAAACCGACCCTGGGCTAAAAGTGAAGCACCTTCGTCCTACGGGACATGGTTACAGCTCCAAAAATTATAAAATTAAAGGCCAGGCTCTGTACAAAATGAGGTACGGAATCCTGCTTACGAAAATAGCTGCGTTAAAGATGGCATGGCAGGCAAAAAGCCCAAATCTCTTCTTTCAAATGCTTATAGGTTACTTCAAAGCGGTCATTCATCAATTGCCAAGATATGTCTCTAGAGAAGAAGGTAGCTTTATCAGAAAATATCGATGGAAAGGTATTTGGTCAAAACTGTCTTAAAACATTTCTGAAAAACAACTTTAAGATAAACATTCCATTTGCTGATTATATTATCATACAGAAATCTGAAATTTCACTTTATTTTTTATCTCTTAATTGATATATTTTAACATTTTTATATAGTTGATTATCAATTGTTTAATTCATAACAGGTATTCATCAATTCAAACTATAATACATTACACTTGCAGACTATTTTTAAAGCAAAACTATATGCCTTCGTGATGAATGAACTACGTGATATCATAAACATTTTTTAAGTAGGATTTTTTCTTAGAAATTACTCTCAGGTTTTTGTCTTTTTAATTGCAGTAAGTCAATTACAGACGTAAATTTCTGGTCAGGACTATTTTGATAACAGGGTAGAATACATGGTGGGTTATTTCTGTACCCTATAGAATATACTTGCCTCATGACGAAATTGCTGATAAGAAATGTAATGGATACGCTGGAACCAGTAATGAAATTGATGCCTTACATATAAATTGAATGCAACCAAAATATAAGAGATGGTTTCATTTAAATCAATCCAATACCTCAGCTATTGGTTCACCTGTTGTCCCGTTCGGGAAAGCAATACCAAGCAATGTGGCAATTGTTGGTGCAATGTCAGGAATCTCCGTTCTTTTTGCGGTACTTCCTTTTTTTATTCCGTTTCCGTATAGCAACAAAGGTACATGAGTGTCATAAATCATTGGCGAACCATGGGTAGAACCTGTTGCCATGTAAGAAGCAAATCCTGGGGGCTGAACATAAAGTATATCGCCAGACCTTTTTTGGTTCCATCCATTTTGTAAAATATAGGGTAATCCAGAAGTGTAGGCATTATTCCACATTTGATAACCTGTATATACTTTTTCGATACCATCGTATGTAAGCATTTCACCAGCAATTTCTTCCTCTACATCATCTAAATCCATATCAAGGTTTGCAATCACTTTTTTATCCAGAAAGATTTGGGAATTGCTCATCCCTTTGACAATGTCCGTTGTTCCATATTTATACATCAAAAACTCGTCAAATCTTTTTTTGTTACTATCAAAATCCAGATATCCCGCTGGAATTCTTTGATCTTTTAAATATGCTGGAACATTTATGGCTCCGTGATCTGCAGTTAAAAATACCGTATACTCACCTTTACCAACTTTCTCGTCCAGAGCGGCAAGGATTCGTTCCAGATCCAAATCCAATCGTAAGTAAGTATCTTGAATCTCTTTGGAATTGACTCCAAATTTATGTCCGATGTAGTCCGTACTTGAAAAACTTATTGCCAGAAAATCAGTAATGGCATCTATGCCTAAATTCTCTTTCTCCAAAGCTTCCAATGCAAAATCTGCAGTAATACTATTTCCATAAGGCGTATACTTCAAAATCTCAAAATCCTTGTTCTTATCCAATAAGTTCGGAGTACTGTGCGGAAAAACCGGGGTTACTTCGTCTTCAAATGGACTTTCATAGTTGTTATTATCACTACCACTTTCTAAATAAGTGGCAATATCCTTTAATGTAGTCCAAGGTTTTTTGTATTCTTCTATTTTCCCCGATGCATTAAAATCCATAACCCATTTAGGAAGTTCTTGCATATAATAGGAACTACTAATCCATTTACCTTTGTTATCCCCTTCAAACCAATAGGCTGCGTTGGCCATATGGCCTCCGGGCAGTACAGCTCCTCTATCTTTTACGGCCACAGCTATTACTTTGCCACGTTTTTGGGTATGTAACCTCAATTGATCGGTTATGGTCGTGGTCAACATATTATTAGGTGACATCTTGCCAGCATTTGAGGTTGTACCTACAGAATTATAATTATCATCGCCTGCGCAATATAAAG
This sequence comes from Flagellimonas sp. HMM57, assembly GCF_021390175.1. NCBI lineage: Bacteria > Pseudomonadati > Bacteroidota > Flavobacteriia > Flavobacteriales > Flavobacteriaceae > Flagellimonas > Flagellimonas sp. HMM57. The sequence continues at coordinate 2,636,104 of NZ_CP090004.1, read as the reverse complement.
ACCTGTCCCTTACCTTATCATACCAATCGTTGCCAATGATTCCATGAACGGCTGGCGTTGTTCCTGTGTAAACAGATGCGTGCCCAGGACCCGTACTGGTTGGGGCATAGTTAAAATGATGATTTTTACAGTTAAATCCATCGTTCACCAAACGCTTAAAACCACCTTCTCCATAATGATTCCAAAAACGCGTTAAATAATCATATCGCATTTGATCAACAACAATACCTACTACAAGTTTTGGTGATTGGGCAATTTGAACAGGTTGCTCCTCAACAATTGCATTCTTTTTTTTACGCTGGGCCATCATGCAAGCAGATATGGAAAGAGCAACTAAAACAAGTAAAAATGTATATTTCTTCATGGAAAGGATTTGCTTATAAACGGGTACAAAACTATTCAATAAAACCTATTAAATTTTAAATCAAGGTTAAATGCACGGCAATATTCTTATTTTTATGTCCGCAAGTCTACATTTAGCGCATGAATTATCTTGAAGCGATTGGAAAATACTTCATTATGACATGGGAGGTTTTTAAAAAACCCACCAAATGGTCAATTATGAAATCCCTTATTTTGAAAGAAATCGATGAGCTAATTTTTGGCTCTTTGGGCATCATCATATTTATAGCATTTTTTATAGGGGGCGTTGTTACCATACAAACTGCTTTAAACCTCAACAATCCATTTCTACCAAAAAGTCTAATCGGTTTTGCTGCACGGCAATCGGTCATACTTGAATTTGCACCCACATTCACTTCAATAATTATGGCAGGAAAAGTTGGCTCCTATATTACTTCAAGCATTGGAACCATGAGGGTTACCGAACAAATAGATGCCCTAGAGGTAATGGGCGTAAATTCCTTGAACTATTTGGTATTCCCAAAGATCATAGCTATGCTAATGTATCCTTTTGCCGTTGCTGTAGCCATGTTCATAGGAATTTTAGGGGGATGGATTGCCGCAGTTTTTGGAGGTTATGCCCCGAGCGGAGAGTTTATAAAAGGGCTACAAATGGATTTTGATTCGTTTCATGTGACCTATGCATTCATAAAGACATTGGTATTCGCCTTTGTAATTGCAACGGTACCTTCCTATCATGGTTTTTTTATGAAAGGTGGTGCTCTGGAAGTTGGTAAGGCCAGCACCACATCCTTTGTTTGGACCAGTGTTGTTATCATTATTCTCAACTACATTCTTACACAATTAATGCTAGGGTAATGATACAGGTAGACAATATACACAAGTCATTTGGAGATGCTCACATTTTAAAAGGTATCAGCGCAACTTTTGATAGCGGGAAAACCAATTTGATCATAGGACAAAGTGGATCGGGAAAAACCGTCTTTTTAAAATGCCTTTTAGGACTCTTTGAGCCGGAACAAGGTAATATTAATTATAACCAACGTTTATACTCCAGTCTTTCAACAGCTGAGAAACGAGACTTAAGACAGGAGATGGGAATGGTATTCCAAGGAAGTGCTCTTTTCGATTCTATGACGGTCGAAGAAAATGTTATGTTTCCCCTTAATATGTTCACAAAGCAAGCAAAAGCTGAAAAGCAAGATCGCGTAGATTTTGTACTGGAACGTGTTAATCTAGTAGAAGCCCATAAAAAATACCCTTCAGAAATTTCTGGTGGAATGCAAAAAAGAGTTGCGATTGCACGAGCTATTGTCATGAACCCAAAATACCTTTTCTGTGACGAGCCCAACTCAGGTCTTGATCCTAAAACAGCTATTTTAATAGATACCCTTATCCAAGAAATTACAAAGGAATACGATATCACTACCATAATCAATACCCATGACATGAACTCTGTTATGGAAATTGGTGAAAAAATCATCTTTCTCAAAGATGGACTTAAAGAATGGGAAGGGACCAACAAAGAAATCTTTAAAACGGATAATGAGGCAGTCACCAATTTTGTGTATTCTTCAGAACTTTTCAAAAAAGTACGTCAAATGTACATTGAGGAAAGAAATTAGGCACTTCGGCTTCAAATCGTAACTCTACCTTAAACTTAAAAAGTAGTTTTGTTCAGGATGATTGTAGAATTTAGGACAAAATTAAAGCATGAAGCCATATTTTTTAGTACCCGTCCTATTACTTTATTTTTCAATAAGTTACGCACAAGATAAACCAACCATCTATATCGACATTCCCACGGAACAAAAGCCTTGGAACCACATAGATTGGAATGCCTCGCCAGAACAATTTCAATTTGCCATTGTAACGGACCGTACCGGGGGAAGAAGACCTGGAGTCTTTGCAAAGGGCGTTGAAAAGCTAAACTTACTCCAACCAGAATTTGTAATGAGCGTAGGTGATTTAATAGATGGTTATACACGGGATACCGTGCGGCTTAATGCAGAATGGAATGAATTTCAAGGTTTCATAAAAAATCTCAAATCCCCCTTTTTCTATGTCCCCGGCAACCACGATATCACCAATGAGGTCATGGAAGAAAAATGGAATGAACTATTTGGGGTCTCTTATTATCATTTTGTATATAAAGACGTGCTTTTTCTTTGCTTGAATTCCGAGGACAACCTTCGCGGTGCAGGCAGAGGCACCATTGATGACAAGCAGTACGACTACATCAAAAAGACTTTGGAAGACAACGCAGATGTAAAATGGACCCTTGTTTTTTTACATCAACCGCTATGGGTCCAAGAAGATACCAAACGATGGAAGGATGTTGAAGCCTTGTTACAAAAAAGAAATCATAATGTTTTTGCGGGACATTATCATCGTTATTGGAAATCTCAAAGAAACAATGGCAAATACATAGCACTTGCCACTACTGGTGGGGGAAGTAGGCTCAGAGGCAAGGCTTATGGCGAGTTTGATCATGTGGTATGGGCCACCATGACAGATGATGGGCCTATTTTGGCCAATTTATTTTTAGATGGAATTTGGGATGAAGATATTACCACGGAAGAAATGGTAAAACTCGTTAGGGACAGACCCTTTCCCGTTCGTATAGAGCCCGTTTATCTCGAAGAAAAACAACCTGAGACCATTATGGCAACCGTAAAGGCTACCAATAGCACAGATACCCGAATGCATGTAAAATTGACGGGGCATGCCAATAATGATCTGTTCTATGAATTGGAAGAAGATTTATTTGTAGTTGAACCTAATGATGTAACCACCTTCAACCTTAACATCCGCAACATCAACAGCAAAATGTTGGATGCTTTTTCTAAATTGGATATTGAAGCCGAAATCACTTATGAATTTAAGGACAAACCCAATGTTGCTTTTACGTCAAACTTAAAATTCATGCCATTCTATAAAAACAAGGTCACTGCTGTTTCAAAAATAAGATTGGACGGAAATCTCAAAGAATGGGACACCGATTGGATAAGTGCAGACAATATGGATGGGTCTCCTTTTGATTATGATGGCAATGATGATTGCTCTTTGAAGTTTGCTACAGCATTTGATGACAAAAATTTTTACGTGGCAGTTGATTTAACGGATGACGAATTTTTGGTCAACGATGAAGGCTCATATTGGAAACAAGATGGTTTGATACTAGCTTTTGACGCCCGCCCCATCCATCTAAGTGCTTTTAATGAAGGACAAGGGAGAGGAAGTGAATGGATATCATATCTGCGTACATTTAGGTCGGAAAAAACCGTTTATCGCGAAGAAAGACTTCCTGTTAAGATATTGGCGGCACAAAAGAAAACGGATAAAGGAATGCACATGGAATTTTCTATTCCAGTATCATATCTTAACGGCAAATATGGTGATGATTGGTCTTCACTACGTTTTGGAATCGGATATTCCGACTATGACACAGAAGATGAGAATCCAACGTATCATTTTTGGTTTCCGGCATGGAACGATGAAGAAGATATTCCAGGTTCTGGAATGCTATTTAAAGAATGATTAATCAGTCTCACGGACAACTACGGTCGAATCTTGCAATCTTAGCTTTAGCCATCGGGACAGTTTCTGTTGATCAGAGGTTTTTTGGCTTTTACGAAGGTTTTCTTTCCATTTTACTTCAAAAACGGGCACGGTATCTAGCTTATTGAAGTCTGTTTGTATTTGGTATGAAAACCCCAAACCAGTAATATTCCCATAATTAGCCTTGGCCTCTGCGCTTATGCTTTTGAATGGAATTTGTTTTTCAGCATTCTTGGTTAGGTGGGCCAGTTCAGCTTCCAACAATCGTATTTGTTCATCCTTGGTTAGCAAATCTGCCTTATTTCGTTCATAGAGTTCACTAACGTAGTTGAATTTCTCTTCAGAATCATCCCTGCCACCTTGTAAAACCCTAAACTCTGCATCTTTTAATCTAGAAAACTCATTTTTTTGGGCTCGCCACGTGTTGATAACGTTATCGGGAATCAATTCATCGCCCATACAAACAAGTTCTATCAATGAAGTTCCATCATCTATGTATTGAATTTTTGTTAGATTATCCACATAACGTCCAGATGAATTAAATTGATAAATCTCAATAGTATCTTTTAAAAACTCCTGTGCCTGCTTCTTAAAAAGGGATTCCTGAAAAACTTGATAAAAGGTGAACCCTGCCGGAATCATAACCGCAATCCCAGTAATAGATGCCATTCTAGCAATAAAGCGACGTTTTTGGGAATTGGCATAGCGCACCATTGGAAATCGTAAAAACTTGATGACCAGAAAAGTAGCCAAGCCAATAAACATGGTATTGATGATGAACAGATACATTGCACCCCATGCATACTCCAATTTCCCTATAGCCAAACCAAAACCTACGGTACAAAGTGGTGGCATAAGTGCGGTGGCAATTGCCACACCAAAGATAACGCTGGCAATGGTTCCTTTTTTTGCCCGTGCGATAACCAGGGCCAGTCCTCCAAAAAAAGCGATCAGAACATCCCGAATATCAGGTTTGGTCCTTGCCAAAAGCTCTGAAGATTCATCGCGAAGCGGAAATAGGTAAAAAAAGAGAAATGCAGTAATGACGCTTAACACAACCATTACTGCAAAATTCTTTAGCGATCTTCGTAGAGTATCAATGTCATTGATGGCCAAGGAGAGCCCCATTCCCAAAATTGGACCCATTAAGGGAGAAATTAACATAGCTCCAATAACAACAGCTGTTGAATTGGCGTTCAATCCTATGGAAGCTATAAATATGGAACAAATTAAAATCCAAGAAGTATGTCCTTTAAAGGGAATGTCCGCAATTATGGATTCTTTGGTTGCCGCCGCGTCTGTGTTGGAACGTATCTCCAAAAGTTCAGAGAGAAACTTTCGGACACTGCTAAGAAGACCTTTTAGGTCTTTTTTTACTTCATCCCCACTATCTTGATTGGGCGTTTCGCCACCAAATAAATGTTCACTCATAATTATGCATACTGATCACCAAATTTCCCCTTCACTTGACCAAGGATTTTCTTGATATCCTGTTCTTTGGATTTTGGGCAAATAAGCAATACCTCTTCTTTATCTACAATGATATAATCTTCCAATCCATCTATTACGACCACTTTCCCTTTTTCAGACCTTATTATATTGCCTTTGGCATCTTGAAGCAATGTCCCGCTGTTAACAGTGGCATTTCTATCATCGTCTTTATCAAGCTTGTCATATAATGCCCCCATGTCCCCAAATCGTTCCAATCAAAAGTGGCAGGCAATGTAAATATGGAATCTGAACGCTCCAATATAGCGTAATCTATCGATATGTTTTCTGCTTTTGGATAATTTTCATTGATGTACGTCTGTTCATCAGCAGTGTTGAACACCCCATATCCAGATTCAAATAATTCATATTGATTTTGTTGGTATAGTTTAAAAGCGTTCACGATTGTATTGACACTCCACATAAAAATACCAGCATTCCACAGAAAATTGCCTTGCTCCAAAAATTCTTTAGCCGTTTCATAATCAGGCTTTTCTCTAAATTGAGCTACTCTTTTAAGTGGATTCTCATCTTCTTTTTCAAACTCAATATACCCAAAACCCGTATTGGGAAACGTAGGTTGAATACCAAGTGTACATAGCACATCTTCCTGCTCGCATTTATCAAAACAAGTAGTTACATCTTGCTCAAAAGCATCTTCATCCTCAATCCAATGATCACTGGGTGCAACGATCATCACAGCGTTTGGATTCATTTTTTTGATTTTTAAGGAAGCATAAAGAATACAGGGTGCCGTATTCCGCATGGCGGGCTCCAAAACAACTTGTTCTTGCTTTACTTGAGTCAACTGCTCCAGAACCAATTCATTGTAACGCTCATTGGTAAGAATTAGAATATTCTCCGTAGGGATGAATTTATTCAGCCTATCAAAAGTTTTTTGAATCAAGGTTTTTCCCGTTCCCAACATATCGTGAAATTGTTTGGGATAGGAAGATGTACTTACAGGCCAAAAGCGGGAACCTACTCCTCCTGCCATTAAAACTGCGTAATAATTTTGGTTCATTTGTTTTAGTCTTTGATCAGTTCAACTTCTGCATTGGGCTGGAACAAATATACTTTTCCAGTACCCAATTCTACACATTCGTATCGTTTTATTCTTTTTTTGCCTTTTTTAAATAGTTTTCCGTTGTACAGGCGAAATGTACTCCCAAAAGGCAGTTCATAGACATAACTGTTCTTTCTTTCTTCGGAATCAAAAGTCTTTAGTGCTATCGACAGACGTACATCAGTGCTACTACTTGCTTTTGGATTTTTAAAATGGTTTGCAATGATGGGAAGCAATTGGGAAGGGAACACCTCTGGCCTTATAAAGGGAATCATTAAATGTTGAAACGTTTGTTTCCATTCCAATCCATGAGGTTTAATATGACGACCATATTGTTCAAAGGCCACTAAATGGGCAATCTCATGCACTAACGTAATCAAAAAGCGATATTTATTCAGGGACGCATTTACAGTGATTTGATGTAATCCATTAGGCATTCTCCTGTAATCGCCATGACGTGTTACCCTATGATTTACGATTTTTAAATGTACCCCATGTAGTTCTATCAAACTAAAGCATGGTCCAACTGCACGTTCTGGCAAATATTTTTGTAACGTGGTACTCACAGAACTAAATTTAAGATTAATCTACGGAGTACTATTGCTTATTTGCAACAATTTGCCATTATACAATTTTTGACCAGTCAATGAAAAATCCTTAATGTAAGTAGCCATTTCTTTTGCTGTAACTGGTGCTTCGTAACCGGGAAAAGCCTCTTCCAACATTTCAGTTTGTACTGCACCCAAAGCCAGCACATTAAAACTTGGGCCAGTTTCTTTAAACTCTTCAGCCCAAAGTTCCGTTAATGTAATTACTGCGCCCTTACTGGAACTATATGCCGAAAGTCCAGGAAACTTCATGCTCCCTTGCACACCACCCATGGAGCTAACGGTAACCACATGACCTGTTTTGCCCATTTTGGGCAGTACTGTTTTGGTCATCTCGGCGACACCAAATACATTCACTTTATATACAGCTTCAAACTCTTCTTGGGTAGTTTCTAAAAAGGGCTTGTTCAACAAACTGCCCGCATTGTTGATAAGCACATCCACAGTATCCCAGTCTTGAAGGAAATTCGTTATTTTCTCAAAATCCTTTGGATTGGACAAATCAAAGGGCATATTACTTACACCAGGCATATTAAGTGCCGCAATAGGTCTTTCGTTACGCGAAAGAGCAAGAACTTGATGGCCATCTTGGGCAAACAATTGTACCAGTTCATAGCCTATTCCCCTACTTGTACCTGTTATAATAATATTTGGCATAACATTTTCAGCTTTAGATTTAGTATTTAAGATGAGGGCAATAAGATTTAATTCATCTTAATTTCTTTGGTAGGAGCGTTCGCAATCTTCTCTACAACAGGAAGCATTTTGTTTATCAATGTGGCCATATGATCAAAATCCATTTCTTCTACTTCATCACCTACCTTATGATAATATTCAAAATTGGTAAAATCAAAAGTACAATAGGTATGGCACGGCACTCCGAATTCTTGATAGAAAGGATAATTATCGGAACGTTGAAATAAACCATATTCCCTCGCTCTTTGAAGGTAACCGACAAGATTTTCACCTGCATATTTATTATTCACATCAGCAAAATTGGATTTCTTATATCCTGTAGCATATACTAAATAGTCTTTCCCAAGAAGTGGAACACCGATCATCTCAAAGTTCAACATAGTGTAAAGGTTAAGTTCTTGTTCCTTGAGCTTTTTTGCTAAATGTTTTGAACCTAGAAGTCCTTTTTCTTCGGCACTGAACAAGACGAAAATCAGACTTCTTTTATTGGTTCTGTTCTTTCCAAAGTAACGGGCAAGCTCCATAACCGCAGTTGTCCCCGATGCATTATCATTGGCTCCGTTGGCAATAGCGTCTCCGTTTTCAATTTTTATAATACCTATATGGTCGTAATGGGCTCCAACCAAAATATACTCATCTTTAAGGACTGGGTCGTTCCCTTCAACTACACCAACAATATTATAGGAAGCTTTTTTGTAATTGGAAAGCGTATCTCGATACGTATCAAAATAAGGAGCAACTCTGTAGGACTTAAAGTAATTCTCTATATATTTTGCTGCCATTTCAATGCCTTCGCTACCTGAATCTCTTCCTTTAAGGTCATCAGACGCCAAATAATTCATAATATCACCTACTCGTTCGGCGTCTGTAAAACTTAGTGCTGTACCAACAGCGTTCGTTTCTTTTGGAGCTTCTTCAACTACACTTCCTTTAACACCTTCAGGGCCACTTGGGTTTGCTTGGTCAGGAACATTTTTAGTCTCGACCATTTGGGTGGAACCACAATTCATTAGTACCAGTATTCCAAAAAAACTAAGAATTTTACTCATTTTGATGACTATTTTGATTTTAAAGATAAAAAAAGCATCCTTTAAAAGGATGCTTCTGTATGATATTGTTTATATACTTTGCTTCGATAAACTCGGTATAAAAAACCAGTTTATGTTAATTAAGCCAGCATAGTAACCGGATTTTCCAAATATGCCCTTAACGTCTGTAGGAACTGCGCGCCAACAGCACCGTCAACGGTTCTGTGGTCACAGGCCAAAGTGACTTTCATGGTATTGCCTACGACAATCTCACCATTTTTAACCACTGGTTTTTCCACAATGGCCCCAACAGAAAGAATTGAAGAGTTTGGTTTGTTGATAATTGAGGTAAATTCCAATATCCCAAACATTCCCAAATTAGAAACCGTAAAGGTACTGCCTTCCATTTCGTCTGGTTTTATCTTTTTCGTTCTTGCCCTTCCTGCCAAATCTTTGACAGCAGTACCCAACTGGGTTAAACTAAGCTGGTCAGCAAATTTTACCACAGGCACTACAAGTCCTTCATCAACTGCTACTGCAACTCCCATGTGGATATGCTTTTTGTAAATAGTTGCTTCATCGGTCCATGATGTATTTACTTGTGGATGCTTTTTCAATGCCATGGCACAAGCCTTTAACACCATATCGTTAAAAGAAACTTTTGTGTCGGGCAAATTATTGATTTGCGAGCGAGAAGCTTTCGCATTTTCCATATCGACCTCTATAGTCAGGTAAAAATGCGGAGCGGAAAATTTAGAAGCACCAAGATGCTTTGCAATTGCTTTTCGCATAGAAGAATTCTTAACTTCTTCTGTATACTCCTCTCCTGCAGGTACGTACATTGTAGGTTGAGGTACAGCGGTTGGCGCAGCACTATCTTCTTTGGGAGAAGGAGCCGCAGCGGGAACTTGTGAAGGTTGATAATTTTCAATATCACGCTTTACAATTCTTCCATAATCTCCAGAACCTTTTACGGCTGTTAAATCTATACCTTTTTCACTGGCAATTTTCTTTGCTAACGGCGATGCCAATATACGTTGCCCATTCTGTGAAGCAACTGGCGCTTTAGCGATTTCTTCCTCTTTTTGGGCATTAGTTTCTTTTGTACTGTCTTCTGTTTTGGAAGCATTTTCCACAGTACCTGACCCGGATGATGCACCAAGAACAGCATCAACATCTGTACCTTCTGGTCCTATTACTGCCAAGACTTCATCCACTGGTGCGGATTCTCCTTCTTGAATACCTATATAAAGTAACGTTCCCGAATAAAAGGACTCAAATTCCATTGTGGCCTTATCCGTTTCGATTTCAGCCAAAATATCTCCTTCTTCAACAGTATCTCCAACTTTTTTTAACCAAGACGCTACCGTACCTTCTTCCATAGTATCACTCAAGCGCGGCATTGTTATAATTTCCACACCTTCGGGAACAACTCCCCCTGTAGGAGCTGTAGCAACAGCTGCTTCTGGTGACTCGTTTGTAGCTTGAGGTTCTTCAGGAGTTTTTTCCGCTTCCGTAGCACTTCCATTTAACAATCCAGAAATGTCTTCTCCGTCTTCTCCAATAATCGCTAAAAGTGAATCAACCGGTGCTCCGTCTCCTTCCTGTATACCTATATGGAGCAGTGTGCCCTCATGAAAGGATTCAAACTCCATAGTGGCCTTGTCCGTTTCTATTTCGGCCAAGATATCACCTTCCTCTATTTTATCTCCTACATTTTTGAGCCACTTTGCCACGGTTCCCTCTTCCATGGTATCACTCAATCTGGGCATATTGATTACTTCTGCCATTTACTTAAAGTTTATGTTGTAAAAATGGATAGTCTTCTTGTTCGTATACGGTATCGTACATCTGTTGTATTGGTGGAAAATCTGACTCTTCCGCAAATTTCTCACATTCGGACACCAATGATTTTACCCTTTTGTCCATCTCTTTAATTTCCTCTTCAGAGGCATATCCCTTTTCAAGAAGGACTTCTTTAATTTGGGTTATTGGGTCTATTTTTTTGTATTCTTCAACTTCTTCTTTGGTGCGATAGTGTTGTGCATCGGACATTGAATGTCCTCTGTATCGATAGGTCTTCATCTCCAAGAAAGTTGGACCGCCACCTGTACGGGCCCGTTCAACTGCCTTATCCACTTCTTTTGCCACTATTGCAGGATCCATACCATCTACTGGACCACAAGGCATTTCGTATCCCAAGCCTAGTTTCCAAATATCTGTTGAATATGATGTTCTGGCCACTGATGTTCCCATAGCATATCCGTTATTCTCACAAATAAAAACCACAGGCAATTGCCACAACATAGCCAAATTGAACGCCTCGTGCAAGGAACCTTGTCGAACAGCGCCATCGCCCATATAGCAAAGTGTTACCGCATCTCTTTTGAAATATTTATCGGCAAACGCCAATCCGGCACCTAAAGGGATTTGTCCGCCCACAATACCATGGCCACCATAGAATCGATGTTCTTTGGAAAAAATGTGCATGGAGCCCCCCATACCTTTGGAGGTACCCGTCACCTTTCCAAAAAGCTCCGCCATCACACGTTTTGGGTCAACACCCATACCAATGGGCTGAACATGATTTCTGTAAGCTGTTATCATTCTATCCTTCGTCAAATCCATTGCATGCAATGAACCTGCCAAAACAGCTTCTTGGCCATTGTATAAGTGAAGAAAACCTCTAACTTTTTGTTGAATATAAACTGCTGCAAGTTTGTCCTCGAACTTTCTCCAGAACAACATGTCCTCATACCATTTTAGGTAAACTTCTTTGGTGATTTTTTTCATTAACGGTTGTATTATATGAAATTCTTCAGTGTTGAAGAAAAACAAAAATACATATATATCTGTTTTGGAAAAAGAATTGGTTTAAGAATCGCTCAAAAATGAACTATTGAATGCCAAAGGCAAAATATCCGCTACTGATTCGCATTTATATATTGGTCCAGATTCACCACGCAGCAACAAGGAAATAGATGTTTTCTGCCGCTGTTCATACTCTATAATAGCTTGTCTACAATTACCGCATGGTCCAGCAGGGACAGTTACTTCATAATCATTGGATGTTGCGGTTATTGCCACTGAAACAATAGCAACCCCTGGGTATCTTGCCCCTGCCTGAAAAATAGCAACACGTTCAGCACAAAGACCGGAAGGATAAGATGCATTTTCCTGATTGTTTCCAATAACAATTTCTCCATTTTCCAATAAAACTGCGGCCCCTACTTTAAAATTTGAATATGGGGCATAAGCACTTTCCCTAGCTTCCTTGGCCACTTGAAGCAGTCGCTGCTCTTTCGAAGCCAGTTCATCCACATCTTTAAAGATGGTAAGTTCAAAACCAATATGTTGTTTCTTCATACTGCTATTTAGGTATTGACCAAAAATAAGAAAACCTGCTGATGAGCAGGTTTTCTTTATAATTATATTGTTTTATCTAGTTATTCAAGAATTCTTCCCCAAAATTAAAGGTAAGGGAAAAGCGTAATGTATTTTCCAAAGGATTACGAACTTGGGATGTTGAGAATAAATAGGAAAGGTCTATTTGAGCGGACTTGAATTTGAATCCCGCACCTAAAGTAAAGAACTGTCTAGCGCCCTTTTCCTGATTTTCATTAAAATACCCCGTACGCAACATAAAAGCCTCTCGGTATTTATATTCGGCGCCAAGTGCCCATGTAATTTCCCTTAATTCCTCGCTGAATCCATCAGGGGCATCTCCAAAAGATTCAAAGACACCGTCAAAAAATGGGATTTGTTGGTATTCATCATTATCCGCTGCTGTTATTTCACCATCACCATTAAAATCTCTTGGCGTTGGCACCAAAAGCTTATTGAATTCTGTATGCAGTCCTAAAATATTGTCTTGATCTAAAATAAAATCGAAGCCAACACCCATTTTCAGGTTAGTTGGCAAGAAGTTTTCCTGACCCCCAGCATCATATTGTAGAGAACCACCAAGGTTAGAGATGTTAAAACCTGCTCTCCAACGGCCACTAAAACTTTCATATGCAATTTCCCTTGAGCGATAAAACCCTGCAATATCCACAGCAAATGCGTTGGCTGCCTGAGAATCTTGGACACCATCTTGAAATCTTAGATTTGAGCTGATAAACCTACCTCCTACGGCCATAGAAAATGTTTGACTAAGTTTTAGCGAGTAGGAACCATCAAAAGCAAACTCATTAGGCTTGACCAAAGTAGCATCTTCCTCGATGGTCTGGCGAAGCTCTATTTCGCCAAGACCAAAATAACGAAGACTAAAAGCGAAGGCACTACGGTCGTTGAGTTTGTTGTAGAAGTTTGCATTTAAAAGGGAAACATCGTTAACAATACTTTCCAAATATGGCGTATAACTAACACCAACTCCTGCCTTTTGGGTTGCAAAAGCGAACTTGGCCGGGTTCCATTGTTGTGAGAATACATCAGCAGAGGTGGCTACACCCATATCACCCATACCCGAAGACCTGGCGTCTGCCGCAATGGTCAAAAAGGGAACTGCTGTAGTAATAACTCTTTCTTGTTGTGCGCTTATTTGAGAGGCGATTGTAAAACATATAGCCAATACTAGTAAGTTTTTCATTTTAAGCGTTTATCGTTTAGTAAAATTGAGGTCGTCGATATCCTAAAACTATAAAATATCCTTAAACGTATTACATGTAAACGAACATTTCAGAGAATTCTTGTAATTGAAGTGCTTTTTTTTCACAAACCTTTAAGACAAACGCTTGCCCATAATAAAAGAGCAAAGCAGTCCATGCCATTTGTTATCGTTAAAACTAATCAATAAGAATACTATTTTACATCCTGTCACGTTTAGATTGTAAGCTGTGTGCGTAAAAGGTTTTTAACAATTCTTTTTATTCACATAAAATATAATGGCCAAAACACCGTTTTAATGCCATTGAAGGATTTTAAAAAATCAAAATCAAGTTAAAGTTACTAAGGGGTAAAACCCTAATTTTTAAAGTACTCAAGCCCAAATTATGAAAAAACACTTTGTTAAAGTCGTACTTTCTTGCGCTATTATTGTAGGAAGTTTTTCTAGCTGTAAAAATTCCTCTTCTTCTTCGAAAAATGTTTCGAGAGCCACGGGATGGAAAATAAACGCCAAAGAAGGTGGGTTTCAATATAACTCTGACTTTAAAGAGCAAGAAACTCCTCCTGGAACTGTATTTATTGAAGGTGGAACGTTTACGAAAGGTAAGGTTCAAGATGATATCATGCATGACTGGAACAACACGCCTACCCAGCAGCATGTACAGTCGTTCTACATGGATGAAACCGAAGTTACCAATGTAATGTATTTGGAATACTTGGATTATCTAAAGGCGGTTTATCCACCAGAAAATCCAAATTACAAGAATATATACCATGGCGCATTGCCAGACACTCTTGTTTGGAGAAATAGGTTAGGTTTTAATGAAACCATGACCAACAACTATTTAAGACATCCAGCATACGCTGAATATCCAGTCGTTGGTGTTAATTGGGTACAAGCTTCCCAGTACGCTGAGTGGAGAACCGATAGAGTGAATGAGGCTATGCTGGAAAGGGAAGGATATTTAGCCGAAGATGCAAAATATAAAGCTCTTAACGGTGAAATTGAAGGTACATTCAGCACCGAAGCTTATCTAAACAACCCTGAATCTGTTTATGCAGGTCAAATAGACTCGTTACAAGGAAAGCAAAAGAAAGATTCTATCAGCACGTTTGCTAAAAGAAGTAGCGGTGTTATTATGCCAGAGTATAGACTACCAACAGAAACTGAGTGGGAATACGCAGCACAGGCTTTGATTGGATCAAGAGAATACAACAACTACAGAGGTAGAAAAAAATATCCATGGGAAGGTGATTACACCAGAAATGGACAGCGTGTAGGTCGAGGAGACCAACTGGCAAACTTTAAACAAGCCAAAGGTGATTACGGCGGAATTGCAGGATGGTCAGATGACGGCGCGGACATTACCGCACAGGTAAAATCGTACAAGCCCAATGATTTTGGTCTTTATGAAATGGCTGGGAACGTATCTGAGTGGGTAGCTGATGTCTATCGCCCCATAGTCGATGACGAAATAAGTGATTTCAATTACTACAGAGGAAATGTGTTCTTGAAAAAAGCCATTGGAGAAGATGGTAAGGTAAAGGTTTTGCGAGACGACATTGTTTATGACACTCTGCCCAATGGAAAAATAGTGGCCATGAATCTACCAGGCGAAATCGAAATGGTTCCTGTTACAGAAGAAGAAACATATTTGCGTACAAATTTCTCTACTAGCGATAATAGAGGTTATAGAGATGGTGACCCAGGTTCGTCTAGATTCTTCGAAAGATTCAGTGATGAGTCTGAAGGTAGAAAAATGTACGATTCGCCCAAACATAAAGTTGAGCGTGATTCCACTGGCAAAATCCTTCGTCAGTATGATACATCTAATTATAGAACTTCTCTTATCAATGACGAAGTAAGAGTTTATAAAGGCGGTTCTTGGAGAGATAGAGCGTTTTGGTTAGATCCTGCCCAACGTAGGTACTTACCACAATATATGGCAACGGACGATATTGGATTCAGATGTGCAATGTCCAGAGTTGGTTCTAAGTCTAAAACCAAGAACAAAACGGTTAGACATAAGAAAGCAAGATAATAATTACCTAATAATTTATTAAAAAGCCCTGACCAAAAATCAGGGCTTTTTTTTATCTTCGATTTATGACCTTAGAACAACTCCACTCCCTTTTTTTAGACCATCCAAACGTTTGTACCGATACAAGAAAAATTACCAAAAACTGTCTGTTCTTTGCTTTAAAAGGTCCAAACTTCAATGGAAACACATTTGCTACGGAAGCCATTAAAAATGGAGCTGCATACGCCATAATAGATGAGGTTGACCATAAAGCATCAGAAAGATGTTTACTGTTCGATGATGCATTGGAAACGTTGCAAAAGCTTGCTACCTTCCATAGAAATTTTAGCACTGCAAAAGTGATTTCCCTAACCGGAAGCAATGGAAAAACAACAACGAAGGAATTGATCAATGTAGTCCTTTCAAAAAAATACAGGACCATTGCCACCCAAGGAAATCTAAACAATCATATAGGTGTACCCTTGACTTTGCTATCCATTAAGCCAGATACCGAAATAGCAATAATTGAAATGGGGGCAAACCACCAAAAAGAAATTGCCTTTTTGAGCGGTATAGCGCAACCGGATTTTGGATACATCACCAACTTTGGCAAAGCACATCTAGAAGGTTTTGGAGGTGTAGAAGGCGTTATAAAAGGAAAAAGCGAACTATTTGATTATCTAACATCCAATGTTAAGCATGTCTTTTTAAATGCCGATGACCCCATCCAACAGGAAAAGCTTAAGACATACACCAAAAAAATAGGTTTTAGTAAGGAGAACCACCAATACTATAACATAAAGTTTATCGATTCCAATCCTTTTGTGATTATCGAAGTAGAAAATAAAAGGATAGAAACACAACTTATAGGCAAATACAATTTCTCTAATTGCGGTGTTGCCATTCTCATGGGGAAATATTTCAACGTTCCCTTAGATGACATTAAAATAGCCATTGAATCGTATCAACCTCAAAATAACCGCTCTCAGATTATTGATAAAAAAGGATATCAGATTATCTTGGACGCTTACAATGCAAATCCGTCCAGTATGAAAGTGGCATTGGAAAACTTCGAAATCATAAAAGCTGAACAGAAAACTTTGGTTCTTGGTGACATGTTCGAACTTGGGGAGGTAGCTGAAGAGGAACATCAAGCAATAGTTGACTTAGCAGAAAGTATCGGATTCAATAATGTACTATTGGTAGGTGAAAATTTCTTTAAAACAACGACCACATACAAAAAGTATAAATCCTTTGGTGATTTTAAAGCGTACTTAAAAGAAAAATCATTGGCCAAAGGAGCCCTGTTAATTAAGGGCTCGCGAGGAATGGCACTAGAACGCACCTTGGACTTCTTGTAGCATTCTTCTTAGATTATTTGTCCATTATTGAAATGACTACGATTTTTTCTCGACCAAACCCCTGAACAATACATTTAGGTCATGGAAAAAAGTATTATCGTTTTTGATGGGGAGTGTAACCTTTGCAATGGAGTAGTAGGTTGGTTACTCAAGTTTGCTCCTGAAGACATCTTCCATTTTGTTCCTTTTCAATCTCCCACAGGTCAGGAATTATTACAACAACATGGCTTTTCAATGGACCAACTGGAAACTGTAATCCTTTTTGATGAAAACGGGAAACACACCCATTCCGATGGTTTTCTGAAGATTATCGCAAAAATACCCAAGTGGAAATTGGTGGCCGCTTTACTAGCGTTTGTTCCCAGAATAATCAGGGATACCATCTATAACCTTGCCTCCAAAAACCGAGTTAAATGGTTTGGAAAATCAAGAACCTGTACTGTAAGTTTTTAGGGGGAAATAAGTGGGTCATACTGGATTCGAACCAGTGACCTCTGCCCTGTCAAGGCAGCGCTCTAAACCAACTGAGCTAATGACCCCAATATCAAAAGTGCCGCAATATCGGAAAAAAGTTACCAATCTCCATATTCTGCAGAATTCTTTTGTGTTTCATGCAACGTTATGTGCAATAATTGTCCTTTTTGAAGTTTTGGCTTCAAAATATCATAGATAACTTTGACAAAATATTCTGTAGTCGGTAAAACCCCTTTAAATTCTGGACAATCAATATTCAGATTCTTATGATCGAATCTATTTTCCACTTCTTCTTTAATAAGTGTTCCCAAAACAGCCAAATCCATCACAAAACCCGTATCTGGGTCCACTTCTCCCCTGATTCTAACCTCTAATCCAAAATTATGACCGTGATAATTGGGACTATTGCATTTGCCAAAAACCTCAACATTTTTTGCATCGCTCCAGTTAGGGTTGTGCAACCTGTGCGCTGCATTGAAATGGGCTTTTCTGCAAATGGTAGCAATCATTCTACAAAAATAGGAAAAGCCTATTCTTCAAAAAAGGGATTGCATAAAATCTAAGGCTTATTCAACACGCGAGAAATTTAAAGCTTTATTAAGTTAGAATAAAACTTAAGTGTTTGAATCAAATCTTCCCTTGAATCGAATGTAAGTTTTTCTTGCTTCATGAACTTATCAATTTTTGATGCCTCAGTTCCAAAAAAAGATTTAAGTTCCTTCTTCTTTTGAGGAACCTTAACCATCTTACCTGATTTTTCACCTTTTAAGAAAAGTACGTAAAAAGCATCTGCCAAAGGAATAAATTTTGCGGGGACTGCTTGCTCATAACTACTTTTCATCGGTTTTGTTTTTTGATACTTTATTCTCGATCTGCTGAACAGTATAAAAAATTGACCAATGTACAGTTGCTCAAGAATCCCTTTTACAGAATCTCCGTTTTTATTTGAAATTTTTTTTGTTTCAAATATTCGTTCTGAGCCATCTAGAAGTTTGATGGTATAGTCTGTTTTTTTAGACAACCCAATGATTTCGTCCTTGTCTTTTTTGACTTCTATTGTATTCTCCAAGATGTCAAAACGGACCAAATAAGATTTCTGGATAGTATTGATCTTAGCGGGCACAAATTCTTCAAAAAGATATTTTGACCCTTCTACTCCATCATATTTTGGATTATTCAACTGTATAAAAAATTCGAGCTCGTTCAACTGTGCAGTTCCCGGTTGGGTTACTTGACCATTCACCATCCCCATTAAAAAAAGTATGGCCAAAGCTGAGAAAACTGTTTTTCTTATCATGTTATGTAAATTAAACAAGAGAAACCATCATAAGCATTTTACAAATGATGGTTTCATCTTCACGGTCAGTTATTTATCTTAAAAATTTCCTGGATTTTGCGTGATGTTGGGATTATTGGTGAGCTCATCATCCACAATAGGAAAAATAACCTTGTCTGCTCCAGGAGCGGACGCCGCTCCACCATCTGGGCGTAAGTTCCTATCGTTTCTTAGAAGATCCATTCTTCGCAACCCTTCAAAACAAAACTCTTTCCTTCTTTCTAAAAGAATAGCATCCAAATCCACAGTTGCCAAGTCAGCCAAGCCGGCTCTAGTTCTCACTGCATTCACATCATTTAAAGGAATATCCCCTATCGTGGTACCTCCTCTTAAATTAGCCTCTGCGCGCATCAGGTACATATCGGCCATGCGCAAAACCATACCATCAGATGCGTTGTTAACAATGTCTGGGTATTTTGATGTAAAAAAAGTATCGTTTCCCCCTGCATCAGTTGCCGCTACTGACAATTCATCAAATCTACGATCTCCAGGTTCTGCAGCGAACGCATCCAATAAATCTTGACTAAATGGTGCATCTCCCCTTCCGCCTGGAGCAGCATTATAAAAGTTTACATATACCTCATCGGATCCTGGCACGGATTCATCCTGCGGACCATCTGTAGGGGTATTGATTACCGAGAAAATGTTTTCGGGAGATGTTGGGTTATCGTCATAAAAATCAAAGTCGGGCACCAAAGCATATTCTCCAGAACTGATTACCTGATCGGCAAAAGTGGCAGCATTTGCCCAATCTTCACGATACAGATAAAATCTTGCGAGAAGCCCCCTAGCAGCACCTGCTTCAGCACGCTCTCCATTATCTTCTGGCAAACTTGCTACGGCATCCAAAAGATCCTGTTCTATTAAAGCATGTACTTCACTGACCGTAGAGCGTTCCAGCTGAAATTCTGAAATATCCACTTCTGGAGCATAAGGCGTAAGCACCAATGGAACACCTAGATTACTACCTCCATTAACTTGAAACGGTTGTGCAAAAAGGTTTACTAATTGAAAATAAGTCAACGCTCTTAAAAACTTGGCCTCGCCAATAAACTGTGCTTTTTCTTCTTCGGATAGATCCAATAAGTCGATATCTGGAAGATTTACAATGATATTATTGGCTGCTCCAATAAGTTCATATCCATCCAGCCAAATATTATCTATAGTCGTATTGGTAGCCAATGTTTCATATTGGTCAATTTCTTGTAAACTTGTAAAACTACCTACAAAATTTACATCATCGGCCATAAAATCTGAAATCAATTGGGGGTTACCATTTAGGTCACCACTTTGATTTTTACTGTAAATACCAACAACGGCTCCATTTATAGATCCACGGGTATCAAAAACAGTTGCTATTTCTACACTATCCTCGGGTGATACATCCAAACGGTCTTCGCATGAAAGGAAAATACCCATGCCCAAGAAAAATATGATTATTTTATATATATTCATTTCTATTATAATTAAAAGGTTAGTCTTGCTCCTATTAAGTATGATTTTGCCTGCGGTGCGGTAAAGAAAGATTCTCCCTGAAACCTTGGGTCGATATCATCCGTAACTTCTGGGTCTATCCCATCCATTTCGTCTTTTTTGAGCGTAAACAGGTTCGTGGCTGTGGCGTAGAACCGTACACCAGAAAACAATCCACCTAATTTCTCCAAAGTTTCACTGGGCATGTTGTAACCCAATGTCACGTTTTTGATACGCAGATAAGATGCGTCCAATTGCTGTTGTGTAGAACGCTGGTTAAAAGGATTAAAGGTTGAGCTATTTGGACTTGGCAAGAATGCATTGTCCCCGGGTTGTCTCCAAATATTCAGGTTTCTTTTCCTCACATTTACAATTCCTCCAATAGCGTCTGCACCATCGGCAAATCGCAATCCATCAATGACAACATCGTTTCCATAGGAATAGTTCATCAACACTGATAAATCAAAATCCTTGTAGCGGAACGTGTTCGTCATACCTCCGGAAAAGTCTGGCAAGGGACTTCCCGTTACAACACGATCTCCGGAATTGGGTGTTGTTGTAATATTTCCATCGGCATCCAACCATTCGGCATCACCGGTTTGTGAATTGACCCCAACATACCTGATCAAGAAGAAATTATTCAAGGACTCCCCTTCAATTGCCCGTTGTATAGGACCATCTATAATTCTTCTTCCTTGTGCATCGGTAGCGGCATCCTCATTCAGCTGAGTTATTGTATTCTCTATTGTTGTGATATTGAAACTAGTTCTCCACTCAAAGTTTTCGGTCAACACATTGATGCTGCTTACATCAAACTCCCAACCCTTATTTTCCAATTCTCCAATATTCCTACTGATGAATCGAAGTCCGGTTTGCGGAGGAAGCACTTGGTTCAACAGCAAGTCGCTAGTGGTCTTTTTAAAGTAAGACACATTGAAGTTTAACCGCCCAGCTAAAAACGTAGATTTTAAACCGATGTCCAAGGTTTCACTTTCTTCCCATTTTAAATCTGGATTTGGTGGTTGATTTGGAACTACACCAGATTCACCATTGTAATCGCCAAATCCTCCAGCATTAAACAAGCCCAACGAAGGAAAAGTACCCAATCTGTCATTTCCAACTGTTCCAATACTAGCGCGTAGGGACAGATAATCTATAAAAGACACGGAATCCATAAAAGCCTCATCAGAAACAATCCACCCTGCAGCAACCGACCAGAAGTATCCAAAACGGTTATTGACACCGAATCTAGATGAACCATCTCGTCTAAGGGAACCTTCTACCAAGTACCTTCCTTTGTAGTCATAGGAAGCTCTTGAGAAAAGCCCGAACAATCGCGATGGGAAACGGTCTCCATTTAGCACAGCAGGTGTTGAACCCGAACCTAAATTTCTAAGTCCATCCGTTAGAAATCCTGTGGATGTTACATTTAACCTTGTTCTTAAGGTTTCTTCATAGTTCAATCCCAATAAGATGTTCAAGCTGTGGTCTTCATCTAGATTTGGCGTATAGTTAAGGGTTTGGTTGGTCAACCATCTTTCTTCCCTAACACTCACTACTTGTCCCAGGCCACCAGGGGTATTAAATTCGGCTTCCCTTGTAGTTTCTTCAACACTTAGCCAATCCATACCAAATTCTGAACGCCAAGTAAGTCCTTCAAAAGGAGTGATTTCGGTAAATGCATTACCAATGACCCTAAAGGTCTTAAGTTCCCTATCATCCAAAGCAACCCTAGCAAATATGTTAGGGATAAAAGATCCAGATTGTAAAAAGTTACCTTCATCATCAAATGCACGTACCACCGGACTTTGTAAAAAGGCAGTTGTAAAAGGAGCATCAATTTCATTTTCCACAAAAACCCGGGCAAGGCGGTTATTCGTAATTCCCAAGTTCATTCCAGCCTTTAGCCAGTTGGTAACATCAGAATCTATATTTATTCTGGCCCCTGTACGTTGTTGATCGTTTCCTATGACAAAACCTTGTGCATCTTGAAAATCCAATCCAAAGAAATAGGATGTCTTTTCTCCGCCGCCACGTACACCTAGATTATAATTTTGTGATACTCCTGTACGTTGCACACCTGCCAACCAATCCGTTCCACCAGACCCAATAGCGCCTAGTCCTAAATCTTCTGGGGAAGTTGGAGTGCCATTTTGGATAGTAGCAATTTCGGATTTCCATTGTCTGAACTCATCCGCACTCAGAATATCTGGCACATCGGTTGATTCTGTGAATTGTGTACTCACATCCAATGTTAATTGTGCCTTGGAATTACGTCTACCTTTTTTTGTTGTGATCAAGATAACCCCATTAGCACCCCTAGACCCATAAATTGAAGTCGCTCCAGCATCTTTTAATACCGTTAACGATTCTATATCATTTGGATTCACATAGGAAAGTGGATTGATATCCGTATTACCACCCCTATTCAAGGTATTGCCTTCGGTATCTGTAACCGGAACCCCATCAATAACGATCAAAGGCTGACTCCCTGAGTTTATAGAGTTGACACCTCGCACCCGAATAACAGCAGCAGACCCCAAAACCCCGGAAGCATTTACAATTTGTGTACCTGCGCTTTGCCCTTGTAATAATTGATCGGCAGAAACCACTTGAAGATTTTCAATGGCCTCTTCTTTTACAATACCAAGATTCTGGATTATTTTTCTTTCTTCTTGATTACCATAACCGATTACCACGACTTCTTCCAACTGGGAGGCATCTTCTTCCATTTGGATATCAATCGTATTTTGACTGCCTATGGTGCGTTGAATTGTTCTTTGTCCCAAGTAGGTATAGACCAAAATTTGTCCTACATCGGCATTAATGGTGTAAAAACCATCAAAATCTGACTGCGTGCCGTTGGACGTTCCCTGAACAACAATATTGACACCAGGCAGTGGTACTCCCGTCTGATCGGTTATCGTACCTGTAATTGTTTTTTCTTGAGATTGTGCGGATGTCATAAAAAACAACATGACCACGAGCATCCCCAATAGCTTTTTTACTTTCATAGAGTTAAAAGTTTTGTTAGTAATTAAATGAGTTAGCGCAACTGAGAAAGGAAGGCGGGAGAACGTGTTTGACAGCTAATTCAAATAATACTCCCTAGTACGAAAACAAAACTTAATGGAAAGTTTTTAGTTATATGGTAGCAAGGCATCTCACCGCCTTACCTTTACAATTGCAGTGACAAAAAAATTGTTTTGGGGTGCAACAGGGGTTGTTTCCGATAAGGGTTTACGGAAAGAATAATCGGGTAGCTTTACCTATTTGTTTATAAATCCAATAATATAGCTTACCATAAAAGAGATAAGCGTACAAAGATGTAAATTAGAAGTTCATATGTAAGACTGATATTATAATCCTAAGTGTACCTATAAAAAGAAATGAGATTTCCCAGCTCTTTACTATATTTTGTTCTAGGGTTGTTCCTTTGGATGCTGTTGGGGTGCAATAATCACGGTACAAGTGAAAAAATTACCATTGCGACCGCAGCAAATATGCGCTATGCCATAGAAGATCTTGCCAAGGTTTTTACGAAAGAAACAGGTATTCAATGTGATTTGGTAATTAGCTCCTCCGGGACCTTAACGGCACAAATAAAAGAAGGGGCACCATATGATGTATTCATTTCTGCGGATACAAAATACCCAAATGACCTTTTTAACAGCGGACTAACTACAAATCCTCCTAAAACGTATGCCTATGGAAAGTTGGTACTATGGACACTGAAGAAACATACAGTACCCTCTATATCAATTTTAAGTGATAACAGTATTGAGCACATTGCCATTGCAAATCCTAAAATTGCGCCTTATGGCAAAGCTGCAACATCGGTATTGAACTATTATAAGCTTTTGGATAAAATTGAAGATAAACTGGTATATGGAGAAAGTATATCGCAAACAAACCAGTTTATACTATCGGGCTCGGCAGAATTGGGATTCACTTCCATTTCCGTAGTTTTGGCACCAGAGTTAAAGGAAAAGGGTACTTGGATCGAGCTGGACAATCATCTTTATGAACCAATAGCGCAGAGCGTGGTTCTAATAACCCATAAAAAAGCGAATTCAAATTCAGCCAAAAAGTTTTATGATTTCTTATTCAGCAAGAAAGCAAAGGAAATTTTGAAAAACTTCGGATATTCGGTAGATGAATAGTTTAGCTGGACATATAACCGATATAAAAGTGCACGGAAGCCTGTCGTTGGTTACAATAGGTTTGCCCAAAAAAGTTACAATACAAAGCATCGTTATAGAAACTCCGGAAACTGCTTCTTACCTTCAAATGGGCAAACCTGTAAAAATACTTTTTAAAGAGACCGAAGTTGTTTTAGGAAGCAACGAAAACCATCTCATTAGTCTGCAGAACAGAATACAGGGTATCATTATGGAAATTGAAAGAGGGGAGCTATTGACAAAAGTTACCATCAATTCCCTTGCTGGAAAGCTAACAGCTATAATCGGCACGGATTCCAGTAACCAATTAGGTTTAAAAAAAGAAGACGAAGTTATCGCCATGGTCAAGTTGAACGAAATCATGCTTTCAGAATGATTGATTGGAGCCCATTAATACTGACCTTTGAGCTAGCAGCAGTGACCACTATAGTTTTATTGGTGATATCTGTTCCTTTATCGGCATGGCTCGCCAACTCCAAATCAAAGGTCAAACCTATTATAGAGACTTTGGTAAGTATGCCACTTGTACTACCGCCAACCGTTTTGGGGTTTTATTTTTTAATGGCCTTTAGTCCAAATAACGCTTTTGGCGAATGGATCAATGAATGGTTGGGAATTAAACTGGTTTTTTCATTTCCAGGACTTGTCATTGCTTCAATACTGTACAGCTTACCCTTTATGGTGCACCCTGTTCAATCTGGCCTGGCCAGTCTCCCAGTCTCAATTAAAGAAGCGGCTTATGTAATGGGAAAATCAAAATTAACAACGTTGTTCAGAGTTCAACTCCCAAATATTAAACCCTCGTTATTAACGGGCATCATACTTTCTTTTGCCCATACAGTTGGAGAGTTTGGCGTTGTGCTCATGATCGGGGGTAATATTCCCGGAAGGACAAAAGTGGCTTCCATTGCAATTTATGACGAAGTAGAAGCATTGAATTATGGGGCGGCCAATTTTTATTCCATGATTCTGTTTGCGATAACCTTCTTTATATTGCTGGCGGTTTATCTGGTTAATGGAAAACACCTGAAAAAGCTAGGGAGATGATCGTATTGGATATTGACAAAAAATTACTGGCTGCCGATGGGGAAATGCACCTTGGACTCAATCTCACCCTAGAGAAGGGGAAATTAATTACGTTGTACGGAGAATCGGGCGCTGGGAAAACCTCTACACTGCGATTATTATCGGGATTAATGAGGCCCGATCGTGGTAAAATTATTGTAAACGGAAAAACATGGTTCGATTCCGATAAAAAAATCTATCTACCACCGCAGAAAAGAAACATAGGCTTTGTTTTTCAAGATTATGCCCTATTTCCAAATATGACCGTACTTGAAAATCTTGAATTTGCCTTGGCCAAGGGCGAGGATAGGAAAAAGTTAGCAGGCTTAATTGAAATGATAGAACTTGGAACGTTACAACATAGAAAACCTGAAACCTTGTCCGGCGGACAAAAACAAAGGGTCGCTTTGGCCAGAGCTTTAGCGGAAAATCCAGATATTTTGTTGCTGGATGAACCATTGGCCGCATTGGATATCAAAATCCGGCTAAAACTACAGGACTATATTCTAAGGGTTCATCGCGAATTTAATCTTACCACCCTGCTTATAAGTCATGATATTGGTGAAATCATCAAGCTATCCGATCATGTTATTTTTTTGGAGAAGGGAAGTGTCGTACGTCAGGGAAATCCAGACGAATTGTTTATAAACCGAAGTGTTAGTGGAAAATTTAAGTTCACTGGTGAGATTCTTAAAATAGAACAGCAGGAAATAGTCTACATTGCTACAGTGCTTATACAAAACAGCGTGGTAAAAGTGATTTTACAAGATTCGGAAATCCAACAGTTGCATGTTGGGGACAAAGTAGTCGTAGCTGCTAAAGCATTTAATCCTATTCTTTATAAAATTGAGGTTTAGACATCGATTGAAACCGACTGAAAATAGTGTCCTTTATTATTATGATTACTAAAATGTTGGTAACTCGATAGGGTTATCAATATTTTTAAAAAGGCAAGTCATCCCAATCAGCTCCTTCCATCTTACGTTTTTCTTCTTCTCGTTTGTTCTTCCTTTCCATCTCTTTTTCAATTGATTCTACGAACTTTATTGTATTTGTTACATTATTAAAAATCAAAATACTTTCTGAATAATTCAAAATTGGGTTATCGTGTGCAAAACTTCTATTATTTCGAATATCATTAAACGCTTCTAAAACGTGAATAGAATATTTTAAGATTCTTTCAGCCATTTGCGATTCAATTTCACCTTTTGATACAACATACTTTACATACTTCCCAAACAATGAATTCAAGGGTTCGTCTTTCTTAATTTCTATTGTGTGATTTTCACATAATTGACGTATTAACTTCATCAAATAGGTATGCAATCTATCCAAAGCTGTTTCAGGTTCGTTTTTCTCAATACTTTCTTTTATAGACTTTGCAAGTAGAGTAAAATCTCTGTCGTAATCAAACTCTTTAATAGCTTCAATCTCTTCTACAATAATTTCTTTTTTAAGTCTTTCAGTAATTTTCAAACATTTTTCATGCAAGTTTTCATTAGAAATTTCAAATCCATATTCTCCTATTTGAGCTTTTGTTAACCAGTAATCCAACAAATCGCTTAAAAGCAATGAAACACGATGATTTGATTCTTCTTTGAAGAATGCCCTTAATCTGTTTGCTTTTGAACCACTTTCATAATCATATTTGGAATCGTAGATATCAATTTTTAAACTATCATAAATAAATTCTTGAAATGTTCTATTCGAAAAATCCATAACATATCCAGACCTCATATCAAATAGTCTTTCAATTATTAATTTTTCTTTATAGCTTAAATCAGCCAAAACACTTTAATTCTTTGTTGAAACAAGTAATTCCCTCACATCTACGCCTAAAACATTAGCTACTTGAAACAAGTTTTCAATTCTTGGCTGCATATCATTTCTACACCATTTTGAAATAGTATTTGTATTCATATCCAATTCATCCGCCAGCCAATTATTGGTTTTTCCATTTTCAGCTAGAACTGCTTTAATTCTATTATAAACTGGTTTACCCATAGTAAATGCTATGATTCAACAGTAAAAATAATCAAGAAAAACAAATGTTTTAAGTATTAAAATATGCTTTTTTAGGAGATTTAAAAACTTTTATATAACTTTGAAATGCTTTTAAGGGAGACAAATAGACCTTTAAAGTTTTTTAATAGAATTTGATAACATAATTATGAGCATTCGTTACACAAAAGCAGAACTTGAACAAGTTGTTTATGCACAATTGGAAAACCTTAATGCAATACACGATTTATTGAGTATTATGAAACACCAAAATGAATTGTTGGAAAAAGCCAACAAGAAATTGAAAAATGAAATTTCTGATTTCAAACAAAATATGTACTCGTAGTTCAAAAAGGAAAGAACCAAACATTAGTGTTTGAAAAAGGACATCACTTCGATGTTTATTACTTGATAAAACAGAAAAATGGGTTTACGATAAAACAGCATTAAATAAAAAAGCCTTCGATTTTATCGAAGGCTTTAATCTTGGTGGGCGCTGAGGGATTCGAACCCCCGACCCCCTCGGTGTAAACGAGGTGCTCTGAACCAACTGAGCTAAGCGCCCTATTTCATTTTCCCAAACGGGAGTGCAAATATAGCATCATTTTTCGTTTACCAAAAAGAAAAAACATAAAATATCTAAACCACTTCTGCAACTACGAATGTGCTTCCTCCCACATACACTAAATCATCAGGTTTTGCATTTTTTTTGGCCTTTTCCAATGCTTTTCCAACCAATTTAAACGTTTCTCCTTCTAAATAAAATTTAGCAGCAGCAGCTTTTAATGCTTTTGCTTCCAAGCCCCTAGGTATGTTGGGTCGTACAAAATAATATTTTGCGTTTTTTGGAAAAAGTGAGAGTACAGTATCTAGATTCTTATCATTTACAAAGCCCAGTACAAAATGTACTTGTGAAAATTCAAGTTTATTGATTTGTTCTAGCACCAATCCCAGTCCTTCCTTATTATGGGCGGTATCGCATATAGTTTTAGGATGCTCGCCCAAAACCTGCCATCTACCCAATAACCCGGTATTTTCGACAACATTCCTCAATCCTTTCCTTATATGCTTTTCCTTAATTTTAAATTCCTTTAATTCTTTTAATACGGCAACTACACCCTTACTATTTTTTTTCTGATAACTTCCAAGCAAGTCTGTTTCGTAGTTTTTTGTATCCATTTCCTCTGCGAAAGTTATCTCAGCATTCTTTTGGGCCGCAATAAGCTTAAAGATACCCTCTGTTTCGGGTTGTTTTTCACTAATAATTACTGGAACTCCTTTCTTTATGATTCCTGCTTTTTCCAAAGCGATTTTCTGTAAAGTATCACCCAAAATCTGAATATGGTCCAGCCCTATGTTCGTGATGAGCGAAACTTCAGGAACTATAATATTCGTAGAATCCAATCTTCCTCCCAAACCAACTTCAACAACGGCGATATCAACCTTTTCCTCCGCAAAGTAGCTAAAGGCCATACCTACGGTCATTTCAA
The DNA here is from genome assembly GCF_021390175.1 of Flagellimonas sp. HMM57. Classification (NCBI taxonomy): domain Bacteria; kingdom Pseudomonadati; phylum Bacteroidota; class Flavobacteriia; order Flavobacteriales; family Flavobacteriaceae; genus Flagellimonas; species Flagellimonas sp. HMM57. The sequence goes on along the minus strand of NZ_CP090004.1, from coordinate 2,607,287 downwards.
AAAAAGAAAGCTTATTTTCTTTTAAGAAAGGTTCATGGGTTTTTATAAAATCCTTTACGTAGTCTTCGCTTACTTTTTTCCCGTTAATTTTAATCCGCTCCCTGAAGTCTTTGAGATGTGGAGAAGTGTATAGTCCTACTTTATAGCCTGCTTCCTGCAGAACCGAGGCGAGCATATGACTGCTGGACCCTTTCCCATTGGTGCCTGCCACATGTATACTCTTAAATTTCTTTTCGGGATTTCCCAGTAATTCTGTAAAAAAAAGAATATTATCCAACTTGTCCTTATAGGCAACAGCTCCTTTTTGTTGGTACATTGGGAGTTGCTGGAACATCCAGCTCAACGTTTCTTTATAAGTCATGGGGCTATTGACCTAGCTTAAAATTGACGACCACAAAGCCTATTTGTTGTGAAGGAGCATTCGAGTCAAGGTTCCATTTATGTTTCTCAGCAGTCTCTTTCGCTGGCTTTAATAAACACGGAGCATTATTAGTAGTGCCTTTAACCCCTGGAGTAGCCTTTATGACGCTTCCATTACGATCAACAACAATTCTAACAACTACACGACCTTCTTCGTTGCATTGTTGCTGTACTTTTCCTTGAGTGACCAATGAACGACCATTCAATCCATAACCACCTGTTCCGCTTCCACTGCCTGGACTACCGTAATAACTAGTAGCATATGGGTCACCATCTGGCTGCCCTTTGTCACCTGCCCTATTGTCATCGCCTTCGCTTCCTGTGGTCGTGCCATCAGATTTTCCAATGCCTCCTATTAGAGCATCAAGGCTTTTTTTCTTCGCCTCTTGTTCTTGCCTTTTCTGTTCTTCTGCCTGTTTTTTTTCTCGTGCTATGCGATCGGCTTCTGCTTTTGCCTTTTTTGCAGCTTCATCAGCTTTTCGTTTCGTTTCCTTCTGCTGATTGATTTTTATGGTTTCCTCAGATTCATTCGTCAAAACTTCTTCCACAGGTTTGTTTTCGGCGGCTTCCTGCTCCTCTACTTGTTCCGGAATTTCTTCGGCTGGTTTTACCTGTTCTTCTTGTGGCTCTGAACGGACTTTTTCCTTAGGCTGTACTTCGCCAATACCAAAGTCCATGGTGCCAAAGTTTATCGCAATACCGTTTTCAATAGGAGGGTCCATATACGTTAACCCTATATAAAAAAGCAATAGCAACAGTACGCTTAAAAGAAAAGTTGTAAGCGTGAATGATTTTTTCTTGTGTCTCGTATCTAAAAATGACATTATTTTGGCCGCACAGCCAAGATAACCTTGTAACTATTTCTATTGGCAATGTCCATAACGTTTACAGCTTCTTTAATCGCTACGCTTTCTTCTGCCCTTAGAATGATTGTTGGCTTTTCTTGACCTTCAAGTGCCTTTTTTAGTTCAATTTCTATGTATTCCTCGTTTATTCTCTCGTTATTCACAAAATATTCCAGATTCTTGTTTATGGTAACCGATACATTCTGTGTGTTTGTAGATTTACCCTTAGCTTTTGGCAATAATAAATCCAAAGCATTGGGCGCATTGGAAGTAAGCATGAAAAACACCAACAACAAGAACACGATATCCGTCATTGAAGACATGCTAAACTCTGGACTGACCTTATTTCTTCCTTTTAATTTCATTTTGAAATCCTAGATAGGTTCGTTCAATAAATCCAAAAACTCAACTGCATTGGCCTCCATTTTGTGAACCACTTTATCAGTTCTGTTCACCAAATGATTGTAACCAATATAAGCTATGATTCCCACTACCAAACCTGCAACCGTTGTAGTCATCGCCGTATAGATACCAGAGGCCAATGACCCCATTTCAGCCTGACCGCCGCTACTGGCCATTTCATGGAACGCCAAAATCATACCAATTACGGTTCCCAAGAAACCAATCATTGGAGCAGCCCCTGCTACCGTTGCCAAAACACTTACATTTTTTTCCAACTTGTATACTTCAAGGGTTCCTGCGTTTTCAATGGCGGTGTTGATATCATCCAGTGGTTTCCCAATTCTGGAAACACCCTTTTCCGTCAACCGTGCCACAGGTGAGTCGGTCTGGGCACACAATAATTTTGCCGCTTCCAGCTTGCCGCTCATGACATGATCACGAATCTGGTTCATGAAATTTTTATCGATTTTTGAAGCGGCCTTTATAGCAAAAATCCGTTCAAAGTAAATGTAGAGTGCCGTAAAAAGAAGAACGAAAAGCACCGCTATAATTATAATACTCCCTGTTCCTCCATCAACTATCAAATCAATAACAGAAAGGGTTTTTTCTTCTGACATGGATGCACCCAAATCAGCCCCTTCTTCTAAATCTTGAAAAAAAACCATATAAAATCCCCAATTTAAGTTGCAATAATAACGGAGATTTTTGACCTAAAGTATTTTTTAGAAAAAATATCGCATTACTATAAAGCAAATAGCTCCTGAGATAAATCCAATAAAAGCCAACCAAGCTATTTTCTTTAGATACCAAAAGAAGTCTATTTTTTCCATACCCATGGCCACAACTCCAGCGGCAGAACCAATAATCAACATACTTCCACCGGTTCCCGCAGAATAGGCTATAAAATGCCATAAAGGATTATCCTGAGGTTCTGAGAACATCCCCAAACTTGCCGCTACTAAAGGAACATTATCTATTACTGCGGAGCCTATTCCAAGTAGAATGACCACTAAGTCAGAAATCTGTGTACCTGCTATTTCGGTTCCTAGTAAGGGCATACCTTGTTTTAGGCTATCTGCGAAATTAAACAACAGTCCCAAAGATTCCAATGCGGCCACGGCCATAAGAATTCCTAAGAAGAATAATATACTGGGCAACTCAATTTTAGTCAATGCACTATGTACAGGACCGCTGTGAGAACCAGCATCACTATCAATATCCACTGATGAGATGGTAATTTTCGAATTACTATAAATTTCAGCAAAAGTGGCGACTACGGCCAATGAAAGCATCATACCTACATATGGTGGCAAATGTGTTACCGTTTTAAAAATTGGAACAAATACAATGGCACTAAGGCCCAAGTACAGCATCTTGGCCCCATAGCTGGATTTAGGTCCACCATTATCCTCATCAAAATCAATTTCTCCTTTGAAAGCTGGTAGAAATGATGCTATAAAAGTCGGTACCAACATACATAGTAAAGAAGGTAATAATAAATAACCTATTAGCTTTCCTGTGGTTACTTTATCACCTATCCATAACATGGTCGTGGTAACGTCACCAATTGGAGACCAAGCTCCACCGGCATTAGCAGCAATTATAATTAAACCTGCATACCATAGCCTATCATTTCGCTCCCTAACAATTTTTTGCAAAATGGATATCAATACAATAGTAGCCGTAAGGTTATCAATAATGGCCGAAAGAATAAATGCTAAAAACGCAAAAATCCATAATATTCTTCGTTTGCTTCTTGTCTTGATAAATGATTTGATAGTTGCAAAACCGTCAAAGTAATCTATGATTTCCACAATGGTCATGGCCCCTAAAAGAAAAACCAAGATTTCTGAGGTTTTACCAAGGTGATGCAATAATGACTCTTCCAGAATATGCATTTTATCTTCATGCCCCAATGCTGAAAATCCCTCGACCAGTCCATGTTTGGCAGAATCAAACCATGAGGAAAAACCATCTATACCAAAGGCCATCATGGCCCATAAAATAGCCATCATTGCCAAAGCAGGGATTAGCTTATCTATTTTTAAAGTATGCTCTAAGGTTATGGCAAGGTAGCCGAGAACAAATATGATAATTAGAATGGTCTCCATTATTCAGTTGGTTTATTTATATGAAACTTTAGTTCTATTGTTAGGTACAATCCACTTCGCTAAAGATATTCAAAATGAAATTTCCCTCATAATCTAAATCTTATAAATTATTCGCAAAAAAATGTATCAGATCATTGAATAAAAGAAACCAAAATCATTGAATCATTCTCATTTTCAGGAAGTATTTTTCAGAAAATTACCATCTTAAAGCTATATTTGCAGTCTATTTTTAATTATTTCTCAGTTTTATGGAATTTAAACTTTCTGAAGAGCAGTTAATGATACAACAAGCTGCAAAAGATTTTGCACAAAATGAACTATTACCAGAAGTAATAGAACGGGATGACGCTCAAAAATTCCCGACTGAACAGATTAAGAAGATGGGAGAGCTCGGTTTTATGGGCATGATGGTGAACGAGAAATATGGAGGCAGTGGATTGGATACGCTCTCTTATGTTTTGGTCATGGAAGAATTGTCCAAAGTAGATGCTTCTGCTTCGGTAGTTGTGTCTGTCAACAATTCTTTGGTATGCTGGGGGCTGGAAACCTATGGAACTGAAGAGCAGAAACAAAAATATCTAACCAAATTAGCTTCGGGAGAAATCATAGGAGCCTTTTGCCTATCAGAACCTGAGGCAGGGAGCGATGCTACATCCCAAAAGACCACAGCAATAGATAAAGGTGACCATTACATCTTAAACGGTACTAAAAACTGGATCACCAACGGTAGTACTGCAGAAGTGTATCTAGTAATTGCCCAAACCGATGTCGCAAAAGGCCACAAAGGAATAAATGCACTTATTGTAGAAAAAGGAATGGAAGGTTTTGAAATTGGCCCTAAAGAAAATAAGCTGGGGATTCGGGGCAGTGATACCCATTCTTTAATTTTCAATGATGTTAGCGTACCTAAAGAAAATAGAATAGGCGAAGATGGTTTTGGATTTAAGTTTGCCATGAAAACATTAGCAGGCGGCAGAATTGGAATCGCAGCGCAAGCCTTGGGTATAGCTGCAGGTGCCTACGAGCTTTCAAAAAAATATGCAAAAGAGCGAAAAGCATTTGGGACAGAAATTGCAAATCACCAAGCTATTGCTTTTAAACTTGCAGATATTCACACTAAAATTCAAGCTGCTCGTCATTTAGTGTACCAATCGGCTTGCGATAAGGACAATGGAGATGATTATACCCTTTCTGGTGCCATGGCAAAACTATACGCTTCGGAAATTGCTATGGAAACTGCTGTAGAAGCAGTTCAGATTCATGGTGGCAATGGTTTTGTAAAAGACTATCATGTAGAACGAATGATGCGAGATGCAAAAATTACCCAGATTTATGAGGGAACTTCCGAAATTCAAAAAATTGTTATTTCCCGAAGTATTCTAAAAGACTAGCTAAATTCAAATAACACCTAAAAACAACCCCCTACCAAAATTGGGGGTTTAGTTTTTATTATGATTCTTTTAACACCTTGCACGCTCTTTTTTGTAAGGTATCAAAACTTGAAAAGGTTAAAAAAATCGATTATCCCCATTATTTTCCATAGAGCGACATCCGTTTAAATTGGTTTTGAGATAATCTTAATTTAACATTGCTTAAATTTTCGTTTTAAATATATTTCAAGTCTTTTATACTAAAGCTATTGATTTATCTGAATAATATTCAAAACCTTGATGTATTGTCATCTAAAATGATATTTTTGAGAAAATACCATAAAGATGACGTTAGAAAAACAAGGTTTGTACCTACCTGAATTTGAACATGATAATTGCGGCGCAGGTTTTATTTGTAGTCTAAAAGGAAGAAAGTCAAATGACATTATACATAAGGCACTCGAAATCCTGGATAAGCTAGAACATAGAGGGGCAGTTAGCTCTGATGGTAAGACAGGTGATGGTGCGGGAATCCTAATAGATATACCCCACGATTTCTTCACGGAAGTATGCAAGTTCAGCTTGCCAGAAGCCGGAGAATATGCGGTAAGCAATGTGTTTTTACCGCAAAAGGAAAATCAACGAAATTTTTGCATTGCGAAACTAGAAGAAAATATAAAAAAACAGGGGCTACAATTATTAGGTTGGCGTGATGCCGCTGTAAATCGGTCCGTTCCGGGAAGAATTGCCTCAGAAACAGAACCTTTTGTAAAACAAGTTTTTATTGGTAAAGGTGAAGCACTGGACGATTTCCAATTCAACCTTAAGCTCTTCATCGCAAGAAAGACTACGGAGCATGCAATCATCAAAAGCAAGCTTTCGCAGAATAAATTCTTTTACCTACCTAGCCTTTCTACAAAAATTATAATCTTCAAAGGATTATTGGTCCCACAGGACATCAGTAGATATTACGAAGACCTCTTGGACCCTAGGGTTGTTACGCGTTTGGCTTTGGTGCATCAGCGATTCTCCACCAATACTTTTCCAACATGGGATTTGGCACAACCATTTAGGTACATGTGCCATAACGGGGAAATAAATACCTTAAGGGGAAATGTGTCCCGAATGCGCTCCAGAGAAGAATTGCTCAAAAGTGATTGGTTTGGCGATGACATAAAAAAAATCCTTCCAATAGTACTTCCAGGAAAGTCGGATTCAGCTAGCATGGACATGGTCGTAGAATTATTACTTATGACAGGACGTTCGTTACCCGAGGTGATGATGATGTTAGTACCGGAAGCATGGGAAAAAAATACAGAAATGTCCGAATCTAAACGAGCATTTTACGAATATAATTCGTGTCTTATGGAACCTTGGGACGGTCCAGCATCCATTCCTTTTACGGATGGAAATTACATTGGCGCCGTTTTGGACAGGAACGGGTTACGCCCATCTAGATATTCTGTGACCAAAAAAGGGTACGTGATCATGTCTTCAGAAACTGGAGTAGTCGAGTTGGAGCCAGAAGACATTGAATTCCATGGAAGACTTGAACCTGGAAAAATGTTCTTGGTCAATATGGAAGAAGGCCGTATCGTAAATGATGAAGAAATAAAAGAATCTGTTGCTAAAAAGCATCCCTATAAAAAATGGTTGAAAAATAATCTCGTTCACTTAAAGGATATTCCATACAATGATTGCCCGGTTTTTTACGGGGAATTCCCTTTAGAAACCAGACGTGCCGCTTTTGGATATACGTTAGAGGATATCAATACCATTATTTTACCCATGGCAAAAAATGCCAAGGAACCTATTGGTTCCATGGGATCAGATACACCAATCGCTGTTTTATCGGAACGCCCACAATTGCTTTACAATTATTTTAAGCAATTATTTGCTCAGGTCACCAACCCGCCACTAGATGGAATTAGGGAGGAACTAATTACGGACATTAGTCTTACGTTGGGAAGTGATCAAAATATTTTCGACATCACGGAACTGAACTGTAGAAAACTAAAAATTCAAAACCCGGTTATTTCAAAAGAGGACCTTGATAAAATAAAGAACTATGATGTAAGTCCAGATTATAAGGTAATATCCATTTCAATACTATACGAAGTAGCCAAAGGTCATAATGGTCTGGAGAACGCTCTGGAATCAATTTTGGACAAAGCTTCAAAAGCTATTGACGAAGGAGCTAACATTATCATCTTATCAGATAGAATGGTGAGTACTGAAATGGCTGCGATTCCTGCACTTTTGGCCTGTTCTTTCGTTAATAGTGGATTGAGCAAGTTGGGCAAACGCTCTAAACTTAGCATCATTATCGAATCTGCAGAGCCCCGAGAAGTACATCACTTTGCATTATTGTTCGGCTTTGGCGCTAGCGCCATCAATCCTTATTTGGTCAACGAAATCATAGGACAACAAATTCAAGAAAATGATATTACAGAATACACTTTTGATGAAGCCATAAAAAATTATAATAAGGCCGTTGGGAAAGGTATCCTAAAAGTGATGAACAAAATTGGAATTTCAACATTGAATTCTTACAGAGGTTCCCAATTATTTGAATGTATAGGTATTAATACCAAAGTCGTCGATAAATATTTTCCAAATACACCAACACGTATTCAAGGAATAGGACTATATGAAATTGAAAAAGAAATAACCAAACGGCATAAAAAAGCATTTGACAAACAACAGTTAGCAGCAAATCTTGATATAGAAATTGGAGGAGAGTACCGTTGGAGAAGAGATGGTGAAAAACACATGTTTAACCCTGTAAGTATAGCCAAGCTTCAAAAATCCGTTAGAAACAATGAACCGGAAACTTATAAAGAATACTCTAAACTGGTCAACAAGCAATCAAAAAACTTAATGACCATTAGGGGACTGTTCGAGTTTTCCAATTATGATCCAATTCCAATTGAAGAAGTAGAACCCTGGACCGAGATTGTTAAACGGTTTAAAACGGGTGCTATGTCTTACGGAAGTATAAGTAAGGAAGCCCACGAAAATCTTGCTATTGCCATGAACCGGATTGGTGGAAAGAGCAATTCAGGTGAAGGCGGGGAGGATTCGGCCCGTTTCTATAAAAATCAGACAGGCGATTGGAAAAATAGTGCCATCAAACAGGTAGCTTCGGGTAGATTTGGGGTAACCTCCAATTACTTGACCAATGCCAAAGAGATTCAAATTAAAATGGCACAAGGCGCAAAGCCAGGAGAAGGTGGACAATTACCTGGCCCAAAAGTAAATCCAGAGATTGCAAAGACAAGGAATTCTACCCCTTATGTAGGCCTAATTTCCCCACCGCCGCATCACGATATTTATTCCATAGAGGATTTATCACAATTGATATATGATCTGAAATCAGCCAATAGAGAGGCACGAGTCAATGTAAAACTAGTTTCCGAAGTTGGCGTAGGTACCGTTGCTGCCGGAGTTTCCAAAGCGAAAGCAGATGTCATTCTAATTTCTGGCTTTGATGGTGGTACCGGAGCATCTCCCCTTACTTCTTTAAAACACGCCGGACTCCCATGGGAATTGGGAATTGCGGAAGCGCAACAAACTCTAGTCTTAAACGATTTAAGAAACCGTATCGTACTTGAATGCGATGGACAGCTAAAAACTGGTAGAGATGTAGCTATTGCATGTCTTTTGGGTGCCGAGGAATTTGGATTTGCCACAGCACCTCTGGTTGCATCAGGATGTGTAATGATGCGTGTTTGCCACCTAAATACATGCCCTGTAGGCATTGCCACCCAAAACCCAGAACTCCGTAAAAAATTCAAGGGTAAACCAGAGCACGTTGTCAACTACATGTATTTTGTGGCTCAGGAATTACGAGAAATCATGGCTAAACTTGGCTTTAGGACCATTAACGAAATGGTAGGCCAAGTCCAGAAACTCGATAGAAAAAAAGCCATAGAACATTATAAAGCTGCCGGTATCGATTTAAGCCCCATACTTTATCAAGTGGATGTTCCAGAAGGTACTGCCTTTCATAATACAACACAGCAAACGCACCATATTGAAAATTCGATTGAATTTGATATTATCGCAAAGGCACACCCCGCATTGTTTCGAAAAGAAAAAATATCACTCGATTTCCCTATTCACAATACGGACAGGGCCGTTGGGGCAATAATCAGTAACGAAATTTCAAAAATCTATGGTGCCGATGGTCTACCGGACAACACGTTAAAACTAAATTTTACAGGTTCAGCTGGACAAAGTTTTGGTGCATTTGCCACTAAGGGACTTACAATGATAGTTAATGGAAATACCAATGATTATTTGGGAAAAGGTCTTTCTGGGGCAAAGTTAATTATCAAAGTTCCTTATAAATCGACTATAAAACCTGAAGAAAACATCATTACCGGTAATGTAACGCTATACGGAGCAACCTCTGGTGAAGCCTACATAAATGGTAAAGCCGGAGAGCGCTTTTGTGTAAGGAACTCAGGTGCAAAAGCCGTTGTAGAAGGTATTGGTGATCACGGTTGCGAGTATATGACTGGGGGTATTGCAGTTATTCTAGGAGAAGTTGGAAGAAACTTTGGTGCAGGAATGAGTGGTGGTATTGCTTATGTACTGGATAGAGATAAATCGTTCAAAAGACGCTGTAATGGAGAAACATTGAATCTATTGCCTATAGAAGAGGAACAAGATATAGCTCAGCTAAAGGAACTTGTTGAAAATCATTATAACGCCACATTGAGTCCATTGGCGCAAGACATTTTGGAAAAGTGGGAAGACTACTTACCAAAATTTATAAAAGTATTTCCAGAAGAATACCGTCAAGCACTAATACGATTGGAAAAAGAAAAATTACAAACTTTATAATTTGAGACATGGGAAAGACGACTGGGTTTATGGAGTTTGACAGGAAAGACGAAGCATATGCTCCTGTTAAAGAAAGAATTAAAAATTACAAGGAATTTACTGTTCCTTTAAAAGAAAAAGAATTAAAAAATCAAGGTGCTCGCTGTATGGACTGTGGTATACCATTTTGCCATAGTGGTTGTCCCTTAGGAAATCTAATTCCAGATTTTAATGATGCCGTCTATAGTGGTAAATGGGAAAAGGCCACAAAGATTCTTCATTCTACCAATAACTTTCCCGAGTTTACTGGTAGACTTTGCCCTGCTCCGTGTGAAGAAGCATGTGTATTGGGCATCAATGAAGACCCCGTTTCCATTGAAAATATAGAGAAGAATATTGTTGAGACTGCATTTAAGAACGGTTGGATAACACCGGAATTACCATCTAAGAGAACAGATAAAAAAATTGTTGTTGTAGGTTCTGGACCCGCAGGGTTAGCAGCTGCCCAACAATTGAATAGAGCGGGACATTTAGTAACCGTTTTAGAACGTGATGAAAAAATTGGAGGACTATTACGGTATGGTATCCCAGATTTTAAAATGGAAAAAAACGTCATTGACCGAAGGCTTGAAGTCATGAAACAAGAAGGAATCATATTCAAGACCGGTGTTCATGTTGGTGTTGATGTCAATGCAGATGACCTTAAAAATGATTTTGATGCTATTGTCCTTTGCGGTGGAGCAACAATAAGAAGAAAGCTTCCCATACCCGGTTCTGATTTAAAAGGAGTGGTACAGGCAATGGATTTTCTTCCCCAAAACAATAGAAGAGTCGATAATATACCATTTAACGGAGAAGAGCTCATAGCAACAGGGAAAAAAGTAATCGTCATTGGCGGTGGTGATACCGGCTCTGATTGCATCGGCACTTCCATTCGACATGGCGCAGTTTCTGTTACAAATTTCGAAATTATGCCCAAAGCTACTTCGGACAGACCTGAAAATCAGCCATGGCCATTTTGGCCTATGCGTTTGCGAACCAGTTCCTCACATAAGGAAGGAGCAGAACGTATTTTTAGTATTTCTACGAAAAAATTCATTGGTGACGAAAACGGAAACCTCAAAGGTTTGCTTACTTCTGAAGTTTACTGGGAGAAAAAAGTAGGAGAAAGACCAATTCTAAAAGAGGTTGAAGGTTCGGAAAAAGAATGGGAATGCGATTTGGCATTATTGGCATTGGGATTCACAGGTTCTGAAACTACCATTGCAAATCAGTTGGGATTGGAGATGGATTCCAGAACGAATATAAATGCATCTGCAAGAGACTACAAAACAAATGTTCCTGGGGTTTTTGTAGCTGGGGATCAACGAAGAGGACAATCATTGATAGTTTGGGCAATATCAGAAGGAAGACAGGCTGCACACCACATAGATGCCTATTTAATGGGAAAATCAAACTTACCCCTAAAAGGAGATGGTGATTTACCTAGAGTCTAAAACCAAAGGTACTTTAAAACAAAAACTCCCGGAAGCTATGTTCTGGGAGTTTTTTAATTAATGGTTATCGTATTATTAATCGGTGTGTCTCTGTCTTATCCGATGCTATCATTTTTAGGAAATATAACCCAGCCGGATATTCTTCTACATTAAAAGAGGTACCAATCCTATAATTTCCAGTGTGAACAATTTTACCTTCGGTCGTAATTAATTGAATACGCACTTCCTGATAGTTTTCATTCTCTAAACGAAAAGTTGAGTTTGTTGGGTTTGGATAGAAAAGGGTTTGATATGGTTTCTCATTAAGCACATCAAAAAGTTCAAAATCTTCAGGCAATCTTGTTTGCAATGGTATTGGTACGGATTGAAACTCATAAGCTCCTATATCAAATTGGCTTCCCACGGGTCTTGTTGCATTATCTATATCAAAAATAATCCCTTGAGAGGTAAGGCTTGACCCTCCATCAACAAGAGCTGAGCCCATAGAAGCAGGACTAAAATCATTGTTTAAAACATCTGTTAGACCCAAGGTATCGATCTGCCTTGTCATGATATTAGAATAAATATTGGTCAACAAACTATCTCTTGTAACTTTCTCGTTAAAGTCGAAATAACTTTCCTGATTCTGTTTCCAAGTATTTCCTCCTTCAAAATCATATCCCGGATCCACTACCAAGTTGTTTATAAAATAAGAAGGCACTTGACTTTGATTATTATATAGATTGACCGGATCAGCAGGATGTAAAATTGTTGTATTATAATGGACCCCTGCTCTTTCTGGTTCTATTATGGTATTGTTTGCAACATAATACC